>JBATTJ010000025.1:0-6670 GCA_049670485.1 Sulfitobacter sp.
CCATCAGACCGGCAGATGGCTGACATTTCTTCTAGATCATCAAAGGGGAGGGGGGCCAGATCACGCGGCGCGTGATCACGTACCGCAAGAATTGCGCGTAATTCTTCCATGCCAAAATGCCCAGCCGAGGCGTGGAGTCCCTTGGATAACAGTGCACGACAAATATCATTTGCATGCCACGCCCGTCCTGCGCGATCCAAAACAATATTGATCTTGGTATCGAGGATGCCGAACAACAGGTCTGCATCTGCAAAGTCGGGAAGGGTGGAGACAGGGTCAATCTGCAATGTATCAAGCGCCTCTGCATGAACACGTGCAACCAGACGTGGGTTTTCCTCAATCCCCTTCCGCAGGACCTGATCACGCAGATCAGGTGACCACAGCTCTGTGTTGGCGCCTGCAATCCTTGCAAGGTCAGGAATCAAACGTGCAGCGCGATCCGCAGTCAAAGTGGGGACGGTAGCTGGCGTCATGCCTGTGCCCGCCATGTCAAACCAAGCCGACGAACAATCACGCGGCCCAGCATCAGCAGTACAAAAAGCAACATCAACGGAACCACAATCCCGATCAATCCAAGTGGTATGCCGGTGGCGGGGAAAGCAGTGTAGCCGGGCAACTGCTGTGCATTAGCGCCGCCAGTCGGCACAACCGCGGGCATCACAACCGGGCCGGTACCCTCGAAAATTACAACAGCGACGCGTTCATAGTCGAGACGGTCCACCGCGTGGCTGATAAGGGTACGGACCTTTGTTTTGAATTCATCCGTGTCAAAGCCGTGCTCGACCTTAACTGCCACCGAGGCACTTGCAGGACGTTGGCGTTCGGCAAACCGCTCCTCCCTAGGCAGAACAATATGAACGCGTGCCTCCTGAACACCATCAATGGAATCGATGGTCCGACTTAGCTCTTCATTCATGGCGTAAATAAAGCGCGCTTTTTCCTCAAAAGGCGTGCCTACAATGCCGTCTGCAGAGAAGATTGTGCCAAGGTCCTCGAAGGTATGGCGCGGCATGCCTTCAGCCTTCAGGATGGTCACTGCAGCCGCGATTTGCGTGCCGTCTACGGATATCTCGTAAATCCCGTCCTTGTCGCGCGCGCGGCTTGTACCGATCCCGGAAGCCTCGAGTACGGCCACCATTTCGTTCGCGTGGATTTCCGACAAGTTGGAGTAGAGTACTTCTTTGCACCCGGCGATGAAAAAGAGTGATGCCGCAAGGACCGCGCGAAACGCGAGATTAAAGCCATTAGCTTTGCGGATGTTCATGTTTCTTATTCCCCATGCAGGTCACGCAGCGCAACGCTGTCGATTCCATTTGCTTGGGTTAAGTGTTGCCCAGAAAAAGCCACAAAGGCCACTTGCCGTACTACGTGTTTTGGTCGGGCCTACCTAGTGATCTACGTAGATCAGGAATTAGGCAACGAACGTCTGCCGTCCGCATTAAGCACACGGCCTTCGTAGTGAACAAGCGCCTCACCACTGTCTTCAAACGGTTTGCGGTCTTTTCCGTCGACCAGCAAAGTAAAAACACGTTCGAAACTTTCGGCGTCGACAACGATGCCGCGGTTAGTCGCTTCGTTAACAATGGCTTGTGCGTTTCCAGCAATAGATGCGAACAATCCCTCTCTAAAGCCAAGATCGTTCGAGATGAGGACTACAGTCTGGCCATTGTCATCAAAAGCAGCACTGCTGTATCCTGCTTCGATCATCGGCCCGCCATGTCCGCCAGAAACTTCGTCCGGCTGCGCACTGCGCGCAAGTGAGAGCAGAGGGGGACGGTATCCAGCACCAAACCCGTCAATTTCACCGGCGGATATATCCCCGAGAAGATCATCCATCAAAACCTGCTGCTCAGGTGAACGGGTGAGAGAATTTTGACCATCAACCGCATCAGCCAATCGCATGGATTTAATGGGATCATGCGCCATGACGCGAAAGCTTCGCGCAGCAACCATCCCATTGGTCACAAGATCCGACTGATCAGACTGCGTCGGCGCGCGTCCAGACCGTGCTGGGGGGCTGCCGAATTGAACGTCCTCCAAAAAATCAGCCGGCTGAAAATCTGCGGCCTCATCAATGGACGCATCTCGCTTGTTTGGGAAGAAGATTACTTCGCCCGATTTGCCATCGACACGATTACCCATCGTGGCCTCCCGCATCTATTATGCGGCGATCTTCTGCTAAATCGAAAAAATTGAAATCCCGAGCTTAACTGAGTTCCGTAAGATCGCACTACGTAAACCCTGCGTACCATATATTGTGGTCGTCGAAAAGTCGTGGAAGCGCCTGTGTGGCAAAAATGTTGATCTAATTTTGCCCCTTAAATTCGCTTAAAATAAGGTGTTATGTTAGCAATTTGTAAGGTCAATAAGGCTCAGTAGGGGTCAAATGGCTGCAGGGTTGCAGACCACACAGGCCATACGATTAATCGTTGGCCATCGACGACATTATTTTTGTTAGCTCTTGATGACTGTTGCAGGAAGTTTTCCGATAGATGTTGTTCCGGTGAGTCTCGACTGTTCGCACAGAAATCGAAAGTGCTTGTGCAACTTCCTTGGTCGATTGCCCGCTTGTGCAGGCTTCCAAGATCTCAACCTCTCTAGGAGACAATCCGAATATATTCCCAGTGCGGGTCATATTGCGTCGCGCGCTAACGAATTCATTCAGGAACTCGATAGGGAGGTATGCATATCCATTAGACGCAGCACGTACAGCGTTCACAAAATCCATACCTTTTGCTTGCTTTGGCATGAAACCGATGGCCCCTTGCGACAGGCAAAAGAAGGCGTTAGCCACGCTTGCGTCAGACGAAAGGATAATGATTTTCATGTCCGGGTTTGCTTTGCGGGCACGTGCAAGTGTTTCGGCACCATTGGGTCGGGTGATCGATAAATCCGTCATCAGGATATCAGGCTTTTCCTGACGGCATTCTTTCAGGCATGTGTAGCCGTCAGAAGCTTCTCCAACGATTTCAGCACCGCACTCTTCACGCAACCGCATCGCAATGGCCTCGCGAATGATCTCATGTCCGTCCGCGATCACAATTCGCACATTATCTGCCATTGTCCCCCCTGGCAGGAGCATTTGTGTACTGGCTAAGTTGCCCCTGAACCATAACAAGCTATTAACCTTTGTACCCGGTCAACCTTTCACCGCCTGACTCTACTGTATTTTTGTGGAAACAGTTTGTTTCGCTTATTTTTAGAGACCGCGTTGCCCTATTGTGGTCTTAATCTTGATGTTTCGAATTTTTGGCGTTTGGGCTTTTCCTCTCATGAAAGATAAAGCAACCCCCGATTCTACCGTCTGTTGGTGGCCGCGAACGCGGCTATGTGGTTACAGGAGTACCGATGATCGCGGGCAACTCCCCCGTGCATTTACGAAGGCGAGGTTAGAATCACGCCCTTGTATGTACAATTTTTAGTTGCGTAATCTGCTTGGGTAGATCGAAGCTCCGTGTCAGGTACTGGTCCATTTGGGGACGGCCCTGGGACCGAGGCTTGTTGTAGGGCCCCGCGCAAGCGTAGCACAGGCATCACGGGACTTAGATGTGCGAGGTGCTCGGTGTGTAACAGAGCGGGTTCCACGCATGACTGACGCGGCCATAAAGTGCGCGGGTTCGTAAAGATGAGAAGCTTGGCGCTGTGTTTCGCGGAAGCTTCGTACGATCTGACCGAATTTGTGGTGCGCTGCGTATTTGGCATGATGCCCTCGCAGAAGGCTTTAATTATAGTCTGCATGGTATCGAATACCTTACGCGCATACACGCCCTCAGAGCAATACCAAGACGCCGACAGCTACATCTGGACCGCGAAAGGTTGGCTATATATCGCGGTCATCATCGGCTTATTCTCAGGGCGTGTTGTCAGCTGGTCGATATAGGATGCCATGACAGCCAGATGGTGGCGGATGCACTCATGATGGCGATCTGACTGCGGGGGCGACCAAGAGAACTGCTGCATCATTCGAAGCAAGGCAGCCAATACACCAGTGAACCGTTCCAGAGGCTGATTGTGAACAATGGTGTCACCTGCTCGATAAGCCGGTCGGGCAATGTCTGGGACAAAGCTGCGGTGGAAAACTTCTTCTCATTACTCATAATCGAACGTGCGGAGCGCAAAGTCTAACGGACCCGTGATCAAGCCCGTGCGGATGTGTTCGATTACATCGAGCGCTTCTACAATCCGACACGTCGTCACTCGACCATAGGATATCTAACTACTATTCAATACGAGGGGAACGCGATGAAAGCTTAAGTCGTCGTCTACAAAACCGGGAAAAGTTCATATCACACAAAACATTTTTAAACATCATTTGTGCCTGAAATACCTTTATTCGCCGTTAGTGAAGAGGGGGCTGCGTTGACGTTGTCATGCATTGCAATGCCAAGAAAATGTGCCACTAGATCCAGCGCGTTGAGGTCCTCGTAATCTGCTACGAATACGGCGGGGTTGTTAGGGCATGCTACCAGCACCAGCGGATTTTCATAAACGGCAAATACTTTCACAATGGCTCCAAGTTGGTGAGGTTTTACGTTCACCTCACTCATCGGCTGACATTGGGGCTATATCGTGACGAATTAATGAAGTTTCCTACTGAAATTCGATATCTTTGCGCGCTTAGCGTCACATTCTCCTTAGCGGTGTGCCAACTTTGTTGAATAGACTGGAATACCTCACAAGATTGGCCCAAAAAAGTGTAGGAACCCCAAAGCAACATTGTAGTTTGAGGCAATGCTGTTACTTGCAAGTCATTTTGCAATGACGCCGAAGCTGATTAAATCAGTTGTCTTGCCCTTTCCTCTATTAACCTGGTTCATCAACAGCCGCTCAACCTGTGGTCGAATTGATGCACTTTTTACGGAATACCCAAAATTTGGAAAATTGCCTTGCGATGTCAGTTTTATGACGTCAAGTATTTGATATCAAACATGTGCTACGGCAAATTATCAAAAATTGGATCTTGGAGTATATTCCTATGCCGTCCCGCGAATATGCAGAGAAATCAGTTCCCGTGAACTTCAATAAATCTGACGCAGATGACCGGTCAGTTCATGCTGATTGGAGTGCCTATGCGAAAGCCTATGATTTACTCTCCGAGCACAATCCTGAGTACCAAACCCTATTGCACGATTTTGAGGCTTTCCTTGCAACAATAGAAACGCCGCAATTAATCTATGACATTGGCGGTGGTACTGGAAACTACACCGAGATTGCGGCTCGTGCGTGCCCCGACAGCGAAATACGGCTAGTAGAACCCGATGCGGGAATGATCGGCTTCGCGCAGTCCAAATTGGCACGCCACGCGAATATTAATTATGTAAACCTCCCCCTCGACAATCTTGCTGACCCGGGAAGGGCTGACCTTGTAATCAGCGTACACTCACTTTACGCAATGCCCTCGCAAGAGCAGCGGCTCGCCGACATGCGCCGGCTGCTCCGCCCTAAAGGCATGCTCTACCTTGTCGATCTTGGTCGCTACATGAATGTAGCGGATTGGCGCAGTTACCTGTTCTCACATCTGAGAAAAAAACACGGGCTGGGCAAGGCGCTTAAGATTTTTTGGCAAGGTCGAGAAATCGCCAAACAGAACAAAGCCATCCTCAAGGCACAAAAGAATGGCACCTACTGGACACACACTGCGGCAGAGATCGCGTCAGCCGTTAACAGTGCCGGTTTCGAAATCATCCGCCAGGAAGCTGTTTATCGTGGCTACAGCGACCTACTCGTAGGTCAGGCAAAGTCGTAATAGCGTAAAGGCGAAAGTAACGATCATGAACGAGCAAGTTATCAACGCGCTTAAAAGTTCGCGTTACAAAGTTCTGACCGGCACCAAAGACCTCGATGAGGTGCATCGTTTGCGCTATAAATGCTATCGTGCCGAACGGTCGATCCCCGAAAACAAGCACGGCATTATGGCTGACCCTTTCGATGAAACCGCGAATTGTGTCCACGTCGCAGTCGAGGTGGATGGGAAAATTTTGGCAGCTGTGCGTTTGCATCTGGTGTCCAAGCTCTCGTTGACATCTCCGACCCTGGAGGTGTTTCCAGAGATTCTTGATGAACTCAAGCGCGGACAGACAGTTCTTGATACGACCCGCTTTGTAATCGATCCTGCAGCGCGCAAACAGCAAGTACCATTGCATTTCTTGGTACTACGCATCCCCTTTCTCGCCACTATGTTTTACAATATTGACTTGGCCCTTGCGCCGGTGCGGACCGAGCATGCCGCGTTTTATCGTCGGTATCTTGGCTATGATCTGACGATGGAACCACGCAGCTACCCGGGACTGAAAAAGCCCATCCAGCTTTTGACTGCTAATGTTCGCGAACAACGTGATGCGGTTCTTGCACGCACACCGGTATTCGGTCCTTTTGACGACATCCCACATTCCAATATAACGTTTCCGGACCTTTCTGGAATTTACGTCGCCTCAAAGAACGGCCGTTCCGCGGCAGCCTGACGGACTCATGTCGTAGGCATTCGTCACGCAACGAAATACCGCCGCCACCAAGCGCACATTGAGGCATAAGCTTCGACGGGTGATGCCATTTATTGAAACCTTGCATCAAACTGTACATTTGAAAAGCTGCTTGCCGCCTTATCAAGGGCCTAATTCAAACAATATTCGTCTATAGCGTGTATTCTACGTATATTGGCGGAGGTAAGCAT
>JBATTJ010000026.1:0-33114 GCA_049670485.1 Sulfitobacter sp.
ACCTCACCCCCTCAGATGAAAAGACCATCGAGGAGCTCAGCAAGGCCGTGGGCAAGACAACAAAGACTGTCATCACACGGTCACGGTCCATTGGCAAGAATCCGTTCGAAGGACGCAGTCAGTCCACGCGGACGGAAGAAACTTCTCTACTGCCTGAGGATGAAGCGCGCCGATTACCGCTTGATGAAATTATCATGGTCGTGGATGCGCAGATGCCAGTACGGGCGAAACGGATCCAGTATTTTGATGATCGGCTGTTTGCGGCGATCCATGGCGCGCAGCGGGGCGAGTTGCCGTTTCCGGTGATGGGCGGAGGTGGCGGCAAGGCGGATGGTTCAGATTTCGGCGGAACAGAGCGGAGTCCGAGCCAAGCTGGAACGAGTGCGGAGCCCCAGGTGCATGATGAGCGTCTGGATGGTCCAAACGAGGTCGGTTCAGGTAAATCAGTGCCGCCAGCCAAGAAAAGTTCGAAGGCTGTTCAAGCCGTTGTCGAAGAGGAGCAACGGCAGATGGAAATGAGCTTTGCCGACCAGGTTGAGATGCAAATTGAGGAAATCGATGGTGGCGGTATAGATCGACTCGATACAGTGGTGGATGATTTGGACGGGCTGGAAAGCCGGTTGAAGCAAGGGGAGGGGGTGTCTGGCTGAGATGGGTAAGGCGTAGCGCAACCATTGAATGCACGTAGATCACTGAACCAGTCGTTCGCCGCACCAGATTTGAAGGACAACAAAGCGGATAAGGACGAAACCGCTTTGGCGGTATTGGCGCTTGTGGCAGGCGTAGCGCATTGATTTGTGCGTTGTGATTTTGTGAACTGACGAACCTGTTGGACGATTGGGAGCTTTTTAATCTGACGACAGGAAGTTTCAATGTCAGACCAATATGTACCGGCTCTGCGCCAGCGATTTCTCGAAGACATGCAGATCAAGGGTCTGCAACCAAAGACGCAGACGATGTATTTGCGAGGGATGCGCGACTTCTTGTTATTCAAATTGAATGCACCGGTATTGAGGGAGCCTAAGAATTACCGGACGCCAGCTAATGGACAATACCAAGCGCCTGTTTTTGCTGTTAGCAGTGATTGCCTGGCTCGTTAGAACAAGAACTGGCATCCCAACGTCTCGCGCAATGCAGCGATCAGCTGGTCCAAAGTTTCGGCACTGGTATAAGTCCCGCCCGTCCGGTCGGCGAGGCACCGGGATGTACTTTCCGACGTATTGTAGTCGTTGTCGGTCTGCCGGTCCCATGAAAAGAACGTACCGCGCACTTTAAAACCGATCACATGGACGGTGGTGTTAAACCCGTCTGTTGCCAATTCGGCGGCCAGCATACAGGGCATGCCGCCACAGGTCTCCTTGCCGTCTGTGACCAACACTACGGTCGCGGGTTGCGTTTTGTAATCCAGCGTTTGCGCCGCCAATTTGACGGCCTGCGTCAACGCGGTGCTGCCACCGGGTTCAAGTGCGTTGATGGCTGAAATGATCAGCGAGGCGGCATTGGCTTCGGGCGCGAACCGCATGTCGACGCCCGAACACTCATCCGCGCCGTTGGGACCGTAGACGACAAGGCCAAGGCGACGGTTCTGCGCAATTTGCGGCAGTGCATCGGCCATCGCCCGGCGCGCCTCAAAAATGCGCGGCTCGTCAATGTCGTTGAAGCCCATCTCGGCCATGGAACCCGAACCGTCAACGACGATCATCGCGTCGGCGGCGCAATCGTCTGTCGCCATGGCATTTGTGGCGCCGAGAAGTGTGAAGATGAAGGGGAGGCATAATCGCATAACGCAAGCGTGTCACGGCACCTTCAAGCTGTCCAGAAATTTGCCGCTCTCAGGCATGAGACGATGGTCGGAGGTATCTTCCAAAAGCATCGCGGGCGGGAATGCGCCGACAATGGGAGGCTCTGGTGGGTAAGATCCGCCGTCATTTGAAAATCTGGTTCATCTCCGAGGTTTGATACCTTAGTCTCATAGACAATCGCGAGGTCGCGACGAATACTTGAAGCTGAGAAAACGTAACCTGTGGAGGAAACACAATGGCATGGTCAAAACCGATTATCCGCGAAATTGAATGCGGGATGGAGATCAACATGTACGGCCCGGACGGTGATCGCGAGCAAGACGACGGCGATCTGTTCTGATATTTCTGCGCGCGGAGAGTTGCATTGACGTTTCGCGCGCATGTTCTTGGGTCGGCTGCCGGTGGTGGTTTGCCACAGTGGAACTGCGGGTGCGAGAATTGCAATCTGGCGCGTTCCGGAACGATACCAGCGCAAACCCAGTCTTCGCTCGCCCTCAGCGCCAATGGCACCGAGTGGGCGGTTTTGAACGCGTCGCCCGATATTCGGTACCAGATGCATAAAGCCCCGCCGCTGCATCCGAGTGACCTGCGCAAATCCCCCTTGCGGTCTGTCCTGCTCACCAATGGCGATATCGACCACATTGCAGGGTTGTTGACCCTGCGCGAGCAACAGGCTTTCACGCTTTTCGCCACGCCTGAAATTCATCGCGTGCTCGCCGAAAATCCGATTTTTAATGCCCTCCATCCGGACTTCGTCAAACGCATTTCGATTGAGCTGGGCTGCGAGGTCGAAATTGCACCGGGTCTGACGGCGCAGCTGTTTCCGGTGCCGGGCAAGGTGCCGCTCTACCTGGAAGGTGCGGAAGTCCAAACCGACCTGGAAGGTGAGCAGACGGTCGGGGTACATTTGCGGGCAGGGGGCAAAAACGCATTCTACATCCCCGGCTGTGCGGCGATGCGCGATACGCTTGCGGCGCGGCTGGACGGGGCGGATGCGGTTTTCTTTGACGGGACACTTTGGCAGGACGACGAGATGGTGCGCGCAGGACTGAGCCAGAAAACCGGGCGGCGGATGGGGCATATGTCCATGTCCGGCCCCGACGGTTCCATCGCTGCCTTCGAAGATATCAAGATTGCGAAGAAAGTTTTTGTCCATATGAACAATACCAATCCAGTGTTCCGGCCAATGTCGGAAGAGCGCAAAGCTGTGGAAGCCGCAGGATGGATCATTGCGCAAGACGGGATGGAGCTGGAGATATGACGGCCACGCCCGCCGAATTCGAAGCCCGCCTGCGCCAGATCGGGGCCGAGCGGTATCACGACAAGCATCCGTTTCACGACTTGCTGCATGGCGGCGACTGCACGCCCGATCAGGTCCGCGCATGGGTGATCAACAGGTTTTATTATCAGGCCAGCATCCCGATGAAAGATGCCGCTTTCATGAGCCGTGTCGATGATCCCGCGCTGCGCCGCGCGTGGCGGTCACGCATTGAGGACCACGACGGCACTGACGAGGTCGAGGGCGGCATTGCCCGCTGGTTGCATCTTGCAGATGCTGTTGGGCTAGACCGCGACTATGTCGCCAGTGCGCGCGGTGTCTTGCCAACCACGCGCTTCGCGGTAGATGCCTACGTGCGTTTTGTGCGAGACAAGCCGCTGCTTGAAGCGGTCGCCGCGTCGCTGACCGAGCTGTTTGCGCCAAAAATTCACGCCGCGCGGATCGAAGGACTGATGGCGAATTACGCCTTTGCCGACGACACGAGCCTGTCCTATTTCCGCAACCGGCTGACACAGGCGCCCAAGGATGTGGCCTTCGGGTTGGGATGGGTTCTGGAGCACGCCGATACTGCCGAGAAACAGGACGCGGCGGCGGCTGCGCTTGAATTCAAGACCGATGTGCTTTGGGCGCAGCTCGATGCGTTACATGCGGCCTATGTCACGCCTGCGCGTATTCCGCCGGGGGCCTGGGTGCCCGGTTCATACGTTTTGGCCCCCGCATCATGACGGCGCTCGACGGTCAGGCAGTACCACGGATACCGCGCGGCGTGCGGATGCATGATGATACGGTACGCGGCAAAACTGTCTTGCTGGCACCCGAGCGGGTCATCGACCTTGATGCCATCGGACTTGCCATTTTGCAGCAGATCGACGGTGAGAAAACCATGTCCCAGATTATCGAGACGCTCGCAGCGCTTTATGCCGCACCTGTTGCGCAAATCTCGGAGGATGTGTCCGGGTATGTGGTGGGCCTGATGGACCGCCGGATACTGGAGATTAAACCATGACCGCGCCCGCACCCATCGCCATGCTGGCGGAGCTGACCTATCGCTGTCCACTGTCGTGCCCCTATTGCTCCAATCCCGTCGAAATGGCGGCGCGGGAGAAGGAGATCTCGACGGAACTCTGGGTCGACGTCTTTCGTCAGGCCGCAGGCCTTGGCGTGTTGCAACTGCATCTGTCGGGGGGCGAGCCTGCCTCGCGGCGGGATCTGGTTGATCTGGTGGCGGGCGCGCGGGATGCAGGGCTCTATACCAACCTCATCACCTCGGCCATCGGCCTCACGCAGCGGCGGCTGGCCGAACTGGACGCAGCAGGGCTTGATCATGTGCAGCTGTCCTTGCAAGGCACGGACGCAGATATGGCCGACCGGATCGGCGGGTACAAAGGCGGGTTCAAGCGCAAGATGCAGGCAGCGGCGTGGATCGTCGAGGCAGGTTTTCCGCTGACGCTCAACGCTGTGGTGCATCGCCAGAACCTGCACCAGTTGCCGGAGGCGATCGAGATGGCCGTTGAAATGAAAGCGCGGCGGATCGAAGTTGCGATTGTGCAATTCCACGGCTGGGCGATGCTGAACCGCAGCGCGATGATGCCGACACGCGCGCAGGCAGACGAGGCCAGCCGCGTCGTAGCTGACGCGCGCAAGCGGCTCAAAGGTCAGCTGGTCATCGACTATGTGCCGGCGGATTACCACGGCGACTATCCCAAGCGGTGTATGGGCGGATGGGGGCTCTCGGGCCTTAACGTCACGCCTGACGGGCTGGTGTTGCCCTGTCACGCGGCGCAGACGATCCCCAACCTCGTCTTCGATAACGTAGCGGACAAGCCCCTGTCGGACATCTGGTATCACGGCGCCGCCTTCAACGCCTATCGCGGCGAGGACTGGATGCAGGTGCCGTGTAAATCCTGCGATCGGCGCAAGCTGGACTTTGGGGGGTGCAGGTGTCAGGCGATGGCGATTGCGGGCGATCCGGCGGCCACGGACCCGACCTGCATCAAATCGCCGTTGCATTCACGCATGCAGGAACTGGCGCAAGGGTTTTCAACGGATGACACCGCCGAACTGGTTTACCGCAAAAGCCCGTAACCTCACGAGACACTGCGGAGAAAGTCGAACAGCCTGAGACGGTCGATGGGTTTGGGCATCAGGTTCAACCCCATCGAGGCACACTGTTGCGCAAGCGCGCTACTGCGGTCGGCAGAGATCATACGCGTCGGGATTGGCCCGTATTGCTGAATGATCCGTTGGTGCAGCTCGGGCCCCGACATGCCATCGCCCAACTGGCAATCGAGCAATAGTACATCGGGGACAAGATCGATGTCCCTGAGGATGGCAATTGCCTCCTCACCGTTGAGCGCGTGAATGACATGGGCGCCCCAGCCTTCGATCATGAGGGATATTGCGTTGGCAAGATCCCCGTCATTCTCCACAAGCAATATAATCTGACCGAGCTTCGGTAACTTGGTGCTGTCGCTCATTGGTCTTACGGTCGTTTTTTGGGCTTTGTCACTGCAGAGGATCTTCAGCTCTACCTTAAAACAGCTACCCTTGTCCGGAATTGAGCAGAGATGCAGCGGGTGGTTCAGGGACTTGCATGCCCGTTCGACAATGGCCAGACCCAGACCCAGACCGGCCGCAGAGTTCGCCATATCCAGACGCTTGAACTCCTGAAAGATCAGTTTCTGATCAGCCTCTGCAATGCCAAAGCCCGTATCCCAGATCTCCATACGGGCCGTGGCCCCGCTGCGCCGCACGCCCACAAGAACCTTGCCACTCTGCGTGTACCGGATCGCGTTGGAAATGAGGTTCTGTGCGATGCGCCGCAAATAGCCGGGATCACTGCGCACGGTCAGGCCGCAGCTCACGATGGTGAGATCCAGCCCCTTGTCCCGTGCTACGGGCGTCAACTCGTCGCTGAGAGGGCCAAGGATGGCGTCCAGCCGCACCGGCTGGATGTCGAACGTCGGGCGGGTTGCATCGAGCTTGGAGATGTCCAACAGCGCCTCGATGATCTTTTCAACGCTGATCAATGCGGATTCCGCCTTACCGATCACATTAAGAAGATCTGGTTGCGTCAACCGGTCCGTCACGGACGCTACGAAAAGTTTTGCGGCAGACAGCGGTTGTAACAGGTCATGGCTTGCGGCGGCGACAAAGCGTGATTTCGACGCATTGGCGCGTTCTGCTTCCGACAATGCGATCCCCAATTCGTTCGTGCGGTCCTGCACCCGTTTTTCCAGCATTTCGTTCATCTCGGCCAGAGATTTCGCCGCAGCCCGCTCGGCGGTGACGTCGGTGAAACTCATCACAAAGCCCCGGTCCGGCATCTCCTGACCAAAAACGCTAAAAGTCTGGCGACCGTTGCGCGTGACCTCAAACACAATTGGAGACCGTCCTTCGTTATGATTGGCCCAGCGGATCAACATATCGACGTCGAACCGGTCGGAGAAGATCAGCTGCTTCTCGAGCTGTTCCAGCAGAATGATGAAATTCCGCCCCAACGCTGCCTCCTGAGGGGGCAGTTCCAGTAGCTGGTCCATCTTTTTGTTCCAGCCCACAAGGTTCTTGGCATGATCGAAAATGCAGACGCCCTGATTGAGATGGTCAAGGGTCGCCTGAAGGATCTGCGCCTGACGGTCCCGCATCCGATCCTGTTCCTTGCGCTCCAGCCGGATGATCTCGGTGACATCCGTTTGCAGGATCACGGTGCCGCGACGGGCCGTGCGGTGCTCGCTGACCTGAAGCCAGCGGTCGTGTTTCAGACTGACGTTGAACACCACATGGTTGTCGCGGTGCCGTTTGGTGCGCCGACTGGCCCATTTGGCGGGTGTCACGTCAGGCGGCAGCGCGAGGGAACTGCTTCGCGAAACCAGATCGACATACTCATTGAATGCCAATCCTTCGACCAATCGCATCTCCACGTCTTTCATATCGCGGCAAAAACGGCTGTTGAACAGGACGAGTAGGTCGTTGGAATCAAACAGCGCAAAACCTTCGTTGATCGTCTCAATAGCCTCACCCAGATTGGTGCGGGCGGTTTCGGTCTCGCGGTTGGCCTCTTCAAGCTGTGAATTGGATTCCTGCAACAGATCGAGTGTGCGCTCCAGATCAATGGTCCGTTCCTTGACCTGCATCTCAAGCAGGGCGGCCCGTTCAAACTGGGCATAGGCAAGACCGGACTGTTCGTTTTTTTGCTCCACGCGGCGCATGAGAACTTTGGAAATCAGCAGCAGCTTTTCATTCTGGCGCTCGATGCTGTCGAGTGGGTTGATCAATGACATGGGTGTCAGGCCTCCCCGCCAGGGGTTTCGGCATAGATCGCCAGACCGGACATGGTGTGGTTGACGTGAAGCGGCCCGATTTGTTCGCCATAGGTTGAAAAGCCGATGACCTTGTGACGGGTCAGTACGTCCGACACCTGGCGGGTGCTCTGTTTTTGCTCGGCTTCAATGCGGCGCAGAATGCAGTCACATCCTACGATGTCCGTCAGCGTGCCCATTCTGGACAGCTCGGTCAGCTTCTCGTCCAGATGTTCGGCCATGTCCCGCGGCTCTGCCACAGTCAGCACCATGCCTTCGTCTATGGCAGAGAAGAACACCAACTCGCCTTTTGGCGTGACCTGCTGGATCGCGCGGACATGATGGGCACCGCCGATACGCACGACGACCGGATGGGAGGCGAAAGTGAACTGGTCGAGCTGGTCAGGGTTCGTACCGACCAATCGCGCATATTCGCGCGCGGCCGGCTCTGCGTTGATGGATTTCACGATGCGCCTGTCGGGATCGGCGTCGGTGACGACCATCTGAATATCCGTGGGGACAAGGTGATCAATGCTGAAGACCTGCGTTTTATGATCTGTCTGGATCATCGTCAGAACGGCAGCGTTTTGGCGCACCCGTCCATTAAATGACACGAACGTCTGTTTGAATCTGGTGCCGTCTCCCGCCGATCCGCCAAACAGCGGCATGTCCCGCAGCGCAGGCGAGATCGCAGCCGTCAGGGTATCCTCGCGCAGGGAAAGGCCGTCCACCACGAGAAAGGCAAACCCATTCAGTTTTTTGGGGTTTCTATCGCGCAAGGCAACCCGGTCCTGCGCAATGCGGTCAACCGCGCTTTGGGTCTCGCGACCGTCAAGGTCTTCGACGAGGATCGAAATGCTGTCAAAATGTGCGGCGGGGTAGCCAAGTCCGAGGATCGTTCCCTCCTCATAGCCTCCCGCGCCGATTTCTCCGGCGGTGGTACAGGCTACAATATCAGTTGTGGGAAATACTGCGTTGAGCCTCTCTGAGACAGCAGCAAAATCGACATTCGGGGTCACAAAGACCGTGAGCAGGGCCAAGGGAGCGTCCCCCAGCTTTTCGCGCAGATGCGCGACCGGATCGTCGCATTTTACCGAGACCTGGGCCTGAGATAATACATGCACGTCCCGCCCGTTGCTCTGGATCTTTTCGGTCATTCTGATCACCCCGTTCCGGTCACGATAGGGGTGCTATTCCCGGTTTGGCAAGACTTCGGAAAAATTCGCTTCATGTGCAACCAGCACCGCCTGGGTGCGGCTTTGAACGCCGAGTTTGCGCATGATCGCGGTCACATGCGCCTTTACAGTTGTTTCCGCAATCGTCAGGTCGAATGCGATCTGCTTGTTAAGCTTACCCTCGCAGATGAGGTTCAGGATACGGGCTTGCTGGTTGGTCAGGGACGACAATCTTCGCAGCGTGTCATCCTTGGCAGACCCCTCGCTGCCTTTGACAAAACCGGGCGGCGTGAAAATCTTGCCTTCCCTGATCTGGTCGATGGCATCCTTGAACACCGACCGGCGGCTGTGTTTGGGCACAAAACCCGCTGCACCGGATGTGATTGCGGCGTTGATGATTGTGTTATCGGTCATCGAAGAGACTACGATGATTTTCGACTCTTCGGACTTCCGGCGCAGCTGCATCAATCCGTCAAGGCCGCTGACATCGGGTAGGTTCAAATCGAGCAGGATGAGGTACGGCGCTTTGAAGGTGTCGAGCGTCTTGAGTGCCGATTGAAGGCAATCCGCTGTGCGAACTTCCACGAACTCTGCCACCGACCGCAGGGTCAGATCAAGCGCATCGCAAAACAGAGGATGGTCATCGACGATGAGCACCCAGGGTGCGATGTCTTGCAATAAATGTTTTGATATTGGCGATTGATGAGGTGTCATGGCCCTACGCTAGGGCACAACAATCCAAAAGTCTCTTGTCAAAAAGTCCTAGTCGCCCGTGCCAAAAAAATGCGCCCCTACGAGAGGGGCGCACAAGGTTACAGGGAGATTTCTTAGTTGTTGGAAGCAAGCTGCGCAGGCAGACGGAAGGTCCACAGCAGGCCGCCCTGGTTCAGGTAGTTCACCTTCTGGGCCACTTCGCCGCCCCAGAGTGGCACCGCACCACCCCATCCGGAGATTACGGTCACAAACTGTTCACCGTCCTGTTCCCAGGTGATGGGCTGGCCGACGATGCCGGAACCGGTCTGGAACGACCAAAGCTTGTCGCCGGTTTCGTCATCGAAGGCGATGAATTCACCCTCAGGCGTGCCTGTGAACACCAACCCGCCAGCGGTGGTCATCACACCGGCCCAAAGGGGCGCGTCGTTCTTGTACTCCCACTTGATCTCGCCGGTGTCGGGGTCCATCGCCTTCAAGCTACCAATGTGGTCCTCGTAGTTCGGCTTGATCGTGAAGCCCGAACCAAGGTAGGCCGCACCTTTCTTGTAGGTGATCGGCTCGTTCCAGACGTCCATGCCCCATTCGTTGGAGGGCACATAAAACAGGCCGGTCACGGGCGAGTGTGCCATAGGCATCCAGTTTTTGCCGCCGAGGAAGGAAGGCGACGAGAACACGACTTCACCCTTGTTGCCATCGGCCGACGCAGCCGGGTCGCCAGGGCGGTTCTCTTCGACGAAGATCGGACGCCCGGTATCATCGATGCCGCTGGCCCATGTGATGTCCTTGACGAAAGGTGCGGCACTCACAAATGCGCCGTCCTCGCGGTTGAGAACATAGAAGTAGCCGTTGCGGTCGGCGGTAGCCCAGCGTTTGTTGCCTGCGCGGTCTTCGTAGGCGACGACCTCGTTCACCCCGTCATAGTCCCAGCCTTCGCGGGGCGTCGTCTGGAAGTGCCACTTGATCTCGCCCGTGGCCGGGTCGATACCGATGCGTGACGCGGCATAGAGGTTGTCACCCGAATTGCCGTCCGTCGGCTGGCCCGCGTTGCGCAGGTGGCTGTTCCAGGGGGCAGGGTTGCCCGCGCCGAACACCAGCGTATCCGTGTCCGCATCATACGACCCACCGAGCCATGTAGCCCCGCCGCCGGTTTTCCACATATCGCCTGGCCATGTCGCGTTCAGCGTGCCGGTCATCGTGCTTTCTTCGCCGTTCAGCATCCCCATGTGACCCTCGATCACCGGACGATCCCAGATCAGTTCGCCGGTCTCGGTATCACGGGCTTGGACACGGCCGACCACGCCGAACTCACCGCCAGAGTTGCCGGTGATGATCATGCCGTTCAGGATCAGCGGGGCGGCAGTGTAGCTGTACCCCGCCTTGTAATCGGCGATCTGCTTGTTCCAGACCACATCGCCGGTGTCTTTGTTCAATGCAACGATGCGCGCATCGAGCGTGCCGAAGTAAACCTTGTCGCCAAAGATGGCGGCACCCCGGTTCACGACGTCGCAACACGGCAGGATACCTTCGGGCAGGCGGGCGTCATATTGCCACAGCTCTTTGCCTGTCTTGATGTCGATTGCATACATCCGAGAATAGGAGCCAGTGATGTACATCACGCCGTCATGCACGATGGGCTGCGTTTCCTGACCGCGCTGCTTTTCACCGCCGAGCGAGAACGCCCAGGCCGGCACAAGGTTCTTGACGTTGTCCTTGTTCAGGGTTGTCAGCGGAGAGTGGCGTTGCAGGTGACGCCCCATGCCGTTTGTCAACACGTCACCCGTGGATGCCGTATCATTCGCAAGATCGGCCTCTGTGACGTCAGCGGCAGCCAGGCTTGCCGTCATCATCGAAGCCGTCAGCGCCAAAATAAATCTGTTCATTCGGTATTCCTCCCAAGAATTATTTGGTCCGGCCACACCTTATCAGTGAACGGCGCAATCCGGCATGGCACGACTATCTGCACAAAAAGGCAAAGCGGCTATTGAACAATGGTCGTATGTCCGGGAGCGTCTCGCCCAAGACCAAAGTCGCAGTGCTGACGCGGGTGCGAGGAGGCTAGTCTGTTAGTCGAACGGATACCCTTCCAGACCCAAAGGAGCCCCCTTGCGAAACTTCATGACTTTTCTCTTCTTTTCCATGGCTGTTACATTCGGGGCTACGCCAACACGCGCTGAATTGCCGATCTTGCGCATCGCCGTTCTACAGGTTGGAACGGTAAACTGGGAGCTTGATACAATCCGTCACCACGGCTTCGATACCGCCAACGGTTTCACACTCGAGGTTCAGGGCGTCGCGGGCGGGGCAGCGGCGATGGTGGCGTTTCAGGGGGGCGCGGCCGACGCGATGGTAAGCGACTGGCTGTGGGTTGCGCGGCAGCGGGCGGCGGGCAAGGATTTCGTGTTCATCCCCTATTCGCGCGCAGTCGGTGCATTGCTGATACAGGAAGAAAGCGCGGCGCAGACGCTTGCCGATCTGCGGGGTCGCAAAATCGGTATCGCAGGCGGTCCGCTGGATAAAAGCTGGCTGGTGCTGCGAGCCTATGCGGCGCAGGAATACGGCATGGATCTGAAGGCCGAAACCGAACAGGTCTTCGGTGCGCCCCCGCTGATCTTCAAGACAGCACTTGATGGCGGTGTGGACGGTGCGATCAACTATTGGCATTTCAATGCCAAGATGCAGGCGGGTGGCATGCGCAAACTGATCGACATAGACGATGCCGCAAGCGCGCTGGGCCTCGATCCGCAAACGCCGCTGCTGGGATATGTCGTGAAGGGTGAGTTGCTGCGCACCAAGCAGGGCCTTGTTACAGGCCTCGCCACTGCGTCGCGTGCTGCAAAGAAAACCCTGCTGTCGGATGATGCGGAATGGGATCGTCTGCGGCCCCTGATGAACGCAAAGTCGGACGCAGAGTTCAAAGCCCTCAGGGATGGATTTCGCGCAGGAATCCCGCCAGCCGCTCCGGTTGACGAGCAGGCTGCGGCGCGCATGCTGGCATTGATGGCCGACCTCGGCGGCACCGAGTTGCTGGGGGATGCCACGGCCCTCCCGCAGGGCGTTTTCTACAAACAGGTGCCCTGACATGCAGGCGTCGCATGCCCCGGTGGTGGATCTTGATCTGCGGTCATTCTCGAAGAACGACACGGCAATCCTGGGCAGCATCAAGATCACCCTGAACCCTGCGGAAACGCTGGCGCTGGTCGGGCCTTCGGGGATTGGAAAGACGTCGCTGTTGCGGATCATCGCGGGGATCGAGACGGGGTTCGAAGGCGACAGGCGGGTGCACGGAAAAATCGCGATGGTGTTTCAGGAGCCGACATTGCTGCCGTGGCGCAATGCGCGCGACAATATCACGATCCCGACCGGTGTTAACGCCAAGACCGCCGAAGATGCCCTGGCGGATGTCGGGCTGGCCGAGCGCGGCGCCGATTATCCAGGGCAGCTTTCACTTGGCCAGCAGCGCCGCTTGTCTCTGGCACGGGCGTTTGCGGTCAGGCCGACGCTCTTGCTGCTGGACGAGCCGTTCGTATCGCTGGACCCTGCGCTGGCAGATGAAATGATTACGCTTTTCATAGGGCTGCGCGAGGCGCATCAGGTGGCCAGCATCTTTGTGACCCACGTCGTGAATGAGGCCGAGAGGATGGCGAGCCGCACGATCCGGTTGGCCGGATCACCGGCCCGTCTGGTCGTCTGACTGCCAGCCCCTTATTTACGCCCGATCATGCCGCGTGCCGGATCGTATCCCCAAACAGCGCCGGCGACGAAAACACTGGCTGCCAGCAGTGTCCACAACAGCGCCTCTGCGTTGAACTGGCCATAAAGCGCGAAGCGGATCAGCTCGATCCCGTGGGTAAACGGGTTGAACGCGCAGATTCTATAGAGAAGTTCGGAGCTTTCGGCCATTTTCCACAGCGGATAGAGTGCGGAGGATAAAAAGAACATCGGGAAGATGACAAAGTTCATCACGCCTGCGAAATTCTCGAGCTGTTTGACGAAGCTCGACAAAACCAGCCCCAGCGCGCCAAGCATCAGGCCGACGATCAAAAATGCAGGGAACACCGCGATGTAGCCCACCACGGGGGCCGACACACCAAAGGCCGCCGCGATGGCCAAAAACGCGTATGCCTGCAGGATCGAGATCAGGGTGGAGCCAACAAGTTTGCAAAACAGCAACCACCAGCGGGGCAAGGGACTGGTCAGCAACAGCTTCATCGAGCCCATCTCGCGGTCATACACAAGGCTGAGCGAAGATTGCATGCCATTGAACAACAAGATCATGCCGCACAGACCCGGTACGATATATGTCTCGTAGGTGATGTAGGTCTGATAGGGCGCGATAATGCTGATGCCCAACGCCGCGCGAAATCCTGCGGCAAAGACCAGCAGCCAGACCAGCGGCCGCACGAGTGCGGCGACAAAACGCTCGCGCTGGTGCACGAAACGCAACGCTTCGCGCAGCGAAATGGCGTAAAGCGATGTCATATAGGCATTCATGCAGCCGCCCCTGTCAGCTTTAGAAAACGGTCGGAAAGAGGCATCTCTGCACTGATGTCGCCGGCGGTGCCATCGGCCAGAATTTTCCCTCGGTGCAGGATCACAAGGCGGTCGTCGGGGCGCACTTCATCGGCCAAATGGGTCGCCCAGAGCACACAGGTGCCCTCAGCCGCCAGGTCGTGTACATGGGCCGTGATTGCATGGCGTGCCGCAGCATCCAAGCCGACGGTTGGTTCGTCCAGCAAAAGCACCGAAGGGCTGTGCAGAAGGGCGCGGGCGATTTCGGTCCGGCGTTTGTGACCGCCGTTCAGCGTGCGCGCTTTTTCACCGGCGCGTGCGCGCATGTCCAAACGGTCAAGTGCCGCATCAATGGCGGTCTCTGCCCTGCGGCCCGACATACCCTGCAACGCCGCAAAATAGCGCAGGTTCTGGCGCACTGTCAGATCCAGATCCAGCGTTGTCTGCTGGAACACGATGCCCAGATGCGACAGCGCGCGGCGTGGATGGTCCGACAGGGTCTCACCCGCAATCGTGATGCGGCCCTGCCTTGACACGATCAACCGCGTCAGCAGATTGAACAATGTCGATTTTCCCGCACCGTTGGGGCCCAGCAGGGCGCAAAACTGTCCTGACGAGACCTCGAACGAGACGTCGTCCAACGCGACCTTTGACCCGTAGCGATAGCTCAGGCCGCTGATGGATAATCCTGTCATTCGATGGTGATTTCAATCCGCTGGGTTTCACCCGTGGTGCCGGGAATTTTCATATAATAGCGTCCCGGCTTGATCGCCAAGAACCCGATCTCCATTTCGCCCGCTTCGTCAAATTCAACACTGTCGAGGCCAAGGGGTCTGATCTCAAGCCCCTCAACGACAATCTCGTCGATCCAGATCGACCGAAAGAACTCCGGCCCCGTCAACGCCAGCTCCTGCGAGCCATCGCCGATGATCTCGAACTCGTAATAGGTGCCGGATTTCAGCACCCATGGACCCTCCGAGATTGGCATGCCCGAGGACAGTGTCAGGGGCGGCAGGTCTTCCTTGTTCTTGCCCGACAGCACGCCCGCAGCCCCAAAGCCACTGTCGTGATCGTCCCCAAATGCCGGTGAGGACAGTGCAAGGCAGGCAATCAGCGTGGGTTTCAGCAGTGTTTTCAACATGTGTATTCTCCGGTTGTCGTGTCGTTATGGACGAAAGGCGGCACCCCATGGAAAGCGTCCGACTTTGATTGTCTTGACGGCCCTGCGCGATGCCACGTCGATGACGGTCACGTCACCTGAAACACCGTTGGTGGTGAACAACTGCGAATGGTCCTCGTTGAACTCCATGTGCCAGACGCGGCGCCCGACGAGGATGTATTCTTCGACCTCGTAGGTTTCGGCGTTGACCGCAGCGATGTGATTGGATGGCCCGAGCGCGACAAATACGGTGCCGTAATCGGGCGTAAACTCGAAGCCGACGGGTTGCACCCGGTCGGGATGCACACCCTGCACCTCGAACTCGATCTTTCCCTTTTCGGTTTGCGTCGCTGTATCAAACACCGTGAGCGTGCCGCCGATTTCAGAGCTGACCCACATTTCGGTGCCCTGCTTGGCAAATTCGGCGTGGCGCGGGCGGCTGTCGACCAGCGTGTTGGCAAACAGCTCGTTGTTTTCGGTATTGATCCAATGCGCCATGTTCGTGGTTTCGGACGTGGTGATGGCAATCTTGCCATCCGGCGATACGGCCATGCCTTCGGGTTCAACGCCCACGTCGATCTGGGCCACAACCTCGCCGGTCTGCGTGTTGACGACCGTGGTGATCGCGTCGTCTTCGTTGGCGATATAGAGGTGGATGTCATCGGGATGCAGCACGAATTGTTCGGGGTCTTCTCCGGAAGGCAGATCGCGCAGGATTTCGCCGGTGTTCGGGTCCATCACCTGGACTGAATCACTGTCGGATGCGCAGATGTAGAGGCGACTGAAATCCTTTGAAAAGGTAATGCCGCGCGGGCGTTCGCCTGTGGGATAGGTCTGGATGACTTCCAGTGTGTCGGTGTCGATCACACTGACGGTGTCGTCCTTTTCGTTGGTGACCCAGATTTCGCCGGCAGTGACAGGCGCGGCGAGCGCCAGAGGCACAATCAGGGACAGCAGTTTTGTACGAGGTTTGTTCATTGAAAAGCCTCACATTTGCTTTCGGGCTGATCCAGCCCGAGGGTATCGAGTTCGTTGACACGGTGCAGAAAGCCTTCGAGAGGTGCCTGATCCACCAGCGCGCGGGTGTGCACGATGGCGATGGGCTGGCGCAGCTGACCGTTCCAGGTGCGGTAGGTCAACGGGCGGCCCTTGAAGCCCGCCAGCTCGAAATCACCTGACAGGATAAAGGCGCGCACAGCGCCGACATCGCCGGTGTTCGCGCGTGTCACGGCTTCGCCCACGGTGCGCGCGGCGGCCCAGCCTGCGTAATCCTCGGATGCCATCGGGCGCAGGCTTTCCTCCTCGAAGCGGCTTTGCAGCTGTGCAGCGCCCCATTGCTCGATCACGCGATCCCATGTCACTGCCGTCAGCCCTTCGGAGCCGACAACAGGCCGTGCAGCCCATGTGTTGTAGAGAACGTAGCGCCCGAAATCATGCAATTCGTCCGCGACGATCAGCGCGTCGTAATCGCCCAGATCTTGCGTGAACAGCGGGACCTCCTGTCCCGCATTGCGTCGCATGTCCGCATCAAAAAGCCATTGCTTTTCTGGCCCCGGCTTTAGCCCGAATTTGGTGAGCGAAGCGCGCATTGCCTCGGCATAGGCCTCATCCTGCGGATGACCGCCGACGATCATCGCAAGGTCTGTCCAGCGTTTTTGCACCAGTACCTGCGCCAGTGCATCGGTGCGCATGGCGACGGACGGGAGGGCATGCAGAAGGTTGGCTCGGCAGGCGTCATCACGCAGCGCCACATCGCCCGATGATATGTTGAACAACAGCGCATCGCGCGCCTCTGGCAGATCGGCGATCTGGAGGATGATCTCGGGGGCGGCATTCAGGATCAGAAACTTCGTGTCCTGCAGCAAGACATTTGCAGCGGCCAGCGGGTCTTCACCTGTCGCCACGTGTCCGTCGATCAGCGCGTATGTCTGGCCAAGGAACCTGCCGGTCGTCGCATTGTCCGCGATCCCTGTCCGCACGCCCGCAAGGCCAAGATCATCGGGGAGTTGATCAAGGTTGGACAGGGTAGGGGACAAAGGCTGCTCGACGTGCAGATAGGCCAATGTCACAGCGACGTCGGCCTGCGCCATCTGCGCAAGGCCGAGGGTTACCGCAATCGCAAGTCTCAAGATCATATCCGCCTCCCGCTTTTGTCAAACGTACCGCGCGCGCCGGAACTGTCTAATGAGACCTTCGTAGAATACCTGCCGAAGGGTGTACCCAACCAAAGTCTAATATCGCCACCGTTTGGCAATCCTTAGACAGGTGGAAAAACACAACCTGACTTGGGAGAGTGATATGAAAATTCGTGTGTTCGCAAAAACGGCCCTGTCGGCAGTTATTCTGGCAGGCGCTGTCACGGCAGCGTTCGCGGCCGGTCCGCCCATTGGAATCTCGCCGGTGGATACGGGCAGCCTGCCGTCAACGGGCGAGGAATGGCTGACCGTCAATCCCTACCGCGCTGAAACGGCCGGTGTCGATGTCTGGAAAGAAGCTGTCGAGGTCGGTGCCTCGGGATACAACCAGAACTGTGCGCGTTGTCACGGGATCGAGGGCGTATCAGGGGGGCTTGCACCTGATTTGCGGTACCTCGAAGCCGAGGAATACGGCGATGAATGGTACGCGGAACGGTTCCGCTCGGGCATGACGCAGAACGGCATTACCAAAATGCCTGCTTTCGAAGAGCAGCTGGGACAGGACGCCGCCTGGGCGATCCGAACATACATCGAAACGCGCCCCGACAGTGAAGCAATGGATGCGGTGTCAGACGAGCTGAAAGCCTTGCGTGACCAGATGGCAGAATACGCAAACAATGCAGAGGGCGCGGATGCGGAAGCATTACAGGCCCGGCTGACCGAGATCGGCGAGGGGATTGATACGCTTTCCGGCGCGCCTGTTGCAGACTCCATTGCCCTGCGTGCGGCGGCTCAGATCGACGGTACGCCTGCTGCTTACAAAACTGCGGCAGAGACGCTTACAATCGGATTGTCGGCGGCGAACTAGCATGCGCGCCCTGACAGTCGCTCTTTCGCTGGCGCTTGCGGGCCTGTCCTTTGCGGGGCAGGCCCGCGCTGCAGATCCTTGTGCCGATTATGTGCCGCAACCCAAACCGCAGAATGTCGGCCGCGATGAGGTGGGGCAGGACCTTGATCAGATCGTGGAGCGTGGTTTCATGCTGTTTGCGGTCTATGAAAACTACCCACCCTACAGCTGGGAGGAGGCGGGCAAGCCACGGGGGGTCGATGTCGACATTGCCCGCCTGATTGCCGAAGAAATCGGCGTTAAGGCACAATTCAATTTTGTGTCGTCGGACGAAAACCTCGAAGCGGATCTGCGCAACAACGTCTGGAAAGGAGCTGTCATAGGTGGGCGTGTCTCGAATGTGATGATGCGGGTGCCTTACGATTCAGCGTTCAAGTGCCGGGTCGAGCAGGTGGTATTCACGGGCCAGTATTCCACCGAATCCATCGCCATCGCCTATGCCAAGTCCGAGTATCCGGACGAAAAGCCCGTACCGGCCTATTTCCGGTTCGATACGGTTGCGGTTGAAAACGATTCAATATCGGATTTCTACCTGACATCATTCGCAGGCGGGCAGTTGGCGGCGAATATTGCGAGATATCCCGACATGCAGGCCGCAATGACCGCGCTGAACGGCGGCGAGACGAAGGCGGCCATGGGCCCGCTGGGGCAGTTGGAATACGGGCTGACCGAGGCGACGGACGTACACCAGCCCCCCTTGGCAGGCTTTGCTGTCAGCAATTGGACTTTGGGTGTCGGAGTCAACTTCCGTTTTCGGCCGCTGTCTTATGCAGTGGATGACGCGATCTATGCAGCGCTCGAGGATGGACGGATCGCAGCGATATTCGACAGCTACGGGTTGAGTTTCCAGCCCCCTCTGCGCTGAGATATGCGCCGTTGGTCTTATATGCCGCTGCGTCTCGTTGGACTAGCGTAGAGAAAATAAAAGTGGGGATTATGACGTGAACCTTAGTGATACAAAGACGATCGACGCAGACCGCGCGACGGTCTATGCCGCCTTGCTGAACGCAGAGGTTTTGCAAGCCTGTGTGCCCGGGTGCCAGGAAATGACCGGATCACCCGAAAGCGGTTTCGAAGCCGTGGTGGTTCAAAAGGTCGGGCCGGTAAAGGCAACCTTCAAGGGCGCTGTCCAGCTGAGCGAGATGGTCGAGTCTGAAAGCCTGACCATCACCGGCGAGGGCAAAGGCGGTGCCGCCGGCTTTGCGAAGGGCGGTGCGAAAGTCCGTCTGGAAGCCGACGGCGGCCAAACGATCCTGCACTACGACGTCGAGGCAAAGGTGGGCGGCAAGCTGGCCCAGCTTGGCAGCCGCATCATCGATGGATTTGCCAAGAAAATGGCAGATCAGTTTTTCAGCAATTTCCAGGATGCCCTCGGCACACCATCGCAAGAGGTTGCCGCAACTGCCGAGGCAGCACCGGAACAGAAAAAAGGCTGGTTCCGCAAGCTGGTAAAAAGCTGAGCGGGTCACGCGAGTACACCAAGGGAGAAACGACATGACGAAAGTAGAAATGACGGTCAACGGGAAGCAGGTGTCCCGCGACGTGGAGGGGCAGACGCTTTTGGTGTCGATGCTGCGTGAGGATCTGCGACTGACGGGCACCCATGTCGGGTGCGATACATCGCAGTGCGGCGCATGCGTGGTTCATGTGAACGGAGAATCTGTGAAAGCCTGCACCATGTTCGCAATCGAAGCCGATGGTGCGGATATCAAGACGATCGAAGGGATGGCAGGCTCGGACGGATCGCTCAGCGTGATCCAGAGCGCGTTTCAGGAGCATCACGGATTGCAGTGCGGATTCTGCACACCGGGCATGGTGATGACGGCGGCCAACCTTCTCAAGGACAATCCGAAACCGACAGAGGCCGAAGTGCGCCACTATCTGCAAGGCAATATCTGCCGTTGCACGGGATACCACAACATCGTCAAGGCGATCATGGCCGCATCCGGTCAGGATGTCAGCGCCATCGCTGCAGAATAGCCCGGGCCGTAATACAAAAGCCGACGCCTACACAAAATAAAAGATTAAGGGAGAAGTTTCATGCCGAAGGACACCGGAATTGGCGCATCGACACGCCGCCGCGAAGACGTTCGTTTCCTCAAGGGAAAAGGACAATACACCGATGATATCCCGCCCGCCCATGATCAGGCGGCGGCGGTCTTCGCCCGCTCGACCGTGGCAAACGGCGTTATCAAATCAATCGACACATCCGTTGCGGAAAGCATGCCCGGCGTGCTGGCGGTTTTTACCGGTGCCGATTTCGCCGATGTTGGCGGCAACCCCGCAGGCTGGCTTATCAACAGCCGCGATGGCGAGCCGATGAAGGAGCCCAAGCGTCCCGTGCTGGCCCACGGCAAGGTCCGTCATGTGGGCGATGCCTATGCCGCGGTCATTGCCGAGACGGAAAAACAGGCGCGTGATGCGGTAGAAGCCATCGAGGCCGACATCGAGGAACTGCCCGCCATCATGGACGTGAAGGCGGCGCTCACATCCGACAATTTCGTACATGACGAGATTGGCACGAACCAGTGTTTCGACTGGGGCTGGATCGAAGACAACCGAAGGGCCACTGATGATGCGATCAAAGGTGCGGCGCATGTCACCACGCTCGAGCTGGTCAACAACCGGTTGGTGCCCAACGCGATGGAACCGCGCTGCTCCATGGCAAGCTACAAAGAGAGCAGCGATGAATATACGCTGCACACCACATCGCAAAATCCTCATCTGACCCGGTTGCTGATTTCGGCCTTCGTGATGGGTATTCCCGAAAACAAGCTGACGGTAATCGCGCCTGACGTGGGCGGCGGCTTTGGCTCCAAGATTTACCACTACGGCGAAGAGGCACTGGTGCTGGCGGCGGCGAAACGCGTGGGTCGCACGGTCAAGTGGACGTCGGACAGGACCGAAGCGTTTCTGACCGATGCCCATGGCCGTGACCATGTGACCAAAATTGAACTGGCCACAGATGCCGAAGGCAACTTTCTGGCCTTCCGCACCGAGACCTATGCAAACGTGGGTGCCTACCTGTCAAACTTTGCCACTGCCACGCCGACCTTTCTGCACGGCACGTTGATGGCGGGCAACTATACGGTGCCGAATGTCTATGTGAACGTCAAAGCGGTGTTTACAAACACCGCGCCGGTCGACGCCTACCGCGGTGCCGGTCGGCCCGAAGCGACCTATTCTCTGGAGCGGGTCATCGACAAATGCGCACGCGAGTTGGGCATGGACCCGATTGCCCTGCGGCGCAAAAACTTCATCAAGCCGGACCAGTATCCTTTCGCCTCCGCGGCCGGTCTGGAATACGATTCCGGCAATTACGACGCCCTGATGGACAAGATGGAGGAAGTTGCGGACGTTGCGGGTTTCGCTGAGCGCCGCAAGGCGTCCAAGGCCAAAGGCCTGCTGCGCGGATTTGGTGTGAACGCCTATGTCGAGGCTTGCGGCATTGCGCCCTCCAACCTTGTCGGCGTGCTGGGCAGCCGTGTGGGTCTCTATGATGCGGCGACCGTGCGGGTGAACGCCACGGGCAACCTCAGTGTCATGGTCGGCGCGCACAGCCACGGCCAGGGCCATGAAACCGTGTTCCCGCAGATTGTCGCCGATATGCTGGGCATCGACGCCCAAAGCATCGACATCGTGCATGGCGATACGTCCAAGATCCCCTTCGGGATGGGCACCTACGGGTCGCGTAGCCTTGCGGTGTGTGGCTCTGCCGTTGTCCGCGCCACCGAAAAGATCATCGCCAAAGCCAAGAAGATCGCAGCACATATGCTGGAAGCTGCCGAGACCGATATCGAGCTCAAGGACGGTCAATTCTCGGTCGTGGGAACGAACAAGGGCGTTTCCTTTGGCGAGGTAGCCCTCAAGGCCTACATCCCGCATAATTTCCCGATTGAAGACATCGAGCCGGGGCTGGAGGAAACAGCCTTCTATGATCCGGCCAACTTCACGTTTCCGTCAGGCGCTTACTGCTGTGAGGTCGAGGTTGATCCGGATACGGGCAAGGTGCGGGTAGACCGCATGACAGCCGTGGATGATTTCGGCAATGTCATGAACCCGATGATCGTGACCGGCCAAGTGCATGGCGGTCTGGGGCAGGGCATCGGCCAGGCGCTGCTGGAAGCGGCGCGTTATAACGAAGACGGCCAGTTGGAGAGCGCGTCCTACATGGACTATGCCATGCCGCGCGCGGACGATCTGCCCTTCTACATCGTTGATCACAGTCAGGGAACACCCTGCACCCACAACCCGCTGGGGGCCAAAGGCTGCGGTGAAGCCGGTGCCATCGGATCCCCGCCCACAGTTGTGAACGCTGTGATCGACGCCCTTCAATCGGGCGGCAAGAACGTCACACACATCGACATGCCGTTGACTCCACACCGTGTGTGGTCAGCCATGAACAACGCGTAAAGGGACCCAAACCATGTATGCATTTGACATAGAACGTCCAACGACAGTTGCAGAAGCGGTGAACGCGCTGAAAACGGATGAAGCCCAGCCTCTTGGCGGCGGGCAAACCCTGATCCCCACGCTCAAGGCACGGCTCGCTGCCCCCAGCAAGTTGGTCTCCCTCAGCGCGATTGCGGAAATGATCGGAATATCGCGCGAAGGATCAACGATCCGCATCGGCGGTGCGACGACGCACGGGCAGGTCGCGACAGAGTTGGCTGAGAGCTATCCCGCACTCGGCTATCTTGCCTCCAAGATCGGCGATCCGGCGGTGCGCAACCGCGGGACGATAGGCGGATCGGTGGCCAACAACGATCCCGCAGCCTGCTATCCGGCAGCGTGCCTCGCCTCCGGTGCGACCATCACCACCAACACCCGCGACATCGCGGCGGACGACTTCTTTCTGGGCATGTTCGAAACGGCGTTGGAGGAGGACGAGATCGTGACGGCGGTGACGTTCCCCGTGCCGCAAAAAGCGGACTACCAGAAGTTCGAGCAGCCCGCCTCGCGGTTCCCGCTGGTGGGTGTGTTTGTGGCCAAGCACGACGACGGTGTGCGGGTCGCTGTCACCGGCGCTTCCGAGAGCGGCGTTTTCCGGTGGACCGAAGCAGAGGAGGCGCTGTCGGCGGATTTCTCCGCAGGTGCGCTGGACGGGTTGAGTGTGGACGCAGACGGGATGATCACCGACCTGCACGGCGATGGCGCCTACCGCGCCCATCTGATCAAGGTTCTGACCGGACGGGCCGTTACAGCCTCACGCTAAGCTCGCATGCCTGAACAACACGAAGGCCTCCGCATGATGCGGGGGCTTTTTTTATGCAGGGGCCTCGACCGTCGAGACATCGCCTTGATCACTCACAAGCGTGATCCGCCGGATCCCGAATGTCCCCACCGCCGCACGGATATCCTCGAGGCGGGCCATTGTCAGCGCTGTGGAAAACCCGTCCGCCATGGTTGCGGTCGCCGCCTCGACCGAGACTGTAGACCAACGCGGTTTTGCGTGCCCATGCAGGATATGCCCTTGACCGCCCAGCGGAACGGCCTTGGGGCTGGAGGTGGCTATGGCCGACGAGGTGAGCGTGCGCGTGCCGATCATCCCGATTTTGGGGTCGCTGATGCCCAGCCTCCACGGCCCGCCGGTGCCTCGAAATTCACCGATATTGACCAGCGTGCGCTCGAGCCCCGCATCCCGCAGCGCCTCGGCCACCAGATCTGTCGCGAACCCTTGGGCGATTCCGTTAAAGGTCAACGCCTGTCCTTCGCCCAACGTAACCGACGCAGCACTATGGCGCACACGCGACCAGTCGATGAGCGCGCGCGCGGCCTCAGGTGATTGCCCTTCGGCTAATGCGCGCCACAGCGGCTGAACGGTGGGGTCAAATAGCCCGCCGGTTGCTGCGTGAACCTGTGTGCAGGCCTGCATCAACCTGCGAAACATCACATCGGGCGCATCAAGGTGCCCGGTCCGGTTCAACCGCGAGACTGCGGAGGCCGGATCGAACAGGTCGAATTGCGCCATAACGGCATCCAGAGACCCACGGGCGCGGTCCAATGCGGGCTCGGCAATCTCTGCCGGGGCATGCAGGGTTATGTCAACCTCCGCCCCCAGGGCACGACCCTGCCAGCGGTGGATCTGCGCCCGCGCGGGCGTCGCCAGCATGCAGGCGGCCGAGATAGACAAGAAACGCCGACGGTTCAGTTTCATTGCGCGGCCACCTTATGCAGTCTGCGCCCGTTCCGCGCCGCCACGATCAGCGGCACGCATAGTTTTGGGTCATCGTGGATCGTGACGCAATCAAGGCATTGGAAACATTCGGAATACTGGATTTCGCCGGTTTTCTTGATGGCTCCGTAGGCGCATTTGACGCGGCACAACTGGCAGGGCGATCCGCATTCCGCCCGCCTGTCGATCCATTTGCGGGTGCGTATCAATCCGCCGATCGCCATGACGGCGCCCAGTGGGCAAATGTAGCGGCAGAACCCTTTGAACACCACCATGGACAGCACCAAAAGCCCCACCGCATAAGCCACATAATACCATTCGCGGACAAAGAACGTGGTCACTGCGGTCTTGAACGGCTCGACTTCGATGGCTTTGTCCAATCGCGCAGGGGCGGTGAACATGATCGCCACAAGTGCGAACAAGACGGCGTATTTGATCCATTTCAGGCGGTCGTCCCACGCATCGGGCACGTCAATCTGGCGGATGCGCAACAGTCTTGCGAGGTGGTGGGCGAACTCTTGCATCGCCCCGAAGGGACACAACCAGCCGCAAAACAGACCTCGCCCCCAGAGCACAAACCCGAGGATCGTGACAGCCCAGATGACAAGCGAGAAGGGATCGTAGAGTAAAAACGCCAGTGATCCGCCCTCGGCCACCGTACGGATCACCCCGAGCGGCGTAACGATCGACAATTGCCCTTGCCCCCACCAGCCGACAAACCCGATGACAAAGGCCAGAATCCCGAGGCGGATCGGTGTGAAATATCTATGCCCGGCCAGGCGGTTCAGGCTAAGGCCCAGCAGTGCGATCAATCCGACAAGAAAGACGGCGAGGATAATCAGATCCGCCGCACGGTTGCGCAACGCATCTACCCACGCAGGCGTCGGTTTGACCGCTTCGAGACGTTTGAAAAACCGCGCGTCCGTGCTGTGGGTGATGTCTACCGAGGCTGAACCGATTTCGGGTTTGAACATGCCATGCTCGCGCAGCGCCTTGATCCGCAGTGTCCATTCCGCAGTAGGATCGAACCCCAGCCGCCTGTCCGTGCGCAGGATCAGGGCAGCACCGTCGTGCAGTTCGTCGGGCAGGGCGTCATTCAGCTCAATGTAGATGTCGGCATCTCGCAGGGCTATCGGAAAACCGCCTTGTTCCGCGCTGATCAGATCGGGTGAGGTGTTGCGGATGAATTCATCGGTGACCAACCCGTGCCGTGCCGTCTCGATTACAAGAATGGGTTCGTCGCTGGTGGAGATACCCATAAACCCCTTCAGTTCAGCGAGGCTGCCGGGAGACAGCACCGCGCGGGCGATCGAGGGCGGGCCTATGTCCACAACCCAAAGATCGAGGAAGGTGCCGTCGGGATTGTCTCTTGCTTCCGGATCATCGTCGGCCCAGATCGTCCCTGCAAATTCAGCGTTTATCTCCGCATTCGACACGCGGTGACGGGTGACCAGTCCCTGGCTGACCAGATCCTCCCAGTCCAATGGCTCATCATAGGTAAGGTCCGGATAGGCGGGCGGACCTGTCGAGACGCCGCTCATCTTTTCGCGTGCGACCTTCAGCGTCGCGGCCAGCACGCTTTCATGGGCGATGCGCACGGAGGCGGTCGCTTTGGTGACGCCGTCAAGATAGACCAGCGCGGATCCGTCAGTTCCCGCGCCATAAGGCGTCCCGACCACCAGACTTTCGGTAATCGAATGGCCACGATATTGCTCGAAGAACTTGTGGAACGGTGCCTGTCCCAGCCCTGAGACAAAGATCGGCTCGTTGTGGGAGATCAGTTTGACGTCGAGAAAACGAGCTTCAAGGTCAAGGACCACCAGCACGTTGATAGGCGCACCGGAAAAGCCGGGCAGCGGTGCCATCGGCTCTGTCTCGAACACAAATCCTGCCTCGGCACCGCCCGAGTTGAGAAGCTGCCACACGCCTTCATCGTTGATCCTCTCGCCCAGCGACATCGGCGGAACGATGTAGGGCTCCAACGTCTCTCGATCCAGCGGCTGGGCGGCCAGCGCAATGCACGACACCAGCCATAAAGTGACCGCACCAAGCACGATGTGTAATGTCCAGTGGCGTTGCATTGATCGAGATTAGAAGCAGGTGGAAGAATGCTCTATGCGACTATGGTAGGGCTTCGCGATTTCGCCTTGGGATTGGAGCGGGATTTGTGCAACGTAATTGCTATGCCTGATCGCAACCCTCACCCCTCATTGCCGGTCGTGCTGATATCACTTTTCGGGCTGTATGTGATCTGGGTGCTTGCGGCATGGGCGACAAATGATGCTGCGGTTCTTCCCGGCCCCGCCGAGGTCTGGCGCATCGGCTTGCTCGAGGGTCGATCGGGTGAGTTGCAGCGGCACATCTGGGCAACGCTCAAGCGGGTTGCCATGGCCTTCGCGCTTGCGATGTTTTTTGGCACGGTGGCGGGGCTGTTGTTGGGGTTCTATTCGTATCTCAACCGCTGGTTCGGGCCATGGTTGATCGTGCTGTTGAATATTCCCGCACTGGTTGTGATCGTTCTGTGTTACCTCTGGATCGGTCTGAACGAGGTTGCTGCGGTTATTGCTGTCGCCCTCAATAAAATGGCGATGGTGGCTGTGACCTTGCGCGAAGGGGTGCAGGCGCTGGACCCTAAACTTGGCGAAATGGCACGTGTCTTCCGGATGCGGCCCATACAGCGGCTGCGCCATGTGACACTGCCGCAACTTTGGCCCTATTTTGCTGCCAGCACGCGCAACGGGTTAGCGATTATCTGGAAAATTGTGCTCGTGGTGGAGTTTCTGGGCCGCAGCGATGGCATCGGGTTTCAGATCCACCTCTATTTCCAGCTGTTCGAGACGCGCTATGTTCTCGCCTATGCGCTGAGTTTTGTGTTTCTGATGTTGGCGCTCGAATACGGAGCGCTGCAAACCTTGGAGCGACGCGCAACAAGCTGGCGTCAAGTTGCGCCGCGGTAGGGTCCCAGTGAGCTGCCACCGGTTTCTTAATAGCACCTTCGTCGGACGGCTCTTGTGACCCGTGAAGAGTTCTTGGCTATATAAAATGGTGCATCAGTGCGGCTTGAGCATTGGAGGCTCTGGCTCGTTTGCGTGATTGATTATTCGGCTTGTTTTTGATTTTGCAAGCGGCGCTGGCGGATTTTCAGTTTCTTGATCTTCTCCCTTTCCCTGAGAATGGCTTTGTCTCGCCCTGTCTGACGTCAGCGCTTATGGGTCCAAATAGGGCAATTTGCTAAGAGAGGGTTTGTTGCTCATCGTAGCCACTGAGGAGTGGAAGATGAGAAAGACAACGAAGAGCTTTGGCGAGAAGATCGTCAAAGACATCAAGCGGGCGACCCGCAAACATTATTCGTCTGAAGAGAAGATCAGGATTGTGCTGGATGGCCTGCGTGGAGAAGACAGCATTGCTGAGCTGTGCCGCCGTGAGGGGATATCACAGGGCATCTATTACAAATGGTCAAAGGACTTCATGGAAGCCGGGAAGAAGCGGCTGGCCGGGGACACGGCGCGTGCTGCAAACACTGATGAGGTCAAAGAGCTGCGCCGCGAGGCCAAGGATCTCAAGGAAGTCGTCGCGGAGCAGACGCTTGAACTGCGTCTTCTTAAAAAACCGTTCCGGGTTGGGGCCCGCCTGTGCGCGGTAGAAACAGCCTGTGCTATGCTGCGCTATGAAGGGCAGCGGCCGTTCGCTTATTGGTGGTTTGTCTTAGGACAGAACCCCGTTAAAAAACGTGGTCCATGGGTTCATGCGAACTTGAGAGTGGTGACGCTGCTTTGGCAGCGATCCCGGTTAGGAAGATGACGGATTTGCATAGCCCACGCCCTTCTGTTGCCAACAGGAGGACAGAAGATGGCAAAGCAAGAGACCCGCAAGACCCCTGCAATTGAGACCGTGAACATTGGTGCTGCTGCTGTTGATATCGGCTCACGTGAGCACATGGCTGCAGTCAATCCCGACGTAACCGACGCACCGGTGCGCGCGTTTGGTACCTTCACCCATGATCTGCATGATTTGGCAGATTGGTTTAAGTCGCACGGTGTGACGAGCGTCGCGATGGAATCCACGGGCGTTTATTGGATCCCAGCATACGAGATCCTCGAACAGCACGGCTTCGAGGTCATTCTGGTCAATGCACGTTACGCCAAGAATGTACCCGGCCGGAAGACGGACGTCAGCGATGCCAGTTGGTTGCGACAGCTACATTCATATGGGCTTCTACGTGGCAGCTTTCGACCATCTGCTCAGATAGCCACGCTGCGGGCCTATCTGCGCCAGCGTGAACGATTGGTGGAATATGCGGCAGCCCACATTCAACACATGCAAAAGGCCCTGATGGAAATGAACCTCCAGCTGCATCATGTTGTGTCTGACATCACGGGTATTACGGGGATGAAGATCATCCGTGCGATTGTCGCGGGCGAACGGGACTTGGACGTGTTAGCCGCGTATCGCGACGTGCGTTGCAAGGCTTCAACAGAGACAATCAAAGCCGCGCTCAATGGGAATGATCGCCCCGAACACATCTTCGGGCTGACCCAGTCGCTCGAACTCTATGACTTCTATCAGGCCAAGATGCAGGAATGTGATCGCCATCTTGAGGCGACGCTTGCGGCATTAGGCGCAGATACCGAACATGATCCCAGTCAATTGCCGCGCCCGCGCTTAAAGACCAAGCAAGTCAGCACGCCTTCGTTTGATGTACGGGCTGCACTGTTCGGCGTCCTTGGCGTTGATCTGACTGAGATCCATGGGATGGGGCCGTCTCTGTCACTCAAATTGGTTGGCGAATGTGGCACTGACCTGCGTGCATGGCCGAGCGCTAAACACTTCACGTCGTGGCTCTGCTTGGCACCGGGTAACAAGATATCTGGCGGTAAGGTACTGTCATCACGGACAAGGCGATCTTCCAGTCGGGCTGCGGCCTTGTTGCGTTTGGCTGCGGTCACGATCGGGCGCAGCGATACCGCTCTGGGGGCTTTCTACCGGAGATTGGCGGCACGTGCAGGTAAAGCCAAAGCAGTCACGGCCACGGCGCGCAAGATCGCCGTCCTGTTCTACAACACCCTTCGCCACGGCATGACATATCTAGACCCAGGCGCCTCCCATTATGAGGAACGATACCGCAATCGCGTGCTCGGTAATCTCAAGCGCCGCGCAAAGTCGCTCGGTTATGATTTGCAAGAATTACCATCGGGTGTTGACATGGCTGTTTCTTAGGAAGCATGTTCGACGGTGGGGGCGACCACGAATGAGGTATGCTGCATCAGAGAAGTTGGAGATCATCCGGCTGGTCGAGGAAAGCCATCTGTCAGCGCGTCTGACATTGGCCAAGTTGGGTATTCCGCGCACCACATTCTATCGCTGGTACGACCGCTATTTGCAGCGTGGCGAAGCAGGCCTTGAGGATCAATCTCCCAAGCCTAAACATGTCTGGAACCGCGTGCCTGACGATGTGAAGCGCAAGGTTGTCGACTTCGCCTTGCAGGAAACAGAATTGTCACCGCGCGAGTTAGCGGTGACGTTCACGGATCAAGAACGCTATTTTATCTCGGAATCCACAGTGTATCGCGTACTGAAGGCGCATGATCTGATCACCAGTCCTGCCTTCATCGTCATCAAGGCAGCCAATGAGTTCAAAGACAAAACAACTGGGATCAACCAGCTTTGGCAAACTGACTTTACCTACATCAAGGTCATTGGCTGGGGTTGGTTCTATCTCAGCACGGTCCTCGACGATTACAGCCGCTACATCGTCTCCTGGAAGCTCTGCACCAACATGCGGGCTTAAGACGTGACAGATACACTGGACCTCGCTTTGCAAGCGTCTGGCTGTGACCAAGTTCATGTCGTTCACAAGCCACGTCTGCTCAGCGACAACGGGTCAAGCTACGTCTCAGGGGATCTGGCGGAATGGTTGCACGACAAAGGCATGAAACACTCTCGCGGTGCGCCGTATCACCCACAAACCCAAGGCAAGATCGAGCGTTGGCATCAGACCCTAAAGAACCGGATCTTGCTGGAAAACTACTTCCTGCCGGCCGATCTTGAGGCTCAGATCGAAGCCTTCGTCGACCACTACAATCATCAGCGGTATCACGAGAGCATCAACAACGTCACACCCGCCGACGTCTACTTCGGTCGTGACAAAGCCATTCTGCAACAACGCGAAAGGATCAAACGAAATACAATCGAGGCGCGACGCTTGCATCACCGCCAGCACGCTGCATAATCAACACAACCAGATGAGCCAAACTCTCTCTTAGTTTAGGCCGCTATTGGTCCCAAAAACCCTGACGACGGACAGGCTTACTTCACAGTGCGATGTTGAAGCCATTTAGGCGTAAAGCTGCAAACGTAAGACAAGGCTACAACCAAAAACAGGGTCGTCGTAATTACGCCCAGCCAGGGCGACCAATCCGCAATCCATATGGGCAATGCCACTGTTGGAAGCCCGATGATAAAGCCACCAAGGCGATCTGCTACTCTACTATTGCTCATTCTCAGTCACCTCTTTTAGGGCAAATTTTGCAAGGCGCTCACGTTCCATTTGCTCGCCCCAATGCTTCATTTCGTCTGCATCAGAAAATCCATGCGACATGGCCCATAGTTCGGCCTGCTCCTTAATTACAATTTCCGCGTCTGGATCCGACATGCTTATCTTCTCCCCAATCTGCCAAGCCTCGCCAACTGAGCCAACATTTGCGATCCGGTTCCAGTGGCAGGATTGCCACCTGTGGGTGTCACATTTGCCATCCCGGGCCGTTGAGGCATTTGTTGCACTCCAAACATCTGACGCGCTCTGAGTGCGGCGTATTCGGCCCCACTTGCACCCCCAACCAGATACCGATTGTAGGCCTGCTGATTGCCCATCGCCGCCCGCATGAATCCGTAGCTGCCACCAAGTCCTCCTGAGAACGCAGGCATCATGATGTTGCCGGAAATCGCTCTTACTATGAACGGCGTCGCAACGATGAACCCCTTGGCCATCAACACCATCATAAAAAACGGGATAAGGGCCCCAATGTTCGTCGCCCCCTCCGGGTCGCCAAGCTCACCGATCAGCGCAGAAGACACGCCAGTGATTGTGGCAAACACACCAGCCACCACAATCGGATAAATCGCGAAAGAGATCAGCGCCGATAGCCACCGCGCAAAGTAGTCTTTCGTCACATCAAACAGCGTCAGAAAAATCATCACCGGCGCGATGCCGATGAGCAGGGCGATCATCAGACGCGACGCGACCAGGATGAACGCCGCCAAGCCGCCCAGAATTGACAGCATGAGCACGCCAACAATATCGAGCATTGCGCCGGCCATCCAATTGAGTTGTGATCCTGCAGCGTTGAGATACTCGCCCAGTTCCGCAATCAGCCGGTCAAATTCTTCTGCAAATGTACCAGAGGGGCCGGGCACGCCGCCGCCCACAGATGCGACAAGCGCCCCGGCAATACTGTCGATCCCCGCAAGGATTGCTCCCGAGAGCGCGTTGAACTGCACCCAATTGGTCGCAAATATCCCGATGAGCCCGATCTTCACCGCAAGCCAGAACGCCGTTCGCCCGTCCATCGCCTTGTACTGATAGATCATGTTCAGAAAGACGAAGATTACGACAACCGTAGTTCCAAGGACAAGCATCGTACCCACTGTCGCGGCAACAGATCCGAACTGTGTCTCGGCGGCGGTGTCGAGATAGCCTTGGGAGGTTTCAACGAAGTAGGTGACAACGCTCATTTCAGGATCTCCCTACCAATTGCCTGCGGCTTCGCAGATCGCTTGGGCTTGAGGTCGAAGGTCATTTGCACGACGGTTGTAGCCGTCCGAGGCTTGCAACATTTCTGAACGGTCCGCACCGGCATGGTTTTCTCGGAAGGTACTTTCGGCTGAATCCCAAGTAGGGAAGCGCATGGCGCAGTCGCAGGACCCTGTCTCTACGACCCGCTGCATGTTCTGTGCCCGATAAATGTCCTGGACTAAGATACGCTGGTAGGCATCTCGCAGCGCGATGTTTTCCATCCAATCGGGCTCGTTTGGGCGCACAGAGCAGACATCCGGAATGCTCTCGAGGCTAGGGATTAAATTGCGCTCCGCCATCAAGGGCGGTGCAACCAGACCCAAAGCAATGGTAAGCCATGTGAGGCGGACAATCCGATACTTCATCGCTTGCCTCCAACATCTGCGCCTTCGGAAGTTTCACGTTTCAGGAATGCCGTGTGGCCAATATTGGCAAATTCAGATGAGCTGATTGAGACTAACTCCCACCCGATCTGGCCCTTCGCATTCAATGCAGCCTGCATTTCAATCAGACTGTTTTTGCGATCCATCGGGAACGACAGAATTTCATACTCATAGGTTTTCACGCTGATGCTCCAATCTGCTCCATGCCGGGGAGGTAGAATTCGGTGATGCCGCGCGCGCCGTTGTGACGGCCGGTTTGGATAATCACGTCGATGGAATTCTCGATGTATCGAACCATGTCCGCATAGGTCATTGGGATCTCCGTCTTCAGGGCAGCGATTGCCAATCGCTGCACCGCCAGTTGCGGGGTTTCGGCATGGAGCGTGGTCATTGATCCGCCGTGACCCGTGTTTATGGCTTCCAGGACGGTCATGGCCTCTTTGCCGCGCACCTCGCCGAGAATGATACGATCCGGCCGCATGCGCAGCGTCGCGGTGAGAAGAACGTCGGCCGTTTGGAACGCGGCATCGCGGTTGGCGATCAGCGTCACCACGTTTGGTTGAGCGGGCAGAAGCTCGGCCGCCTCCTCGATCGTGATGATCCGCTCTTCAGCGCCGACATGGGAGAGAATTTTGCGGGCTGCTACGGTCTTGCCTGTCGACGTACCACCCGAGACGATCATGTTGAGCCTATTCTCAACGCAAAAGGCCAGTGCATCGTCGATCACGCCGGCTTCTACGACTGCGCGCAGTTGTTGAGTTTTCTCCTGCCTCACCTCTTCTAGCT
>JBATTJ010000027.1:0-12415 GCA_049670485.1 Sulfitobacter sp.
GCCGCCTAAGGTCACAAATTTAACTCCAAGGACTCCGCGCAAAGCTGGAGGGAACTTGGGGCTCAGGTCAGCTCCAACGGCTTTGATCCAATCCCTAACAGCCTCAGCTATAAACTCCGGGCCGTTGTCTGAACGAATGTAGGCAGACACGCCACGCAGAATAAGCAGGTTTGTGAGAGCATCGATGACCTCAGTCGAGTTCAGCTTGCGCTGCTTTACCCGGATTGACCCGTTGCCCGGCAGGCGCATTCAGATAACTCTAGATTTGTAGACACATGCTTTATTCAGTTTCAATTCACGTGCTTCATAGTCAACCGGCGACGGCATTGTCATGGCATTTTCCACGTCTGCTCATGTATTATCTGACAAGCGTATGCGCAGCATACTGACGAGAAGGCTGGCATCCAGACTCTGTTTTTCGAGAAACGATTCTAACTACGTGCTGATGAACTAGGAGCCTTGATCGGAGTAAATCATAACCGAGTTCTTCGGTTTACGCCGCCATGCGGCGCTCAATAGACCCTGCAAAGCGAGGTCGGTAGTCATGCGCGATTGCATGGACTGTCCGAGACCACCAATCGGAACTACAGCAACATTGCCAAGGGGCGCGTAAACTTAACCTATCCTTTCGCATTCAAGGTCCTTTTCTGCGGCGGACCCTGGCAGGCAAGCATAATCTTCCGGCAACCTTGCAAGCAGCTTGTCGAGGGATACAGGATGATCCCGCACCCCCAAACCGGTCGCGTTAAAAATGGCAGTAGTGATCGAGGTGCCTGCCCGAGAAATGTCAAGCTTACCTACCTGCTTAGATTGAACAGGAATTACTCATTCGTCGCGTTCCTCCAGAAACAACATCCGGCATACACATGTTTCACCGGCGACAGCAGCCAGATTGGACGTGAGGGCCATCGTTGATCTTGAGCAGGGTCTTTTGTGCCATTGCGAGCGCCATTTATGCAGACTGTCCGTCGTCAGGGTTTTTGGGACCAAGATCTGCCTAACCTAAGAGAGCGTTTGGCTCATCTAGTGGGTTGGATTATGCGGCTTGCTGACGGTGATGCAAGCGTCGCGCTTCGAGTGTCTTTCGTTTAATCCTTTCGCGTTGTTGTAGAATGGCTTTGTCACGCCCGAAGTAGACATCAGCAGGTGTGACGTTTTTGATGCTCTCGTGATAACGTTGATGATTGTAGTGATCGACGAAGGCTTCGATCTGGGCTTCAAGATCACCCGGCAGGAAGTAGTTTTCGAGCAGGACGCGGTTCTTCAAGGTTTGGTGCCAGCGTTCCACTGCCCGGCAGGGCATTGCAAAGCAATGTCCCGAGAGGGGGGGCTGCCTTGATGACGATGAACGCAGGGCTGGCGATCAGATCATGCGCCTTCAATACGCGATATACAGTGGATTCCGACACAAAGTAGCGCTCTTGATCCGTGAACGTCACGGCCAGCTCGCGCGGTGGCAGTTCCGTTTCCTGCAAGGCCAAGTCGACAACCTTACGCTTAACCTCGTCAGGAACATGGTTCCAGACGTGCTTTGGCTTCGGTGATTGATCCTGCAATCCAGCCTCACCACGCCGCAGATAGCGATCATATCCCGTTGACCGGCAGTCGATTGCAAAGCAATCGATGAGAGGGGGCGATAGAATGTGGTGCGGGGAATGCCGAGTTTGGCCAGTGTCAGGCGAGCCAATAAATGCGACCCTTCGACCAGCCTGATAATTTCCAGCTTCTCAGATGCAAGATACCTCATTCTGGGTCGCCCCCATCGCCTGTCATGCTTTTTTGAGAAAACGCAGTTCCAGCGTTTGCTCTGCCACGACTTCCTTCAGGTCACGGGCCTCTTTGCGCAGGTCTTTGACCATTTGTAATAGATGCCTTGGGAGATGCCCTCGCCCCTCTCATCGAAACTGCGTTTCGACTGCCGGGCAGTGGGAACGGCAAAGCTCCGCGATACTGTCTTCGCCACGCAGGCTATCCAGCACGATCCTGATCTTCTCTTCTGAAGAATAATGTTTGCGCGTGGCCCGTTTGATATTTTTGACGATCTTCTCGCCAGGGCTTTTACGTGTTCCAGTTGTCTTTCTCATCGTCCATTCCTCAGTGGTTACGATGAGCCAAGAACACTCTCTTAGCAAATGACCCTATTTGGACCCATAGGTGCAGACGTCAGTCACTGCCTCGCACTTAAACTCTGGACTGAATATTCTTCTCGTAATTGCTATTCCCCAATCTCATAAACACCTTGCTTCGGTGTCTACGAAACCGGCAGCAGTTCATAGGTTCACAATCGACTACTAGGCGTTTAAGGTGATTGTCTTCATTAAGAACCTGATCAGAGGTTCAACGTGATTCAAGTCTTGGTTATTGACAGCCTCGTGTGGCGCCGAATATCATTAGTAACAGTGCTAGATATATAAAGTACAGCTGGTTGTGTTAAACTCTAAGTGCGTCCTTATACTCCGCCGCCTGTTCCCTTTTTTACCTGTATCATCAATCGCCAGTCAAGGGGTGAAGAAAGGTGAATTTTACTTACTACAACTGAATAGTATAAGTAATAACAACCGGTTTCCAAGTTTTGATAAGATATTTCATATATCAATTCTAATATTTCTGGTTGTCGGCCTTGCGGCATGCAAAAAAGAAGTAGTCCATGTAAAATTTGAAAGAGAGTTAGCGACTGAATTGGAGGAGATAGTTTTTACCTCTAGTGAAACGACTACAGTGAACGTAAACATCGCCCAATGCGAGGTAGTCGTTAAGCGTAACTATAATAAGGAATGCTCATTATGGGGAGATACGGGGCGCGCCATCCCAAACTCCAATACAATTTCACTCTCAATGAAAGATATAAAAAATATTGAATTTATTCCTGGGCGAAGTGTATTCGACTTTAAATATAAAGCTAATGTAATCGCAAAAAATAAAGTTGTGAGAAACAGCCTTCAAAACGGTGTGAGAGGCAATCCAAAAGATATAGATGCAAAAAACGGAAGTACACTCAGCTTGTATAATAACTCATACAATGCAGCTAAATACCTATTCAGCGAGGGTGTTAATTCTTTTGACATGGTTCAAAACTGCTTGGGCTACGGATCTTTTCAAACTGGTTCTTACGGCCAATTTATCAGTGTAAAAACTCCGTCGCCAAAGTCTTCAAAGTCTATTGAGAATAGATTAATTCGTTATCATCAGTTTTGCAATGAAAACTAAACCTATGGTCGCCGCGTCGTCATCCCCAATTCTATGGTCTATACAGATAGCGTAATCGTCAACACGGCTTTTGAAATACGCCGCTCCGAATATGACGTTGGCATTGGTTACAACGACGATTGGAACGTGGCGCGCGGCATCATTGAAAAAGCCTGCGCCACCGTCGACGGAGTGGTCAAGAATCCGGCCCCAGAGACGATCCCGATGGAGTTGGGCGATTTCGCAAATGTGGTGCGGCTGCGCTGGTGGACCAAATCCGATCGTGCCTCACAAATCCACACTTTCGGTGCTGTCATTCAGGCGGTCTATATTGCACTGGACGAAGAAGGCATCGACATGCCCTACCCGACGCAGGTCCATCTGTTCCACGATCAGACAGAAGAGACCGATGGCGACCGCAAGCTGCAGCGAGAAGGCTGGCCTGCTGGACGCGGCGAGACCCCCAAACCGCTAAGACAGGCTGCGCCAGAACGACAGGCAAAAGAGGCATAGACCATGCCCAAACCAAAGGATCGCTCCCAACAGTCAGCTTATTTCGGCGACCATTTTCATCGGATTTCAAGATGCAGCGCGCTAAATACTGGGCAATGTGATCGGTAGCATTGCCGCGCTAAATCACGATTGGATCGCGTACAGTGGAAGTGGTCGGGCTGCGGACAAATTCGAGATCATTCAGGACTCAGCACTTTATCGCTACGCGGCATCCTTGATCGTCCGCCCCGTCGGGGCCGCACACCTAGACCGCGACGGCATGCGCTGAAATCTGGGTATCGGCTGCTTTGCCCACTGGCTGTGGTGGCGTAATCGAGCGTGGAATGGGCGTGATCACCATGATCTGGATCAGCGCTTGTGCATACATGCTACTCTCGGTTATGCGGGAAAAGAGTAAAAAAGCCTGAAGGATAGGTCACGTTTTTTGACCAATCGTTTGTCGAAGTTATAGCACGCGGTATGCTGCTGAACGGTGTTAGCCTAATCTTGATTATCCTGCTGGTGCGGTTCGGCGGATTTCGCTCACGTACCAAGATGAAAGATTTTGATTTTGTCATGGCCGTCGCGCTGGAATTCCTGTTGGTCAGTGCTCCGTGCGGCGCGTGTGTCCAAGTGTGATCTGATGGCAAACTGCGCAGGGCGAACGCCATAGAGCTTTCGTCCGTGCACCTGTCATTAGGGGACAACTGACGATGTGTTCGTCTTGCATAGCCCAGCCGTTGATTCGGCTTTGCTGAACGGAATCGCCAAGATCCCTTACCCTGTCAGATTCACTCAAATTCTGACCGGAAAACGCGCAGAACTTGTCAGGGATTAGTGTATGGGAGCCCTTCTGCATCGATTGCTCTGATATTAATAGGACAGCTTCAAGAATTGGCCACATCGCCGGTTCAGGCACCCTGTTGCGCGGATCAGATCGTTGCAAGACGTCGATAATCCGTGCCGCTGGTAAATCAACGACCGGCAATTTGGTTTGTTCACGCCCGTTTCGGGTGGTGCACCCGGCTGGTCATCACGAAGGAAGACCCGATGAATACGACAATGAAAACACTCCTCAGTTCTGTAGCAATTGGTGCATTCGCCGCAGGCGGCGCATTTGCCCAAACCGCGACAACCGAGACAAATGTTCAGGGCGGCCAAGTCGTCGTCGAGCAGGAAGACGCCACAGTCAACGTAACGGTCCCCGATCCGACCGTTGAAGTGACACAAGGCCAGCCCGTTGTAACGGTTACCCAGCCACAACCGGAAATCACCGTCATTGTACCAGAACCAACCGTTCGTGTACGCCAGCAGGCACCAATCATCACGGTAGAACAGGCACAGCCACAGATCACTGTCGTAATTCCTGAACCTGTCGTCACCGTCATGGTGCCGAAGCCGGTGGTGGACGTAGCAACCGGCGAGCCGATCATTGATCTGGACCAACCGGCACCCATCGTTCGTTTTGTCCGGCCAGAGCCCAAGATTACGATTCAGGAAGCGGAGCCGCGCATTGAGTTCCAGCAAGGTGAAGCAGAGGTGAACATCGCAGGTTCCGATGCTGCACAGGTAAACGTGACGCAAGAAGAAGCTCAGGTAAACGTTGAGCAGGGCGAAAGTGCGAACGTGTCCGTCACCAGTGAAGAAGCGCAAGTCAATGTAGTTGGCGGTGGCGAAGCGGATGTAGAGATCGAACAGATGCAGGCCCGCGTTGTCATGGAAGACTTCAAGGCTGATAAAGATGGCAACATGGCCGATGAAGACCGTGCGCGCTATCAAGAGTCGGTTCGGGTACTGCCAATCTTTGACCGCAATGTCGAAGACCTTATCGGCCGTAGCGTTGCGACAGAAACCGGCGAAGATGTCGGCGAGGTCGATTTCATCGGCATACGTGGACAGACACTCGTGGCTATCGTCGGCGTCGGTGGCTTCCTCGGTTTGGGGGAAAACGAAGTGGCCGTGCCAGTTGAAAAGCTGATCCTGCGCCGCGACGAGCTGATCCTGCCCGAATTTACGCAGTCACAACTCGAAAACATGCCGGAGTTCAACGAAAGCGAAGTCCGCATTCTGGAGCCAGGCATTCGTTTGGCCGAAGAGCTTGGCCTTGACTGATAAAATCTTGGAAGTGGATTAGGTCATCCCTTCCGTAGATTTCCACCGAACAACTCCGCGATATTTCCCCTTTGATTGCGGTGTTTGTGGGCGAAGTATCGGGTGCCATGTTCCCTTTGGCATCCGATGCTTCGCCCAAATCACTTTACACAGCCCCATTCGTGGGCAGAAAGAACAGACATGACCGGAATAGGATGGATCGGATCGCTGATCATAGGCGCGCTTGCGGGCTGGATCGCGGAAAAGATCATGAAGACTGACGACGGCCTGCTGATGAACATCGTGCTTGGTATCCTCGGCGCGCTGGTTTTGAACTGGCTACTGGTGCTGATCGTCGGCGCCACCCTCGGTGGCTGGATTGGACAGCTTATCGTCGCTGCGGCAGGTGCGTGCCTGCTGATCTTTGTCGTGCGCCTGGTCCGTAGCAAGACCTGAGTAAACAAGCGACAGGCGCAGTCAATTTGCGCCTGTCGTCTACGCGTCGTCGTTGGCTGCAACAGCGGATTGCTTTTCATCCACATCCCCAAGGAGCCGCCGCGCGTTTCTTCCATTGCGGTGCGCAAGACGGACACGACGCCGGACATCTAATCTTCGACCTATGACTTGGCTGCATTGGCTTGGCTGGTAGCGGCTGAACCCGCCTCCACAACCAAAGTACCGGCAGGAGCTTTGGCTTGCGCGCCATGGTCAGTAGCTTTGCGTTTGGCTTCATCGATGACCGGCCCACTCTGACCGGCAGTGGTGATTTTGTCTGTCAGTGAGTTGTTCCTCCAATTGAAATTCAGAATACAAAACCGATCCTCGCTAGGAGGATGACAATCAGGCCAATGAGGTTGAATACGTAGCGCGTGGGGTGTGCCCGTTTCAATTGTTCGACGTAGATGCTGCTTGCGAAACTAACTTAGGCCCAACCCTCTGGGGCACGGGTGCGCAGGCACTAATCTGTTTTAGCGTTTGGTTATTAAGGACAGTATGTGGCCCTATCAATCATGTAGAGTGTACCCTTTTGGGTTAGCGTGAAAGCTCATCCTGAAAGGATCAATCATGAGCATCGACACGCTGGAAGACCTCTATCTTGAGCAACTCAAAGATATCTACAGCGCCAATACGCAGGCGCTTGATGTGACCAAAGCACTGACTGGAGCGGCCGATGACAAAGGCCTTGCAGACGCGCTGCTGGCAGGAGCAGAAGGCATCGAGAGCGGCAACCGCACGCTTGAAGCGATTGCCAAAGGTCACGATGAAAGCCCGAGTGGCGAACACTGCAAAGGTATGGAGGGTCTAGTGAAAGAAGCCCGCGCGCATGTTTTGGACGCGCGTTTTGGCGAAGATACGGTCCGCGATGCGATGATCATCACCCAGTACCAGCGACTGATTCACTATGCGATCGCGGGATACGGTTGCCTTGCCGCATTTGCAGACCGGCTTGAGTTAGACGGCGACGTTGAAAAGTTGAAAAAATGCCTCGACGCGGCCTACGATGGGGACCGCACGATGACAGAACTTGCGACCGGCGGCATCAATCAAGACGCTGTTGCTTAAACTCATACCGGCTCGGCCAGTTCGGCCTTACCAGTTGTTTCCGCCCCGATTGCGGGCGGGAACCACGATGTGTCCATATTGACGAATGCGTTGACGTATTCGCATTCCTTTTCCCACTCATCCCGCTTGAGAAGGCGCACGTAAGGGCGATCAATTTCCATTTCCCCATTCTCGACGAACCTGCGCAACAATTTGTTAACATAGATAGATGTCAGCCCAACGGCCTGACCAATTTCAACCTGACTGAACGGAACCTGAAAACGATTTCCCAAACCGACATTGGCAACCTCCAGCCTTGATCGTAGTTGGAGCAACCATGTTTTCAGCTTGCCTGCAGCGTCCATCGACCCAAGTGCACCGGCATGGTGGCGCAGCGCAATCTGATCCAAACTGCCGACAGAAGTGAGCAAAGCTGCCAATCGCGGATATTCTATGAACAGGGGCGCCAATCCTTTGCGCGGAAATGGACAGACCATACCGTCAGTCTGCATGACGACACGGTGATGTGCGTGCGTTGTTCCCAACTCCGCCATCCCCATCACTTCGCCGGGAAGGTACACCCGCAAAATCTGGCTACGTCCATCAGAGCTGTCTGCCTTTACGACTGCCCATCCGGATTTCAGGACCATGATACCGTCCGTCAATTCCCCGACACTGACGACAGGACGGCCTTTTTTGCGTTCTTGCTCGTTCTTTTCAAGATCGGCGATAAAAGCGCATTCTGCATCCGTAAGGGTGACAAATCGGGAGAGGCGGCTGATCAGACAGCTCTGATATTCTTGTTTCATCGCCAATCCTAACACACATTAAGTTTGACCAACGCAATTATCTTGCGCCGGCCGCTGATCGCATACCTTCCCATAGCATACTCACTTTCAGGATATACCCTCATGGATTTATACATATCGTTTTGTCAGTCATCATCTTTCCTCTGGGCAGTATTCCGGCAAGTTAGCCTCGAAAAATAATTCTGGGTCGACATCTTGTTAACGTTGCTCGGCTTCGTCCACGCTGTCTACATCATCGCATACTTGGATCGCAGTTCCGCTTTGGGTGGTATCTTGCTGGCTGGCCATCGAACCGGCCATGAGCTTGACCTTCAATTGCCCAGTGCTCGACAACTCCGCTTCCGTCCATATCGTACGACACGTAAAATCGCGCGGCGCGCAAAGCCATCTGCAGCGCAAATATAGGCGCCACCGATCGCAGGGTGGATCACACCCGAGTTAAAGATACTCATTGATTGCATCCTGCTATGACAACACACAGCTTTCACAATGGGACTAGCCGTGACTATTCCTGTTCTTGGCCTACCTGCCCCGATCCATATTTGAGCTGGCAAATCTTATGTAACGGTCAATCTTCGTCTCGATCAGGTGGGCTGTTTTCCCTGCGCATGCGATGGATGGAGATACGATAACACCTGGAATTTAGCTCATTAAAGGACGTATTGAACAAACCCTGCTCTGGATTAGCTTACTTTTTTTCCAATTTACTAGGCATAATGACAAAGCTGTCTGTTCGAGGCCCAAAGTGCGGCCGCGTCAGATATCTCCTGATGCGACCGCTATTTGATGGTCAATACAACCATTGAACGGATCAGGCAGCTTCTTTGTTCTGCGCAGGATCCGCTGGCAAATATGCAGATATTGCACGCCCCTGCCCCGTTGCATAATCATGCGCCACCTTGTTCCAGTCGATCATGCCCGCGTTCGACCAGTTGGCGCCCTCGAAACCGGTATACGGCGCTGCGACCTCTGAGCGTTGCGCGTAATTTACGACCCGTTGACCTTCATCAAACTCCGCCAATCGCTGGTCCCAGCGTTCACCATTGAGCGTGAGGCCCAGAGACAATCGCTTTGGGTCGTACTCTGCTGTAAACAGCGTCCCGAAGCCTTCGGCATATCTGTCCTGCAAAAGCGGTGCTTTGAGGAATTGCCTGTTCAACTTTCGGGGTTTGACACGCAACCCGTCAAGATGGGCGTGGCGTTCAAAGCTGCGGGTAAAGGCGGGACGGTCTGCCAGTGTCGGGCCCGACTGATGGTTCGTGGCAATCGGTGTGGGCATTACCCTCACGCCACCTCCCGGTGACAGCTCCAGACTGACCGTTTGACCGGACGCATCCGCCAGAACCAGATTGTAGGCCATATGTGACGGTACCCTCTCAAGTGCTGCCAGCGCTTGTTCGACAGTATCGCAGGTTTCGAGCACGTAGCGCAAAATTGTTGTGACCCCAAACCCCCTGCCCGATTCCGACCTGCCCCCATAGGCCAATGCCACGCTCAGCCCCGCATCATTGATGCCGTCGGACAGACCCCACAGGAATTCGACCATGCCCATGACCGCACGTCCCGACCATTGGGTGCGCAGCAACAGCCCTTCGTTCAGCTCCGGCGACAGATCGTAATTGCGCACAAGGCGCACTTCCTTTCGGTCAGCCACTGCAGCAAGGGAGCAACCACCGAGGTAGGTGGGCGGGCACCACGTGGAAAGGAACCGCGCCGCACGGTCCGACCCGCCCGCAACTACAACCAGCCGGTCATAAACCGCGACCAGCTCGGGCATATACCGCTTCAGCGCGTCCCGGCTCTCGGATCTGGACGGGCCATTGTCGCCGCCGCGCGCCACAAACCACGCTTCATACGCGGGCCACGACCGTTGCCAGCGTGCATACCATTTGGGGCCGGGTGTCGCTTCACTTACTGCGTCAAACGTCAGTGTCATCGTTGTCATTTCAAGAATCCTTATCGGGTGTGTTGAAGAAAAAGCGGATCATTTCGGCACTGGCGTCAGGGCCGCTCGTATCCGTATAAGATCCGGCAGATTGTCCGCCGGACCATGCATGGCCCTGCCCTTTGACGGTCCAGTGCTCGACTACAGGATCGCCTTGCGCATCGCTTGACACCTTGCGGGTAAAATCGCGCCCGCCGGTCTGGCCATGTTCGACAGCCTCGACGCTTTGTCGGGCGGTTGCATCCAACGCGCGGCGGACGATCTGATCACCGTTGGAGGGGTGCACAGTACCATCAGCGGAGCCGTGAAATACGATGCTGCGCACCGCAGCGCCACGCTCCGTAGGCGTCGGACCATCAAGTGCGTTCCCGCCCATCGCCGCAAACGCGGATGCGACATCTCTAGCTGAACCAACCGCCAAACCCGAATGCGCGCCGACAGCAGCGAATACATCTGGATAGGTTTCCCCAAGTATGGCCGCCATCGCCGCTCCAGCCGAAAGCCCTGCGACGAAAGTGCGGTCCCTACCGACGCCATATTCGGCGCAAACCTGTGCGGTGATGCCAGCAAGAATTGCGGGCTCACCCCTCCCCCGCCGCTGGTCGCCACGGCTGAACCAGTTCCAGCAAGACTGTGCGTTGTCGCCGCGAGATTGTGCAGGGTAGACTACGATAAACCGGTGCACTTCCGCCAAAGCGTTCATACCCGTGCCTGCCGCGAAATCGTCGGGTGTTTGTGTACACCCGTGCAGCATCATCACGACGCCCGCCGCACCATCGAGTGCGGAGGCGGGAACATAAGTGCGGAAAGTCCGCGTACCTGCGTCGCAAATGAAAGTATCGTTGTGAAATTGAGCACCCTGCGGGACATCCACCTTCGAGGCCCCACTACTATCGGCGGGCTGAGAGAATTGGGCCAGCATGCCATCAAGCGACGGCATGTTGAAAGTGTGAGGGAGGGCATTTTGCCCGCCTCGCCCCGAAAGGCCGTGCTGCGCCAATGTGCGCTGGACAAGATCGCTAGCAGCAGCAAAACGTGCATCATCGGTCGCCGGGCGCATAGCGCCGACGTTAAAGAGTTTCATGTTGTGTATCCTTGTTAGGTGCGTCGCATACTATTTAATGCGATCAGCAAGTGCCTTCTTTACGTCTGCGCTGGCCTGCAAAGCACCCAACACAGTGATTGATCCTATTGTTTGAAGCGCCAGTTCCGCAGAAACGTCCATTGCGATGCGGGCCAGCCCGACAACCTTGACGTGCAACACCTCATCTGCATCCCTGAGTGCCTCAAGATCCGCAACGGAGTAGTCGCGCAAGCCAAGCTCCATTGTATGCCGTTCAAGCGATTTGCTCACGACCTCTGTCTGGCTTTCCAGCTCCCTGCGAATGGCACTGCGGATCAAATCACTCCTGTTGGAATAGAAGCCTTCCTGTACCAAAAGGTCGATACGGCCCAGATCAACAAAGCCAAGGTTGATCGTGATCTTTTCGTTTTCAGGCTGCTTGTCGCGCAGCTGCCTCACGTTGTTCATATTGATTCTCCATCTATATGGATGGTATATGGATGTTAAATGAAATTTAGCAAGGGATAATTCCTGTAGGGACACCCGTTTTGCCATACCGGATCAAATTCACAAGAATTCCTATCCTGGTTTAACTTTCGAAATCATCCCGATACCCTGGGGCTGGATACACACGCCTAGAAGGCCCACGTAATACCTATGCCGTGCGAGATCGCGCTACATCACGGTTCTGGGGTCAGCTTGATATTATCAGCCAGTTTTATCACATCACGCGCCCAGTAATGGCTCGTGCCACATGCCTCAACACCAATCAGACATGCCTTGAGAGGTTCAACGAATGACAGCACTTGCGCCCACCTTAAAGCAAGGTTGAATGCAATCTCACCATGATCATTGATGCCGTGGACTTGAAAATCGTTCTTCGCCGCCCCTCTCATTGATTGCTGTGCAATCAACCGCCGGTCAGTGATCTAGGCCAGTTATTGTGACTTTCATTGTGAGACTCCTCTAAAGTGGTCTGTGACGACCGCAGCACCGCGCATTACAACGCCGATGGGTGCAGGAGCCATCTACACCATCCACATTGCCGCCATCAGTATGCAAAATTTCATCAGATGGCGGCTTCGAGCCCGTTATTACGGAAGCTGCAACCCGACTTCGTTGAGCCGGATATACCGCCCTATCTGGCAATAGAAAAACGTATAAGAATTGATCTTGAGCAGAGTTTTTGTCATTGATGGTGTATGGATATTACCTTGATCAAAACATTCATCGAGGTCGCAAACACAGGTTCCTTCGTTGCAGCCTGCGACCGTCTGTTCGTCACTC
>JBATTJ010000028.1:0-23297 GCA_049670485.1 Sulfitobacter sp.
TTGTTTTTGTTCAAAACGACCATGGTGTCACTCCTTGATGAAATAGACGTATGCCGCGATCAACAAAACGGCGACAAATTGCGCAATGATGCGGTAGCGCATGAGTTTGTTCGAGTTTGCTTTGTTGAAGGCGCCGCCTTTTGCAAAACCGCCCAAACCCATGACAAGCACGACCACGACCGCCACAACGGCAATGACGATCAGGATGAAAAACGGGTCAGACATCGGTGGGCTCCTTGTAGTTCAGATGCGCGATGTAGCGGACGCAGGCGCGGCTGCAACCCCTAGCGGCTCATGGCGCGGTCGAGCATGCGTGTAGACAGGACGCGGCGAAGGAAGCCTGCAAGATAAGTAGGCTTGGTCACGTAATAGCGAGGGCGTGGTTTTTTCGCCTCAAGCGCGTGTATCACTTTTTTCAACACGGCCTGCGGAGGCAGTTCGAATTTGTCAGGGCCATTCTCACCGTAAAGGCGCTGCGCAAGCTGGCTCTCATACTGGTCCGCACGGGCGGAATTCTCCCAATCAATCCATCGCTCGAAGTGGGGGATGGAATTGGCGCGGATTTTGGATGTGATCGGTCCCGGCTCGATCAGGATCGGGTAAATGCCGGTGCCGCGCATCTCGAGGCGCAATGTGTCGGTAAGACCCTCAAGGGCAAATTTTGTCGAGTTATACGCGCCGCGCCAAGGCAGGGCGACAAATCCAAGGACGGAGGAGCATTGTAAAATCCGGCCGTGACCTTGGGCGCGCATGACCGGAATGATCGCACGGCTGAGCGTGTGCCAGCCAAAGAAATTCGCCTCGAAAATCTCGCGTAGGGCTTCTGTGGGCAAGTCTTCGACGGCACCCGGGGTCGCATGCGCGCCGTTGTTGAACACAGCGTCCAGCGTACCACCCGTGTCTTCAAGCACATCGGCGAGCGCAGTGATGATGCTTTCTGGGTCAGTATAGTCGATGCGTGGGCTGTCAAAGCCTTCTTCACGCAGTCGCGCGCAATCCAGTTCTTGCCGACAGGCTGCATATACATGCCAACCGCGCTCCCGCAAGCCGTGTGCCGTGGCATAACCGATGCCCGAAGAACAACCGGTGATCAGGATGGTTCGCTGTGTCATGAAAAATGGCCTCGTGGGTGAATGAGGCCTCAGATGCGCTGTTTTACTGCGTTTGGCAATTGCCCTTGGGAGAATCAGCCCGAAGTGAGCAAGAAATCGGCCATCCAGCCGCTATCGCCACCATCAAGAGCTTCCATACGCACCCAACCGTCGCCGTTATCCTCAAGAATGCGCACGTCGTCACCACGTGTCAGCTTACCAACCACACCAAAGTTCGTGGAAGGGCCGCCGCGCACGTTTACGCGGTTGCCGGAGACAGTGCGGATGTCGTCACGTGGTTCGAACGAGGCTTCGGTACCTGTTGTAGCGATCAGGCTTGGCAGAATGATCTGTGGTGTATCGCTGCTGTCTATGATGCGTGCGGTTTGGGGGGCGGGAACGCGTGCCTGCACGCCGGTGTCGTTTACGGAGACAAGGTTGAGGGCAACACGTGTGACCTCCGGCGCGTCGTCCTGTGCGGTGATAGTCGGCGTTGCGGGAGCAGGTTGAACAAGGGCTGTTTGCGCTGGAGCGACAGCTGGCGCAGGTGCTTCTACAGATGTGGCTGTCTGTTCGGCAAAGCGTTCGCGTGCGGGTTCAAACTCGGAGCCGCCACTCATTTCATAGAATGCGAATCCCAAAAAGCCGAAGGTTAATAGAATAAAGGTTTTCATGTGGTTGGCTCCAGCAGTTTGTCTATAGAAGCCGAACGTCTGACCTCCCCCACTTGTTCCGTACCAAAGATCACGGTGATGGCTAAGGGGAAAAATTAATATAATTTTCACGTCGCCCGAATGACACATTGGCTGATCATGCGGTTGCTTTGGTCAAATCAGATGCTTGTCGGGCCAGTGCCGCACCGCTACACAACGGGTATGTCAGACACCAAAAAGCCAGTGCCTCCTCGTTTTGAGGAAACCACCGAACCGCTTCGCCGCGCGTTGGGCGACCGGTATCTGACCTATGCGCTCAGCACGATCATGCACCGTGCGCTGCCGGATGCACGCGACGGGCTCAAGCCGGTGCACCGCCGGATTTTATACGCCATGAGCCGCCTCAAGCTAAGCTCGACCGGCGGGTTTCTCAAATCGGCTAAGATCAGCGGCGACACGATGGGGGACTTCCACCCGCATGGTGATGCGGCAATTTATGATGCGATGGCCCGTCTGGCGCAAGATTTCAACGTCCGTTATCCGCTGGTGCACGGGCAGGGAAACTTTGGCAACATCGACGGCGATAACCCCGCCGCCAGCCGTTATACCGAAGCGCGCATGACCGCTGTTGCCGAGGCGATGCTGGAAGGGCTGAGCGAGAATGTCGTGGATTTTCGCGACAACTATGATGGTCGCCTGACAGAGCCATCGGTGCTGCCTGCGCAATTTCCCAACCTGTTGGCCAATGGCTCAAGCGGCATCGCGGTTGGCATGGCCACAAACATACCGCCGCACAACATTTCGGAGTTGTGCGATGCCTGCATCCATCTAATAAAAACGCCTGACGCGCGTGATGATACGCTGCTCAAATATGTGCCGGGTCCGGATTTCCCCACGGGGGGCATTATTGTCGAGCCAGCCGAGAGCATCGCACAGGCCTACCGGACCGGCAAAGGCGGGTTCCGTCTGCGCTGTCGGTGGGAGGTCGAGGACCTTGGCCGCGGTCAATGGCAGATCGTCGTCACGGAAATCCCTTATCAGGTTCAAAAATCCAAGCTGATCGAGAAGATTGCCGAAGCGATCCAGACCAAGAAGATACCGATCCTTGCCGATATCCGGGACGAGAGCGCTGAAGACATCCGTATGGTGCTTGAGCCGCGCAGCAAGAACGTCGACCCTGAAGTGCTGATGGGTATGATGTATCGCGCCTCCGATCTCGAAGTACGCTTTTCGCTCAATATGAACGTGCTGATCGACGGTGTGACACCAAAGGTCTGTTCGATGAAAGAAGTGCTTCGTGCGTTTCTGGATCACCGCCGCGATGTGCTGGAGCGCCGTTCGCGCCACCGGCTCGAAAAAATCGACCATCGCCTTGAGGTGCTTGAAGGCTTTATCGTCGCCTTCCTCAACCTTGACCGTGTGATCGACATCATCCGCTATGATGATGAGCCGAAGCCCGCACTCATGCGCGAGGACTGGGGCAAGACCCATGTGCGCGCAATGGACGAGAAGGATTATATTTCCCCCGCTGCCGGTGAGGGTGAATTGTCCGAGGTGCAGGCCGAAGCGATTCTGAACATGCGCCTACGCAGTTTGCGCCGCCTTGAAGAGCTGGAGCTTTTGCGCGAGCAATCCGAATTGATGGAAGAGCGTGCAGGACTTGAAGATCTGCTCGAGAACGAGAGCCTGCAGTGGGATAGCATTACGGATCAGCTGCGCGAGACGAAAAAGCAGTTTGGCAAAAACTATGCAGGCGGGGCACGCCGCTCGACTTTTGCCGAGGCGGGTGAGTTCGAAGAGGTACCACTTGAGGCGATGATCGACCGTGAGCCGGTGACTGTCGTGTGCTCGCAGATGGGTTGGATCCGCGCGATGACCGGCCACATTGATCTGGCCCGGGAGCTCAAGTTCAAGGACGGGGATGGCCCGCGTTTTGTCTTTCATGCGGAGACCACGGACCGGTTGCTGGCGTTCGGCAGCAACGGGCGGTTCTACACGATCTCTGCGGCCAATCTGCCGGGCGGGCGTGGCATGGGAGAGCCGCTGCGCCTGATCGTGGATTTGCCCAATGAGGTCCAGATTGTGGATTTGTTTATTCATAAACCCGAAGGGAAGCTGATTGTGGCGTCATCTGCCGGTGACGGATTTGTTGTACCAGAGACAGAGGTTGTTGCGCAAACACGCTCTGGCAAACAGGTATTGAACGTGCGTGGCGATGTGCGCGCGCTCATTTGCAAGCCGGTGTCGGGCGATAGCGTGGCCGCCGTCGGTGAGAACCGCAAAGTTTTGGTTTTCGCCCTTGATGAGTTGCCCGAAATGGGCCGTGGCAAAGGCGTGCGGCTGCAGAAATACAAGGACGGTGGCCTGTCGGACATAACCACTTTTACCCGCGCTGAAGGTCTCAGCTGGCTCGATCCGGCCGGACGCACCCGTACCGAGACGGAACTGGATGAATGGACCGGAAAACGTGCAAGCGCCGGTCGGATGGCGCCCCGTGGCTTCCCGCGTGACAATAAATTCAATTGAGATAACGCCCCCCCCCTTGCCTGAGCACGGGATTGACGTAGGGTTCGTAGGCAACCGCTCCGCGCTTTTCTGGCTCGCGCTTAAATCCGGTTTCTGGACTGTGCTGACGCTGGGGTTTTACCGGTTCTGGATGAAGACACGGCTGCGGCGGTGGTATTGGTCGTCGATACGTCCGGGAGGTCATCCGCTCGAGTATGTCGGCGATCCTTGGGAAAAGCTGCTTGGCTTTTTTATCGCGGTCGTAATTCTGACCTTCTACATCGGTATTGTGAACCTCTTGCTGATGTTCGTGAGCTTTTCGGTATTCGAGAGCTCGTTTGTGGGGTATTTTGCCAGTTTTCTGGGTGTGATCCCGATCTGGTTTTACGCGCAATACCGCGCGCGGCGCTATGTGTTGGGCCGCACACGCTGGCGCGGCGTGCGTTTCGGACTTGAGCCGGGCGCCTGGGGGTATGCGTGGCGCGCATTGGTGCACTGGCTGATCACCATCTGCACGGCGGGTATTTTGTGGCCGCGCATGACATTCTGGCTTGAGAAGTACAAAACAGACCGCACGTTTTTCGGGTCGGCCAAGTTGGTGCAGGGTGGACGGTGGGTAATGCTTTACCGTGCAGCAATCCCGTTGATGTGGGCCGTTACGCTGACGGCATCTTTAGTGCTCTGGCTGATCTGGTTCGACCCGCTTATCCCCCGCACCAACGGACCGGTTGAGGATTTGCTGATCGGGATGGGCGCGGCAGTTGATCTGGGATTTTTACCCTATAGCTGGGATCGGCCTTTGCGCCTGCTAGCCTTTGGTCCGGCGGTGATGCTGCTCATCTACGGTGCTGTGCATTACCGCTTTGTCAGTAAACGGATGATGGCGGATCACAAGCGCGCAGAGGGCGTTGGGATGCGCTCAAATCTCAACGGACTGCGGATCAGCATGATCTATGTGCTGGGAACCACGATCGCTTATCTGATCCTGCTTGTTGGAGTGCTCGGGGTTGTTGGTGTAGCCGTCGGTTTGCTGGGGCCTGATGCGTTTCTGGAAGCTCAGATCGGCACGGCTGATCCGTTGGGCAACCTGCCGCGCTGGCTGTCTGTCGGCCTCATTGCCGTGCTGTATCTGGCGGTTTTTCTTATTTGGGGCGTGTTGCACCATACATTTGTGACCTATCCGCTCATGCGGCACATGGCTGTCACACTCAGCCTTGTGAACGTTGCAGGCCTAGCTGGTGTAAGCCAGCGCGCGCGTGATGAATTTGCCGAAGCGGAAGGTTTTGCCGAGGCGCTGGATCTGGGGGCTGCAATATGACGGTGCCGCCGGACTTGCCTACAGGCCGCGTATACGATGCGCGGCGCAGTGCTTATTTCGATGGAGATAAACCGCTGCCGCAATCGATTACGCTTATGATTGACGATAGTGCAGGCATGCTTGAAATCGGGTTTCCCGCCAGTGGCCAGGTCGGCGTGCGATGGCCCCTGTTCGAGATCAGGAAGCTTGAGGACATTGCCGGGCGTCACGGTGTGGTTCTGCGGTGGACCGGTGACCCGCTGGCGCGCCTGCACCTGTTTAATACCGCTGTATTGGGCCATATGCCTCACCTCGCGCGACCAAATCCGCCAAAAGGACGTTGGCGGCTGGCCGCATGGGCTTTTGCCGCGGTTGCGGCTGTGACGATACAGATCGGCGTTTTGGTGCCCGCGTTGGCGGACCGGTTGGCGACTTTCGTGCCCCCCGGGGGTGAGCGCGCGCTGGGCGAGGCGACGTTCGAGCAGATCAGGCAGGCGCTGGCAGGCACTGGCCTGCCTCCCTTGCTGACCTGCGATGCCGAAGACGGGCTTGCTACGTTGGAGGCAATGCTGGTTGCTTTGGGCGTGGAGCGGGAAAGCGATGATGCGATCCAAGTGTTCGTACTTGATCATGAAATGGTCAATGCTTTCGCACTGCCCGGTGGGTATGTCGTTTTTTTTCGCGGGATGATTGATGCCGCCGTTAGCCCAAATGAAATCGCCGCCGTGCTGGCGCACGAAGTTGGCCATGTCGAGAACCGCGACCCGACCCGTCACGCGCTCCGCTCTGCGGGGTCGGTCGGGATATTGGGCCTGCTGCTCGGGGATTTTGCAGGTGGCGCTGCGGTGTTGTTTCTCACCGAACGCCTGATCAGTGCGAATTACGCCCAAGAGGCTGAAAGCGGCGCTGATGCTTTTGCCTATACCGCGCTTGAGGACGCTGGCGTGTCGCCCGCGGCGCTGGGCGATATGTTCGAACGGTTGCGCGATCAATACGGCGATACAGAAGGCGTCGTGTCGCATTTTGTGAGCCACCCAACACTTAGCAGCCGGATTGACCTTGCCCGCAACGCTGCCCGCCCAGATGGGGAATACGATGATATCGTGAGCGATGCACAATGGCGCGCGCTCAAATCCGTCTGCGACTAAACCGGTTCCGCCGTCATCCAAACACCACCTTCGGGACGTAGGGTGATGATCATTTTCGGATCGGGTATTTTGCCCTTTACCGAAGCGAAGCGAAAGCGCGATAGTAGGGTCGCGAGAATGATAACAGCTTCCTGCACTGCAAACGACGCACCGATACAAACGCGCGGCCCATCCCCGAATGGCAGATAGGCAAAGCGGTCAATCTTTTTGCGGTTCAAAAAACGGTCGGGCCTAAAGCTGTCTGGATTTTCCCAAAGACCGCGGTGTCGTCCCAAGGCATATACCGGAATCATCACGGTATCTCCCGGTCTAATCCGGGTGCCGCATAATGTGTCTTCGGCTTGTGCAGTGCGCGACAAAAGGCCCCCTGCAGGATAGAGGCGCAATGTCTCGTCGATGATGCGCCGGATGTAGGGCAGGGCTTCGAGATCCTGAGCGCCTGCCACCCGACCTTGCAAAGCCTCTTGTGCCTCCACTCTCGCGCGGTCCTGTGCGTCCATATCAAACCCCATCAGATACAGCGCCCAAGCCAGAGTTTGTGCCGTCGTCTCATGGCCGGCCACAATGAATGTCAGCAGGTTATCACGCAGCTCAGCCGTGGTCATGGTACGGCCTGATTTGGGATCTTCAGCCGACAGAAGCAAATCAAGCAGATCTGGCACCGTCCCTTCGCCACGCGTATGCCGACGCGTGATGGCAGCGTCAGCAGCGGTTTTGGTGACCTCAAGTTGCTTTTGTGCATGGCTGCGTCCGGGACGCGGCACCCAAGGGGGGACTCCCAACAAGTCCAGCAGGCTCACCTGACCTGCCTGCACGATGTACCCGTCAATGGCGGCATGAACCGCATCTCGATCCAACATATCATCTCCGGAAAATGTTACGTCTGCGATAACGTCAAGCGTTGTAGTAACCATTTCTTGGGCCAGATTGGTGGCCTTTGGTCCTGCCGCAGCGATCCTTGCACAGGACCTTTCGGCAGCCGCACTCATCACGGGCGCCAAGGCGGTGACACTACGATGGGAGAAGGCAGGAGCCGCCGCGCGCCGTTGCCAGCGCCAATGCGCGCCTTCTGCAATAAATAACGAATCGCCAATGGCAGGTCCAAGCAGTGTTTTGGTTACATTTGATTTGGGATAATTGCCCAACTTCTCCAGCAAAATCCGCCGGATTGCTTTTGGCTCCATCACCATGTGCCAGCGCGTTATCGTCTGGCCCGAACATATCGGCTGCTCCAATGCTTGGGCTGGCACGGCAAGCAAGATATTTTCGCGCAAGTTCGACAACGACGTCAGAAAGCTGGGGACTTCCTCCAACAAAGGCACGCGAACAGGCAGATCGGTCATGGGCTTTTCGCATCTCCTTGGTTGAGCTGAGAACTAGAAGGTAGGGTGCATGCATTGCACCACAAGGGCGCTTGGGGTATCGCAGGTGACCAGAATGGGGAGGGCCGACGAATGATCCGGATTAAATTTTTGCGCGCGATGGTCGCACTTATGCTCATCGGTAGTGTCTCCGCGTGTAATGGAGCCGCCGATCTGGGCGATCCTGCGGTGCCGCTTGGCGATTTCAAGCTTGGCCATAACATCGTCGTGGCCCCCAAAGTGCAGAAAGTACCGCTAAGCCGGGAGTTGGACACCGAGGTGATGACCCAGATGCTGCAGGAAGCGGTGGCAGAGCGATTTGATCGCTATGACGGCACGCGCCTCTATCACTTTGGTATTTCAATCGAGAGTTATTTTCTTGCACCGCGTGGTGTGCCGCTGGTGGCGACGCCTAAATCCGCGATGATTATCCGGATCACCGTGTGGGATGACGCCAAGAACAAAAAACTGACCCCCAAGGCACACCAGATCACGATTCTGGAATCACTCGACCAAGGGCCGGTGGTCGGCTCTGGCTTCACCAAGTCCGCAGAAGAACAGTTTAAGAATCTCAGCCAGAATGCGGTCAAGCAAATCGAGAATTTTCTGGTGAAGAAGAACGAAGAGGAAGGGTGGTTCAATGGCCTGCCTGATCCACAGGACCTCGCACAAGCGCCTCAAACTGTTGGTGATGAAGGCTGATCTGCACTTCTGGTACCCAGTCTGGTCACGAAACTTCATATCCGTTGCAAGAGCCGCTTGATTTTACGTTCCAGACCAAATATGCCGCCCGCCATATGCAATGCGGGCTCATCTCGGGCCCTTGGACTTTTGGAAGGGCGCCATCATGGCAAAGGAAAAGTTTGAACGTAACAAGCCGCACGTGAACATCGGCACGATTGGTCACGTGGACCACGGGAAGACGACGTTGACGGCAGCGATCACGAAGTATTTCGGTGATTTCAAAGCGTACGACCAGATTGACGGCGCGCCGGAAGAGAAAGCGCGCGGGATCACGATCTCGACGGCGCACGTGGAGTACGAGACCGAAGCGCGTCACTATGCGCACGTCGATTGCCCGGGCCACGCGGACTACGTCAAGAACATGATCACCGGTGCGGCGCAGATGGACGGCGCGATCCTGGTTGTGAACGCAGCAGACGGCCCAATGCCCCAGACGCGTGAGCACATCCTGCTCGGCCGTCAGGTTGGCATCCCGTACATGGTTGTCTACATGAACAAAGTGGATCAAGTAGACGATGAAGAGCTGCTTGAGCTGGTTGAAATGGAAATCCGCGAGTTGCTCTCCAAGTACGAGTACCCTGGCGACGATATCCCGATCATCCCCGGTTCCGCGCTGCACGCGATGAACGGCACGCAGCCGGAAATCGGCGAAGAATCCATCAAAAAGCTGATGGCTGCTGTGGACGAGTACATCCCGACGCCTGCGCGCGCCGTGGACCAGCCGTTCCTGCTGCCGGTTGAGGATGTGTTCTCGATCTCCGGCCGTGGTACTGTTGTGACAGGCCGCATTGAGCGTGGCGTGATCAACGTGGGCGACAGCATCGAGATCGTTGGTCTGCGCGATACGAAAACAACAACTTGCACGGGCGTTGAGATGTTCCGCAAGCTGCTGGATCGTGGTGAAGCAGGCGACAACGTCGGTGTTCTTCTGCGCGGTATCGACCGTGAAGGCGTTGAGCGTGGTCAGGTTTTGTGTAAGCCGAAGTCGGTTATGCCACACACCAAGTTCGAAGCCGAAGCCTATATCCTCAACAAAGAGGAAGGTGGCCGTCACACGCCGTTCTTCGCGAACTACCGTCCACAGTTCTACTTCCGGACCACGGATGTGACCGGTACTGTTAACCTGCCCGAGGGCACGGAAATGGTGATGCCGGGCGACAACCTGAAGTTCGACGTTGAGCTGATCGCCCCGATCGCAATGGAGCAAGGCCTGCGCTTTGCGATCCGCGAAGGTGGCCGTACGGTTGGCGCGGGCGTTGTGTCCAAAATCACCGAGTAAGCGCCGCGGCCCTCAGGGGCCAAAGTACAGACCAGTTCCAAGCAAAGGCCTCCCCGAACAGGGAGGCCTTTGTCGTGGAAGGGGGCAGCTTGCTGGATGCCTCTGGTGATGCACTTGAACATGTGCGGATAGAAGGTTTGCGATAGGCAATCCATATCAAGATTAGCTAAGGGGTACATTGAACGAGCTTTGCATCGTCGAGTTTATCAGCATGCAGAACGGCCCCAATCCAGAGCGTGTCTTTCACTGGTTGCCAAAGAACTCCCTGCAAGAGCTGCACACTGGTGCTGAACTGCGTATGATTTTTACGTCCAATGCAATATTTGCCCGCCTTGCGTCGGATGCCCTCTTGATCCTAGCGGAAATCCAGACTACTCAGATCGTCGGCATAGGGGTTTAGCTCAGTTGGTAGAGCATCGGTCTCCAAAACCGAGGGTCGTGGGTTCGAGTCCCTCAGCCCCTGCCAATTTTCCAACTGTTTTGAAGATGTGAGTGCAGGGTATGTTGGTGTATTCCATTCCCCTACAACTGGTTTCGACTTTCTTTAGCTGTGCATAGATATCGGAATCTGCTGTGCTTCTACTACGCCAGTGGGTGCGCTGTTCTCCTTTCCATCGGGTAACCTGTAGGCGGAGAAGAGATGCTGCCCGCATTTCTATGATCATAGAGTGCAGCGGCGAATTCGTTGAGCAGCTTATCTTGCGATAACTGCCGTGTGATTTATAACCTGTCGGCAATTGAGACGGACACCGACGGAGGCTCACTTTTGGATGGTCGGTTTGTGGACGCGTCCGTGGGCTATGCGCTGCGGCCCGTTAACAACGAGCGTTTGAACATTCTGGCGCACTACCGCTATCTCAACGATGATTTCGGTCAGGAGATTGATGGTATTGCAGGTGCAGGCTTTGTACAGGAAAGCCATGTGTTCAACATCGAGGGCAACTATGACCTTGATCAATATTGGATCTTTGGCGCGAAAATCGGGGGTCGCTTTGCTGAAAGTGCCGTGGACCGCTCCTCTGCACGCGACAGCAACGACGCGGTACTTGCGGTGATGAACTTCCGGTACCACCTTGTGCACAACTGGGACGTGCTGGTCGAGGGTCGCTATTTCGAGGCGATAGATGCAGGCCTCAGTGAGACCAGCGCGCTCCTCGCCGCGTACCGCCATGTTGGTAACAACGCAAAGATCGGGGTTGGCTATAACTTCGGCAGCTTCTCGGATGACCTCACCGATCTGACGCAGGACGACAAAGGCCTCTTTGTGAACCTGATCGCTAAGTTCTAGGATGAGAAGGGCGCGGGGGGTAAGCCTCCGCGTCTGTGCGCGTAGATAGCAGTCTCACAAACACTATAAAACTATCGAAGCAAGGTGCACCAGGCCGTGCCTGCGCCACCTCACGCTGCGACCGATAGGTCAGCGGTAGGCCAAGTGCGTCAGTACTGTTCTAATGTTGGGGGATTTCGCAACGCATACCCGTACATGGACGCGTTTGCAGTGTCGGGTTTCTGTAAGGGTAGTGTGCCTGCGCCCCGAAGGGCACAGGCACTTTCTTGAGGTAGAGGTTACTCCGCAGGTGTTGCTTTCGCAGTGGTCCCTTTCATCGGGTCCTCATAGCCATATTCGCTGAGGTCAGCGACAGCATGGTCACTGTCTTTCCAGCCTTGGATTTCCGCTTCCGTCGCACGGGGCGAGAAGAGGCCGGTCCATGCAAAGATGATGCCGATCACAGGCGTCAGCCAGCAAGCAAATGCAAGCGGGATGTACAGCAGGTTTTCGAAGTTACCATCTACAACACCCAGACCAAGCGCGGAGATGACAAACGCACCGCCCGCATTCCACGGGATCAGCGGTGACATTAACGTACCACCTTCTTCGATCGCACGGCTCAGATTGAGGGTGGAGTAACCCATCCCGCGGTAAACCGGCGAATACATCCGACCGGGCAACGCGATGGAAAGATAGGGATCACCTGCAACAAGGTTGGTTGCTGTGGATGTTGCAATCGCGGCCGTCTGAACACCAGCAAAGGTATGAACCTTCGAGAGGATCTTGGCGATGATTGCTTGCAAACAACCGGTCCGCTCAAGTGCGCCACCAAAACCAAGTGCGATGAGGATCAGCGAGATTGTCCACATCATGGATTGGATGCCACCACGGTTCAGAAGGCTGTCGATTTCGGCGATGCCGGTATCGATGGAATAGCCACTGTTTGCGTAGCCGAAGATGTCATGCAAGCTAGAACCTTGGACCAACATGGCGGTGATCGCACCCGCAACCACACCCGCAAAAAGCGACGGGATCGGCGGCTTCTTCATGATCGCAAGCACGATCACGATGAGCGCAGGCAGCAGCAGCAACGGTGAGATTCTAAAGTTGTCGTTCAACGCTGCTGTGATGCTGTCGATACGCTCGAACGAGGTGCCATTAGCGTCGATCAGGCTGAACCCAGCCCAGATGTAGATACCCAGTGCGATCAGCATCGCAGGCACTGTTGTCGGCATCATATTCTTGATGTGATCAAACAGGTTTACGCCTGTCACAGCCGGTGCAAGGTTCGTAGTGTCGGACAGTGGCGAGATTTTATCGCCAAAGAATGCACCAGACACAACCGCACCAGCAGTCCAGTAGACAGGTACGTCAAAACCGGCGCCGATGCCCATCAGCGCCAGACCAACCGTACCTACCGTACCCCATGACGTTCCGAGCGAGACGGAAACAACCGCACACATGACCATGGCTGCGGCAAGAAAAATCTGTGGTGACAGGATTTTGAGGCCGTAATAGATGAGCGATGGCACGGTGCCGGATGCAATCCAGACGCCGATGATCATGCCCACCACGATCAGAACAGAGACCGAGGGCAGCGAGACGTTGATCACGCGGAAAACGCCATCTTCCATATTGCCCCAGTCGTGGCCCAGGTACACACCGACGATTGCGGTGATCGCGAGACCGATGGCCAATGGAATATGGGGGGTGAAGTCGCCGAAATAGAAAAGCTGGATGCCCAGTACGAGTAGCGTTAGCACTACCGGCACCAGCGCAAGGCCGAAGGACGGCTTGCGCGGATTGATGTCATCAGATGACATAATGTTTCTCCCTTGTTTGTCGTCATCATGTGCGTGCGAAAGAATTCTTCTGAGACTTCCGCACGCATCAGGCTGTTTCGCCTGTTAAATCATGACGTAGTTGCCAGCAGGCTCGCATTGCCGCCCGCTGCTGTCGTGTCGATGCACAGGTGACGCTCAAGTATGTAGCGCTCCGGTGCGATGCTTTCGGTCACGAGGGGCAGGATTGCCCCGTCACGTTTCGATAGGGCAATGCGCAAGTTGCGCGTCCAATTGGACGCACCCGCAGCAGAGACCACCGCGAACCCTTCAAGGTCAACCAGCATTTCGGGATCCAGAATGCCATCAAGCGCGATGAGCGGTGCACCGGCACTGGTCAGCGCATGTGCCATGGACGACGAGGCGCCCGGCACGATCATCAAAACACCACAGCCCGTACCCAAAGCCTGAATGGCCTGAGCAACCGCAATCTCCGGCGTTGGCCCGAGGCACAAAACCAGCCCTCTGGGGAACATCCGCAAGCGGTTGCTTTCTCCTGTCGGGCCGGGCAGCGTTTGCGGCGTGGTGTCAAAGGCCGCTGTTTCTGCCAGTGATTTGCGCACGATGCCGGTTCTGCCAGTTAATGCAGCCCTGAGGACGGACACGCGGTCAACACGTGCGGCCCAGTTGCGTGCGTCAATTTTGCCTATCGCGTCATCAATCACGCTGCGCTCGATAACTACGCCTTGCGGCTGGATTGCGGCGTCCGCTTTGCCAACGCGGCGGAACCGCGTGAGGTAGTGCGGACCACCCGCCTTTGGTCCGGTACCCGAAAGCCCCTCGCCGCCGAATGGCTGGCTGCCGACGATCGCACCAATCTGGTTGCGGTTCACATAGGCGTTGCCGACGTGAATACGGTCCACAATCTGTTGCACACGGTCATCAATGCGGGTGTGCAGCCCGAAGGTCAGGCCATATTCCCGCGCGTTGATCTCATCGACGACCTTGTCGATATTGCGCGCTTTGAACGTAGCAATATGCAGGATCGGTCCAAAGATTTCCCGCTCCATATCCGCAATGCCGCCGACTTTAACCACCGCGGGGGTCACATAGGTGCCCTCCGACGGACACTCGAGCGTTTTGAGCACGGTGCCTGCCTTTTGATGGGTGGCGACATAATCCATGATCATTTTCTGCGCATCCGCGTCGATCACCGGTGACACATCGACATCTGTGGCCCATGGATCGCCAATCACCAGCGCATCCATCGCTCCATAGAGCATTTCGGTCAGACGGTCCTTCGCTTCCTCCTGCACATAGAGCATCCGCAGTGCCGAACAGCGTTGGCCGGCAGACTGGAACGAGGAGATCAGGATATCGCGTACAGCCTGTTCGGTGAGTGCGGTGGAATCCACGATCATCGCGTTCAAGCCACCGGTTTCGGCAATGAACACCGCATCGGCACCGGCATTTTTCGCCAACGCTTTGTGGATGATTTGGGCCACTTCGGTAGAGCCGGTAAAGCAGACACCGGCGATGCGGGGATCGCTTGTCAGCGGGCCACCAACCGTTGGGCCGTCACCGGGCAACAGTTGGAGCACGTCTTCCGGCAATCCGGCCTCGCGCATCAATTCAACCGCGCGCTGCGCGATCATCGGTGTTTGCTCTGCCGGTTTTGCCAGCACGACATTACCAACGGCCAAAGCCGCTGCAATCTGGCCGGAGAAGATCGCAAGCGGGAAGTTCCACGGGCTGATGCAGACGAAAATACCGCGCGGTGTGCCGGGCTCTTCCTCGTCAAGCCGCTCTGCTTCATTCGCATAATAGCGCAGAAAATCAACTGCTTCGCGCACCTCTGCAATACCATCCAGTATCGTTTTACCAGCTTCACGGGTGGTGATGGAGGTGAGCTCGGCGGTGTGCTCTTCGTACAAATCAGCGGTCTTGCGCAGGATATTTGCGCGGTCGGTCACGGGGATTGCGGCCCAGCCTTCGGTTGCGGCTTTTGCCGCTTTGAGCGCTGTCTCAACTTCCTCGGGCGTCGCGTCATAAATGGTACCGACTACACGGTCATGGTCTGCCGGCGATATTGCATCGCGTGCTTTGCCTTTCGGCGCGGACATCCCGGCAATCATCGGACCACCGGTCCATTTTTTGTCAGCAAATTCCTCCCGCGCGGCCAGCAGTGGTAGAATAGAAGCAGGCTCGTTCACGCGGAAACCTTTTGAGTTTTTACGCTCCGGTGAGAACAGGTCGTGGGGCTGCGAAATCGTTGGGTTCGCGATCTGATCACCAAGCGCTTTCACTTCATCCACCGGATCTTTTGAAATCGACTCCGACGGGATGGAGGTGTCGACGATTTGGTTCACAAAGGATGAATTTGCGCCATTCTCAAGCAAGCGCCGCACCAGATACGCCAATAGGTCACGGTGTGCGCCTACAGGAGCATAAATCCGGCACCGCGTGCCCTCAGCTTCCTTGACGATACCGTGCAGCGATTCGCCCATACCGTGCAGGCGCTGGAACTCAAAGCTGTCCTTGTCATTGCCTGCCATCGCTACAACTGCGGCGCAGGTATGCGCGTTATGCGTGGCGAATTGCGGGTAAATCCGGTCGCGGCGATCCATCAAGATCTGCGCACACGCCATATAGCTCATGTCGGTGTTGATCTTGCGGGTGAAGACAGGGAAACGCTCGACACCCAATTCCTGTGCGATCTTGATCTCGGTATCCCAATAGGCTCCCTTCACAAGGCGGATCATGATTTTGCGGTCCAGTCGTTCGGCCATGTCATAGAGTGTCTCGATGACTGGTGCTGCGCGGCGGCCGTAGGCTTGCACAACGACACCAAAACCGTCCCAACCTTTGAGTGCGGGGTCCGACAGCATCGCCTCGATCACATCCAGCGACAGGTCCAGACGGTCCTGCTCTTCGGCGTCGATGTTGAAGCCGATGTTGGCTTTCGCAGCCTGTTTGGCCAGCTCGAGCGCGCGTGGCACAAGCTCGCGCATTACGGTTTCTTTGTGGGTGTACTCATATCGCGGGTGCAAGGCAGAGAGTTTGACGGAAATACCGGGGCTTGAGCGCACATCGCCTTTAGCTTCCTTCGCAATGGCCGTAATCGCATCGGCATAGGCCTGTTGGTAGCGCTTGGCATCCGCATCTGTGCGCGCCGCTTCACCCAACATATCATAGGAATAGGTATAGCCTTCGGCCTCTTCGGAGCGGGCGTTTTTCATCCCTTCCTTTATAGTCTGGCCCAGAACAAACTGGCGGCCAAGAATGCGCATGGATTGCGCAACAGCTTTGCGAACGACGGGCTCGCCCATACGCTTGACCAAGCCACGCAGCACGCGTGTCGGTCCTTTTGGGTCATCATCCAGCACGCGACCTGTCAGCATCAAGGCCCATGTGGACGCGTTCACCAGCGATGAGGATGAATGCCCCAAGTGCGCGCCCCAGTTGGATGGCGCAATTTTGTCTTCAATCAGATCGTCGATTGTTTCAGCGTCTGGCACCCGCAGCAGTGCTTCGGCAAGACACATCAGGCCGACACCTTCTTCGGTCGACAGGCCGTACTCAGCCAAAAATGCCTCCATCATGGAGGGAGAGGTTTCTTTGCGCACACGGTCCACATATTGCGCGCCAGCGGCGGCAACTTTCTTGCGGTCTGTTTGCGAAAGCTTGATGTGCTCGGAGAGTGACGTGATCACCTCGGCCTCATCTGCATGGTATTTTTCCCGCACATTGTTGCGCAGTTTGCTGTCGATGAGTGTTCCCGATGTGGCTTCGTTCGTCACGCTGCTATTCCCGATCCCTGAGTTTCCTGATCGACGCTATAAGTCACTGTTCGCAGGGTCAAGCAGAGTCATAAAGAAGTGAGATGCTGCTGGAGCACAATTATTTGTACCGCGAAATATTATGTCTGAAGGCAAAAAGTTTATAAATGAGCGATTTCGCAGGCTTTGATCTAGTAGGATTTTACCCGCTTTGCCGGATGTTTCAGGCATCCTAAAGATAGACGGCGGAACCGTTGCCGTGCTCACACGTTCATGTTGCGGAACAAATGGATGGACATGTTGCGGAACAAATGGATGGAGGCCTGAATGGCACAGTTTAAAGAAGGCGACGACGTCAAGTGGGAATGGGGCAGCGGCACGGCCACGGGCAAAATCCAGTCTATGTTTGAGGAAAAAACCATACGGACGATCAAGGGGACAGAGGTTACGCGCAATGGCTCCAAAGATGATCCAGCCTTGTATATCAAGCAAGAGGACGGTGATGCCGTGCTTAAACTCGCGTCCGAAGTCGCGCCCGCGTGAGCGAGACGCTTGTGTACGTCTCGGATTCTGATCCGGGCATTACACGACGCCGACGCGGGCGCGGTTTTTCATATCTGGCACCCGATGGCACGTCTATCGCGCGCGGCGCCGAGCGTAAGCGTATCGAAGCGCTGGCGGTTCCGCCTGCCTACAACGATGTATGGATATGCACCAAACACAATGGACATCTACAAGCTACAGGTCGGGATGCGCGCAAGCGAAAGCAGTACCGCTATCATCCCAGTTGGTCCGCCGCACAGGCCGAGACCAAGTTCGAGCAGTTGGCATCCTTTGGAGCGGCTTTGCCGTCTATCCGGCGACGCGTTGACCGTGACCTTGGCGCCGACCCCGGAGATGTGCAGTTTGCTCTCGCCGCCGCAGTATTTATGATTGACCGAACAGCATTGAGGGTTGGCCACCCTGACTACTCCAAGGAAAATGGAAGTTACGGCGCGCTGACGTTAAAGCGTCGGCATCTTGTGCTGAAGGACGACCAAATCCGGCTTAGTTTCACGGCAAAAGGCGGCAAGAAGGTGCGCAAGTGCGTGACGGACCGCAAACTTCAAAGGCTTTTGCAAAAAATTCACGATGTGCCCGGTGCTACGTTGTTGAGCTGGATTGACGACAGTGGTGCAACACATTCGGTCTCGTCCAATCAACTCAATGAATATTTGTCTGACGCCGCAGGAGGCGATGGTTTTACCGCCAAAACATTTCGCACATGGGCAGGCACACTTGCGGCATTCAACTGTGCCGAAGATGGCGATGTCACGATCAAAGCGATGGCGGAAGCCGCAGCAAAACGTCTACACAACACACCTACGGTGGCACGTAACAGCTATATCCATCCGGCTGTCATAGCCCTCTCTGAGGGGGAAGTATTTGACCTGCCGCCGGTGAAAAGGTCGGGCCTTTTTGTGGCCGAGCAATCGCTGCTGGCGCTGTTGCAGTCCGCATAAACACCACAAAATTTCATTCAAGGACGTATACATTGAGCGAGAATAAAAAGAGAGATTTGACCCAAGGTCCCGTCTGGAAAGCACTCACCGCAATGTCGGCTCCGATGAGCCTTGGCATTTTCTCGGTCATAGCTGTGGGTTTGGCTGATGCTTATTTTCTGGGAAAGGTGAGCGGCGCCGCGTTGGCGGCGGTAGGTTTTATATATCCTGTCATTACCGCGCTTACCTCGCTGTCCATCGGCCTGAGCGCGGGGGCGAATGCGGCCCTATCCCAAGCAGTTGGTGCGGGCGAAAACTCGGACGATACACAACGGCTTGGCTTGCATGCGATTGGTTTGGGAATGACGCTGTCGGTCGTGTTTGGCGCGCTGATATGGCTTTCTTCGCCGTTGATATTCGCTGCGCTGGGCGCGAACGGAGATGTCGCAACTGAGATTGGTGCATATATGCCGCTCTGGGCGCTTTCGTTTCCGTTTCTTGTGACGATGATGATCACCAACTCGGTTTTCCGCGCCCATGGCGATGGGGCCACTTCGGCGGCTATCATGATCTTGGCGGCATTCTTTGGCATTGCACTCAATCCACTGCTGATTTTTGGCTGGGGACCAATCCCCGAGATGGGGACCGCAGGTGCCGCATTTTCGACGTTGATCGGGCGGGTAGTGGCAATGGCAGTTGCGCTCTGGATCGCATGGCGTCGAGGCCTTTTAGGGGTGTGTGGCAACATGTTTACCGGACTGCTCAAAAGCTGTTTGAAAATTCTCAAAGTCGGCTTGCCTGCGTCGATGTCCAATGCGATCAACCCCGCAGGCATGGCGTTGGTCACTGCGGCGGTCGCAACCGTAGGCGACGATGCAGTTGCTGGTTTTGGCGCAGCAGGGCGGGTTCAATCCATTTTGTTGGTGCCGCTCATGGCGCTGTCATCGGGTATTGGACCGGTCGTGGGTCAGAACTGGGGCGCGGAAAAGCGGGACCGTGTCCATACTGCAACCTTCAACGCCTTTGGTTTCAGCTTGATCTATGGCGCGCTCATCGGCATCGCACTGGTTAGCTTCGCGTCGCCCATCGCTGGTCTGCTCGCCTCTGGGGAAAGCGATCAAACTTATGCAGCGCAGTACCTGCGGTTTGTCGGGTTGACGATGTTTGGCTATGGCATTCTGGTGATTGCGAATGCGGCAATGAATGCCCGTGATAAGGCTGTTTGGTCCATGTCGCTAAGCCTTGGTCGTATTTTCGGATTGTATCTACCATTGGCTTGGCTGGGTGTGTCCATGTTTGGCTACAGCGGTATTGTCGGTGCCGCTGCGATTGCCAACCTTGCGGGTGCGGTAGCTGCGGTGGTCGTGGCGTGGCGCACGGATATCCTGTCCGCCGATGTATTTGGCGGATGGTTTGGCAAGAGCAAAGGTGCCAGTGCATCGTCTTGAATTTGTGGGAGATTGGTCAGCTATTCCGCCCGCGCTTGCCGTTCTGCCGGTCCGCCCATGCAGTTTTAAGGATTGTCCCGATGATCGCATGACCTGCCAGCACCGTGCCGCGCACAGTGCCCGAAATTTTCGACTTCCCGATGCGCACGCGGTAGTCGACGGGTACTTCGCGCACGACAAGGCCTTCTTGAATGGCGCGCAGCTGCATCTCGACGGTCCAGCCGAATGCCTGATCCTGCATGTCGATTTGCCCCAACGCTTGCCTTTTTATGGCACGGAAAGGCCCCAAATCGGTATAGTGGACCGACCAGAACAGGCGGATCAGCGTGCAGGCCAGCCAATTGCCAAACTGTTGCTGCGGGCTGAGCGCGCCACGCTCGGCGCTGCCCAAACGCCGAGAGCCGATGACCATATCAATGCCCTCGAACACAATGGGATCAACGACACGGTCGGCCTGCTGTGGGAAATCGCTGTGATCGCCGTCCATAAATACCACGACATCACAGCCGGGCAGTGCCGCGATTCCCGCAAGGCATGCGGCACCGTATCCCTTACGCGCCGCATGGGCGATCGTGGCCCCATGCGCCTGCGCAACGTCAACGGTGCCATCAGTCGATCCATTGTCGGCAACAATGGTGTGGTCGATCCAGTCGGGCACTTCGAGCAGAACCTTCGCTATCGCATCCGCCTCGTTCAGGGCCGGTATCACCAGACCTATGATTAAACCGGCCCGCATCAGGCGCGGGTGATCTTGGCGGTCGGTTTGGGTCCGCCAAACACATAATCATACGCCAACAGCGCCCAGACCGGCAGCCAGATGACCCAAACCACGCCGTAGCGGTAGACCTCCCCCAAACCGCGCGGATCGAGGTAGAAAAACAGATAGTGCAACGGCACAAGAATACCGGCCAGCATCAATCCCCGTGCGGGAAATATACATAGAAACGGCACGATCCACAGGAAATACCACGGGGTTTGTGAGGGAGAGAGCAGATAGATTGCGACCGCTATGAGAAACATCCGGTACATGGTCGTTCGGGGGCCGTACGCTCGTTTGAAGCAGATCATGAAGATCGTAATCGCCAGCGCCATGCCGAGCATCAGTCGAGGCAGCGCGCCAGCGGGCAATCCTTCTGACGGCACCAACGCGCTAAGCCATTCGGTCAGGATGATCATGATTGAGGAGGCGCGCCAGTTCTGAGCAAAGGCCACAAAACCCGAGGTTTCATCAAGACCGGAGCGGTAGATCGGCCACAAGAATACCGATATCCCTACTGCGACCATCAGCCCAGACAGCATCAGTAGTTTCGGACGCACAAGATATTGCCGCCAGATGGTTGCTAAGGTCAATAGCGGCCAAATCTTTACGCCCGCCGCGACCGTCAGAAAAAGGGACGCCCACACGCCCTGTCTGCGTAAAACAAGAACTGCTGCGACCAACATCGGCAGCATCAAGGCAGGCTCCATGTGCGCTGAGTTTGCGACCTCTTTGATCACTAAAGGGTTCCACCAGTAAACTGCGATCCATAGGGGGGAGCGACCGTAGCGGGGGAGGATGAGCAAGATTGCGATGACACAACCAACTTCCATCAGGAACAAGACGACCCGCCATCCGTCCAGATCAAAGGGCGCGATGTAATGTGACAGCGCAAATACCGCCTGAGCGACAGGGGGGTAGACCGTTCTGTATTCCGGGTAATTGATCCGGTCCAGAACACCGCCTGCCTGCGTTGCAAGCTCTGCCAGAACCGCTCCGCCTGCATCACCGAACTCAACATCAAAAGGGGCATACAGGAACGGGTTTTCGCCTGCTGCAACTACTGCACCGTCCCAAAGGTAACGGTAAAAATCATCCTCAAGGATTGTCGGCGCGCCCAGTTGCATCAAACGGGCGGCCGCGCCTACGAAAAGTATCAGGTATAATAAACGCGTAGTAGCGATTTGCGGCGTTTTCTCGGCCAACAACGGTACACTGATCGCCACAATACCAGCCACCGCCACATAGAAAAATACGAAGGGGAGGACAGGCATCGACGCGATGTCGCGTCCGTAGGCAAACAAAGGTGCGAACAGCCTCAGAGAAGCCGACGCGCACAAGATAAAGATGGCCAGAGCATACCAATATGTCGTGATGCCGACCCGCGTCGACTTAGGCACCCTCTGACCTCAGCGCATTATCCAAGCGTTAAGCGCCGCCATGAAAGCTGCCACCGCGATTGGTGTTACGCTTTTTCTTTTGCTTGTCTTTCTTCTTTTTACGAGCATCAGCAGTCGCGGCACTATTGGAGTCTTTCGTAGTTTGCGAAGACGTGTTTGAGTTGCCTTTGAACAAACCAAACAGGCCATTGCCCCCTTGGGACGACTGGGCAAGAGCTGCCGTGCTGCCGAACATCAGAACAACAGCCGCGACGGGGATCAGTTTGATAAGTGTATTTGGCATAATCTCTCTACCTTTCATTATTCAGGGAATCTTTCTCTTTGTATCGTAGCCGCCTACGTCCCTAGCTGAAATGCACGTTTCGTCACGGTTAAGTGTGGGGAAATTGTTTTGCGCATCACGGCGGTGCGGGTCATCTTTCCTCGCAAAGGTAAATTACTCAAACACACAGGAGATTTTTGAAATGCTGACCCGTCCTATTGCACTTGTCGTGGCGCTCACGGTGCTGCCCGCAGGCTTGTTTACCAACTTTTCCTCAAGTGAGCCGGAAGCCTGGGAGTATTGGGAGTATAACAACGCGGAGAACACCCAAGCGATTGATCACAGTGCGTGGGACAGCATTTTGCAGGAATATATCAAGCCTGACGGCAACGGATTAAACTTGTTTGCCTACGGAAGCGTGACCGACGCCGACAAGGCTGCGCTCAAGGCCTATATCGCGTCACTGACAGAGATCGAGATCACAGAGCGCGCAAAGCCTGTGCAACTGGCCTATTGGCTCAACCTTTATAACGCGCTGACGATTGATGTGGTACTTGATCATTATCCGGTCGCATCAATCCGCGACATCCGCCTTGGAGGATTGCTCAGCCGTGGGCCGTGGGACGGGGACCTTGTCGAGGTCGAGGAAGAACCCATGAGCCTCAATGCGATCGAGCATGAGATCCTGCGGCCTATCTGGAAGGATCCCCGCCTGCATTACGGGATCAACTGTGCGTCTATCGGCTGCCCGAACCTACACGATGAGGCGTTCACCGGTGAAAACGTTGATGCGCTGCTTGATGTGTTGGCCAAGGAATACCTGAGCCACCCGCGAGGCTTAACCATTGAGGACGACAGCGTCGTCGTCTCGTCCATCTTTGAGTGGTTCGCTTACGACTTCGGCAATTCCGAGGAGGGGGTCATCACGCATATCTCACAATACATTACGCCCGAGCGCCAGTCCGAGCTTGCTGCTATCGGTGAGATTGCAAAGACCGAGTATGACTGGGCCTTGAACGAGTAATCAAGACGAGGTCACTC
>JBATTJ010000029.1:0-2157 GCA_049670485.1 Sulfitobacter sp.
ATATTGCGGCTCACGGTCTGCGTGGTGAACTTTTAAGTACCTTGCAGGACCGTTGTTGGAAAAATCACCCTGAGGTCGGACCTCCCCTTAGCTCGAATGACTTGAGCCTACCGATGTTTTTCGGGAAACACCAACAACCGTGAAGCCGTTGGGCATCGCGGCTCAGATTTGAACTTCAGCGGCTTGGCATTCTCACTTGGCGACACAGGCGTTGCGGGCTGCAATTATATTTGATATTTTCACACATCACATTCCGCATACGCTGTAACATCGCCGCTTTTCTGACTTGGTCGGACCTGAGTGAGAAGACTGAGCTACGGGTGCGAATCTTAAATACTGCTACTGGCCATTTCGACAGAACCTATCTCCAACGTTTCCTCATCAATCCCTCTATATCCGACCTTTCGCACCACAATGCGTGCGAGCAACCCATGCGCCTCGCCCTCACCTTTGATGCCGGAACCCTCGACGCGGAGACTTAAAGGAAGTTGCACCCAGATGTAGAGTGGCAATCGACCGAGTTTTCCATCCCCGACATAATCTCCTGAAATCCGCAATGTCCCAACTAAGATGATTCAACTTCAACAGCCTTCCCAAAAGTTCGTCGCCTGCCTCAATGGAATTCCAACCAGCACCTTCAACGTAAGACAGGATTGGACCAATTGGCCGGAGACCCGCGATCTTCAAGCACCATATTGCACACAGGTCAGTTATTCGTGCAGAAACTTGAGATGATAGGTTTTCCTATACACAGATACGAAGCTGGATTAACGATCTGGATCTATAATTTGAGATTATTTATACTGCAAAGCCGTTTCGATCCGCAACCGCAATTCCGGCAACACGTCGGCATCAAACCAAGGATTGCTTTTCAACCATCTGTTGTTACGCGGGCTTGGGTGAGGCAGCACGATCTTTTCAGGCCAGTAATCTCTCCAGTTTTTAACGACTTGTGTCACTGATTGTTTTTTCAGGTGGGGCAAGTGCCAATCCATCGAATACCGCCCAATAATCACGGTCAACTCGACGGATTGCAGAGCGCCCAAGACCATTGCCCGCCATTTTACAGCACATTCGGCGCGTGGCGGCAGGTCACCACCTTTACCTGTTCCCGGAAAGCAGAACCCCATTGGGATAATGGCGACCTTCTCTGAATCGTAGAACTGGTCAGTTGATAGCCCCAACCACGACCTCAACCTGACGCCAGATGGGTCATCAAAGGGAATTCCTTTGTCATGGGTAATGCGGCCCGGCGCCTGCCCAACAATTAGGATTTTAGCCCTCCTGTTAAATTGACATATTGGTTTGGGCCCCAGCGGCAAGTCTGCACAAATTATGCAGGCGCGAATTTCGCGTTCCAATCCATCGGGATCCTTATGTGGGACGGTCATGACTTCTCCAGATCCAAATGGTCGCAACCTCTGCTGCGCTCATCTTCTAACTCAACTTCAGTCGATCTTCATCATGTGAGCCGCGCATCGGATTTAGATTTATGCAATGCAACAACCGCCAAAACCGTAGAGTCAAGCACTTGGGCTACTGTCGCATCTTTGGGCCTATGTCAGAAATCGAGACACCCAAATGCTGAGATCTCGACTCAGTTTTGGACGATCAGTATATACTTTTGGCCTTTTGGTTATTCAAAGTACGAAGGCATCATCCGACATGTTCTCCACGACCATCCTAGGAGGAAATACCCGTGTCTTATCTCACAATCAGCCGCCGCGCAGCACTCATGGGCGGAGCTTTGGCTGTTGCCGCCCCTGCCGTCATCGGCTCCACGACTAAGGCGCAAGCCGCAGGCGGGGCCGATCTGCCCATGCGCGCCCTTGCACAGTTTTCCGTTGGCGACATGAAAATCACTGTCATTGATGACCAGCTGTTCACTGTCCCGACGGCTATTTTCGGCGCGAACGCACCCGAAGGCGGCGTTGATGCGCTGTTTGCCAAGTATGGCTTGGCGCCGGAATTTGCGAATGTGCAAGGGTCCGTCTTCTTGGTCGAGACTGGCGATGCCAAAGTGCTGATCGACACCGGCATGGGCGACATCACCTTGCCAGATGCCACAGTTGACAACGGCCGTCTGTTCGCAGGCTTGAAAGCCATCGGCGTCTCCCCTGACGACATCACCCATGTGTTTCTGACCCACGGTCACTA
>JBATTJ010000030.1:0-12511 GCA_049670485.1 Sulfitobacter sp.
CGATACGGTAGAGTACGAAGGCGTCAATTTCCAAACGACGGTCATCGGCTGGCGTAACCTCGATCAGGGGCGTTTCCAGCGACAGGATACGGTCCTCAAAACGAACGACCTCGTCAATCATTGGAACCTTGAAGCCGATGCCCGGCTCGATACGGACCTGTTTGATCTGACCAAAGCGCAGAACGAGGGCCTTTTCACGTTCGTCCACCACAAAGATGGAGGACAATGCTGCTGCTGCCGCGATGGCAACAACGGGGATCAGAAAGCTAAGCTTGTTCATCAGTTGTTTCCTCCGCTTCGGCGCAACTCGTTGAGGGGCAGATACGAGACCACGCCGTTGTTACCCCCTTCGCCATTGTTTTTCTCAAGGATGATCTTGTCGACCTGCCCCAGAACTTTTTCCATCGTCTCAAGATACAGACGCTTGCGTGTCACATCAGGTGCAGCGCTGTATTCGGTCAGAACCGCCTCGAAACGTGATGCTTCACCGATGGCACCGTTGACTTCGCGGGCACGGTAGCCTTCTGCGGCTTCCAAGAGTTTCGCACTTTCACCGCGCGCTTCAGCAGTTTTCTGGTTGGCGTAGGCGTCAGCCTGACGCTCAAGCCGGTCGCGCTCCTGCTCGGCGGCTTGTACGTCACGGAACGCATCCACAACGGAGACTTGTGCACTGCTGCCATCAGGTGCCGTGACCATGACTGTGCGGCTTGGCGGGTCAACTTTGTTGACGTTCACACGTAGCACGTTGATTCCGGTTTCACGGTTGTCGAGGGTTGTCTGAATGAGGCCTTTGACCTGCTCTTCGACAAGGCCACGGTCACGGTTCAGGATCGGTGCGAGTTCGGACTGTGCGATGATTTCGCGCATCGCCGCCTCGGAGATGGCACGCACGGAAGCTTCGGGATCACGCAGAGAGAATTTGAACTGCTCCGCGTCCTTGATGTTCCAAACCACCTGAAAGTCGATGTCGACGATGTTCTCGTCCGTGGTTAGCATCAGACCATCGTTGTCACCTGCTGCACGGCTCACGCCGAGTGTCTCTGTGCGGTTGGTCGTCACGTCGAATACTTCTGCCGTGACCAGTGGCCATGGTGCAAAGTTCAAACCTTCGGTGCCGATGCCGGAGAATTCGCCGAGAAACAATTCAATAGACTGCTGTTCGGGGCGCACGGTGTAGGTCGATGCGAATAACCATGCTGCCGCTGCGACCAGAACACCGACACCAACGGTACCACGGGTCAATGCGGGACCACCGCCACCGCCGCTGCCATCACCGCCTGTACCGCCCTTGCGGCCACCACCGCCCATCAGGAGGCGCAGTTGTTCCTGACCTTTGCGGACCAATTCATCAATCTCGGGGATCGGGGGTTTCTCGCCGCCACCGTTGTTTCCACGGTTGCCGCCATTGTTACCACCACCGTTGTTGCCGCCGCCGTTATTACCGCCGCCTGTGCCGCCCCCGTTTGAGCCGCCGCCGCCCCAAGGACCGCCTGAATTGCCAGCCATATGTATATTCCTTTTTCAAGTCGCTCCGAACCGGAGCAGGCTTTCCGTATGAAGTGTAAACTGTGCGTTCACACGATTATTTCAAGATGCACGGAACCAAGTTACCGCGCCTTAGCTTGATCTTACTGGCTCGCGCATTGTCACCAGTTCTTCGGACATCGTGGGATGTACCGCACAGGTCTGGTCAAACTGCTCTTTTGTGGCGCCCATTTTGATCGCGATCCCTGCCAGCTGGATCATCTCGCCCGCCTGCGGTGCGACGATATGACAACCCAGAACTACGCGGGTTTTCTGGCTCACGACCAGCTTCATCATCACCCGGTCATCACGCCCCGCAAACGAGGTTTGCATCGGCTTGAACGAGGTTGCATAAATCTCGATCGGCTCTTGCGCTTGTGCGTCTTCCTCACTCATCCCGACTGTGCCCATTTCAGGCTGCGTAAAGACTGCAGAGGCAATCAGCTCGTGATCCACAGGCGTCGGCTCTGCACCAAAGACGGTTTTGACAAACGCCATCCCTTCGCGGATCGCAACAGGCGTAAGGTTCACGCGGTCCGTCACGTCCCCAATGGCATAGATCGACGGCACGGAGGTCTGGCTGTATTCATTGACCTCAATGGCCCCGCCCCGCCCAAGGGTAATACCCGTCTCTTCGAGACCCATATTGTCAGAGTTTGGTTTGCGGCCGGTGGCGAAGAACAGTTTGTCAAAAATCTTTTCCGTGCCCAATGTGGATTTGGTCCAAACGCCGCCTTCGCGCTCCTCCATTTCCAGCACGCTTGCGCCAGATTGCATGTCGATGCCGCGCGCGCGCATCTGTGCTGCCACAAGGCCGCGGGCCTCGTCGTCGAACCCGTTGAGAATTTGTGCACCGCGATAGTACATCGTCACGTCGACACCCAGACCGTGCAGGATGCAGGCAAATTCGCATGCGATGTATCCGCCGCCCACAATCAGCATGGAGCGTGGCAGCGTATCGAGATGGAAAATATCATCGGACACGATGCCCAACTCAGCGTTCTTCATCGGAGGTCGCACGGGATGCCCGCCAGTTGCGATCAGAATATGTTTGGCCGTCTTCTCTTCACCGGTAGACAATTTGACCGTGTGGGCGTCCTTGATCGTTGCACGCGCATCGTATTTATCAACGCCCGAGCCATCCAGCAGCTTACGGTAAACCCCTTCGAGGCGGTCAAGCTCACCGCGCATTTTGCCTGCGAAGTTGTGCCAATCAAACGGACCGTCATTCACAGACCAGCCGTAGTCACGCGCGTCCTGAAACATATCGCGGTACGAAGAGGCGAACACCATCAGCTTTTTCGGCACACAGCCGCGAATGACACAAGTGCCACCATAGCGGTCTTCCTCTGCGAGGCCCACACGTGCGCCGTATTCGCCCGCTGCGACACGCGCCGCGCGCACGCCACCCGATCCGCCGCCAATTACAAACAGGTCATAGTCAAAATCGCTCATAGCATTCGGGCCTTTCAGTCACTCAGATCGGAAAACAGGTTATCGCTCTCTACAAAATCAAGCCGTTCTGTCGAGGTCGTTCCGTCGTTTATATCGCGCACTTCGACTTTGCCATCGCCGTAGCCGATCACAACTGCGTCACAGATGTCGATAAACAGCCCGTTCTCGACCACCCCCGGCATCTGGTTGAGCACAAGGGCGAGCTGTCTTGGATTGCCGATGCGCGACAGGTGCAGATCCAGAATATGGTTGCCTTCGTCCGTGATGAAAGGCCGGTCGCCGTTCATCCGCAAGGTGCTGTTGCGCCCGAGCACATCCATAGAGATGAGCGTTTCTTCCACCAACGCCTGCGTGGTCTGCCAGCCAAACGGGATCACTTCGATGGGCAGAGGGAACGCGCCCAAATGCTCGACCTCCTTGCCTACATCGGCAATCACGATCATCTGGTCGCTGGCTGTGGCCACGATTTTCTCTTGAAGCAAGGCACCGCCGCCCCCTTTTATGAGGTTGAGATCACCGTCAAATTCATCCGCACCGTCAATGGTCAGATCAAGCCATTTCGCCTCATCCAGACTGATCACCTCGATGCCCACTTCACGTGCAAGCTGGGCCGTGCGGGTCGATGTCGGCACGCCGCGTATCTTGAGGCCGTCGTCGCGCACCATCTCCCCCAGACAGCGCACCAGCCATGCGGCGGTAGAGCCTGTACCAAGGCCGACGCGCATGCCGTCCTCTACAAAAGCGGCCGCACGTTTGGCGGCGACGAATTTTGCTTTGTCGATGGGGGAAAGGTCTCCGGACATGGGGCAGCGCTCCGAGGTTAGGCAGGGTCAGCGCCCTCTATAGGGCCAATCGGACGCGGGTGCGAGGGGCCAAGCCACGCTTTTTCACGACTTCTTTAACGGCTGTGTTCGGACCAGCAACTTTACTTCGATTAATCCGCGTTATCTTTCACTCAGGCTGAGTAACGATTGGACGTCTATCATGCACGATGTAGCCCTGTTTGGCCTCGGGACAGCACTGCCTCCGCACTTGCTTCCCCAAGATACCGTGCTTGAGCACGCGCGCCGCCTTCTGGGCCCCAAATACCGTCAGTTCGAACGGTTGGTTCCCGCCTTCAAAAACGCAGGCGTGGACATGCGGCACAGCGTGATGCCGCTGGAGTGGTATGCCGAAGACCACGGCTGGGCCGCGCGTATGGCCGCCTATCTCCCTTCGGCCACGCAGCTGTTCATCGACGCGGCGACCGCAGCACTGGAAGATGCCGGTTTGCACGCGCGGGATGTCGATACAATCGTCACCGTTTCTTCCACAGGAATCGCCACACCCACGCTTGAAGCGCAAGCGGCGCGCGCAATGGGGTTCCGCGCAGATGTGGCGCGGGTGCCGGTTTTCGGGCTGGGATGTGCCGGCGGCGTAACGGGCCTGTCGCTGGCCCACCGCCTTGCGGTGGCTGAGCCGGGCAAGACTGTCCTCATGGTCGCGATCGAGACGTGTTCGCTGTCGTTTCGCACAGATAGATTGCAGAAATCCGACATCATTGCGACCGTGCTCTTTGGCGATGGCGCTGCCGCGGCGATTGTTCAGGCGGGCAATGGCCCTATCACACTGGACCCAGGGCACGAGCATATGTGGCCCGGTACACTTGCGATCATGGGGTGGGATGTGGACGATACGGGGCTTGGTGTGGTGTTCGACCGCTCCATCCCTGAATTCGTGCAGGCCAATTTTCGGGATGCGACCTTGGGGATGCTGAAGGCCGCAGATCAGCGGCTGGAAGAGATCGACCGCTTTGTCTGCCATCCCGGTGGTGCCAAGGTTCTGGAAGCAATCGAGGAGACGATGGCCCTGCCCGCAGGATCGCTTGATGCCGAGCGGCGCGTGCTGCGCGCGGCAGGCAACATGTCCGCACCGACTGTTCTGTTTGTTCTCAAGGATGTGTTAGCATCGGGCCAGACCGGACGTATGGCATTGGCCGCCCTCGGCCCGGGCTTCACCGCCGCGCTGATGCCCCTCACCGTAAAGGCCCGCACATGACACTATTGACCGCGCTCTTCCTCGGCTTTTTGATCCTCCAGCGATTGGGCGAGTTGGTCATCGCGAAACGGAATACCGCAGCACTCATTGCGCAAGGCGCGCGCGAAGTGGGTGCGGGACATTATCCAATCATGGTCGCCATGCACAGCACGTGGATCGCCGCCTTGCTTGTCTTCGGATGGAACCAACCCGCAAGCCTGCCGTGGCTGGCAATTTATGCGGTACTGCAGGTATTCCGCATCTGGATACTTGGCACTTTGGGACGGCGGTGGACCACCCGCGTGATCGTGCTGGAGGATGAGACGCTGGTGGCACGCGGGCCATTCCGTTTTATGCGCCACCCCAACTATATGCTTGTGGTGGCAGAGATCATCGTTGCCCCGATGGTGCTGGGGCTGTGGTGGGTTGCTGTCATCTGGACCCTGCTGAATGCGTTGATGCTGCGCCATCGGATCGCGGTGGAGGATGCGGCCCTGCGCGGCTAGGGTCCAAACACGCGAAACTCCGTCGCTTTCGGGCGTGCGCTGATCGGGATCTGCGGGCACAAGCGGGCCATGACATACATCCTGCATTACGCGCCTGACAACGCCTCCCTGATCATCCGCCTCGCGTTGGAGCATCTTGGCCTGCCGTATACCGCGCAGTTGGTCGATCGCGCGCAAGGTGCGCAATCCTCGGAGGCGTACCGTGCGCTCAATCCCAATGGGCTGATCCCTGTGCTGGAAACGCCCCATGGCCCGATTTTTGAGACCGGTGCAATCCTGCTTTGGTTGACGGACACCCATGGCGGCATTGGACCTGCGGCGCAGGATCCGGCACGGGGTGACTACCTCAAATGGCTATTCTTCACGGCCAACACATTGCATCCGGCCCTGCGCATGATGTTCTACCCCGACAAGTACATCGCGACAGCACAGACCGCTGCCTTGCGCGAGGGGCTGCAAGCCCAGATCAAGACCGCGCTGCGCCAGTTGGACCGGATCGCCACCAGCAACACGCCTTGGGTCGGCGGCGCGCAACCGTCAGGAATAGACTTCTATATGGCGGCATGCCTGCGCTGGTGCGCGCTTTATCCGACTGATCATGACCGCAGCTGGTTTGTGCTGGCCGACACCCCTGCCCTCGCCGGTGTGTGTGTGCGGATCGAGACATTGCCCGCTTGCCGTGCCTTGCAAACTGCCGAAGGGTTGGGCGATACCCCTTTCACCGATCCCGTTTACGCCAATCCACCGCAGGGGAGTGCCACCTGATGTTTCTATCCGTCTTCGAGATGTTCAAAGTGGGCATCGGCCCGTCGTCCTCGCACACCATGGGCCCGATGGTCGCGGCAGCGCGATTTCTGGACCAGATGCGCGCGTCCCCGTTTCACTTTGCGGGCCTGCGCGCCTCGTTGCATGGCAGTTTGGCTTTCACCGGTATCGGCCACGCCACCGACCGCGCCACGATACTCGGCCTCGCGGGTTTCACCCCCGAAAGCTATGACGCGGAAAAGGCAGAGAGCGTGCTTGCAGATATCGCACAGACCCACCGTATCACCGCACCTGATCTGCCACCGCTCAGGTTTGATCCAAAGACCGACCTGATATTTGATTATGACACCCCGCTGGCAGGTCACGCGAACGGCATGACGTTGATGGCGACGGATGCGCAGGGCGATGTAACTTTGCGGCAGGTGTATTATTCCATCGGCGGCGGGTTTGTGATGACCGAGGAAGAGCTGTCCGCTGGTAAGGACACCGACGAGGGTGCGCCCGTTCCCTACCCGTTCAAATCCGCGAACGAGATGTTGGAGATGGCGCGTGCATCGGGCAAAACCATTGCCGGCATGAAGCGTGCCAACGAAGTCTCGCGCAATGGCGAGGTGCATCTGCGTGAAGGATCCAAACGGCTGTGGCAGGTGATGAACGACTGCATCAACCGCGGTCTGGAGACGGACGGCATCCTGCCCGGTGGCCTCAATGTCAAACGCCGTGCCAAGGGCATCCATGACGCGCTAATGGCAGAGCGGGGCATGAACCAGCAGGCGCCGCACACGATCAATGACTGGATGAGCACCTATGCCATGGCCGTCAATGAGGAGAACGCGGCAGGCGGACAGGTTGTCACCGCGCCCACCAATGGTGCTGCCGGTGTGATGCCTGCGACCTTGCGCTATTACCTTGACCACGTGCCCGGCGCCTCCGAGAGCCATATCGAGGATTTTCTGCTGACCGCCGCTGCCATCGGCGGGCTGGTCAAATTCAACGCCTCTATTTCAGGGGCGGAAGCCGGATGTCAGGCCGAAGTAGGTTCTGCCGCCGCAATGTCGGCAGGCGCGCTTTGTGCTGTAATGGGCGGCACACCCGAGCAGGTCGAGAATGCAGCCGAGATCGCGCTGGAGCATCACCTCGGCATGACCTGTGATCCTGTCAAAGGTCTGGTGCAGGTGCCCTGCATCGAGCGCAACGGGTTGGGTGCGATCAAAGCCGTCTCCGCCGCGTCACTTGCGCTGCGCGGCGACGGCACCCATCTGGTACCACTCGATGCCTGCATCGAGACCATGCGCCAGACCGGTGTGGATATGAGCGAGAAGTACAAAGAGACCTCGCTTGGCGGGTTGGCGGTCAATGTGCCCAACTGCTGACGCGCCGTCACATAGGGGGCGGCGGAACCCGCACTGATCTGGGGGGTTGATGCAGTGACACACATTGCAAGAAGGGCAACCAAATGAATATTCTCATGATCCTTACATCCCATGATGAGCTTGGCGATACAGGCGACAAAACCGGTTTCTGGCTCGAAGAGTTTGCAGCCCCCTATTATGTCCTCAAGGATGCAGGCGCTACAGTGACCCTCGCCTCTCCCAAAGGCGGACAGCCCCCGCTTGATCCAAAAAGCGACACAGACGACGCGCAGACAGACGCAACCAAGCGATTCAAGGATGATGATGACGCCCAGTCCGAACTGGCCAATACGCGTATTCTGAGCACGATCAACAAAAGTGAGTATGACGCGGTGTTCTATCCCGGTGGTCATGGCCCACTGTGGGATCTGGCTGAGGACGCGCATAGCATTGCGCTGATCGAATACTTTGCCGAGAAGGACGTGCCGATTGGCGCAGTCTGCCACGCACCGGGTATCTTCAAACATACCAAGTTGAACGGAAAACCACTTGTCGCTGGTAAGAAAGTCACCGGCTTTACCAATACCGAGGAAGAGGGTGTGGGCCTCACGGATATCGTGCCATTCCTTGTTGAGGACATGCTGAAAGCCAACGGCGGTGTTTACATGCGCGGCGATGATTGGGCGTCCTACGTCACCACAGATGGCAAGCTTGTGACCGGACAAAACCCTGCGTCCTCGGAAGCGGCGGCAAAAGCGTTGCTCGAATTACTTTGAAAAATAGGGCCGGACCGGATCAGCGGTTCGGCCTTTTTACTAGCGCGCAGAGGCAGTCTTGTCTCCTGTAGCACCACCCACTAATTCTCGGACATGATTTTGGACCGCCCCCTTCGCGGCATCACCCTGATGCTGGGTTTCTGCGTTTTAGCGCCTTTGGGTGATTCACTAGCCAAAATTCTCGGCCCCACTATCCCGCTTGGGCAGCTTGTCCTGATCCGCTTTGCTGTTCAGGCAGCATTGCTAGTCCCGCTTGTCATCATGAGCGACCTTGATTGGCGACTGACGGGTGCCGCATGGCGTCTGGCACTCTTGCGGACCTTGCTACATATCGCGGGCATTGGCACCATGTTTACGGCACTGCAATACCTGCCGCTTGCCGATGCGATCGCCATTGTTTTCGTAATGCCGTTTATCATGTTGCTTCTGGGCCGGTTCGTTCTGGGTGAGGAAGTGGGACCCCACCGCCTTGCTGCTTGTGGTGTGGGATTTATCGGCACGCTATTGGTGATCCAGCCCAATTTCCTGAGCGTGGGCTATATCGCCCTGTTGCCGGTTGGTGTGGCAATTATCTTCGCCCTCTTTATGCTCACGACCCGTAAGTTGGCAAAAATGGTCGATCCCGTGGCGTTGCAAGCGGTGAGTGGCACAATGGCGGTGGCGATCCTTGCGCCCTTCATGGTGCTCGGGGCCGCTCTGGATTACCTGCCGCTATCGCTGGTCACACCCACCGCAGTGGAATGGCAAATGCTGGCCGCGATTGGTATCCTTGGTACGTTGGCGCATCTGCTGATGACATGGTCGCTGCGCTTTGCGCCCAGTGCGACCGTCGCGCCGATGCAATACCTCGAAATTCCCGTGGCCACGCTCATCGGGTATTGGCTGTTTTCCGAATTGCCCGACACGCTCGCTGCGTGCGGCATTATTCTGACGATTACTGCGGGGGTGTATGTGGTTCTGCGCGAGCAGTCCAGCGCGCGCCGCCTTGCACGAAATGGGCCACCAACGGTTTAAGATACCGGCGCGGCACGATCATTAACATACCAGGTGCATCCATTCGCAGCGTCATCGCACCTGTCGCTGCATTGGACGTGCCCACGCAGTGTGCGGGATCAAATTGCAACCCGTCGATGGGCCAGCGCAGGCCGATGCTGCTTCCTGTTACTGGCACCATTGGAAAAAGCGACACCACATCACCCGGCGCAAGCGCAAGCTCCAGCACAGGCGGTGCGATAACGATGATCTCCTGCTCGCCCAACAAAATACACGGGCGATCCGCACGAGCCAGCAACGTATGAAATGCCGCCAGTTGGTGATCAATCCGTCCGCCGCAAAACCCAGCACCGACCACCACAGGTGCGTCCACATGACGAAGTGCCTTGTCGAAATCGGTGGATTGTTGTTCACTTATACGGTGAATACGGTCTGTTGGCACATGGGCAAGTGCATCTGGGGGCGCACTGTCCATGTCACCAATGACTGCGACCGGCATTTCACCTGCTGCAAGCGCTGTGCGCAATCCACCATCCACCGCCACTAGTTTTGGCGCGATATTTAACGCCTCTGCAATGTCTGCCGCAGTAGCGTGGCCTCCACCAAGAAGTGTAACGGGACCGGAACTGTGAACAATGGCTTTTGACATGGGCACTTCATGCCCAATTTGGAAACAAACCACAATAACGCCACAAAATGATGCCGTCTCGGGCACAGTTTCGGGCCGCTTTGGTCGTGTGCCTCATGGTAAACACACCATGACCAATACACAGAGGACGAGCATCCGATGATGAATAATAATAAAATTCTTACAGTCTCCTATGGCACATTTTCCTGCACCCTTGAAGGGTTTGACGATTCGTTCGGGACGATGAAGGCAATTGCAGAATATTTTCGCGATCTTGCATCCGATGACCGTTACTTTGGTGCGGAGCCCCCACAACCGGATGCACAAATGCTGGCACGCATCGCCCAGCGCGAAGCGTCACGCCACGTCGAAGCGCGCAGTGATGAGGGGCGTATCGTCCTCACAGCCTCGGAAAACACGCAAGCCACCGCCCTTGTCGCGACAGAAAACGTTGAAAAAGGCGCGCAGACGGACGTAGCAGGTGAAGAGGTCGCACCGCAGGTTCAGTCCGACGAAGAAGTACCAAAAGCCGAAATCAAACCCGCCGCAGCACCTGCCGTAGCAGAGGCACAAGCAGCGCCCGCCGAAAAGCCCGATGTCGACATTGTGCCAAGCCTACCTGACGCGGATGTCAAAGCGTTCTTTGCCGATAGCGAATCAGAAAGCACTGCAAACAGCTTCGAATATGAGGACGAGGGTGCCGCCCCTGCCGAGGAAAAAGCCAAAGCCGACAGCATCGCGGACAAACTCAAGCGTATTCGTGCCGTCGTGTCACAGCAGGCGAATGCGCCCGACTATTCCGAAGACCAGCATGCGGATGCGGCAATTGAGCAGCCGACCAAAGCCGTTGCGCCGGAGACAGCCGAGCACGAAGAAGAAGATGCGCTGGAAATGTCGGCAGAAGAAAAACGTGCTGTCGTCGCGGAGACACTTCGCGACCTTGAAGACGCGCTTGATGCAGATGACGCGCTCGAAGCTGTTGTGGTTGCTGATGATGAGGATGAGGACGAAGATATTGCCGCACTGCTGATCCGTCTCGAGAGCGACGATCAGGATCGCAGTGATGAGGCATCTGACACGCAAGCCAGCGATCTGGATATGGACGCTGACGATATGGGCAGCAATATCCTGGCGGCGATGGACGGCACGGATGGCGCCGATGCAGACCATGAAAACCTGTTCGAAGCGGATGAAATCACTGCATCCGATGATGATGTAGACGATGATGAGGAAGTCACCGCACCTGAAGCACCGCGCACACGCGTCCTGAAGGTCAAGCGCGCCGCATTGGAAGCGGCCATCGAGAACGGCCAGCTTGAGGAATACGAAGAAGACACAACGGATGGTGACGCCGCGCCGTTGCGCAAAGCGCCCCTCGCCGACGCATCATCGCTGAGCGAGGAAGCAGAAGACGAGCTTGCCCGCGAGTTGGCCGAGCTTGAAGCGGACATGGAAGCACCGGAAGGTGATGAACCTACCGCAGATGCGGTGGAGCCGATGGCAATCGAACTGCCAGATTTCGAGCCGGTTGAAGATGCTGTGGCGACGCAAGAGGACGATACCGCAGAAGAGGACGATGCGAAATTCGAAGAACCTGCCGAGCACGCAGAGATGCACAGCACTGCGGATGATGATCTGGCGCGGCTTATGGCCGAAACCGATCAACAGATGGATGAGCCGGAGGGGGCCACACGTCGTGACGCGTTTACCCACCTGCGGGCTGCTGTTGCCGCCAAAAAGGCCGATGATGCAGCAGGCGACGCAGTTGACGAGAAAGACAGCGACGAAGCGTACCGCGGTGACCTTGCCGATGTGGTGCGGCCACGCCGGCCCGCCAGCGGTGAGCGCGCGCGCACCGAGCGTCCCCCCGAAGCACGCCCCGCGCCGCTCAAACTGGTCGCCGAGCAGCGTATCGATACGGACAAGCCGCGTGATATGACACCTGTACGCCCCCGCCGCGTTGCCGCGGCCGCACCGCAGGCGGTACATTCGAACGATGAAGATGCCACCAGCTTTGCCGATTTCGCCAGCGAAATGGGTGCCGAAAAGCTTCCCGATCTGCTTGAAGCTGCGGCCGCCTACCTGTCCTTCGTCGAAGGCTACGAAGCATTCTCCCGCCCCGAATTGATGTCGAAAGTGCGTCAGGTCGAGACGGACAACTTCACCCGCGAAGACAGCCTGCGCTCCTTCGGTAAACTGTTGCGCGAAGGCAAGATCGAGAAAATCAAAGGGGGCCGGTTTCAGGCATCCGAGCAGATCGGTTTCAGACCGGACGCCCGCGCTGCTGGCTAGGTATAAACTTCACCGAGACGTAAAAAAGGCGGGCCTCATGGGTCCGCCTTTTTACATAAATACGACTTGCTATTGCAGTGGATCGGCAGGGCCATCAGGGTCCGCCTGCCCGACCCCTTTGAAAACCTTTTTCAATGGAAATGCCCAGATCACACCAGAGCCGATGTAGATCAGTAATTCGACCCAGAACGGCGGGCGGTCAAA
>JBATTJ010000031.1:0-32381 GCA_049670485.1 Sulfitobacter sp.
GATGTGGGTCGTGGACCTGTCGCTACGGTTCTGATCCAGAATGGTACATTGCGCACGGGTGATATTTTCGTCGTCGGTGAGCAGTACGGTAAAGTCCGCGCATTGATCGAAGATCAGGGCAACCGCATCAAAGAAGCTGGTCCATCAGTTCCGGTTGAGGTTCTTGGTCTGAATGGCACTCCCGAAGCGGGTGACGTTCTCAACGTGACAGAGACAGAAGCACAGGCGCGCGAGATCGCGGAATACCGTGCAAATGCTGCCAAAGATAAACGTGCTGCCGCCGGTGCCGCAACGACACTTGAGCAGTTAATGGCAAACGCCAAAGCGAACGAAACCGTTTCTGAATTGCCCATTTTGGTCAAAGCGGACGTGCAGGGTTCCGCCGAGGCGATTGTTCAGGCAATGGAGAAGATCGGCAACGACGAAGTTCGGGTCCGCGTTCTGCACTCCGGTGTTGGTGCGATTACTGAAACAGACGTCGGCCTTGCCGAAGCGTCAGGTGCGCCAATCATGGGCTTCAATGTTCGTGCAAACGCCTCTGCGCGCAATACTGCCAACCAGAAAGGCGTCGAAATTCGCTACTATTCGATCATCTATGATCTGGTGAACGATGTGAAAGCGGCAGCTTCCGGTCTGCTCAGCAATGAGATCAAGGAAACCTTTATCGGGTATGCCAATATCAAAGAGGTCTTTAAGGTCACAGGTATCGGCAAAGTTGCCGGTTGTCTGGTCACTGAAGGTGTGGCGCGCCGCTCCGCTGGTGTGCGTTTGCTGCGCGACAATGTGGTGATCCATGAAGGGACACTTAAAACGCTCAAGCGCTTCAAGGACGAAGTGGCCGAAGTCCAGTCCGGTCAGGAATGTGGCATGGCATTCGAGAACTACGAAGACGTCCGCCCCGACGACGTGATCGAAATCTTCACACGTGAAGAAGTGACGCGCACGCTGGCGTAATCTTCTTCCAAAAAATCAATAAAAAGGGGACGGTGCATCACACCGTCCCCTTTTTATTATCAACGTTTTGGGTCCGTTACTTTTTCGTGATTGGCACACCTGAGAATACGGCATTGTCGACTTGAACCGCGATGCGACCGTCCGGCATGGCGCGGATAAACGTTCCTTGAACTGAAATACAGCTCCCGATGGCAATTGTTCTGAGCATAGTGACCCCCCTCCAGAGTAAATATACCTTTAACAATAGCCAAACTTATCCGCTATTCCATCACAGATTGAGGGCAATCTGCTGAAATATTTAGCACTCACTGATAATTTATCAGGCAGGGCATTACAGCCAGTCTCTCAGAACTGCGATCAGAGGAATATCGGCGGCTGGCATCGGATAATCTCGCATCTCAGCTGGCTTGACCCATTTCAGGATCTGACCTTCGCGGGCTTGCGCTGTCCCTTCCCACTTTCGGCAGGCGAACAAAGGCATCATAAGATGGAATTCATCATAAGAATGGCTCGCGAAAGTCAAAGGCGCGAGGCAGGATGCCCAAGTGTCAATGCCGAGTTCTTCGTTAAGCTCGCGTATAAGGGCGGCCTCTGGAGTTTCGCCAGCCTCTATCTTACCGCCGGGAAACTCCCAGAGCCCTGCCATGGACTTTCCCTCAGGCCGCTGTGCAAGAAGCACGCGGCCATCGACATCGACAAGTGCTACGGCTGACACTAGCACCATTTTCATGAGCGGTAATCGGCATTTATGGTGATGTATCCATGGGTCAGATCGCAGGTCCAAACTGTTGCACACCCTTCACCGATCCCGATATCTACACCAATCACAATATTTTCCTGCTTCATATGCGCGGCAGCGTCTGCCTCGGAGTAGTTGGCACTTCGCCAACCGTCTTTTGCCACTTCGACGTCTCCGAATCGGATGCCGAGCCTGTCACGATCTGCCGCTGCACCGGATTTTCCCACGGCCATCACGACACGGCCCCAATTGGGATCTTCGCCCGCAATCGCCGTCTTGATCAGGGGGGAGTTTGCGATGGCCATCGCGTGGGTTTTTGCGTCTTTGTCCGACGCCGCACCTCTCACGGAAATTTCTACAAACTTCGTAGCACCTTCGCCATCGCGCACAACCTGATGGGCAAGATCCATCATAACGCCATGCAGTGCCTCGGCAAACCCGTCATGCGCGTCGACCGTAACACCGCTCGCACCCGTAGCAGCCACGATTAAACTGTCTGATGTTGATGTGTCGCTGTCCACAGTGATAGAATTGAAAGTCATCTCGTTCGATGTGGAGACCAGTATTTGCAATGCATCCTGACTGATCTTTGCATCCGTAAAGATATAGACCAGCATCGTCGCCATATCAGGCGCGATCATGCCAGAACCCTTTGCAATCCCTGCAATAGAGACTGTTTTTCCGTCGACTTCGACCAGTGCTTTTGCGCCCTTGGGGAAGGTATCTGTGGTCATAATCGCACGCGCGGCATCTGCGATGCTGTCTGTTGCTGTGGTTCCCGCTAGCGTTCCCAGGATCGCAGTGATGCGGTCATACGGAAGGGGCTCACCGATGACACCAGTTGAGGACGTGAATACGCGTGACTGCGGCACGCTGCATGCTTGTGCAACTCCGGCTGTGATCGCCGCGACGGCTTCCATGCCTTCTTTGCCGGTAAACGCGTTTGCGTTGCCCGAGTTTACGAGGATTGCAGCGCCCGCATCCGACGCCTGCCCCAGTTTCTCCTGACAGTCCAGCACGGGTGCGGCACGAGTGGCAGAGCGGGTGAACGCCCCTGCTACAACGCTACCCGCGCACAGCGTTGCAAGCATGACATCTGTGCGGTCCTTGTATTTGACCCCCGCAGATGCCGTAGCAAACTGAACACCCTCAATAACGGGCAAGGTGGGAAACGCGGCCGGTGCCAACGGTGATACGGCGGTAATCTTTGCCATTTGCGTCTCTATTCCAGCAAATCGGTTTGTTTGATCACAGAGACGTCCACACCTTCGGAACCACTGCGGTCGACCTGCGCGATTGCTGTGATCTCTTCAATCTTTGTTTGTGCACGGATTTGGCGGATTTGTAGCTCAAGATCGTTACGGACATCTTCGAGTGTGGGCGCTTCCTGGATGCGAGTCTCGTTCAACTTGATGACGTGCCAACCAAACTGTGTTTCGACTGGCGCCGATACTGCACCAGGTTCAAGCGCTACAACAGCCTCCTCGAATTCGGGGACCATGGCGCCTGCACCAAACCAACCAAGCTGCCCACCGTTCGGACCGGATGGACCTGTCGATTTTTCCTGCGCAATTTCTGCAAAATCTGCGCCGTCTGCCAGTTCTTGCTGAATAGCCAATGCGGCCTCCTCAGTCTCTACAAGAATGTGAGAGGCGTTATACTCCTGTGCCTGCTCTGTGCCTGCGTATTCCTCGTCATAGGCGGCTTGCACTTCTGCTTCGTCAATCGGCGCGTCCATGATGCCGTTGACCGCTTCACCTGCAATCAACGAACGACGCTCGTTCTCCAACTGTATGTTGACCCGCGCGGGCAGATCGCCGGTAAATTGCTGTTCCAGCGCAGTTTGCTGGATCAGCTGGTCAAGGATGCCCTGAAACAAAACGTCATCTGGCAGGCCTTGATACTGTTCAGGCAGGCTTGCCCATGCGGCGATCATGTGACCGACGGTGATTTCGGTCTCTCCGACGGTGGCCATTACGGTTGACGGGTCGGCAGTGGCTGTGTCCTGCGCCGTTGCAGGCAGGGCGAAGGCGACGACAATTGCCAACGGGGCAAGAAAAGTGAGGGTTTTTTGCATGGATCGTCCTATCATTCCGGTGCGATTGGGCCGGTTACATTGACACGCTACATGGTGGCCCTTACATCGCTGATGGGCGAGGCATTGGCCGCCATTCTCACATCCTATTTATGGACTGGGTGTTTGCGGGGCAAGCAGGTCGCGCAATAGATTTTAAACTTCGGCTGGAGATCGCATGCTGGGACTCGGAAAAATCGCCAAAAAGGTACTTGGCTCGGCGAATGATCGCAAGATCAAGACGACCCGTGTGATGATCGAAAAGATCAACGCGCTTGAGCCGGAGTTCGAAAAGCTTTCGGACGAAGAGATTAAAGCCAAGACTGAAGAGCTGTCGGCGCGCGCGATCAACGGTGAAGGCCTTGATGATCTGCTGCCCGAAGCATTTGCGAACTGCCGTGAAGGCGCGCGCCGTACATTGGGCCTGCGCGCCTTTGATACACAGCTGATGGGCGCGATCTTCCTGCATCAGGGCAACGTGGCCGAGCAGAAAACCGGCGAGGGCAAGACCCTGACCGCAACCTTTGCTGCCTACCTCAACGCGCTGACGCACCGCGGTGTGCATATCGTGACCGTGAACGAATATCTGGTGAAGCGTGATGCGGAATGGATGGGAAAGGTGTTCGGCTCGCTTGGCCTGACCACTGGTTTCATCTTTCCCAACATGGACGACGATTCAAAACGTGCGGCCTACTCGTGTGACATCACCTACGCCACCAACAACGAGCTGGGGTTTGACTACTTGCGTGACAACATGAAGTCAGAGCTGAGCGAGATTTACCAAAAAGAACATAACTTTGCCATCGTGGACGAAGTTGACAGTATTTTGATCGATGAGGCGCGGACTCCGCTGATCATCTCTGGTCCGTCTGATGACCGCTCTGATATGTACCAAAAGATTGATGCGGTCGTGCCCTCACTGGTGCCCGAGCATTACGAGCTTGATGAAAAAACCCGCAACGTGACGTTCACGGATGACGGGATCGAGTTTCTTGAAGAGCAACTGCGTGCACGTGAACTGCTCGAAGAGGGGTTTACGCTCTATGATCCTGAGAGCACGTCTATTGTTCACCACGTCAATCAGGGCTTGCGCGCGCATAAGTTGTTCGAGCGGGACAAGGATTACATCGTGCGCGACGGCGAGGTGGTACTCATTGATGAATTCACCGGCCGCATGATGTCCGGTCGTCGTCTTGGCGATGGATTGCATCAGGCGATTGAAGCGAAAGAGGGCGTCGATATCAGGCCCGAAAACATTACCTTGGCATCAGTCACATTCCAGAACTACTTCCGTCTCTACGACAAGCTGGCAGGCATGACCGGTACTGCGCTGACAGAAGCCGAAGAGTTCAGAGAGATTTACGGTCTGGGTGTGGTTGAAGTACCGACCAACGTGCCGATTGCCCGTGTCGATGAGGACGATGCCGTTTACCGCACCGCAGCCGAGAAATATGCCGCCATGATCGTGCGGGTGAAAGAAGCGCACGCCAAAGGCCAGCCGTGTCTGGTGGGCACCACCTCGATCGAGAAATCGGAAATGCTCAGCAGGATGCTTGAGGTTGAAGGCATCAAACATAACGTCTTGAATGCGCGCCAGCACGAGCAGGAAGCGCAGATTGTTGGTGATGCAGGCAAGTTCAATGCCGTTACTATCGCGACGAACATGGCCGGTCGTGGCACAGATATTCAGCTTGGTGGTAACGTTGAGTTGAAGGTGCTTGAGGCACTTGCCGCTGATCCAGACGCTGATCCCGTAGAAGTTCGTGCGCGGATCGAAGCGGCGCACGCGGACGAGAAGAAAAAGGTGCTGGAGGCGGGGGGACTGTTTGTTCTGGCAAGTGAGCGGCACGAAAGCCGCCGTATCGACAACCAGCTGCGCGGTCGGTCCGGTCGTCAGGGTGATCCAGGCCGCTCGTCGTTTTTCTTGTCACTTGAAGACGATCTGATGCGTATTTTCGGCTCGGAGAAGCTGGAAAAAGTGCTCACGACGCTCGGTCTTAAAGAAGGTGAGGCGATCATTCACCCTTGGGTGAACAAATCCCTTGAACGGGCGCAGGCGAAGGTCGAAGGCCGCAACTTTGACACCCGCAAGCAGCTTTTGAAGTTCGATGACGTGATGAACGAACAGCGCAAAGTGATCTTTGGCCAGCGCCGCGACATCATGGAGGCGCAGGATCTTCACGAGATCACCGAAGACATGCGTCACCAGATGATTGACGATCTGATTGACCAATATATGCCGCCGAATACGTATGCTGACCAGTGGGACACCCAAGGGTTCTATGCCGCCGTTATCGAGCAGTTGGGCGTGGATGTACCGATTATCGCATGGTGCGAAGAGGACGGCGTCGACGACGAGGTTGTCCGCGAACGTCTGGTCGAGGCATCAGATGCGCTCATGGCGGGCAAGTCCGAGCGGTTTGGCCTTGAGAACATGCGCAATATTGAAAAGCATTTCTTGTTGCAGACAATTGACGCTAAATGGCGCGATCATCTTCTAACGCTTGAGCACCTCCGCTCCGTTGTGGGGTTCCGTGGTTACGCCCAGCGTGATCCGTTGAACGAGTATAAGAACGAGTCCTTCCAGCTCTTTGAAGGAATGCTCGATAGTCTGCGTGCCGATGTGACACAGCGTCTGTCACGGATTGAGCCCGCAAGCGAGGAAGAGCAAAAACGCATGGTTCAGCAAATGCTGGATCAGCAACAAGCGGCGGAGCGCGTTATTGATGAAGCGGTCGACGCTGCGGAAGCGCTTGCTGAAGATGCTGCACCTGGTTTTGTCGAAGATGATCCCGAAACTTGGGGAAATCCGGGCCGTAATGATCTGTGCCCGTGCGGCAGCGGGAAAAAATTCAAGCATTGCCATGGCCGCCTGACCTAAGGCGACTGCCATACTAACATCACGGGGCTGCCCCATTGCGGCCCCGTTTTGAGACGAAGTGTTAACTCGACCCATTCCGCAACAAGGGACCGAGTTTATGCGTTACCGCAAAGAAATCATCACGACCGTAGGCACTCTAGGCTGTGCAGTTGGCATCGGTTTTATGATGCAGCAGTCTGCATCTCCGCGTGAAATTCCTGTTGAGTATCAAGGTGTGGCTTTGACGAACGCAGATGCTGCAGTTCTTGATGTTGAAGAGATTATACTGACCTCAGCCGAGTTCTCGGACGCTATCGCTGCGCCCAAGCCCGAGGAAGTCGTAGCACTTGCTGCGATGCCGACCATTGTGGCACCGGATGCCGATGTTCTTGAAGAATCAGTGACCGAAGTGGTTGCGGATGATGTCGTCGAGTTTGACAGTGCGGATGATATTACTGCCGATTTGGCGCCTGTGTGTGATATAACGGCAAATGCGCGACCAATCGCGGCGGCGATGGTAAATCTGACGCTGAGCGCGCCTTGCTATCCGATGGAGCGGATCGCGGTCCAGCATGCAGGCCTTTTGTTCAACCAGCTCACAGATGAAAACGGTTCGCTTGATATAACTGTGCCTGCGATGGCGCAGGATGCGGTGTTTGTGGTTGCCTTTACCAATGGCGACGGTGCTGTCGCGCAGACAGTTGTTGAAGAGCTGTCGGATTTCCACCGTGTAGCCTTACAGTGGAAAGGCGACACCGGATTTCAGCTGCACGCCCGCGAATTCGGGGCAGAGTACGATTCTGCCGGACACGTCTGGTCCGGTGAAATGCGCAGCATGTCCTATGCAGCCACAGGGCAGGGCGGCTATATCGCGCGTCTTGGTGATGAAGCGATGGCTGACGGGCTTATGGCCGAAGTCTATACATTTCCTGCAAGTGCCGCCGATATCTATGGCGATGTAGACCTGAGCATTGAGACAGAAGTAGGCAGCAACAACTGCGGCTTGGAGATAGAAGCGCAAACCCTGCAAACCGTGCGTGGCAATGATATCACAACTCGCAACTTGACGATGTCCGTGCCCGATTGTGATGCGTCTGGCAACTTTCTTGTGTTGAATAATCTCTTCGAAGACCTGAAGGTTGCGATCAACTAGACGCAACACCGAGGCATCATGCTCAAAGCGATACGTGCGGCGTTCTGCGCCGCACTTTTCATATTTGTCACGTTGAATTCCGCTTTTGCCCAAGATGTGACGCTTACGTCGCGGGACAGCAAGGTTGAATTGAGTGGCACGCTGCTTGGCTTCGATGGGGAGTTTTACCGGCTGCAAACGCAATATGGCGAACTGACCGTAGACAGCAGCGGTGTTCTTTGTGACGGACCGGGCTGTCCCAACCTCCAAGATTTTGTGGCGGAGCTTCAAATATCCGGCGCACCGACGCTAGGGGCTGTTGTCATGCCAGCTTTGATCGAAGCATTTGCCCAGAAGAACGACTACATGACGACCCGCGAAGAGGGCCCGGATGCCAGCACCTTTAGCTATGTTCTGAGCCGTGCGGACGATAATAAAACCGTTGCACGGTTCTTTTTCCGTGTCACAAACAGCGATGAGGGATTTGCTGATTTACTGGCTGATGAAGCGGATGTCGTGATGTCCTTGCGCGAAATCCGCAGTGACGAGCGTCAACGTGCACGCGAGGCTGGGCTAGGCGATATGACAGCCATCAACCGCAGTCGTGTGCTGGCGCTTGATGCGATTGTGCCGGTTGTCTCGGCCAGCAATCCGGTGCAGGGAATTTCCCCCGCGCAGCTTGCTTTGGTGCTGGCGGGTCAAATTACCAACTGGAGCGTGATTGGCGGCCCTGATGTGCCTCTTGACCTCCATCTCCCCGACGATGCGTCCGGTCTGGGGCAGGCTATTGTAGATCAGCTTTTGCGCCCTGCCAATCTCTCCGCCACCGCGCAGGGCGCCATACGGCATAGCAGTCCCGCTACCCTTGCTGATGCGGTCGATTCGGATACTTTCGCATTGGGTCTGACCAGTTACGCGGAGCGGGGCAACACACAGCCGCTTTTGTTGACGGGAAGCTGCGGGTTTTCGATGCAAGCCTCGCGGCGGATGATCAAGACAGAGGATTATCCCCTTACTGCGCCCATGTTTTTGTATTTTCCTGCCCGTCGTCTGCCCCGCTTGGCGCGGGAATTTCTGGCATTTACCCGTGGTCCTGCCGCACAGATCGTGATCCGCCGTTCCGGTTTTGTCGATCAGACCCCCGAAGAGATCCAAATAGAGGAACAGGGTAACCGGTTTGCGAACGCGATTGCACAGGCAGGAACCGAGATTACGCTGGAAGAGTTGCAGCGTATGACTTCGACCCTCTCGCCGATGGCACGTCTCAGCACGTCCTTTAGGTTCGAGGCAGGATCAATCCGGCTTGATGCACAATCGCGGTCCAATGTTCAGCAATTGGCACGCGCGTTGGAAGTTGGTCAATATGATGCAAGGCGTCTCTTGTTTGTTGGGTTTAGTGACGGGAACGGAGCCGCCACAGCGAATCGGGAGATCGCGCTGCGTCGTGCCGACGCGGTACGCCAAGCGGTTAGTGAAGCAGCAGTTGCCGCCAATCTGGCCCGTGTTGAGTTGGGCGTGGACGCTTTCGGAGAGGCGATGCCAATGGCCTGCGATGACAGCGCGTGGGGCCGTCAAGCCAACCGCCGGGTTGAGGTTTGGGTCCGCTAAAGAAAGCCTTCCGCGCGAAAGCTAAGCTCACGTGATTTGCCGATAATCAGATGGTCGTGAAGGGTCAAGCCAAGCGCCTCGCAGGCCGCATTGACCCGTGTGGTCATGTCGATATCTGCCTGCGACGGGGTCGGATCACCTGACGGGTGATTGTGTACGAGAATGATGGCGGAGGCGTTCAACTCCAGTGCCCTTTTGGCCACTTCGCGTGGATAGACCGGCACGTGGTCAACAGTCCCCTTTGCTTGCTCCTCATCGCCAATCAGCATGTTCTTGCGATCGAGAAACAGCACACGAAATTGTTCCGTCTCGCGGTGTGCCATCGCTGTGTGGCAATAATCGAGCAGTGAGTCCCAACTTGTCAGCACATGGGTCTGCATTACCTTTGATCGCGCCATGCGGTGCGCTGCGGCTTCCACGATTTTAAGCTCAATGATAACCGCATCACCGACACCGGAAACATCGCGCAGGCGGGCCTCAGGAGCTGTCAGAACGCGGTTGAAGTCGCCAAACCGCGCCATCAGTGCGTGGGCCAGCGGTTTAACGTCCCGTCGCGGGATGGCACGGAACAGGATCAGTTCGAGCAATTCATATTCCGGCATCGCGTTTGCTCCACCGGCCATGAAACGGGCACGGAGGCGTTGACGGTGATCAGCGATATAAGAAGGTTGTTTGCCGGCGATGGGGGTCGTCGTCGACGCCTCGTCCAACAAAAAAGGAAGTGATTGTTCGTCGAAGTTTGGCATGAGCCAACCTTGCAACACAAACAGTTAGCAAAATATTAACATCATGAGATGGAAGGTCTAAATAAAAAGGGCTGGACCGCGTGATCCGATACCAGCCCCGAATAGTTAACCCTTCATCGAATCCCAGAACGATTTGACAGAGGAGAAAAAGCTGCTGCCTTCAGGATTGTTTTCCTCCGACAGTTCTTCGAACTCGCGCAAGATTTCTTTCTGTCGCGATGTGAGGTTCACGGGGGTCTCAACTGCCAGTTCGATGATCATATCGCCCGATCCGGCACCACGCAGTTGGGGCATGCCTTTGCCACGCAGGCGCATCTGACGGCCCGATTGGCTGCCCGCAGGAACCTGAACACGACCACGACCGCCATCGATTGTCGGCACCTCAATGCTACCCCCCAATGCCGCACTTCCCATCGTAACAGGGACGCGGCAGAAGAGGTTCGGACCGTCACGTTCAAACAGCTCATGATTCTCGACTTCGATAAAGATGTAGAGGTCACCAGATGGTCCACCGCGCATGCCCGCTTCGCCTTCACCACCTAGGCGAATACGTGTGCCCGTCTCGACACCAGCCGGGATATTCACGCTCAGAGATCTGTCTTTTTCAACGCGCCCTGCGCCACGACAGGTATTGCAGGGATTTTTGATGATCTGGCCTAGGCCGGAACAAGTCGGGCACGCGCGTTCGACGGTAAAGAACCCTTGCTGTGCACGCACCTTTCCCATGCCTGAGCAGGTGGGGCACGTTGTGGGCTCTGCGCCGCCTTCAGCACCTGATCCTTTGCAAGAGCCGCAACTGACGGAGGTTGGCACATTGATGGATTTTTGCATTCCTGCAAAAGCATCTTCGAGTGAGATACGCAGGTTGAACCGCAAATCCGAACCGCGTGCTGCGCGTCTGCCGCCGCCTTGTTGGCCGCGGCCGCCCATGAAATCGCCGAATAAATCGTCAAAAACATCCGAGAATGCAGAGGAGAAATCGCCCTGTCCGCCACCACCGCCAAATCCGCCGCCCGGACGACCGCCGCCACCGCCTTCAAAAGCGGCGTGACCATAGCGATCATACGCTGCTTTTTTGTCGGCATCTTTCAGCACTTCGTAAGCTTCATTCGCCTCTTTGAACTTGGCCTCTGAATCGGGTTTGTCGGTGTTGCGATCGGGGTGCAACTCCTTTGCTTTGGTGCGGTACCCTTTTTTGATTTCGTCGGCTGATGCGCCTTTGGCGACGCCGAGGATCTCGTAATAGTCTCGTTTTGCCATCTGTCCTATCCTTTGCGAGGAACACACAAGGCCGGCCCGTCAAATCGGACCGGCCTTGTCATCGGTTCCGCCGTGCGGATTTACGCGCGTTTGTCGTTGTCGAGGTCTTCGAACTCGGCGTCGACGATATCATCCTGAGCACCATCACCGTTCGGTGCTTCGTCTGCTGCTGCGGCCATGTCATCCTCGGATGCATCTTGGGCATTTTTGTAGATCGCTTCACCCAATTTCATTGCTGCTTCGGTGACGTTTTGAATACCGGATTTGATCTTCTCGGCGTTCTCTGTTTCCAGCTCGTCTTTGAGCGCAGCGATGGCCAACTCGATTGCCTCAACAGTTGTTGGGTCAACCTTGTCAGCATGTTCTTCCATCGACTTCTCGGTGGAGTGGATCAAGCTTTCAGCCTGATTTTTGGCTTCGATCAAGGCGCGACGTTCCTTATCCGATTCCGCGTTTTCTTCCGCGTCTTTGACCATTTTATCAATGTCTGCATCAGACAAACCACCGGAAGCTTGGATAGTAATCTTTTGTTCTTTTCCGGTTCCTTTATCCATCGCGCCGACGGAGACGATACCGTTTGCGTCGATATCGAAGGTGACTTCGATCTGTGGCATGCCGCGTGGTGCGGGTGGAATGCTCTCAAGATTGAACGCGCCAAGGATTTTGTTATCGGCGGCCATTTCACGCTCCCCTTGGAAGCAGCGGATGGTCACAGCATTCTGGTTGTCTTCCGCAGTGGAGAAGATCTGCGACTTTTTCGTCGGGATCGTCGTGTTGCGGTCAATCAGACGTGTGAACACACCACCAAGGGTTTCAATACCCAAGGAGAGTGGGGTCACGTCGAGCAATACCACGTCTTTGACGTCACCCTGCAGAACACCGGCTTGGATCGCGGCACCGAGGGCCACAACTTCATCGGGGTTCACGCCTTTGTGCGGCTCTTTGCCAAAGAACTTAGTCACTTCTTCAATGACGCGCGGCATGCGAGTCATACCACCGACCAACACGACTTCATCAATGTCAGAAGCCGACAGGCCCGCATCTTTGAGCGCTGCGGCGCAAGGTTTCATTGACGCTTTGATCAGGTCACCGACAAGTGATTCCAACTTGGCACGGGTCATTTTCATGACCATGTGCAGCGGCTGACCGTTGGCGCCCATTGAGATGAACGGCTGGTTAATCTCTGTCTGTGAGGAGGACGATAGTTCGATCTTGGCTTTTTCAGCCGCTTCTTTGAGACGCTGCAACGCCATCTTATCTTGCTTCAGATCGACGGAATGCTCTTTTTTGAACTCTTCCGCTAGGTAGTTGACGATGCGCATGTCAAAGTCTTCTCCACCAAGGAACGTGTCGCCGTTGGTGGATTTCACTTCGAAAAGGCCATCATCAATCTCGAGAATGGTCACGTCAAATGTACCACCACCAAGATCATAGACCGCAATGGTTTGCGTGTTTTCTTTGTCCAGACCGTAAGCCAGTGCGGCGGCCGTCGGCTCGTTGATGATGCGGAGCACTTCAAGACCGGCAATCTTGCCTGCATCTTTGGTCGCCTGACGCTGGGCGTCGTTAAAGTAAGCAGGCACGGTGATAACTGCCTGTGTCACTTCTTCACCAAGGTAGCTCTCGGCAGTCTCTTTCATCTTGCCCAGAATGAAGGCGGAGATTTGGGAAGGCGAATACTTCTCACCACGGGCTTCGACCCATGCGTCACCGTTGCCACCATCAATGACGTTGAACGGCAGGTTCTTTTTATCTTTGGCAAGATCGGCATCGTCGTTGCGACGACCGATAAGGCGCTTTACGCCGAAGATTGTGTTATCCGGATTTGTGACGGCCTGACGTTTTGCCGGCTGGCCTACAAGGCGCTCGTCGTCTGTGAATGCCACAATGGAGGGTGTTGTGCGTGCACCTTCCGCGTTTTCAATCACACGCGGCTGGCTGCCGTCCATGATGGCGATACAGGAGTTTGTCGTTCCAAGGTCAATACCAATTACTTTAGCCATGTTTTCGATCCCTTACTTAGCTCAAGGCGATGACACGAAGTAGCGGCCCGTTGTGGCACCAATACTCCGATCTGATTGACGCTGGAAACCGGTCGTCTCCAGCAGTTCGGTGGGTATATAGGGAGGGCATTGGGGTGCTGCAACCATGACGCCGCCCCTGATTTGATTATTCAGGGCTAAATTCTGAAAATTGCGCATATTTTGTGGAGAATGCGGTGAAATTGTTGGTGAAGGGCTTTGAAATTCACACGGGCTTCCTCGATCTGAGTGCGCAGCGTGCGATTCTGGCGGAGGTGCGCGGAATTGTGACGGTGGCACCGTTTTTCCGGCCCGAAACACCGACGGGCAAATCAATGAGCGTGCGCATGACGGCTGCGGGCCGGTATGGATGGTTCTCCGACCGCGCGGGATATCGCTATATCAATAAGCACCCATCGGGGCAGCCTTGGCCCGTGATCCCCGAGCAGGTGTTGAACATCTGGCATGGTGTTACAGGTCTGGACCGCGCGCCGGAGTGTTGTTTGATTAACTACTACGGCGCGGAGGCAAAGATGGGCCTGCATCAGGATCGAAACGAGGCCAATATGGAATGGCCTGTCGTTTCAATCTCTCTTGGTGATGAGGGATTGTTCAGGATGGGAAACGTGACGCGTGGCGGCAAGACGCAAAGTCATTGGCTGCGCTCCGGTGATGTGGTGGTAATGGGTGGCGATGCGCGCCTTGGCTATCACGGCGTTGACCGCATCCGCGCAGGGTCGTCGACGCTACTGCCGAAGGGCGGGCGGCTCAATCTGACCCTCAGGGTGGTGGAATAATCCTTTCCAGCTCCCGTAGTGGTATTTTAGGGTACGAGAGTGCAGCAGCCCGAAAGTAGTCTTTGGGGGCCATTTGATCCGTGCAGCAGTTGGACGCGTAGGCCGTATGTCCTGTCGGACATACCATCAGAGCAGTCTGTCCGACTTATCATGGCGATAGAGGTTCTTTGCCCAAAGCGTATGGCAACTGCGTTGTCGTTGAGGCTGTTCTGAGAGGAGAGGCGCGCCTCGATGTTGCCTCGCTGATCTTCCTCACCAAGAGCGGAATATGTGGCGTTGCCAATATCACTCAACTCGAGCGTCCAAAACGGCTCCGTGCCAAAGCAGGATGCGATTTGTAGCGGCTGGCCGAGGGTTTGGTCCGGTTGGCGCGACAGGTATCTGAGTGCGACCCAACCTGTGCTTTCATCCGCGTTGATCTTCGCCCACATCGCTTGCGGGTCTTGCCCAAGCGCTCCGATATCTGTCGCTTTCGGATCAAGGGCGCCGATCAGAGGCGCGGATGCGTCCGGCTTGGAGCGGATGTTTGGAACATCATCATCCGCGAGGTCAACAACATCATAAAGCGCAGGCCATGCCGGATTGTCGGCAAAGGCAGAACCGGCGATGCACCACAGCAGCAGTGCCAGTCTGATCAACGCCGCGCGCCCCAGGAGATTGATGCATGGCGCCTAGTGTAAAATTCACCCATCAGGCCAATCATTACAAGCGTAAGGCCAACCCAGAAAGCGTACATCGGATCGCTATACCGCGGGTTATAGTTGATGAACGCAAAGCCGCGCGCCTGATCAATCGTGTGAAACAGCGGGTTCCAATCAAACATCGACAGCATGAATCCCGGTAATGTGTTGGCGACGAACATCTTGCCCGACGCGATCATGTTGGCGCGTTGATAGACGGTAGTGAAAATACTAACCACCGTTGGAAACCAAGGCTTGATTGCGAGTAGAACAAGACCCAGTGCCGCGCCCGTAAACCACGCCAACAAAAGCATGCCAAAGGCAGCAATGGGTTGCTCAATTTCGAGCGGTGTCCAAGCGACGTGATAAGCGAACAGGATCATCGCCATCGACAATACCTGAATGTAGAGCGCGCCAAGGGCGGCCGAGCTAATCGAGATGATTGTATTCATCGGCGCGTGCTGCATCATCGGGCTTGCTGGTCCGTCGGACCCGACAACGGCACCCAACGTCTTGGTATGGGTCATGTACAGGAAAATGCCGGACATGATGTAGATCAGAAAATCACCGCGCAACGCTGCGCCGCGCAGTCCCAATAGCGTAAACATGACATAGAATGCGCCAACAAACATGACCGCTTGCAGGATGTTTACACCAATCGCGAGAAAAGCATTGTTGTGTGTCTTGCGAATGGACCGAACGATTGAGTGATAAATCAACTCCAGTATCGACATAAAGAGCGTGAACGAGGATTTACGTTTTTGAATGTGCTGGAACATCAGGTGTACTGCCTTGCGGGTATAGCCATGATCGCACGGAATTCTTGCCGTTCCGTTACAACGTCACCATAAGGTATTCCAACTGTATATCAACGAAGGATGGCGAGAGTTGGGCATGGATTACGAAAAATTGACGCGTGTGATGCGCAGGCTCTCTCTCGAAGCCGGGGACAAGATCATGGAAATCTACGGCCGTGACGATTTCGAGGTGAAGTCGAAATCTGACGATAGCCCGGTTACTGCAGCGGATGAAGCGGCGGATAAGATCATCTCCGATGGTCTGCGCGCAGCTTTTCCAGACGTCCTTTTGGTCACTGAAGAGCAATCAGCTACGCATACTGCCAAAGCCGACACGTTTCTGATTGTTGATCCGTTGGATGGTACAAAAGAGTTCATTCACCGGCGCGGCGATTTTACGGTCAATATTGCATTGGTTGAAGGCGGTATCCCTACGCGTGGGGTGGTATATGCGCCTGCGAAAGGGCGGATGTTCTTTACCGGTGCTACAGGCCAATCGGTTGAGGAAACTGGTGATTTCAACAAAGAATCCGTTGGCCCGCTGATGGCTATATCAGTTTCTAAACCTGACAATTCCGCCCTTTTGGTGGTGGCCAGTAAATCGCACCGTGATCAGGCGACGGATGACTACATCAACAAATATGCCGTCAAGGATATGAAAAGCGCGGGATCGTCGCTCAAGTTCTGCCTCATTGCGACAGGGGAGGCGGACATTTATCCGCGTGTCGGGCGGACGATGGAATGGGATACGGCCGCGGGCCACGCCGTGCTGTCAGGTGCAGGTGGAGGTGTCGTGCGGTTCGATGACCATACGCCTCTGACCTACGGCAAGAAGGATTATGCCAATCCGTTTTTTATTGCCTATGCAAAGGGCGTTGATCTGAAGCCGGCATAAGGACCAAAGCTGCATGGGCCAGCCAACAGTCAGTGTCATTGTGGTGAGCCGCGCACGACCCGATGCGCTGCGTCGGTGTCTAACGGGCGTGGCACAGCTGCAATACGGAAATTACGAAGTTGTCGTCGTGGCCTGCCCCAAGGGCATCGCGGTGGCGCGGGGTATGGACCGGCTACCCGAGATCAAGACTGTTCTCTATGACACGGCAAACATCTCTGTTGCGCGCAACCTTGGGATCGCGCACGCAGCTGGCGAAATCGTCGCGTTCATAGATGATGATGCAGTGCCAGAGCCGCAATGGCTGCGCTACCTCATCGAGCCCGCTATTCGATCAGATGTCGCCGTAATGAGTGGGTATGTCCGGGGACGAAATGGAATCAGTTTTCAGTATAAAGCACGGACGTTAGACGAATATGGCGCGGTGCATACAATCGAGATTGATCCCCGACAGGCAACTGTTCTGACACCGCCCACGGGTCGGGCGATCAAGACCGAAGGCACAAACATGGCGTTTCGGCGCGATGTATTAGTCTCTATTGAGGGCTTTGATCCTGCATTTCGATTCTTTCTGGATGAGACAGACGTAAACATGCGATTGGCGCGCGCGGGATGTGCAACGGCATTGGTCCCACTGGCGCAGGTGCATCATGGGTTTGCCGCGTCTGCCACACGAAGACAGGACCGCACGCCTCGCGACCTTTACGAGATTGGTGCGAGTTGGGCGGTGTTCCAACGCAAGCACATTGCGGAAATTGATCATGCCGGTCATTGGCAGAAAATTATCGGATCAGAGCGGAGAAGGTTGCTCAGCCATATGGTCGACGGACGTCTGGAGCCGCGCGATGTGCGGCGGATCATGAAACGGTTGGTCGCAGGTTATGAGGAAGGGCGCACACGTGCGCTGGGCGGCGCGGTTGTGCCACGCCACGCAGTAGAGCCATTTCAGCCTGTGCAGCATGCCCCACGCAAAAGTGAATTCACCGCGCTCAAAGGCTGGCGTGGCACAAGCGCGATTTCTGCGGCGGCTAAGCGGGTCTCGGAAGGTAGCATAGAGACTGTTCTGGTGGTGTCACGAACCACGCTATTTCACCAAGTGATGTTCAACGAACAAGGCGTCTGGGTCCAGCGTGGAGGTTTGTTTGGCCGCTCAGACCGTCGCGGACCGCTGTTCGTTATGACGACGTTGAAACGCCGCGCTGCGCGTGAGCGTGCACGAATTGCAGCCGTTCGTGGGTTGGAGCCTGCCCGCGGGCGTTAAAGTACTGTAAATTCCCCTCTTCTTCGAATATTAAACCGTATAATGCGACGGTGCTGGGCACGGATTGTGCACCTGAGAGGCCGCGTCTACTGCGATTAACTTAGAGAGCAGCGGTGTCGTGAAAAGAAACGTAAATACGAGGTCTGCGAAGAATATGGGTAACAAAGTCACTACAGCGGTTTTCCCCGTCGCCGGTATGGGCACACGGTTTTTGCCAGCAACAAAATCCGTTCCAAAAGAGATCATGACGCTGGTTGACCGGCCCCTGATTCAATACGCGATTGATGAGGCGCGGGCTGCCGGAATTACCGAATTTATCTTTGTGACTTCGCGAGGCAAAGGGGCGCTCGAGGACTATTTTGATCTCGCCCCAAATCTTGAAGAATCGCTGCGCGCAAAGGGCAAGCATGACCTTTTGAAAGTGCTCGAAGAAACAAATATGGACAGTGGTGCTATTGCCTATGTGCGGCAGCACAAGGCGTTGGGCCTTGGGCATGCGGTCTGGTGTGCGCGCCGGCTGATCGGTGATCAGCCATTTGCCGTTATTTTGCCTGATGACGTGATTGCGGCGGAAAAGCCGTGCTTGCAGCAGATGGTCGAAGCCTATGAGGAGACGGGCGGCAATATGGTCGCGGCGATGGAAGTCGCACCCGAAAAGACATCGTCATACGGAATTTTGGACGTAGATGACGAGGACGGCAAGCTTGTGAATGTGCGCGGCATGGTTGAGAAGCCTAAAGCTGAGGAGTCTCCGTCGAATCTGGCGGTGATCGGTCGGTATATCCTTGCACCTACGGTTCTGAAAAACCTCGATGAACTAAAAAAAGGTGCTGGAGGAGAAATTCAATTGACCGATGCGATTGCGGCCGATCTGGATCAGAACCGAAAAGTCTATGGCTATCGGTTCACAGGTCAAAGGTTTGATTGCGGCTCTAAATCAGGGTTTTTGCAGGCAACAGTTTCATACGGCCTCGCGCGGCCCGAGTTGCGCGATGATCTGGCCGCCTACCTCAAAAGTATTGTGCCTGACCTTCCATAAATCCGTGCGGTCTGCATTTTGGATTGTGATAGATTGTTTGGTATGAACGGTGATCCCACGCCTCCCACAGCGCGTTTACTGGACTTTACCCGCCTGCTGCGACGTGCGGGGCGAACCTGGACGGGTGTGGACAGAGTTGAGCTTGCCTATATGGAGGCTCTTTTGGAGGACGCTATTCCGGCTTGGGGGCTGGCGCGAACGCCGATCGGATACGTGTTGCTGGACCAAAAGGGTTTGAGCGCGTTTTATGATCGGCTGATGGATGCGCAGGAATGGTCGCAGCCTGATTTCCTGTCTCGTTTACAAAAGAACTGGCCAGCTGCTGCACGTCAGGCGTTGACGGATGTGCGAAAGTTGGCGATCGGACGGTGCCTCCCGCAGGGCCTGGCGCGAATGCTGAAATGTCATTTGCCCGCAGATACTGCATATCTCAACACTGGGCATAGCAATCTGTCGGACCGTGTTTTGCGGGCTGTTCGCAACATCCCGCGCGCTCGAATCGCAGTTCTGGTGCATGATGTGATCCCGCTTGAATACCCGCACTATCAGCGCGAAGGTACCGTTGCAGCATTTGAGCAAAAGATGCGGCGGGTGCAAGCGCACGCTGATCTGATCATCTATAACTCGGCTGATACCCAGACGCGGACGGAAGCGGTGATGATGCCATGGGGCACCCCCCCAAACGGCATTGTTGCGCATTTAGGGACAGTACCATCTGTCCCAGATCCGGTTGCGCTCCCCAAAGGGCTGCCTCCCGAGGCCCCATATTTCATAACCGTCGGCACGATTGAGCCGCGGAAAAATCATACTTTGCTGTTGGACGTTTGGGACCGGTTGGGTGCAGATGCGCCGATGCTTTTGATCTGCGGGGGTCGCGGTTGGAACAATGACGCGGTGTTCGCACGGCTGGATTCATTAGGCCCGGACGCACGTGTGCGCGAAGTGTCGGGCCTCACTGACGGCGCGTTGGCAGCGCTTGTTCAGGGCGCGCACTGTCTGCTCTTTCCGAGCCACGCAGAGGGGTACGGCCTACCTGCAGTTGAAGCATTGGCGCTGGGCACACCTGTTTTGTGCAGCAATATGGCGACATTCCATGAAATCATTGGGAAAAAGGGCATTTACGTGGATGATTCAACGCCTATTGTATGGGAAGAGTTTGTAGTGAACTGGTCTAAACAGGCTCGGGACACGTCACGGGTGACCGGATTTGAAGCGCACACATGGGATGCGCATTTCAAGACCGCGTTAAGGTTCACCTGATAGGCGTGCAAGAAGACTGGCGGACCAACAGTATGAGGGCAGTGTTTGGGTGCGATCGGATCATATCGCCTGAGGCTTCAGCGAAAGCGGTGGAGGATCAGAGCTTTTCGAAAGCGGCGTGAGTTAAATTGCGTTGTGGACCGGACCGATAAGATTCGGCCCGACGATATTTTGTTGTTTTGCACCCAGCGCAACGAGAAAATCCGCCTGTCCTATTTCCTTGATTACTACCGTAAACAAGGCGTGAATCATTTCTTTTTCGTGGACAATGATAGCGACGATGGCGCGATGGAATATTTGCGCGCGCAACCTGACGTCTCACTTTGGCACACAACGGCAAGCTATCGGCGTTCACGCTTTGGTGTGGATTGGCTTAACTGGTTGCAACGAAAATATGCGCACGGTCATTGGGTTCTCACCGTCGATCCGGATGAATTTCTGGTCTATCCCTTCTGCGACACACGGCCCCTGCGTGCGCTCACCGACTGGCTTGATGCGTCGTCGATCAAGTCATTCTCCGCGATGTTGCTCGATATGTACCCTAAGGGGCGACTGGATGAGCAGCCCTATCAGGAGGGCCAAGACCCGATTGAGATTGCCTCATGGTTCGACAGTGGCAATTACACGATGGCGCGCAACCGCGGATTTACCAATCTTTGGATACAGGGTGGCCCACGTGCGCGGGTGTTTTTTGCTCAAGAGCCTGCACGCGCGCCTGCGCTCAATAAGGTGCCGCTGGTGAAGTGGGACAGAAAGTATGTCTATGTCAGTTCGACCCATATGTTGCTGCCGCGCGGGTTAAACCAGGTCTACGATGAGTGGGGCGGCGAAAAGGCGAGCGGTGTGTTGCTGCATGCGAAATTCATCGACACGTTTGGTGCGAAAGCGGCAGAGGAGTTGGAGCGCGGTCAACACTATGCCGGTTCCGTCGAATACAAAGCCTATGCCGAGCGCGTTCAACAGAACCCGCAGCTGTGGTGTAAGTGGAGCGAGCGCTACATCAATTGGCGCCAACTTGAAATTTTGGGTCTAATGTCCAAGGGGAATTGGGCATGACCGCGTCTTTGGGTGTTGTCATGCTTGTGCACACTGCACTTGGTCGCGCCGAGCAGGTCGCGCGCCATTGGGCAGCTGCGGATGTTCCAATTGTAATCCATGTCGACCGCAAAGTACCGGCAAAGACTTACGATAGTTTTGTGCGTGCATTGGAGGATGTGCCGAATGTTCTTTTCAGCAAGAGGTTTCGCTGTGAGTGGGGCACATGGGGCCTTGTTGCCGCGTCGCAATCTGCCTCGGAGCTGATGCTGGCAAGTTTTGTGGATGTTCGGCACGTCTATCTCGCCTCGGGATCGTGCCTACCTTTGCGTCCGGTGCACGAGCTGATTGAGTACCTTGGCGCACGTCCGCGCATTGATTTCATCGAAAGCGCGACAACGGCCGATGTTCCGTGGACGGTTGGCGGCCTTGATGAAGAACGGTTTACCATGCGCTTTCCTTTCTCATGGAAGCGGAACCGCTATCTATTTGACAAAGCGGTAAATATCCAACGTAGGCTTAATCTCAAGCGGCGGATGCCTCCCGGTGTTGTGCCGCATATGGGGTCGCAATGGTGGTGTCTGACACGGCAAACATTGTCTGCAGTATTGCAGGATCCCGAGCGCGACACATACGATCATTATTTCAAACATGTCTGGATCCCCGACGAGAGTTATTTTCAGACTCTATCGCGGCTTTATTCCACAAATATCGAAAGTCGGTCACTGACCCTTTCTAAATTCGATTTTCAGGGTAAACCCCATATTTTCTATGATGATCATCTGCAATTATTGCGGCGCTCGGACTGCTTTGTCGCCCGCAAGATTTGGGCACACGCCGACCGTCTGTATGAGGCATTTCTGACAGATGCGGCGGGTGCGATGAAAAAGACGGAGCCGAACCCCGGCAAGATCGACCGCATATTCGCAAAAGCGGTAGAGCGGCGGACACGGGGGCGTGCGGGTCTGTACATGCAATCGCGTTTTCCCAACGAGGATTGGGAGAACGGTGTCACTGCAGCCGAATACTCGATGTTTCAGGGGTTTTCTGAGTTGTTCGAGAATTTCGAGCCGTGGTTGCATAACGCGACAGGCGCGCGGGTACATGGGCATCTTTTCGCGCCTGACCGTGTTCATTTTGCCGAAGGGCAGACGACGCTCAATGGGGCGCTGAGCGATAACGCGCTTCAGCGCGACTATAACCCGAATACGTTTCTGACCAACCTGATCTGGAACACTCGGGGGGAGCGCCAGTGCTTCCAATTCGGCCCGCACGACAATCAGGATATCAATTGGCGTGTTTCGAAAGATCCAAATGCACAAATTTCGGTGATTACAGGCGCATGGGCCGTGCCGCTTTTACGGTCAAACATGGATTTTGCCGACATCCGCCGTGTCGCAGCTACGCTGCAGAAGATCGAGAGTGAGCACATGAATGTCCTGCGTTCGCCCTACACCAAAGCGCGGGTGCGGATATGGACCATGGCCGAGTTTATCGAAGCACCGATGGAACCGCTCCAAGGGATTTTGGATGAAATCGGTCAGGCACGGATCAGACGATTGTCAGAAGCGCCAAAGATGGTCGATCTGCATGGTTTTGGCCAATTTCTGCAAAACCTCAAAAATCAGGGAATGCATCCCTATCTTATGGGCGATTTTCCTGTTGAGCGTGGACCAACGTCGAGCACAGATGTGCCACGCAAACCTTATCTGGTGAAATAAATGACCATGCGCTTTAACAGCTTTGTCGTGTTCGCAGAAATGCGGACGGGATCAAACTTTCTCGAAGCCAATCTGAATGCATTTGCAGGGATCACCTGTCATGGTGAGGCGTTCAACCCGCATTTCATCGGTTATCCGAATACGACCCAAATTCTTGGTGTTGACCAAGCGACCCGTGATGCAGAGCCCGGCACGCTACTCCGTGCGATCCGGCATGACGGGACAGCATTGGGTGGGTTCCGGTATTTTCACGATCATGATCCGCGTGTGTTCGACACGGTGATGAACGACATGGAATGTGCCAAAATCGTGCTGACCCGAAATCCTGTTGAAAGCTATATCAGCTGGAAAATTGCGCAGGCCACCGGGCAGTGGAAGCTCACGGACATGAAAGCCCGTAAGGCTGCTGAAGTGGCGTTTGTGCCAGCGGAGTTTGAAGCGCATTTGGATGCATTACAGGCGTTTCAGCTCAAACTGCTCAACCGTCTTCAAGTGAGCGGACAGACCGCATTTTATATAGCCTATGAAGACTTACAAAGCGTTGAGATCATGAACGGCTTGGCCGCTTTTCTTGGTGTTCCTGAAATGCTTGAGGCGTTGGATAAAAACCTCAAAAAACAAAATCCCAGCCCGCTGTCTGAAAAGGTAAGTAATTATCCCGCGATGGAGCAGGCGTTGGGTCGACTGGACCGGTTTGACCTGACACGAACACCGAACTTTGAGCCGCGGCGCGGACCGAATGTGCCGGGGTATGTGACCGGGTTCAACGCGCCGCTGCTGTTTATGCCAATGGCGGGCGGCCCACAGCAGGAAGTGCGGCGGTGGCTTGCCGCACTCGATGGTGCAAAGCAAAATGCGCTGGGCGGTAAAATGACCCAGAAGGAGCTGCGGCAATGGAAACGTGCCAAAACGGGGCACCGCAGCTTTACCGTATTGCGGCATCCGATCTTGCGCGCCCATGAGGTGTTTTGCCACCGAATTTTGAACTCTGGTAAGGGTAGTTATCTGCAACTGCGTCGGACCTTGGTGCGTAGATACAAGATGCCACTTCCTGAGGAGGGAACTGAAGGAAACATCGATCTGGCGGCCCATCGCGCAGCGTTTCTGGCGTTTCTGGCGTTTTTGAAGGGTAATCTTGCGGGGCAAACTGCGGTACGTGTCGATCCCGCGTGGTGTACGCAATCTGAGGCCATTCAGGGGTTTGGGGAGTTTACCTTGCCGGACTTGATCTTGCGCGAAGACACGCTTGCGCAAGACCTACAGTCGCTCGCAGATACCGTTGGATATGCGGACGCACCTGTCATTGAGCAGCCCAGCTTTGTTGGGCCGTACACGTTGGAGGACATATACGACGACGAGATCGAGTCGTTGGGGTCTGATGTGTATCAGCGCGATTACATGATGTTCGGGTTTGATCACTGGCGCTGAACAGTCGCTGCTTTACTCAGGCAGCCCTAGCGCTCTCGGCTTCAGTCAGGATTGTATACAGTGTGCTTGCCATCGGATTTGCACGCAGTTTTGAACATATGGCCGGATCGCGCAAAGTACGGGAGACGAGGGCCAAGGCCTTGAGATGATCAACCCCTGCATTTTCAGGTGCGAAAAGCGCAAATGCGATGTCTACCGGTTGCCGGTCAACAGAACCGAAATCAACCGGCTTTTCCAGCAATACAAAAAGACCGACGACCTTTTCGACATCGTCAAGGCGCGCATGGGGCAGGGCCACACCGTGGCCTACGCCCGTCGGACCTAACGACTCGCGTGCCAAAAGGGCTGTAAGAACGCGGTGTGCATCGAGGCCAAGCGCAGTTTGGGCCAATTCACCCAGTTCAGTCAAAAGCCGCTTTTTACTGGTGGTCGACGACAGCACCTTTACCGCCTGAGGCGTCAGAATTTTCTCAAAGTTCATAATCCTGCGTTCCCGTTAGCGCGCGCCATTGCGCGCGCTCTAGCTCAGTCTTTAGGACGGGTCAATCCAGCCGATGTTACCGTCTTCACGGCGGTAGACTACATTGACACCTGTTTTATTCTCTTTTTTGAACACCAGTACGGGCGCGCCTGAAAGCTCCATCTGCATTACCGCCTCACCGACGGACAATGTTGCGATTTTCGTCTGCATTTCAGCAATGATCATTGGCTGCAGCGATTCAGGTTCTTCGCCGTCTGTGTCCTGCTCTGATGCTAGAATATAAGACGACGCACCCAAAAGTTCAACCGGGTCCGCACGCTCGCGGTGGTGATCTTTCAACCGACGCTTGTAGCGGCGCAGTTGTTTCTCCATCTTTTCGCCACATCCATCGAATGCTGCATAAATCTCGTTTGCGTGCGCTTTTGCAGAAGCGGTCAGGCCGGTCGAGAGGTGAACCGTCGCTTCACAGACAAATTCATGGCCGGATTTGGAAAAGACGACCAGCGCGTCAGTCGGTCGTTCGGCATATTTCTGAACAGTACTGTCGAGTTCTGTTTTCACGTGTGTCTGAAGTGCATCGCCGATGTCGATCTGTTTGCCGCTGATTTGATAGCGCATAGTCTCTCCTTTGATATGTGATCCGGTCCCGAACGGTTTACCCCTACAGTGGCCATGTCGTGCGGAATCGGATTTGGAAAATGGTGCAGCGCAGCAGTGTATCAGGCGTCCATCCACCCAAGGGAGGTAAGGAGATTTGATACATGCAATGACCGCTTGCCATACCTGATTAGACGACCAGAGCCTATTAAAAGTCAATCATTTAAGCACAAAGGGACGTCAGCTTGCGCGGTGAATAGCTCAGGATATCTTAAAATTATCACCAAGATAGACACGGCGTACATCACCGTTTTGAACCACTTCTTCTGGTGTCCCTGACATCAGGACACGCCCCTCATGCAGGATATAGGCGCGGTCAACGATCTCCAATGTCTCCCGTACATTGTGGTCTGTGATCAGCACGCCAATACCGCGTTTTTTGAGGTCGGCAACAAGATGCCGGATATCCCCCACAGAGATTGGATCAACGCCGGCAAATGGCTCATCAAGGAGGAGATAGTTAGGATTCGCAGCAAGGCAGCGCGCGATTTCAACCCGCCGACGCTCTCCCCCTGAAAGGGCCAAGGCAGGTGCGCGCCGCAGATGTTCTATAGAAAATTCGCTGAGCAACTCATCAAGGCGCTCATGCCGTTTGCGGCGGTCCCGCTCAACGATGTCGAGCACAGCGAGGATATTTTCTTGAACTGACAGACCGCGAAAAATGCTCATTTCCTGCGGCAGATATCCAATACCCAACTGCGCACGGCGGTACATGGGCAGGGTTGTGACGTCCTTGCCATCAATGACCACTGTGCCCCCTTCGGGCGTGACAAGGCCGGCCACTGCGTAGAATGTGGTGGTTTTGCCAGATCCATTGGGGCCAAGAAGAGCCACAACCTCACCGCGCATCAACTCCATCGAGAAATCCCGTATTACGGTTTTCTTGCGGTAGGATTTGCGCAGGTGAGAGATCCGCAAACCGGCGCTGCCTTGCGAGACAGTAAGATCGGGCGTGGTCATTAGTTTCCGCCACCTGTTTGCAGGCGGGTTTTGACGTTACCGGACATGCGTGCAGTGCCATCCTCCAGAAGGATGGTCATCATGTCAGCGCTCAGCGCACTCGGTCCTTGAACCAGCAGAACGTCGCCGCGCATCACAATTGTGCCGTCTTCGATGGTGTAATCCGCACGCTCGGATTCGGCAGCATCAGGGCCTGATACAAGGGTCACGCCACCTGTGGCTTCCATCAACGCGATAGCGTCTAGTGTTTCACTATACGTGACCTCGACGCGCGGTGCCGACAGACGCATTTCACCCTGACCGACAACGACATTTCCGGTAAAAACAGCAACGCCTGTGTCCTGATCGACGGTCAGATCGTCTGATGTCACTTCAACAGGCAGGCTGGTGTCTTGGGATATTGTACCAAAGGCGACCGATGCACCTTGAGCCAATGCAGATATAGAAAACAGCGCGGTAAACATCGCAATCAGCAGTAAACGTAGGCCCATAGTCACAGGTACTTTCTCAATTATTTAGGGGTATATACCAGCTTCACGCCGCCACTGAAAACCATTTGCGTGGTTTTACCTTCATTTGGTGAAAACACCCGCATGTTGCCCGCCCTCAAGGTCCCAATTGGACCAATGCCGTCGACTTGCGCGGGCGCATACAGGTCAAGATCTGATATCAACGCGGTCATACTGGGTGTATTGATCCGGTACCCCGACGAGGAAACGATAGACACATCACCGACCAGATCAGCGGTATCACGCCCCATGTCCAACTCTGCCTCATCCGCAACAAGTCGGAACGTGGTGCCATCTTCGCTTTCTAAGGTGCCAACGACGTTTTTCGCGCGGTTCGCCCCTACGCGTCCGGGCAAAGTGACAAGTGTATCGGCAGTGAACGACATCTGATCGCCGGTGGTCGTCGTGCTGGTAAAGAAGGGGCCGGTGACCTGTTGGTCGCGCAAGCGGTCTTGTATCTCTTTATCCGCGAAAGGGATGACAGCGTCGGTTTCTACCCCGCGCGAGATCAGGAAAAGGGTCGACAAAAGCGCCAGTGCGGAAAGCGGAAAAACCACCTTGAGCAATGTGACGAAGCGCGAATATCCGTCCCTGATGCCAATGCTCATGTGTGCGCAAATATGTCTGTGTCAGGCCAGCCCGCAAGGTCAAGCTGTGCCCGCATCGGCAGGAAGTCAAAGCACGATTGCGCCATCTCCATTCGGCTCTCCCGGATCAGCATTTCGTTCAGAACGTCGCGGAGCTGATGCAGGTACAAAACGTCTGATGCAGCATAAGAAATTTGTGCCTTGGTCAGCTTTTCAGCGCCCCAATCGCTGGATTGTTGGCCCTTGGAGATATCAATTCCCAACAGTTCATTGATGAGTTTGGCAAGCCCGTGACGGTCCGTATAGGTCCGGACCAGACGGCTGGCTATCTTTGTGCAATACACGGGTGCGGCGCGCGCGCCGAAGGTGTTGAGCATCGCAGCAATATCAAAGCGGCCAAAGTGAAACAGCTTGAGCACGTCAGGATCTTCAAGCAGCCGAGAAAGGTTGGGCGCTTGCGTCTGACCCTTTGCCACCTGAACCAGATGCGCGTGCCCGTCGCCACCGGAAAGTTGTATAACACACAGCCGGTCACGGTGGGGGCGCAAGCCCATCGTTTCGCAGTCTATAGCGACAATCGGACCCAAATCGAGGCCGTCGGGCAGATCGTTCTGATAAACTGTATTGGTCATGACAGGATCTATATAGGGCGTGTTGCACAGGGGGAAGTAGTCAGCCCCGATCACTTAGCCGTGTTGCGCTTATTTCGCCGTTACTATGCTCTGGGAGGAGCGGAATTTCGCGAGGCTATTTTGTTCTACGCAAGGTGCTATGGTCGATGAGAGCGTCAGCTGAGAACAAGCCTGCAAGAGAAGCGGGTTTTTCGTTTTGATACTGGGTGGAGCAGGACCGTTGGATAAAATTGCAGTGGCATTGGGCGCAGGGGGTGCGCGGGGGTTCGCGCATATTCATGCGATACGGGCGTTTGAAGAGCTGGGAATCCAGCCTGTGATGATCTCGGGTACGTCGATTGGTGCCATTATCGGAGCCGCAGCTTGTGCGGGGATGTCGGCAGACGAGATGACCGATCATATCCTGAGCAAACTCGGCAGCCCGTTCACGATGATGGGTGACATATTCAAAGTGCGCCCCCCAAGCATGCAGGGCTTTCTCAAAGATGGAGGGTTGCGAATCGGGGAGCTTAATCTGGAGCGTGTTCTGGATGTATTTTTGCCCGACAGCATGCCCAAGACATTTGCAGAGCTCGCTATTCCGCTCAAGATCGCGGCGACTGACTACTACGCCCAAAAGACTACAATTTTCGAGGAAGGTGATCTGGCATCAGCGATGGCAGCCTCTGCTGCGATGCCTGCGATTTTTCTTCCGGTTCAACGGGACGGGCGATTTTATATCGATGGTGGTGCGACAAATCCCTGCCCGCTCAATGTGCTGGAAGGAGCGGCAGAGCACATCATCGCCGTTGATGTTTCCGGCGGAATCACTGGTGATCCGGCACAGCGCCCCAACAAGATCGACGCGATGTATGCGACCAGCCAACTGATGCAGATGTCCATTGTCCGGCATGCCGTGGCGCAGCACCCCGGCGTCGTTCTGCTGCGCCCGCCTGTCGACAGCTACCGTGTATTGGATTTTCTAAAAGCCAAAAATATTCTCGCGCAAACTGAACCGCTGTGTGACGAGGTGAAGCGCACAATTGAGCGGGTGTTGTCGACGACCGGCTAAGGGCCTTGACGCTATTGCGCCAAGCCACGCTTGAGCGCCTCATAGGAGGCCTTTAGAGTACGCTCAAGTGTATCAAAGTCGACATGGACCAAACCGAACCGCTTTTCATAGCCGAGCGCCCATTCGTAGTTATCCATCAAGGACCAGATCATGTACCCTTTGAGGGGAACGCCGGCGGCGATGGCTTCCTTCGCGGCGGACAGATGGCTGTCGAGGTAGTCGATGCGTGCTTGGTCGTTAACGTGGCCAGCGACCAGACGATCATCATTGGCCATCCCGCTTTCGGTGACATAAAGCGGCAGATCGCCAGTATATTCCTGCGCAGTCCGGATCAGAAAATCGCGAAGTCCTTGGGGATATATCTCCCAGCCCATTTGTGTCTTTTCAAGAGGACCGGGTGCTTCGTGATGTCCGGGCCACGGGCCATCGTTAGGTGCGATAATCTTGCGAGTGTAGTAGTTGACACCGCACCAGTCGACAGGTGCTGTGATGGTGTCAAAATCATCCTGCCAACCGTTGGGCATATGCGATCCCAGACCTTCAAGCACATTGTCAGGGTACCGGCCTTTGAACACGCCTTCGAGGAAGAAGCGGTTGTAATATCCGTCATATAGATCGGCGGCTTCGCGCGCTTTTTCGCTTTGATCGATGGGCGTCGCCCACTCCATGTTGAAAACCGCCCCGAGATTGTCCATTCCAAGGCCGCGCATTGTTTGAATCGCGGTACCATGCGCAAGCATGACGTGGTGCATCGCACGCGCTGTTGCGCGAATGTCGCGCAAACCCGGGGCGTGATGGCCCAGAAAATGCGAAAGCCAGCCGACGCACCAAGGCTCGTTTATCGGCGCCACACTGTGCATCCGGTCCCCGATGCGACCCATAATCGTCTCGGTGAAATCACCGAACCAACCGGCAATATCGCGGTTGCGCCAACCGCCAAGATCGGCAAGCGGGGAAGGAAGTTCCCAATGATAGAGCGTCGCACAAGGCTTGAGGCCACGCTCAAGCATGGCGTCGGTCAGCCGGTCATAAAAATCCAGACCCTTGGCGTTCGGCGTGCCGCGCCCTTCTGGCATGACGCGCGCCCAACTGGTGGAGAAACGGTAGCAGTCAAATCCCGCCGCAGCGACCAGATCAAGGTCCTCCTTGTATCGGTTGTAGTGGTCGCATGCCAAATCGCCGTTTTCGCCGCGCACAACATTTCCCGGAGTCGCGGCAAAACTGTCCCAGTGGGTTTTACCGGCACCGCCATGTGCGTGCCCTTCAATCTGATAGCTCGAGGTTGCGGTACCGAACTGGAAGCCATCGGGAAAATCCGAACGTTTGAAGTGCATGGGAGAACCTTTTCAGAGGGGGCGAGCCGTTGACTGACCAAGCGTGAGATCAACCTTCAAAAGCTGGTTAACTGGTGGCAGTGCGGGATCATGGATATAATCAAGCAGCATTTGCGCGCATGAGCGTCCTGCTTCGCGGACAGAGGATCGTGTTGCGGTAAAGATCGGCACATCATCGCCATTGCTGAGATAGGACAGATCATCGTCGTGGGTGATGACAGAGATATCGCGCCCCATCTGCAGGCCCGATTGCTCAAGGGCGCGGCGCACACCAATCGCGGTGATCATGGATGAGGTAAGAATCGCTGTTGGTGGGCAGTCCTGCGCCAACATTTCCATGGTGGAGCGATAGCCATAAATCTCTGTCATTTCCTCACTGCGCATGAGGGAAGTGTCGGCAGTGATTTGACGGTCCCCAAGTGCCTGAAGATAGCCGCTGCGACGGCGATGTGCGAAATCCATATCCTCGAGACCGTTGAGCAGGGCGATACGAATATGCCCCAAGTCCAGCAGAAACGTCGTTGCGCGCTCGAACGCACTTTTGTTGTTGATGTCGAGCCATGCATACCCGCCATCGATGTCCGAGGCACGACCATGCACCACAAACGGCAGGCCAATCTCGCGTAGCAGCGCAATCCGTGGGTCGTTTGTGCGTGGTCCGTGGATGATGATGCCATCGACCGTGCCGCGCGATTTGAGGTCGCGGTACACCCGCTCCTCCTCACCGTCGGGCACAAGTTTGAGAAGTGTATCATAGCCATGCGCTGCATAAGTCTCGCCTGCGCCGGCGATAAAATCGCCAAAGACCGGATTCACCATTTCATGGCCGGATGTGACCGGGATGACATGACCGATGGTCATTGCGCGACCGGTGGCAAGGCTTTTGGCGCGCATGCTGGGGCGGTAGTCGTGTTGCACGGCCGCGCGCTGCACCCGCAAGCGGGTGGTTTCACTGACATCGGAATAGCCGTTTAGCGCGCGACTGACCGTCGTCTGAGAAAGATTCAGGGCCTCCGCCAGACTTTTAAGGTTCATGTACTGCCACCAAAGCGCTTTGAATTTTGTAATTGTTAGGGGGCTGTCTGCAAATCGTCAAAGGATTACTTTTCAAACCATCGTTATCTCCAGCGGCAGATTTCCCAAATATCTCTTGACGAAAGAGGTTCAACTGGTGATCCTTTTTTATCCAAAGCGCTTTGGCTTGTACCGAATCGCGACAAAAATAACTGCGCCAAGCGCACCTTGGGAGGAATATATGAAACGAGTACTTTACGCAGGCGCGGCTTCGCTGGCTTTGACGGCTGGATTGGCCGCGGCCGACGGGCACTTGGATGGTGAACAAGTCACCGTGTTCGGTCCATGGCTCGGTCCCGATCAGGTTATGGTCGAGAAGGTTTTGGCCGAGTTTGCCAAGGCATCGGGTGCTGATGTGCGCTATGTTGGCTCCGACAGCTTTGAGCAGCAAATCCGCGTCGATACCGAAGCAGGATCTGCACCCAATATCGCCGTCTTCCCACAGCCCGGTCTGGCTGCTGATTTGGCCGCATCCGGTTTTCTGACACCACTGGCAGCCGGTACAGATGACTGGGTTCGTGAAAATTATGCCGCTGGTCAGTCTTGGGTCGATCTCGGGACGTTTGCAGGCACTGATGGTACAGAGTCGCTTTATGGATTTTTCTATAAGGTCGATGTGAAATCGCTGGTCTGGTACTCGCCCGAGAACTTCGAGGACGCGGGCTACGACGTTCCGACCTCCATGGAAGATCTCAAGGCGCTGACCGAACAGATCGCCGCCGACGGGGAGACGCCGTGGTGCATCGGTCTGGGGTCGGGCGGCGCGACGGGCTGGCCCGCGACCGATTGGGT
>JBATTJ010000032.1:0-6297 GCA_049670485.1 Sulfitobacter sp.
ATCCTGACCATAGCCAATTCGCGCCAACATCTGAACCTTTCCACCTTCCCGGGCAAGGCGTTGATGTGTCTCATCGTAAAGGCCCACCATTTCTGGGTACTCCTGAAGCGCCTGACTAAGCGGTTGGAAGCTCAGCCCTTCAGCGGTGCAGGCAAGGTTGATCCGCAGCCAATCTGCGCCTGCCGCGATCTGGCTATGTCTGCTGTTGCCCTGTGTGACCATCCAAAGATGCCCCATCGCAGTTTGTGTGTTTTCTAACACTGCTTTCAGCCCCTCTTTGTAGCCAGTTGAGGACCTGTCAAACAAGGCTCCACGGGTCAGGATGCCTGCAGCAGCAAGCGATTCAAACAATACGCCGCTCAAACTGATCCCGTCAGGATTCGCATTTATTTCCGCCTTGCCGATCCGCATTAAGTCGATGCTTTCCTTGTGGGTACGGGGTGTTTCAGTTTCAACGAGTTGGGCGCGGGTCGAAAGCTTTCTCCAATATGCAATATCTTTGGGATTGATGGACCCTCCAACTTCGGTTTGACGGGCGACCTTCATTATCCGAGCAAGAGCGTCGGGCTGGACTGAACGCGATGTGTCAAAAGGCATTTTGTTTGAACGCCGGTTGAGAGTGTGAACAAAGAGGGGATCGCTGACCGGCTTGCTCTCCTTGAAAACAGCGTTGGCAATAGGACGGCGGTCCAACCCTATTGCGTCTTCGCCCTCCGGGAAAAGAATGATGTCGACATCATAACCCTCTGCATTTGCCGCCATTCGCAAAAGTTCGAGAAAGCAACCAAGTCCGATGGTAAGTTGTCGATCAGACGGATCCGTATGTTCGAGTTGCTTCTCAGTGTCAAAGAACAAGGTCAGCCCATCTTCTCCATCCAAGCGAATGATCCATGGCTGGCGATTGTGTGGGTTTGGCGCAAGAATAGCATACGACAAGGCATTGCTGCGCGGATCGTCGTAAATGCCAGCCGTACCCCAAGGCGCCAAAGCATCACTTGGGGTGCGCGTCATGGAAAAAAGGGTGGCACCACTTGCGGCGAGTACAATGCCGCCGCCCACGAGTTTGATAAAGTTCCTACGTTTCATCGCGCTTCTCCTATAATTCTATATCGAACTATATAGTTTGATATAGAATTAGTAAAGTAGCTTGAGATAGAACGTCTTCGCTTGCACTACTCTGTTCGAGCGGTGGCCATGAACAAGAAATCCATGATGTGCTAGATCATCAGCAAGGCAAATTGCTGAATTGAGACACTACGCTTTGCCAAACTACGCTCTAAAAAATCGCAGACTATGTTTACCCATCATAATCAACGTTCAGGCCAGCTTCGCGATGCAGTATCTACTTATTCGCTCTTTTGAGCGAATGCCCATGCATCGCGCACTATTGTGTCAAGATCACTGTGAGCCGCTTGCCAGCCCAATACGACGCGCGCGCGCGTGGCGTCGGCAACGAGGGTGGCGGGGTCACCTACGCGGCGGGTATCTTCGATCACGGCAAAATCTTGGCCTGAAATACGTTTCACCGCGTCAATCACTTGTCGCACGCTTTGCCCAGCACCAGTGCCAAGATTAATGGGAGTGACGCCGGGCGTCTCATTGCCCAACAGATGGGCTACTGCTGCCACGTGCCCCGAGGCCAGATCGCTCACGTGGATATAATCACGGATGCAGGTGCCGTCGGGCGTATCATAATCGGTACCATAAATCTGGATCGCGTCGCGTGCGCCTTGCGCGGTTTGGATAACCAGTGGAATCAAATGCGTCTCGGGATCGTGACGCTCCCCTGTGCGCCCTTGGGCATCGGCACCGCAGGCGTTGAAGTACCGTAGCGCAATTGCCTGCAGGTCGTGTGCACGTGCTGTGGCTTCCAGCACCGTCTCAACCATAGCTTTGCTGTCACCATAGGGATTAATAGGCTGGCGGGGCAGATCCTCGGACAAAAGCGGGGTGTGTGTTTGATTGCCGTAAACGGCGGCGGTGGAGGAGAATACCAGCCGGGACACGCCCGCGTCGTTCATCGCATTAAGTAGACAAAGCGTGCCCGCAAGATTGTTATGGAAAAATGGCAGCGGCGTGAGCACCGATTGCCCCGCCTCGATCAGTGCTGCGAAATGGATTACACTGCCGATGTCATGCTCACGCAATGTGCGTGTCAGTTTTTCAGTTTCATGAAGCCCGCCCTCCACAAGATGGGTGCCAAAACAGACATCTCGGTGACCGGCGGAGAAATCATCGTATACTGTCGCAGTGTAGCCTGCCGCCTGAAGGGCGAGTGTGGTATGGGAGCCAATGTAGCCTGCACCGCCTACAACGAGGACATTTTTATTCATTGTAGATCCACTTCCCTAGATCGGCGGAATGATGACATTTCGGCACTCCGTGGGCAACGCGATTGAAGCCCCTTGATATTGCGACTATCACGAACACTGAGCACATAAACGGAAAATGATACAGACATGACCAAGCCCCTTTTGATTGTCACCCCGAACACTTGGGAATTTTTACGCGATGCAATGATCGCACCTACCGGATTTCGGGAGTACGACGCGCGTTGGCAGTATCCGGAGGCAATCAATCTGCCCGGCATCACTGCGCTGGGAATGGGCCTTGGAACGCAGATGCACCTGCGCGGAATTGAGCCTGTAATCGCCGTAGGTAATGATTATCGCGATTACTCGCTGTCGATCAAAAACGCGCTGATGCTCGGTTTGATGCAGGCCGGTATCCACGTCAAAGATATTGGCCCCGCCTTATCGCCGATGGCCTATTTTGCGCAGTTCCATCTGGATGCGCCCGCTGTGGCAATGGTTACGGCCTCACATAACCCCAATGGTTGGACCGGTGTGAAAATGGGCTTCGAGCGACCTCTCACCCACGGCCCTGACGAGATGATCGAGCTGCGTGATATTGTGCTGGGCGGTAAAGGTGAGGCACGACCAGGGGGTAAATACGAATTTATCGAAGGCGTTCGTGAGGCATACCTTGATGATCTGGTGGGTGATTTCAAAATGACCCGCAAACTCAAGGTCGTTTGCGCCACTGGTAATGGAACAGCGGCCGCATTCGCGCCCGAACTGTTTGAACGTCTCGGCGTTGAAGTCGTACCCAGCCATAATGAGTTGGATTACACATTTCCCCATTACAATCCGAACCCCGAAGCAATGGAAATGCTGCATGATATGAGTGCGAGCGTCAAAGCCTCTGGTGCAGATTTCGCGTTGGGATTTGACGGCGACGGTGATCGTTGTGGTGTCGTCGACGATGAAGGTGAGGAAATTTTTGCCGATAAGGTCGGTGTCATCATGGCGCGCGATTTGAGCAAGATTTACCCTGACAGCACATTTGTGGCGGATGTAAAATCCACTGGTCTTTATGCCTCAGATCCAGTGCTGCTCGCCAATGGGGCCAAAGCAGACTTTTGGAAAACTGGCCACTCCCATATGAAACGTCGGGTTAAGGAACTCGGCGCGCTGGCAGGGTTCGAGAAATCTGGACATTACTTTCTGGCAGAGCCCATTGGCCGTGGCTATGACTGCGGTATGCGTGTGGCCGTCGAAATTTGTAAGCTGATGGACCGCAATCCCGACATGTCGATGTCAGACCTGCGCCGTGCACTGCCAATGACCTATGCCATGCCAACCCTGTCGCCCTACGCGGCAGATGAAGAGAAATACGGTATCTTAGAGCGCATCGTTGCGAAGCTGGAGAAAGTGACCGAATTTGCAGGCCGCAAAGTAGCGCAAGTCGTCACAGTGAATGGCGCGCGGGTGATCCTGGACAATGGCAGTTGGGGTCTGGTACGCGCCTCAAGCAATACGCCTAACCTAGTGGTGGTGTGCGAAAGCTCCGAGTCCGAGGCAGAGCTGCGCGCGATCTTTCAGGCTGTTGATGACGTGATCCGCACCGAACCTGGTGTGGGCGATTATGACCAGACTTTCTGAACGGATATCTCAATGAAAATTGCGGTCGCAGGGCTTGGCTATGTCGGGCTGTCGAATGCGGTGTTGCTGGCGCAGCATAATACGGTTGTGGCTGTCGATATTGATCCGGCGCGTGTAGCTTTGGTCAATGAAAGTAAAAGCCCTATCGTGGACCCCGATATTGAGGATTTTCTGCGCAACCGGACGCTTGATCTGACGGCCACCACCGATAGTGCCGCAGCATTTGCAGATGCTGATTATATCATCGTGGCCACACCTACGAATTATGATGCAGAGACAAACTATTTCGACACCTCGAGTGTCGAGATGGTTGTGGCTCAGGCACTGACGTTAGGGCCCGATGCACATATTGTGATCAAGTCCACGATTCCGGTGGGGTTTACGGAACGGTTGCGTGCTGAACTGGGCAGTGACCGGATCATGTTCAGCCCCGAATTTCTGCGTGAAGGTCGCGCGCTTTATGACAATTTGCACCCCAGTCGGATCATCGTCGGCGCGACCACGCCCGCCGCGCATAAATTCGCGGAGTTGTTGGTGCAGGGAGCTATTGCCACAGACATCGCAGTAAAGTTCACCGATGCATCCGAAGCCGAAGCGATCAAGTTGTTTGCCAATACCTACCTTGCCATGCGGGTCGCGTTTTTCAACGAGTTGGACAGCTATGCCATTTCGCGCGGGGTCGATAGCCGCCAGATCATCGAAGGTATCAGCCTCGATCCGCGCATTGGGGATCACTACAATAACCCCTCCTTCGGCTATGGCGGTTATTGCCTGCCCAAAGACACCAAACAATTGCTGGCAAATTATTCCGAAGTGCCGCAAAATCTAATCCGCGCGATTGTGGACGCTAATCGGACCCGCAAAGATTTCCTCGCGGAGCAGATTATCGCGCGCCGCCCCAGCATTGTGGGTGTGCACCGTCTGGTAATGAAAGCTGGATCAGATAATTTCCGCCAATCATCAGTTCAGGGCATCATGAAGCGGATCAAGGCCAAGGGAATTGAGGTCATAGTCTATGAGCCCGCGATGGAGGCAGATGAGTTTTTCAATTCGCGCGTCGTGCGCGACCTGGAAGCGTTCAAGGCAGAGTCCGACATCATCATGGCGAACCGGATGACTGACGACTTGGCCGATGTAGCGGACAAAGTGTTCACCCGCGATCTGTTCGGTGGCGACTGAGTTAGCCGAACAGAAATTGATCCGGCCCCAGATCGTTCAAATCAATATCTCGCAAAATGATCTGACCAACGGGCGTTTCAACCCGCACATTTGCGCCTTCTTGGCTCAGCTCTAGGTCATCAAAGGATTGCGGACCTTGCAAGATTCTTAGGGTGTCGGATGAGAGATCGAAATCGGTGACGGTGTTGTTGCCGATCTCGGTGAAATCAAAGATGAAGGTGTCTTCGCCGGCGCCACCAGTCATCCAATCATTGCCGCTGCCTCCGTTAAGCTCGTCATTGCCGTTCCCTCCCATGAGGCCATCGTTCCCGCCATCGCCCATCAAACGGTCGTTACCCGTACCGCCGACAAGGATGTCATGGTCCGCCCCACCGCGCAGCACATCATTACCATCACCGCCTTCAAGCCGGTCGCGCCCTTCGTGGCCCCATAAGAAATCATCGCCTGCCTCTCCATATAAGCTGTCGACACCCCAACCCCCGAGGAGCGTATCAGCACCTGTGCCGCCGTAAAGTGTGTCGTTGTGCCCACCTCCTTGAAGAAAATCATTGCCCGCATCCCCGTACAAAAGATCGAAGTGATCGCCCCCATCCAGACGGTCATTCCCGTCTCCGCCCCAAAGGGTGTCATCGTCATTTTTGCCCCATAGGGTATCAGCCCCCTCACCCCCGAACAAAAGATCATTCCCGTTAAAGCCGTTGAGCGTGTCATTGCCGGCATGACCATAAAGGATGTCATCAGCGCCACCGCCCCAAATCTCGTCGTTGCCATTATCGCCATAAAGTGTGTCCTGATCCGTTCCGCCGATGACGGTATCGTTGCCATCGCCGCCGCCCAGAACGTTTGCACCTGTGCCACCGACCAACCGATCATCCCCCGCTCCACCCAGAAGTGTGTCAGCCCCGTTACCACCAATCAGAATGTCGTCGCCTTCCCGGCCAAGAAGCCTGTCATCACCCGCATCACCGCGCAGTGTGTCGTTACCCGCACCGCCGTCCAGTGTATCGTTGTTGTTGCCACCTCTCAGCGTGTCATCGCCAATCCCGCCAAATAGCAGGTCATCTCCCATACCGCCCCACAGAATATCGTTACCCGCCTCCCCTTCGAGACGGTCATGGCCACTACCGCCTGACACAGTATCGTTCCCACCCCCGCCCCATAGACTATCGTGCCC
>JBATTJ010000033.1:0-2532 GCA_049670485.1 Sulfitobacter sp.
GTGACAATTGGCATTGCACTTGTCCGCCCTATGCTAGGGTCACGCGAGAATGGTGAAATTGCACAAGGCCCGCTCCAAAAATGCAGACAGCAATAATCTTCGACTGTGAGTTTCTCGTAACCGAAAATGCGCAACGAAGGTATTGGTGTGGGCCGTACGATCCCGATCCGATCATCGCTCAAATTGGTGCGGCTAAAATCTCACTGAACGGCAATTTTGAGATTGTAGAGACACTCAAGACGTACATCACTCCCGTTGATCGACATGGAACGCAGTATGAGCTTGATCCATTTTTCACAAAGCTCACAGGGATCACAACAGAAACGATTGATACGGAAGGCGTTTCTCTGTTGGAAGCTAATGAGCAGCTCCGCGATTTCGCAGGTGATGCAAAGCTCTGGTCATGGGGTAAAGACGAACTAAACATGATGGCGATAAGCTGTTACGTTGCCGGTATTGAACCTTGCCTGCCAGCGCATAGGTTCGACAATGCTTGTCGGTTGCTTTTGGCTTCGGGTATGCCTTACGAAGATTTACTGCAAACACGTAGCAATGCTTTGGCCGATTATTTCAAACTTGAACATCCTCCATTGAGGGGACATGACGCCTTAGACGACGCGCTTTCAATTGCCTACGTCATCCAACATTTGTTGGCTTCAGAAAAACTAACTTCCACCAACTTCACTGAAGGCTAGTTGGACTCGTTCCCGTCATTAGTTGCGCCTGCACGACTCTTCCAAAAAGGAGGGTTTGTGGAACGGTGGCTCTGAACTCGTAAACTGCCGTCTACATTTGTAGGTATACGTTAAACGCGGATTTTACACATTTAGTGTTTACTACCTACTCATACCTAGATACGTGTAGGTCATAGTCAGCAAGGATTTGAACAAATGGCCGTCACATACACCGCAACCGAACGTAAACACGCTATTCTTGCGATGCTGCCGGGCGCTACTCGCATTGGGAACGGGCAGCGTTGGGTGATCCAGCTTTCCGATGGAAAGCGAGTAATGCTCAAGACCAGTTTGAATGACAATATCATGGTCAAAACAGACGTTCCTAACCCAGAAACCGCTGTAATAAGTGGGTTTGCGGATGATGTAGATTACGTCCTAGCAGTCACAGGTGCCATTGGAAGCCTATCTGCATATCTAGTGCCGGTAGGGACCGTCGAAGATGAGTTTCGCACTCAACAACGTAAGTGGATGGATGAAGACCCAGAGAACCGTAGTAACACAACGTGGTCGTTATCGGGCCTTGGAACACGCTTTGAAGCGTTCACTTACGACATTGAACTGCAAGCCATAACACCAGATGAAGCAAAGCGGCGCTTGGCAGTTCATTTTCAAACCACGCCAGACAAAATCAACATTGCTGTAACCGTGTAAAAGCGCCACGAAATGCAGATGCGCCCGCCTCCCAAAAACCACCGATTTAGAACGACCCTGAAGGTTTGTTCAGCAGACTTTGTTGCCGTTGCGATTGCAGCTTCAGATGCAAAATACTATGAATTTAGGATGAACCAGCAGTTCACAATTCAGAAACTTATTGATGTCCCGCACCTTGCAAATGAATGCAGTCAGTGGCTATTCGAGGAATGGGGCCATCGAAAGAAATCGACGCTCAGCGAGGCGCAAGAACGGTTTCGTTCCCGGTTGACAAGAGACGGACCACCCATTGCGTTTGTAGCGACAAATGGTCAACAGGCAGTTGGCACAATTAGCTTAATTGAAAAAGAAGATGAATCGGATGAAGTCGGTCCATGGATCGCAAGCCTATTCGTTCCCGAAACTTTTAGAGGTCGAGGGATAGCTCGCAGTCTTCTAGAAGTGGCAGAAAATCACGCCGTTCGACTCCAGACTAGTTCAGTCTGGCTTTCTGCTTCGACGCCAGAAATGTATGCTGCTGCTGGTTACAAAACTACGGAACTAACAAAGAATTGCGAGCCAGTGATGGTCAAAGCACTTAGGTAAGGTCGGCAGTGCGGACTTTACTTCTCCAGCAGCTCGGTGATGAAACCAGTCTTGCCGGGCGCATAATCTCCCCTTGCGCCCCCTAGCAAGCTAACCTTGAGTTGTGCGTATTCTTCACGTGCTTGCGGATCTCGGCGGAGAGCATCACGGAAAGCTATTTGCTTCGCCATCCTTTCATCGTCCGGCCCGTAAAGGTGCAAATTATGGGTCCGCACACCTGCACAATCTTCTAAAATGAAGTGCCTCCCACTCCGCTCGCCTCTGTCAATATAGCTAAGAGACATGAGAGCATCTGCGACTTGCGGTTCATCATTCGACGGCACACAGAGCGCAATGTCCAATACTGGTTTTGCTGCTAGTCCTTCGACGGAGGTGCTCCCGATATGGTGAATCTGAACGCTTACATCGGATGAGAGGGCCTGCCTAATCCGCGCCGCCTCTTGTTCGTAAAGGTCAGACCAATCACTCTGGTGTGGCATCAGCCTCAAAGTTCCGTCGCGCAGTCCAAGTAGCTTCTCGCGGGCCTCGTCGCTCATATTGATTCCTCCCAGATGTTATG
>JBATTJ010000034.1:0-62438 GCA_049670485.1 Sulfitobacter sp.
GTTCGGGGGCCGGCCCCCGTCTGCGCTATGCGCAGTCTCCCCCGGAGTATTTACAGCCAGAAAAAATAGGGGAACCCGCCAAGGAGTCCCCCTAAAGAGAACAGCATTGCTATTTCTCCTGGCGCGGCCATCGGCCCTCCGGCCTGTTCCGCTGGTAAAGAATAACTCTGGTTTCCTTAATGACCGGTTATTTTTTCTGGCTAAAAATATTCTTGCCGAAGGCGAAATCTTTCTTAGAAGCAAGATCAATCGTGCGGCGTAGTTTGTCGAGATTGTTGCGTCCTGAATCCATAGCCGTAGTGGGTGGTGGACACTGGTGTGCGCAGATTATCCGGCAGTTGCGCCATATGGGTTTCATGGGACAAATCGGTGTCGTGCATCCGCGGGGTGAGGCGGTTGAGGGTGTTCTCGCAGTCAAGAGCATTGCGGAGTTAGCGATGTGTCCTGACGCTGTTTTCGTAGGTGTAAACCGACAGGCAACGATTGATGCGGTCCAACAGCTATCAATTCTTGGGGCAGGAGGTGTTGTCTGCTTTGCTTCTGGTTTTTCGGAAGCTGCGGTGGAGGACGGAGACGGCGCTACATTGCAATCTGCCCTTGTAGAGGCGGCGGGAAGCATGCCGATTTTGGGGCCAAACTGCTATGGCTTTATCAACGCGCTGGATGGCGCCCTTTTGTGGCCGGACCAGCATGGATGTGTCCCGGTGGACAGAGGAGTAGCGATCCTCACACAGTCTTCGAATATTGCGATCAACCTGTCGATGCAGCGACGGTGCCTGCCGATTGCATATGTCGTTACGTGTGGAAATATGGCGCAAACGTCTCAGGCGCAAATCGCATTTGAATTGCTAGATGATCCGCGCGTAACCGCGATCGGGCTGCATATCGAAGGATTTGGAAATCTGGCAGATTGGCATGCTCTGGTACATAAGGCCCATACGAAGAGAATTCCGCTCTTTGCGTTGAAAGTTGGCCGTTCTGGGCAGGCGCAGATTGCCGCCGCGTCCCATACGGCATCCTTGACGGGCAGTGATGCAGGCGCTCAGGCGCTGCTTGCACGGCTGGGTATTGGCAGGGTTGATGATCTGCCGACATTGCTTGAAACGCTTAAACTGTTGCATACAGTTGGGCCGCTTGCTGCGCCGACGCTTTCGTCAATTAGCTGCTCTGGGGGAGAGGCGAGTCTGATTGCTGACACTGTTCTGGGCTCGGGCTTGACGCTGCCTTCGCTGAACGATGGACAACGACAGGAGTTGGCATTGGCATTGGGACCAATGGTGGCGCTGGGAAATCCGCTGGACTACCATACCTATGTTTGGCGAGATTTGAAGGCCATGACGGCGGCGTGGATGCCTATGGCGGCTGCGCATATTGGGTTGACGCTGATTATCGTTGATTACCCTCATACCGATGCGAGCGACTGGGAGTGTGCCACGCAGGCGGCGTTTGCAGTCCGCGCAAATAGCGGCAGGCCAGTGGCCGTGGTCGCGAGCTTGCCGGAGCTTATGCCGCCAGATGTGGCGCAGAGGTTGATGGAAGGCGGCGTGGTTCCGATGAATGGACTAACGGAGGCGGTTGCAGCCGCTGCTGTTGCAGCGCAGATTGGGTCGCCTTGCGCGGCACCCGTGTTGACCCCGGGACCGGAGCGGACGTCCGAATTGTTTGATGAGGATCATGCAAAAAGCATATTAGCGGAATTTGGCGTACCTGTGCCAAGGGGACTGCAAGTAGCGCAGATCGAGGATTTGTCAGAGGCTACGGCAATACTGCATGCGCCATTGGTCCTAAAGGTGCTGGGCCTTGCGCATAAAACTGAAGCGGGCGGTGTGCGCCTCGGCCTTGATGCAGTAGAAGTCGAGAGTGTCGCCCGCGATATGCCTGTCGGGCGCTATCTACTTGAGGAAATGGTGCAGGGTGCGGTGGTGGAGCTGCTTGTCGGTGTGTTGCGCGACCCTGCACATGGATTTGTCCTCACATTGGGTGCTGGCGGCGTTCTGACTGAGCTTTGGTGTGATACAACTTCAGTCCTTGTGCCGTGCGACCCTGACCAGATCAAAGAAGCCCTGCGAAGTTTGCGGATATGGCCGTTGATCGACGGGTATCGTGGAAAGCCTGCGGCAGATTTGGATGCGATTATTTCTGCTATCATGGCAGTGCAAGAGTTTGTCATCGCGCATTGCGATACGGTAAGTGAGGTGGAGATTAATCCGCTGATCTGCACGACAGATACGGCGGTTGCGGTAGATGTTCTGCTGCGCCAAGCCTTAAGGAGAGACTGATATGGACCCGATCAAGACGCGGTTTGAGGATGGTATTCTCGAAGTTATGCTGGACCGGCCCAAGGCCAATGCAATTGATTTGAAAACTTCAGTGCGGATGGGGGAAGTATTCGCAGGATTTCGTGATAATCCCGATATGCGCGTGGCGATTATTACGGGTGCGGGGGAAAAGTTTTTCTGCCCCGGTTGGGATCTCAAGGCGGCGGCGGATGGTGATGCGGTTGATGGAAACTACGGTGTAGGCGGCTTTGGTGGCTTGCAAGAGTTGCCGGGGCTGAACAAGCCAGTAATCGCTGCCATCAACGGCATTTGTTGCGGTGGTGGGCTTGAGTTGGCGCTGAGTGCGGATCTTATTCTGGCCGCGGATCATGCGACATTCGCGTTGCCTGAAATCCGGTCGGGAACTGTTGCAGATGCGGCAAGCGTCAAGCTGCCCAAGCGAATCCCGTATCACATCGCGATGGAGCTTTTGCTCACTGGTCGGTGGTTTGATGCAGCCGAGGGCAAAGGGTGGGGGTTGATCAACGAGATTGTGCCCGCTGCTGACCTGAATGCCCGCGCATGGGAGTTGGCACGGCTTTTGGCATCCGGTCCACCGCTGGTTTATGCCGCGATCAAGGAGATTGTGCGCGATGCCGAGGATGCGAAATTTGCGGATGCGATGAACCGGATTACGAAGCGGCAGTTAGGCAGTGTCGACACACTTTATGCCTCGGAAGATCAACTTGAAGGCGCGCGCGCGTTCGCGGAAAAACGTGATCCCGTATGGACCGGAAAATAGGGGATTTGCTAATCGCCCATGGTCAGGGTTACCTATGCCAATGACTTTGCACAAAGGCGCCCGGCCCCTATGAATATCTTGTTTGTGCATCAAAACATGCCTGGCCAATATCGGGAGCTGGTTGCATGGCTGGCTGCGCAAAAAGTGCATCGCATTTTTTTCCTGACCCAGCGGAAAAATCCGCCCCCATTGTCGGGGGTCGAAACGCGCATATACAAACCGCATCATAGCCCGGAAAAGAACGCATACGGGCTTAGTAAGGTCTGGGAAGAAGCGGCGGGTGCAGGCTTCGGCGCTGTATTGGCAGCGCAGCAGATGGAAAAAGCCGACGGGTTTAACCCTGATATCATCGTGGGCCACACGGGGTGGGGTGAGCTTACGTTTTTCAAGCAGGTTTGGCCGGACGTACCAATTATTGGATTTTTTGAATACTATTATCGCCTTCACGGTGGGCCAATCAACTTTGACTCCGAAGAGCCGTTGAACATACATACGCCGTTTTTGCTTCAGGCCCGCAATGCGGTGCCCAATGGAAATATTTTTGCTGTTGATCGCGGGCTTTGCCCGACACAGTGGCAGCGTGACTGCTTCCCAATTGAAATGCACAAGAAGATGTACGTGTGCCACGACGGCATTCGGACCGACCAGTTGCGCTCAAATCCTGATGCGCAGCTGACCTTGGGCCGACTTGAAAGGCCGGTGCAACACGGCGACGAGATCGTAACCTATATGGCTCGTAATCTTGAGCGGATGCGCGGGTTTCATAAATTTATGCGGGCGCTTCCCGTTATTCTTGCTGCGCGGCCAAAGGCGCGGGTTCTCATCATTGGGGGCAACGAGACATCGTATGGTGCCAAAAGCAAAGCAAAGGGTGGCCTGCGTGGAGAGATGGAAGCCGAAGTGGGCGACAAGGTTGACTGGAATCGCGTGCATTTTCTGGGGCGGGTTCCCTACGAAGATTACCAGAAAATAATCCAGATCAGTCGATGTCATATCTATCTGACGATGCCCTTTGTTCTGTCTTGGTCGCTGCTGGAAACCATGTCGATGGAGGCGACGATCGTCGCGGCAGACGTGGCTCCCGTGAGAGAGGCGATGACGCATGGAGAGACAGGGTTGCTGGTGGATTTCCATGACCCAGCGGCACTCGCGCGGCAGGTTGTCGACGTGTTAGAGCGACCGGCAGATTTTGCGCATCTTGGTCCGGCGGCTCGTAAGCATGTCGTTGAAAATTACGATTTTCTGACGAAGTGTCTACCAGTGCATATCGCTGAAATTAATGCACTGCTGCCCGCTGAAAAACAGATAAAAATGCCTGATTAGTGTCTAATTATTGGCGATATTCAAAAGCCCAAAGCCCGAGCCAATAAGACCTACGACTGTTCGAACACTCGACACCGGACTTTCGGTGGCAAGGACCAGATCGCCGGAGTTGATGGAAAAATTCTGAGCCGAAAACAGCCCGTCAGATGTGGTCAGGTCGATTGTAAAAACGACACGTTCCTGACTAGGACCTGTCTTGCCTGTGCTCAGTGCGGATGATGGGTACTGCCGTAAAATAAGCACGCCTTTGGGGTTGGCCCTACCGTCGTCCACGCCGCCGATCAATGCAAGTGCGTCCACCGCCGATACCGTTTCGCGATTGAACTCGAACTGGCTTTCCGATCCTGCGGCGCCAAGCGATAGGAAATAGCGTGCGTCGCTCTCGATGATAACACGGTCGCCACCTCTCAGGCGTGTATCCAGTTCCGGGCTCTCAAAAAGCCGGCCAAGGGACATGCGGTATATGGTTGATCCCCGCACAAGCTTGACTTGTGGATTTTTCAGCGTGTCGTTGACGCCGCCACCCGCAGAGATTGCAGCAAGGATCGAAAAGTTTTGATCCGGCATTTTGACGTTTCCCGGCGTGCGCACGCCGCCCACCAGATCAACAGAGTTTGTACGCCCCTCCGCCATATTCAGCTGAACCTGCGCGCCGGGTGCAACGGCCGCAAGCTGTCGCTGGAGAAGCTGTCGCGCGCTATCTGGCGTCCGTTCCGCTACATGGACTTTGCCAACGTAGGGAATGAAAACTGTTCCAGCCTCGGAAACCCGCAGGCCCGACAGGTTTGCGCTGCGGTCACCGGGGTTGAGAAGCAGTGAGTTTTCGGCGCTGTCCCAGATGACAATATCCAGCATATCGCCAGGCTGAATGATTTGGCCGTTCAATCCAGGATTGTGCGTAGGCCAATGTTCGGTTTGTGGTTTGGATACTGGCCATGCCGCGAAACTGGGAAGAAAAGATTTACTTATAGGATAGACGGCGAAGTCCGCATCCGGGATCTCCATACCCTTTGTGATCTCCGATTGGATCGCAGCACCTCGGGGTAATGTTCCACATGCAAAAAGGGTTAAACAGACCGAGATTCCCAGGATAAATCTTACGCATTTTAGCATAAACACCAGTTTTTTTCCTATTTATTAACTATTTGCATGCTCATGATCAGGTGGTTTGGAACATGTCAGTTTGTGAGGGCAAGATACTGGAAGTTGTATTCGCGTCAATCGTCTCATTTTTAAATGCTTTCAGAAGGCACGCAATTGCTGCCTGTTTTGAAGCTAAACGCGGTTTCAACTGGTGTCGTTTCCTTGTCTGTATGCGTGCTTGGAATCTACCTAAGCGTGCTGTGTCTTTAGCATGTTCAGCACACCTTAAAGTTGTGAGTTCGATATGATATCTGCTGCGCCTTACACACCGCCGCTGAACAACGCATCAGGAACGGCCACGCGCAAACGTCTGGTGGATGTCGTGTTCGCAAGCTGTTTGATGATCGTGTTGTTTCCGATTTATGCCACATTGGTAATTTTCCTTTTATTGAAACAGGGGCGGCCATTGTTTTATGTGGCAGAGCGGATGAAAACGCCGCAGACGTCGTTCAATCTCATCAAATTCCGCACCATGACGGTCGTTGATTGCGATCAAGGTGTGTCTGGTGCGCATAAAGCGGCGCGTATCACCCCATTGGGAAAATGGCTCAGAGCGACGCGGCTTGATGAGTTGCCACAGCTTTGGAACATCCTGAAAGGGGACATGTCATTCGTGGGGCCCCGCCCGCCATTGCGCGAATATGTGGCGCGTTTTCCGGAGATCTACGCTCAAGTCCTGAAATCGCGACCAGGCGTAACCGGTTTGGCCACGATACGTTTTCACAAACACGAAGACAGGTTGCTCAAACGGTGCGTCACAGTGGAGCAAACCGATGATGTGTATTGCCGAATTTGTGTGCCGCGTAAGGCAAGGCTTGATCTTATCTACCAACGCCATTGCAGCATTTGGTATGATTTTGAACTTGTCAGGCAGACCATCTGCAATCTGTTTACCCGGCTGAGAAGCCAGCTCCGCCAGTGCGCGGTCATCGACAGATGAAGGGTCGATAGCCCGCGATCTGTCAAAACTGCATTAAAAACTCTTTATGGAGCCCGTCGTGGTAAATGCTTTGTTAAGCTTTTGAATACAAAGCTTTGGAATGTTGAATTGCATCAAATCCCTGACGAAGCGGCAAAAGCGGCACATCATGCTTCTTTTGGACAGTTGCCTGGTTGTGTTTGCATTGTTGTTTGCTTTTTCAGTTTTGGAATTATCTGGTGGCACGTGGGAAAACTTGAGCGGATACGGGCTTGTGCTGCCCTATGTCCTTGCGCTTGGTGTGGGTATTTCGATTTGGCTTGGTGTTTGTGAAATTCAAATAAGCGCGTATGAGCACGCAGCTGTAGGGCTCACGGTGCTGCACGCAATATTCCTGACAATCGCCTCGATCGTTGGGTCTGACCTGGCTGCGTTAGGATTACCCGTTGGACTTCACATGGTATTCGGTGCTGGTTTTTTCTGCTTGGCCGTTGGAAGCCGCGCAGTACTTCTTCAGATTGTTTTAATGACCTACCGCCGGTCGCCCCAGCGCACGCGTGTCCTAATTTACGGTGCCGGTACCACTGGCTCTCAGCTTGTATCGGCATTGCGCACACATGAGCGGGTGCAGGTGGTGGCATTTGTCGATGACCGTAAGGCGCTGTGCGGCACGCGTATTCAACGATTGCCGGTATTCTCTGCGATGAACATAGTCGAGGTGGTGAAAGCGCATAAGATTGACCGCGTCTTATTGGCCGTACCCTCCTTAAGTCACCCCAAACAGGTACAGATTGCACGCAGGTTGGAGAAGATGGGTTTGGAGGTTCAGACCCTACCATCTTTTTCACAGCTGATCGGAAACGAGCCGCTGGTGGACAAGCTGAAACCGCTCTCCGCACAGAGCTTTCTGGGGCGGGCAGAAGTTGAAACATGTCTCGTTGCTTCAGGTAATATCTATGAGAATAAAGTTATTCTAGTCTCGGGCGCAGGCGGTTCCATCGGGTCAGAGCTTTGCCGCCAGATCATTGATTGCAAACCCTCCAAGATTGTTCTTTTCGATCTAAGCGAGTTGGGCCTCTATCAAATTGATCAGGAGCTGCGTGGCCTGATTGCGCAAGAGCCATATGAAATTGGGCTTGTGCCAGTCCTTGGCACAGTGACGGACAGTAGGCATGTTGGCCGCGTTTTGGCTGAACACGGTGTACAGGTTGTGCTTCACGCAGCTGCGTACAAACACGTTCCACTGGTTGAGATTAACCCACTCACCGGTTTGGTTAACAATGTATTCGGTACGCAAACCCTTGCGGAGCAATCCGCACGGCATGGTGTTGAGCGGTTCATGCTGGTGTCTTCGGACAAAGCGGTTCGCCCTACGAATGTGATGGGCGCGTCCAAACGGCTGGCTGAACTGGTGATACAGGATTTGGCAAAGCGCGCTCAAAACGGGCAGGCAAGTACGATCTTTTCGATGGTTCGCTTCGGGAACGTGTTGGGCTCATCCGGATCGGTTGTTCCTTTGTTTCAAGAACAACTTCGTCGTGGGGGTCCACTTACTGTGACTGACAAAGCCGTGGAGCGATATTTCATGACCGTGCAAGAAGCTGTGCAACTTGTTTTGCAAGCTTGTGCAAGCAGCAATGGGGGCGAAGCATTCGTCTTGGACATGGGGCAGCCTGTTCCGATTTTCCAGTTGGCGCGGCAAGTGATCGAGAGTGCCGGATATGAGGTTCGGGACGAGCGCAATCCGAACGGCGATATTGCCATTGAGATCACAGGTTTGCGGCCGGGGGAAAAAATATCCGAAGAACTGACGCTGTCGGGAAGCCTGCTTGGGACACCTCACCCCAAGATATTTATGGCCGACGAGACTGGCCTGTCCGAGATTGAAGTCGCTGCGGCGCTGCGTGGATTACGCGAAGCGTTTGTCGCAGGCGATGAAGCTATGGCGCGAGCGGTTGTGGTGCGCTGGGTTGAAGGACTACAAGAAATCGTACCTTTGGCGGATGTATCATGAGGATGAAAGCAAGCACCCGATATTTGAGCCAAAAATATATACACTCTGTATTAGCTTTGTTGTGGATCTTGTTATAAGCCCTCCCTTCCATCGTCGTGGCGCAGGACAGGGACGTAATTTTTGGGATACAGCATCGCCCTTCATTAAGCTTTTATGGCGCACCCGGTCTGATCGACATGCCGTCTGGCGAAGCACTGCTGGATGGGCAGGTTGCCGTCGGTATCTCGTACTTTGGCGGGCAGTCACGAACGACTTTGACATTTCAGGCAACCCCGCGCATTCAGGCTAGCTTTCGCTATGCGGCGCTTCAGGACCTAAATATTGGTGGGTTCGAAACGTTCCGTGATCGCAGCTTTGACCTGCGGTTTTTGGCTGCTCGTGAAGGGCGGTGGCGACCTGCAGTTACGATTGGTTTGCAGGATTTCGCAGGTACTGGCATCTACGCTGGAGAGTTCGTTGCCACCACCAAAAGGTTTGAGGGAAATCAGGTATTAGGCACCTTGAAGGTAACAATTGGTCTTGGATGGGGTAGGTTTGGAAGTGCGGGCAGTATTGGCGCACCTTTCAGCACGACGAGGCCCTCGTTTCAGGTTGGCGACACAGGTGGTGAGCCCTCCTTCGATCAATGGTTTCGAGGCAATGCCGCGCCATTTGCGGGGGTTGAATGGCAGGTCACGGACAAATTTGGGCTGAAGGCCGAATACAGTTCAGATGCCTACGAAGTTGAAGTCCGTCAGGGTGTAATAGCGCCAAGATCGCGGTTTAATTTCGGGCTGGAATACCAGATCAATGAAACGGCGCGCCTTGGTGGCTACTACCTCTATGGCTCAGAGATAGGCGTGAACCTTCAAATTCAACTTAATCCGCAAAGACCACTCGTACCGCTCCGCATTCCCGCGCCGCGCCCCTTTGATATACGCCCGGATCGGGACTTGGCGCCCCTCGCGTATAGCGAAAGCTGGGCCATCGCGAAGGATGGCGCGTCTGATAAAATACATGATGCATTGCGCCCGCTCATGGCTGCCGAAGGGCTGACGTTACTGGAAGTAAAGACAAGTGCGTCAAGTACGGAAGTCCGCTATCGCAATGATCGGTTTCTATCGATGGCCTTGTCAGTTGGCCGTGTGGCGCGAGTGATGGCACGGGCATTGCCTGCGTCTGTTGAGGTTTTTCAAATCGTGCCGGTGGTCAACAACCTTGCACAATCCACGATTACGACGCGCCGCTCTGATCTGGAAATATTAGAGACGTCACCTGATGCTGTGACAGGGTTATTGGCCGTCTCGGAGATCACGGATGCGCCGCCTATTCTTTTTGGTAGCTCAAAAAGTAGTGACCTTTATCCGACCTTAGACTGGTCCTTTGGGCCTTATGTGCAACAAAGCCTTTTTGACCCTAACGAGCCTTTGCGTGCCGATGTAGGGATCGAGGCTGATCTTGCCCTTAGGCCCGCGGCGGGCTTGACCATTGCGGGAAATTTCCGACACCGGTTTGGTGGTAATATCTCTGGGGCGTCCTCCGTAAATACATCCGTCATACCGCAAGTGAGAACCAATGCGGTGCTTTATGCACAGGGTGGCGATACGTCAGTCACAAATCTCTATGTCAGCAAGCAATGGAAGATGGCGCCGGACATTTATGCGCGTCTGACAGCCGGCCATCTGGAACGGATGTTTGGCGGGCTTTCGGCAGAGATGTTGTGGAAGCCCGTTGCAAGCAAGCTCGCGCTCGGGGTCGAGGCAAATTACGTGCGCCAACGCGCTTTCGACAGCATTCTGGGGTTGCAAGACTACAGCGTTTTGACGGGTCATGCCTCGGCTTATTACGAATTTGGCAACGGATACCTCGGCCAGCTTGATGTGGGGCGATACCTTGCTGGCGACATGGGTGCGACAGTTACGTTGGCGCGTGAGTTCTCGAACGGATGGCGCATTGGTGGCTTCTTTACATTGACGGATGTATCTGCTGCGGATTTTGGTGAGGGGTCTTTTGACAAAGGGATCCAGATTGCGGTTCCTGTTCAATGGCTGATTGGTCGTCTTGACCGGCGGGTACGCTCAACGACGTTGCGGCCGCTGCTGCGGGATGGTGGCGCGCGGCTGATCGTGCCGGACCGCTTGTACGAGCAGGTGCGCAGAGGCCATCGCACCGATTTGGTCAGAAATTGGTCGGGTGTTTGGCAATGATACACATGACCATACGTCTATATTATATAGGTATTTTCGCTATCGGCCTGTCTGCTTGCAGCTCTGAGCGGGAAGGTGAGGTTAACCTTAGCGGAATGTTCAGCAATACGCTTATGTCTATCGCACAGGGTACTGAAACTGTCCGCCAACGGCAGATTGTCGTCACACCTCAGATGCTGGCAGAGACGGAGGGTGCTGCACTTCAGGTGAACCCCGAAACGACCGGGGGCAGTGATTTTCTACGTCGCGTTTCGGTTTGGAAAGACGTTGGCGCGGGCAGCGTCGAGATATGGCAATCATCGGATGAAGCGCAACTGTTCCTCAGGAATGGTGTGATTGTTGGCACCCGCGGTATCGGTCGAGATATTATCGCTGCGGATGCATCAATGCTTGTTCAGGCGCTTGCGTCACAACAAGGTCGAGATGTGTCACGGAGCTATACCGTATCCAATGGTGATTTGACGACAACTCGCGCCAGTTTCAGGTGCAAATTGCGCAAGTTTGGCCGCGAAAATTTAGTCATTGTAGGCCAAATCTACATAACAACGCATATGGTCGAAGATTGTCTTGGCGACGCAGGGGGCAGTCAGGTTTTGCGCAACGAATACTGGCTTGAAGAACCATCCGGCTTGATGCGCAAATCGCGGCAATGGACCGGTCCTGCTGCAGGTTATTTTGAGATGATATTACTCAAGAAGTGATGGCAAAGCATCAGTCACTGTTTGTATCAGCGACAGCTTTCGCGCACAAATCTGGTGATTTTTCCATGAGACTGAATGATCGCTGTTTGTTGTTTGGAACGAGCTGTGTGAAAGTCCGCCTCAGGCTAGTTGGAGGGCCAGCGTTGGATAAACGTCTTTTGTCATTCGGTCACGGCTTTAGCGCGCGGGCCTTGGCGGACCGGCTTGTTCCGGAAGGCTGGCACATTGTCGGCACGACCCGCAGCAAGGAAAAGATGCGCGAGATTGAGGCAACTGGAGTGGAGCCATTCCTGTGGCCCGGCGGCAATCCTTTTGATCTCATTGCCGAGTTTCCCAACATTCTTGTCTCCGCAGGGCCGGGCCCTCAGGGTGATCCGGTACTTGCTGAATTTCATGAGGCCATTGTACAGGCAGCACCTCAGATGCGCTGGCTTGGTTATCTGTCGACAACAGGCGTGTATGGCGATCATGGAGGCGGGTGGGTCGACGAGCAGACCCCGCTTAGGCCAAGCACGAAGCGCGGTCAGGCGCGAGTGGAGGCGGAGGCCGCGTGGCAGGCAGTGCCAAATCTACCTCTCCATGTTTTTCGATTGGCAGGAATCTATGGCCCCGGACGCGGGCCATTTGCAAAGGTACGCGCAGGCACGGCACGGCGTATCATCAAGCAGGATCAGGTATTCAGCCGGATACACGTCGAAGATATAGCCCTCGCCCTCGAACTGTCGCTGGGCGCGCCGTCATCTGGTGCGATTTACAACATGTGCGATGATGATCCCGCCCCACCGGAGGACGTGATCGGACACGCAGCCGAACTATTGGGCCTGCCAATGCCGCCCGCGATCCCGTTCGAGACGGCAGATATGACCCCGATGGCGCGCAGTTTTTATGCAGAGAGCAAGCGCGTTCGCAACGATCTTATCAAAGCTGCGCTAGGTTGGAAGCCGATGTATCCTGATTATCGCAAGGGGCTGGCGGCGCTCTTGGAGCTGGAAAAATAGCATGAATTTTCCGCATATTCCAAATGTCTGAGGCGTATTTGCGCTGACTGTGATCACGAGTTGTGAAGGTCTCTGACGACACCTTGTTGCGGGGCAACTGGCACGCCATATAGCAGCCAACATATGCTGAACGGAGCTTCCATGCCTTTTACTGACAAACTCGCTGCGTTTCTGGAAACAAGCCGCGTTCGCAATACGATCCTTGTAGTGATCTTGTTCAACGCCGTAATCCTAGGCATGGAGACGTCCAAGACCATTATGGACCAAGCAGGCGAGTTGATCTTGTTGTTGGATCGTCTGTGTCTAACGATCTTTGTGGTTGAATTGGTGGCAAAGTTGTTCGCGTATCGTGCACGTTTCTTTCGCGATGGCTGGAACATCTTTGACTTCATCATTGTCGGGATATCACTGGCGCCTGTCTCCGAAGGGTTTTCCGCGCTGCGTGCGCTACGTATTTTGCGGGTGCTGCGGGTTATTTCCGTCGCGCCGAGTTTGCGGCGCGTGGTTGAAGGATTTGTGACGGCGCTGCCTGGTATGGGGTCGGTATTTCTGCTGATGTCGCTGATTTTCTATATTGGCGCGGTGATGGCGACGAAACTTTTTGGGCTGGGCTGCGCGTTGTGCACGCCCGAGCAGGCGGCGAATTTTGATCTGTGGTTTGGCACGCTTGGCAAGTCCGGTTATTCCTTGTTTCAGATCATGACGCTGGAAAGTTGGTCGATGGGCATCGTGCGTCCGGTGATGGAAGTGTATCCGCTGGCGTGGATGTTCTTTGTACCGTTCATCATGATGACGACATTCGCCGTCGTGAACTTGCTTGTTGGTTTGATCGTCAACTCGATGCAGGACGCGCATCAGGAAGAATCAGTCGCCAACACAGACGCCTACCGTGCGGAGGTGAACGATAAACTGGATCTGTTACAGGCAAAATTGGATCAATTGATCATTGCCCGCAAAGACTAGCCAGCGGCGATGGCAAGCTTGAGTAACTGACCTGTTAGGCGCTTTGCACGCCGATTTTCGCGATACCTAACGTGCTGAGGACTTTCTCCTCGATCTGCTCGGCATTCATACCGGCGACGGCGTACATATCCGCGGGTCCGGCCTGATCAATGAAAATGTCCGGCAGCACCATTGAGCGGTATTTGAGGCCTGTATCAAACACACCTTCTTCTGCTAGCAATTGCGCGACGTGACTGCCAAAACCACCAATAGCCCCTTCTTCAACAGTGATCAGCGCCTCATGGTCCCGCGCCAGCGTCAAAATCATGTCTCGATCAAGGGGCTTCGCAAACCGCGCATCTGCAATGGTCGGGTTGATCCCCTTCGCGCTGAGGGCTTCTGCGGCCTTCTCGACTTCTTCAAGCCGCGTACCAAAGGACAGGATCGCAACGCGGTTGCCCTCGCGGATCATGCGACCTTTGCCGATTTCGAGTGGGCTGCCCCGCTCTGGCATCTCTACGCCCCGTCCTTCGCCGCGCGGAAACCGGAAGGCAATTGGCCCTGCATTATACGCGACTGCTGTAGCTACCATATGCTTGAGTTCCGCCTCATCAGCGGCTGCCATAACCACAAAACCGGGTAAATTAGACAAATAGGCGATATCGAACGCACCTGCGTGGGTCGCACCATCGGCCCCGACGAGGCCCGCACGATCAATGGCAAAACGAACCGGCAGACGCTGGATCGCGACATCGTGCACAACCTGATCATACCCTCGTTGCAAGAAGGTCGAATACATCGTGCAAAACGGTTTCATCCCGCCTGCAGCCAACGCCGCTGAGAAGGTGACGCCGTGCTGTTCTGCAATGCCCACGTCAAAGCATCGCGAGGGATACCGCTCCATAAACAGGTTAAGCCCCGTGCCGTCCGGCATCGCAGCAGTAATGGCACAAATCTTGTCGTCCTCTGCAGCCTCCTGAACAAGGCTGTCGGAGTAGACATTGGTATAGCTTGGCGCGTTGCTTGGCGCTTTTTTCTGCTCACCGGTCACGACGTTGAACTTTGCCGTTGCGTGTCCCTTATCGCGCGCGCTTTCGGCGGGGCCGTATCCTTTGCCCTTTTTGGTGAGTACATGGATCAGAATGGGACCGGTTGCGCGTGCCTTAACGGTGCGCAGGACGGGCAACAGTTGGTTCATGTCATGACCGTCAATCGGTCCAAGATAGCTAAATCCCAACTGCTCGAACAAGGTGCCGCCGACGGTCATCCCTTTGAGCATATCTTTTGCACGTTTAGCACCTTCGCGAAACGGTGGCGGTAACAGGCTTACCGCCCCTTTGGCAGCGGACTTCAATTCCTGAAACGGCTCTTCGGCGTAAAGACGACTGAGGTAGGCCGACATGGCACCCACGGGCGGCGCGATGCTCATCTCATTATCGTTGAGGATGACAATCAGGCGTTTTTTCAAGTGGCCCGCATTATTCATCGCCTCATAGGCCATGCCTGCAGACATAGACCCGTCACCAATCACAGCAATCGCATCACCTAATCCTTCGGGCACGACACCGCCCAGATCACGCGCGACGGCAAATCCCAGCGCGGCAGAAATTGAGGTGGAACTGTGGGCCGCTCCGAACGGGTCATACGGGCTTTCTGAGCGTTTGGTAAAACCGCTCAGCCCGCCCTTCATGCGCAACGTCCGGATGCGGTCGCGCCGCTCTGTCAGGATCTTGTGGGGATAGCATTGGTGCCCGACATCCCAGATAATTTTGTCGCGCGGCGTATCGAATACCGCATGCAGTGCGACAGTGAGTTCAACCACACCAAGGCCCGCGCCCAAATGCCCCCCAGTGACAGAGACCGCCGAGACTGTTTCCGCGCGGACTTCTCCGGCCAGTTGCGTCAGCTCATGATCAGTCATGCCCTTCATATCGGCAGGTCGGTTGATCCGGTCCAGAAGCGGGGTAATCGGCGTATCGGTCATTTCATCCATTCCTAGCTTTTGCGGCTGACCACGAACTGTGCGGCCTCGCGGAGCATGTCGGCATCAGCGCCATAGGGCGCTAATACATCACATGCCGATGTCACCAAACTCTGTGCGCGCGCTTTGGCGCCATCGATGCCCAGATGGGATACAAAGGTAGCTTTGCCTGCGTCCGCATCCTTTCCGACAGCTTTCCCAACGGTTGCCGCATCTCCTTCGATATCAAGGATATCATCGGCGATTTGAAACGCGAGGCCCAGTGCGCGGGCATATTGTCCCAGCGCCGTATCATCAGCCTGCGCCATGCGCGGCCCGGCAGTCGCTGCCCATTCAATCAGGGCACCAGTTTTCCCAGCCTGTAAAACCGTGATCTCTTCTAGGGTGAGTGGTGTGCCCGCCGTCTCTGCCGCGATATCAAGGGCCTGTCCGCCCACCATGCCGCGTACACCCGATGCTTGTGCCAGCGTCCGAACAAGGTACAATTTCGCGGCGTCGGTACCGCCACCGCCAGTCACCAACTCGAACGCGAGTGTCTGCAACGCGTCGCCAGCCAATACGGCTGTTGCTTCGTTCCATTTCCGGTGGACGGTTGGTTGCCCCCGCCGCAGGTCATCGTCGTCCATACAGGGCAGATCGTCATGAACCAGCGAGTAGGCATGCAAAGCCTCGATTGCGCCCGCCGCCGGTCCCGCATCGACTGCGTCGATCTCATGCAATCGCGCACTTTCCAAGACCAAAAATGCGCGCAACCCCTTACCGCCCGTGGCGGCATAGATCATTGCATCCTGGACAGAGCCTGAAGTGCCATCAAGTGCTTGTGTGATCTGATCGTAGGCCAGCGCGCCGGCAGCCTTCAACGCATGCGTTAGCTGTGCCAAGGTCTATAGACCTTCGACAGGTTTCAACCCCGCAGGCTCCCCATCCGCATCAAGGGTAATTGCCGCGACTTTTTCTTCCGCTTCTTTGAGCTTTTTTTCACATCGCGCCTTTAGCAAGGCACCACGCTCATATAATTTAATGCTCTCATCCAGTGCCACATCACCACGCTCGAGCTTTCCCAGAACCGTCTCCAGTTCAGCCATAGCGGCTTCAAAACTCATCTCGTCGAGGGGGGTATCGGTCATGGCAGTCTCTTTCGTCACAGGATTAGCCCATCATAAGGCGCAGGAAACATCATGACCAGCACATGGGCACCTCCACCGCCTCTATTTTTTCTGGCTTTAAATACTCCGGGGGAATTGGCCAAAGGCCAATGGGGGCTGACCCCCATTACGACAGTAGCTGCTTAATCCGGCGAGAGCATGTAGCCTGCACCCCGTACCGTTTGAAGATATCGCGGCTGTTTCGGATCCGCCTCGATTTTGCGGCGCAAGCGGGTGATTTGGACATCAACGGCGCGCTCTTGCGCCTGCCCGCGATCTCGGCCCAATTCTTCCACCAAGGTCGAGCGGCTGAGCGCTTCGCCTTTTCTGGCTGAAAATATCTTCATCAGTTGAATTTCCGTCGCGGTGAGCCGAACAAGGTCCTCACCCTGCCACATCTCGCCGCGCTCCATATCATATCTGATCGGTCCCAGCGTCAGGACCTTCGGCGCGCTGTCTTGCGGTGCTGCCTCGGGCATGCGACGCAAAATTGCATTGATCCTGAGCAACAGTTCTTTTGGCTCGAACGGTTTGGGAAGATAGTCGTCTGCACCGGCCTCAAGCCCTTCAATTCTGTTGTCGGTTTCCGCTTTCGCGGTGAGCAACAGAATCGGCGTTTTCATCGTTTCCCGCAAGGACCGTGTGAGGCTCAAACCGTCTTCGCCCGGCATCATGACATCGAGGATGAGCATGTCGAACTCAAGCCCTTCGAGAACACGGCGCGCATGCTGTGCATCACGGGCTGCGGTCACCAGAAACCCGTGACGCATCAGAAATTTCTGTAGCAACGTGCGAATACGCTCGTCATCATCGACGATCAGAAGGTGCGCGTCAGGGGCGCTCATGATCCGTTCTCTTTCAGGCGACCATAGCTTGCACGCATTTGGCTATCCATCATCGCTTCCAATACGGTTCTGAAACCTGCAACCGCGTCCGGCCCTGCCTCGCGATAGGCTGCGCGCATGCGTCCGCGTTGAGCATCCGAGAGTGTTTGTTCCAATGTGCGTCCCGCCTGCGTGAGGTTGAGGTGCCGCTCGCGTTTGTCCATGCGCCCGACCTTGCTGTGTACAAGACCATCGACAATCAATGTACGCAAGACACGGTTAAGCGATTGTTTTGTGACCCCGAGGATGTTCAGCAGGTTGTTTACCGTGGTGCCCGGTGCGCGCCCGATAAAATGAAGTGCGCGGTGATGCGCCCGCCCGTATGCCATATCTGCAAGAATCCGGTCAGGATCTGCGGTGAATCCCCGATAGGCAAAAAACATCGCCTCAATGCCCTGCCTGAGTTGTTCGTCGGTCAAAAACAGCAACGCTTCGCCGCCTGAAGGGCCGGATGTGCGCCTGTCCATTGCTGGTTCGCTCCTCAAATTTCCTACCGTAGTTTATGTCAGTGTTGTTGACACTCCAACCCCGAAAGGATACGAAATCCGAGGTTTTGCGTAACTTTGTGTCGAATAGAATTCAGATTGCGCAATATTTGAAAATTTGAATGAATATCGGAAGGACGCGATATGACGGGTGGATATGACGACCGCGACGGGCACATCTGGATGGATGGAAAAATGATTCCGTGGCGTGAGGCGAATGTGCATATTCTGACCCATGCCATGCACTATGCCTCTTCCGTGTTCGAAGGGGAGCGGGCCTATAACGGCAAGATATTCAAAAGCCGTGCCCATTCTGAACGGCTCAAACGCTCTGCCGAGATGATTGATTTCGAGATTCCCTACACCATTGATGAGCTGGAAGCCGCCAAGAACGAAGTATTGGCGGCATCCGGTCTCAAGGATGCGTATGTGCGGGCTATCGCATGGCGCGGCGCGGGTGAGGACATGGGTGTCGCTTCTGCGCGCAATCCTGTGCGCGTTGCGATCGCTGCATGGGAATGGGGCGCTTATTACGGCGATGCTAAAATGAAGGGTGCCAAGCTCGACATTTCCAAATGGAAGCGCCCGTCACCAGAGACGATCCCCTGCCACGCAAAGGCTGCAGGCCTCTATATGATCTGTACCATGTCCAAGCATGCGGCGGAGGCCAAAGGGTGCTCCGATGCGATGATGTACGACCACCGCGGTTATGTGGCTGAGGCGACAGGTGCGAATATCTTTTTTGTCAAAGACGGTGAGGTTCACACGCCCGATCCTGATTGCTTTCTAAATGGTATCACGCGCCAGACCGTGATCGGAATGTTGCGTGATCGCGGTATCGTTGTGCACGAGCGTCACATCATGGCCGAAGAGCTTGCTGGTTTTGAGCAGTGCTGGCTGACCGGAACGGCGGCCGAGGTGACCCCTGTGGGCCAGATTGGCGAGCATACATTCGAGGTGGGTGCGCTTACGCGCGACATCGCAGAAAGCTATGAAAAGCTTGTGCGCGCTTAAGCGTTAGAGCGCGAAACAGATATACCGCCGGAAATAATTACCCGGCGGTGCGTAGGTTCTAATAATCGACCCCGCGCTGGGCTTTGATGCCCGCTTTGAACGGGTGCTTCACTTCGGTCATTTCGGTGACCAGATCGGCGTATTCACACAACTCCGGCTTTGCGTCGCGGCCGGTCAGGATAACGCCGGTGCGTTTGTCACGCGCTTCGAGCCCAGCAAGCACATCTTCCACCGACAGGTATTCGTACCGCATCGCGATGTTGATTTCGTCCATCACCACAAGGTCGAAATCGCCGCTTTCCATCATCTCGCGCCCTTTGGCAAAGGCGGCTTGTGCGGCTGCAATGTCGGTTTCCTTATCCTGCGTATCCCAGGTGAATCCGTCACCCATCGTGTGCCATGTCACTTCGTCGAGTCCTTCGAAAAAGCGACGCTCACCGGTGATCCATTTGCCTTTGATGAACTGGACCACACCGACCTTTTGCTTCCAACCCAATGCGCGGATGATCACACCAAACGCCGATGATGATTTGCCTTTACCCGCGCCTGTATGCACCAAAACCAGACCTTTTTCAGGGTCTTTAAGCTCGGACACGCGCTTGCGCTGCTTTTCCTGCACGGCCTGCATTTGCTTCTTATGCTCGATATTGTCGGTCATTGCGGTTCTCCTTTGGGGCGGGCTTAGCCTGGTGTGCCTTGCGGGGGTACTGTGGCTTTTGATTTGCGCCTGTCTAGTCCCAATTTCCGCTCACGCCAGATGATCAGGATGCCGCCCGCTATTACCAGTGCAGCACCGGCGAGGATCGCGGGAGTCGGCAACTCTCCAAATATGACCCAGCCGATGATGCTGGCAAAAATCATCGAAGAATAATCGAAGGGTGCCAGCATTGAAGCGGTACCAAAGCGGAATGACGAAGTGACAAGGATTTGTGCGACCCCACCAATGAGGCCTGCGGTGATCATAAGGCCGGCGACGGGCCAGCCGGGCATGACCCAATCAAGACCGGACCAGCCTGTCCATTCGCCCAGTGGGTAGGTCATCAGCGAAAGGCACGTCGCGGTGAGAGCAAAGTAAAACACAATAGCCGCCGTGCTTTCGGTTTTGACCAGACGGCGCACATGGATTTGCACCAATGCCCGCAGAATTGCTGCCACAAGAACCATGATCGCGCCGATGGTGGCTGCACTGCTCAACGTGCCTTCACCTGCTGACAGGCGTGGTGCCATGACGATCATCACACCAATTAGCCCAAGCGCAACGGCGGAGAGGCGGAACAGGCGTACCCGTTCTCCCAGAAAAATTGCGGCGAAGATGACGGTGAATATAGGCGTCGCATAGCCGATGGCCGTGACTTCGGGCAGGGGCAAAAGGCCAAGCCCTCCAAACGTTAACGTCATCGCGGAGGTGCCAAAAATGCCGCGCCAAACATGACCCATGAGGTTCCGGGGAATGAGACCTTTGCGCAGATCGTGCTGTTGCCAGAGCCAAAGCAGTATTACCGGAAAGGCAAACAGCGATCGAAAAAAAACCGCCTGTGCCGGAGGGACCGTGGCGGAGGCGGTTTTGATAAGTGCAGCCATAACCATAAACAGGAAAATCGCCAGCAGTTTGAGCAGGATCGCAGTGCCAGGTTTGTTGAGTGTCATGTCGGTGGCCATGACTTTCTTTGCGCCCTTGAGCATCAAAGATCAAGCGCGCGACGCGGGGGGAGGTCACGTCGCGCGCAGGGGTGTCTAGCGCAGTTCAGCCACGCCAAGTGGCACTGCGAACTTCAGACACCAGATATAAACCTCGTTAAAGTCGTCGACGTTGATGGAGGCGGGAACTGTAAAGCTTTGACCGCCCTTGAGGTTTTTGAGCAGGCCGACATCAGTGCCATCGACATACTTGCCGTCTTTGCCGAAACCAACGCGTGGATCGGGCGCACCATCAAGTGAGAAGTCGTCAGCAAGTGTGACCGTGGCAGAGCCGTCAGCGTTCTTCACGACGGTTACTCCGCCGGTTGTGATGTGCTCACTCGCGCCGGTAAATGTGCCGGTTGTTTCGCTAGTACCGGCGTACGCCACTACGGGTGCGGTGAGGGTCAGCGTGAGGGCGATGAGGGTGGAGGAGAGAATACGCATTTCAGAGTTTCCTTTTTGTGATTTGTGTTTTGTCTTGGACAATCATTTACTATTAGGAACTGAATAGTACAAAACACAGTTTCGTGATTATGGATCAATCGGTCCAAAACCGCTAGGAGCGCAGATGGCCCGACCAAGAGAGTTTGAAGAAAACGATGCAATCCGGAAAGCAACTGAAGTCTTTTGGACCCACGGCTATCAGGATGCGTCCCTGCCGGATCTGCTGACGGGAATGGGGCTGACGCGAGGGAGCCTGTACAAAGCGTTCAAGGATAAAAAACATCTCTATCTGCGTGTGCTCGAGCACTATGAGCGTGATGCAGTGGCAGGTGCGGTGCGCATGCTCACCGACGCGGAAATGTCGGATGGAAGTGCGCGTATCATCGCTCTTTTTGCAAGCATTCAGGCTGTGGCTGCCCAAGGGGAAGAACGCGGCTGTCTGTTGTGCACAGCGGCTAGTGGGCCGGAAATGGCGGATGCGGATATTGCCGCCGCTGTGCATCGCGGATTGTTCCAGATGCAATCAGGTTTTATTGCTGCATTGGAAGCCTCATCGGCACATGCCACGCTGTCTGAAACTGACTGTTTGCGCCTCGCCGAGGTGTTGGTAACGCAGTACGTGGGCGTACGTGTCCTGACACGGTCGCGCTTGCCATCGGGAAGTGTGGCCCATGCGGCCCAGGGCGTTGCCGAGATTCTAAGGCCCCGTTAGAGAGCTTAGACGGTTTTTACGGCCCTAGCCTATCGTTCCGCGATTTTCGCCGATCTGCCCACGGTGGAGCAACAGATGATCGAGGATAACACAGGCCATCATCGCCTCGCCGACGGGAACGGCACGAATACCTACACATGGATCGTGACGACCTTTCGTGACGATCTCGGTTTCCTCGCCTGATTTTGTGATGGTCTTGCGGGTGGTGAGGATCGACGAAGTTGGTTTGACTGCGAAGCGAACCACGATATCCTGTCCTGTGCTGATCCCGCCAAGAATACCGCCCGAATGGTTGGACGAATATGTCGGCCCGTCCGGCCCCATGAAAATCTCGTCTGCGTTCAGCTCCCCGGTGAGCATGGCCGCTGACATGCCTTCGCCGATCTCTACCCCTTTGACGGCATTGATGCTCATCATTGCGGCAGCCAGATCAGTATCGAGCTTACCGTAGACTGGCGCACCAATACCCGCAGGCACACCGCGCGCGGTCACTTCGATGATCGCCCCTACAGAAGAGCCTGATTTGCGCAGCCCGTCCAGATAGGTTGCCCATTCACCGGCCGCCTTTGCATCAGGCACCCAGAATGGGTTTTCTGCAATTTGGTCCCAATCGAAGGCGTCGCGGTCAATTTTGTGCGGTCCCATCTGCACCATGTAGCCGATGATCTGGATATTTGGCGCAATCGCTTTGATCGCTTCGCGCGCCAATCCACCTGCGGCCACGCGGCTTGCTGTTTCGCGTGCTGATGACCGCCCGCCGCCGCGATAATCGCGCACGCCGTATTTCTGGAAATAGGTGATGTCGGCATGACCGGGGCGAAACTTTTCTTTGATGTCGCCATAGTCTTTGGAGCGGTGGTCGGTATTCTCGATCATCAACTGGATGGGCGTACCGGTGGTAACGCCCTCGAATGTCCCCGACAGAACACGCACTTCATCTGCTTCACGGCGCTGGGTGGTGTATTTATTCTGGCCCGGTTTGCGCTTGTCCAGCCAGTGCTGGATCATCTCTGGCGTAATCTCGACACCCGGCGGGCAGCCGTCGACCGTGGCGCCCAACGCAGGCCCATGGCTTTCGCCCCATGTAGTGACGCGGAAAAGATGGCCAAAACTGTTGATCGACATGCAAGCGCTCCTTTGACCCCTGCCTTAGCGGGGCACGCGCCGCGTCTCAAGGGTTTTTGGGTTGCAAAAGGGGTGCGACACTCATAACCCTGTGTCTACCTCGGGGGGCACATCTGTGCTGAGATTGCGAAAGCTGACCCGTAGAACCTGAACCGGTTAACACCGGCGGAGGGAAGGTCTGGACATACTTCCATCACCTCTCTGCGCCGCAATTTGGAGGATGCTATGAAGTATCTCACGTTTGCGACGGCCACACTTTCAGCCACTGCACTTTTCACCGCCGCAGCCACGGCGGAGACGCCTGTTCTCACGGTCTATACCTACGACAGTTTCGTCAGCGAATGGGGCCCCGGTCCTGCGATTGAAAAGGCGTTTGAGGAAGTCTGCGCCTGTGATCTCAACCTGGTAGGCCTTGGCGACGGGGCGGCATTGCTGGCCCGACTGAAGCTTGAAGGCGCGCGTTCTGATGCGGATGTGGTGATGGGCCTTGATACATCGCTCATCGCGGCGGCCAAAGAGACTGGGTTGTTCAAGGAGACGGCGATCGAGGCGGCATATACGTTGCCGGTCGCGTGGAATGATCCGGTTTTTGCCCCTTATGACTGGGGTTATTTCGCATTTGTTCACAACAAAGGCCTTGAGGCACCCACCAACTTCAAGGCGCTGGGCGAGAGCGATTTGACCATTGTCATTCAGGACCCACGGTCTTCTACGCCCGGTCTGGGTTTGCTGATGTGGGTTAAGGCGGCATACGGCGACGAAGCGCCCGCAATCTGGCAATCGCTTGCCGACAACGTGGTTACTGTGACCAAGGGTTGGTCAGAGGCATATGGCTTGTTCCTTGCGGGTGAGGCCGACATGGTGCTCAGCTATACCACTTCGCCAGCCTATCATCTCATTGCCGAAGAGGATGACAGCAAAACTGCTGTCGAATTCGATGAGGGTCATTATATGCAGATTGAAGTTGCAGGAACGCTGGCGGGTACTGATCAACCGGAGCTGGCCGAGAAGTTCCTCAACTTCATGGTGTCCGAGGCCGCGCAAACCGTGCTGCCCACGACAAACTGGATGTATCCGGCGGTGACGCCACAGGGCGGTTTGCCCGCAGGATTCGAGACGTTGATGGTACCGGAAACAGCATTGCTGACACCTGCCGAAGAGGTGCCCGCGATTCGTGAGGAAGCCTTGGCAGAATGGCTCAAGGCGCTGTCGCAATAACGCTGACGTCGATCAGCCCCAAAAGCGGGATTAGCGCGGCATTTCTGGTGCTTGCGCTGATCTTTTTGGCATTAGTTGCGGTTCTCAGCCGCGCTCAGGCGGGTGCCACCCTTGGGCCGGGCGACTTTGCCGCGATCAGGTTCACGCTGCTCCAAGCGCTCTGCTCTGCAGTCTTTTCAGTATTCCTTGCCGCTCCGGTTGCACGCGCGCTTGCACGGCGGCGGTTTATCGGGCGCGCGGCACTCGTGACGCTGCTTGGCGCGCCGTTTATCCTGCCGGTGATTGTCGCTGTTTTGGGTTTGCTGACTGTGTTCGGGCGCAGTGGTTGGGCCAATGATCTGCTGGGCGCGCTTGGCCTGCCGAACGTGTCGATCTATGGATTTCACGGTGTCGTGCTGGCGCATGTGTTTTTCAATCTGCCGCTGGCCACACGCTTGCTGCTGCAAGGATGGCAGACCATTCCGGCAGAGCGGTTTCGCCTTGCAGCACAATTGCGCCTGACGCCACGCGCGATGTTCCGTTCGGTTGAATGGCCGATGCTGGTGCAAGTGGTTCCGGGCGCGCTGGCGCTCGTCTTTGTTATCTGCCTCACAAGCTTTGCGGTTGCGTTAACGCTGGGTGGAGGCCCGCGCGCCACCACGATCGAGTTGGCGATTTATCAAGCGTTCCGATTTGATTTTGACCTTGGCAGAGCGGCATTGCTGTCAGTTGTTCAGCTGGTTCTGGCAGGAAGCATGGCTCTGCTGGCGCTGTGGTTTGTGCCGACGATGGGTCTGGGCGGCGGCCTTGATCGTGCGATGCCGCGCTGGGATGCCCGTGCTGGTATGCAGCGTCTGGGCGACGGTGTGATCATTACACTGGCGGCTGCGTTTTTGCTGGTGCCGCTTTCAGCGGTTTTGCTGCACGGTGTGCTTGGGCTGCCGTCCATGCCCGCGTCGGTGTATCAGGCGGCTGGCGTTTCTATCGGGGTCGCAGTGACCAGCATTTTGGTCCTTCTCGCACTTGCTTTACCCATGGCGGGCTGGATCGCAGGTCGCGCAGCAGGGGGCGTCGAGGCGATTGGTCTGTTGGGCCTGTCAGCATCGCCGCTTATGATCGGAACGGGTTGGTTCATCGTAATAAATCCCTATGCAGATCCGTTTGATTTTGCCCTGGCCGTGACGGTTGTGGTTAATGCGATGATGGCGCTGCCGTTTGCCTTGCGCATTCTCGTACCGCCCATGCGGGATGCGGTGCAGCAATACGGCCAGCTTAGTGCGATGTTGGGCGTGCGCGGTTGGCGGCTTTGGCGTGTTGTGCTGTTGCCCCGACTGCGGGCGCAGATTGGTTTTGCCGCTGGTCTGACAGGTGCGCTGTCGATGGGTGATCTTGGCGTGATTGCGCTGTTTGCTGATCCGGACCGTGTCACGCTGCCCCTGCAAATGGAGCGGCTGATGGGGGCCTACCGGATGGAGGCGGCGGCAGGTGCTGCACTTGTACTTCTGGCACTCAGCCTGGGTATTTTTTGGATATGTGACAAGGGAGGGCGCTGGCGTGCTGAAGCTTGAAAATGCCCTGATCGCGCGAGGGGCGTTTCGCATGGAGGCGAATTTTACGTTGCATGCCGGGCGTAAATACGCAGTGATCGGCCCGTCGGGTGCGGGTAAATCCACGCTTTTGGCTGCGCTGTGCGGGTTCGTGCCGCTGGCGGCTGGTCATATCCTTTGGGGCGACACAGACATCACCGATGCCGCACCGGGCGCGCGGCCAATGACAATGTTGTTTCAGGATAACAACCTGTTTCCCCACCTGAGCGTGACACAGAATGTGGGTCTGGGCCTTCGCCCTGATCTACGCCTTTCGAAAGCAGAACGTGCGCGGGTCGATGATGCCCTCGAACAAGTGGATCTGAGCGGGTTTGCGCAGGCCAAACCGGGCACCTTGTCTGGGGGTCAGCAAAGCCGTGTGGCCCTCGCGCGGGTTCTGGTACAGGCCCGCCCCTTGGTGTTGTTGGATGAGCCGTTTGCCGCACTTGGACCGGCGCTGCGCAACGAAATGCTTGATCTGGTACAAGACACCGTCGCCCGGACAGAGGCGGCGATGGTCATGGTCACACACGCGCCCGAAGACGTCCGCAGAATCGCTGATGAGGTGATTTTCGTTGAAGGAGGTCACGCGCATGCACCCCGTCCGGCGGCGGCGTTGATGGACGATCCACCGCCGGAACTGCGCGCTTATCTGGGCTAGAGCGCCTGATCGTGCACGATAGCCAATGCGGCACGCGCGGCTTCGCGGCCCTTTTCGACGAAATGCGCGCGGTAGATTTCATTGTGATGCGCAGTCTCTTGGTATTGGTGCGGGGTGAGCGAGACCGAAAGCACAGGCACTCCGGTATCAAGACCCACACGCATCAGTCCATCGACGACAGCAGCAGCAACAAAATCATGGCGGTAGATCCCGCCGTCTACGACGAAGGCTGCACAAACGAGGGCGTCATAAGTGCCGGTTTTGGCCAACTGCTGTGCTTTGAGCGGAAGCTCGAATGCGCCGGGCACGTCAAAGATATCGACCTGATCCGCGGGAACAAGCTCGCAAAATCCGTTCAACGCGCGGTCAACAATATCGGAATGCCACTGTGCTTTGACAAAGGCGAAACGGGCGGGGGTGTCTGACATGATTGATCTCCTTTAGGTTCGACACGTCCACCCAAGGCGATCACAGGCGAACGGCTCCACCCGATTGAGGTGACGCGTTAAACCTGCATTCTCTTCCATCCGGACTTTAACCGTCGGCTCCGGCGTCTCACCGGATCTGCTGACCAAGCGCACCTTTCGGTGGTACGCAAGCGCTCGCGGGCTCGGGGGGAACTGCCTCCCATACCGCCGGTGGGGAATTTCACCCCGCCCTGAGAATGGCTGTAGATTGCCAAGGGGGGCGGACCTCTGCAATAGCTTATGCATGTTGCAGCTGAAGGAGGGCGTGATGCATCCCAATCCGGTTTTTCACGATATGGATACGGCGCGCAATATAGCATTCGCGCGCAAACGTGCTTTCGGCATCCTTGCCGTCGCGGTTGACGGAGACTTCCCGCATTTGAGCCATGTTCCGTTCCTGCTCAATGAGGAGGGTATATCGGCTGAGCTGCATCTGGTACGCTCGAACCCAATCGCGCGGATGAAGAACGGGCCACTTCTGGCCAAAATTGCTGTTTCGGGCCCTGACAGCTACGTCTCGCCGGACTGGTATGAGGTGCCTGATCAGGTGCCGACGTGGAATTATATTGCCGTTCACCTCACAGGAACGCTGGAGCAGTTGCCGCAGAGTGGAATGAAAGACATGCTCGACCGTCAATCAGCGGCATATGAGGAAAGGTTATTGCCCAAAAGGCCGTGGAAAATCGACAAAATGACGCCAGAAGTACGGGACAAGATGATGCGGATGATTGTGCCGTTCCGCTTTACCCTGACGGGGGTCGACGGCACGTGGAAGCTGGGTCAGAACAAGCCTGAAGAGGCCCGCCTGAACGCGGCAAACGAGATGGCAGAACATGGCATCGGTTCCGAATTCGGTGTGATCGCCGCGATGATGCGTAGCCTTGATCATACTTAACGTCGCGCTTGCGTTGGCGGGGCATGAGGTGAAGAGTGTGGGGCGACACGCCACAACAAAGGATGCCCGCATGAAACTCTACTATGCTCCCACTTCGCCTTATGTGCGCAAGGTGATGATCGTACTCGAAGAGACCGGGCAGCTGGCTGATGTGGAGTTGATTAATGTGGCGACGACGCCGTTGGCAGCAAATCCCACACTGCTCGCAAAGAATCCGTTGGCCAAAGTTCCGGCACTCGAGCGCCCAGATGGTCCAACACTCTATGACAGTCGGGTTATTACAGCTTATTTGGACGCGCGGGCGAAGGGAACGCTTTACCCCGTTGGCACGCGCCGCTGGGATACTTTGACTTTGGAGGCAACGGCAGACGGTATTCTGGATGCAGCCTTGCTGATGACCTATGAGACGCGCCTGCGGCCCGAGGATAAGCGGATGCAGACATGGGTTGATGGCCAATGGGACAAGGTCGCACGCAGTGTGGCCGCACTTAACACCCGCTGGATGAGCCATCTTCAAGGGCCGCTAGATATGGGGCAAATCGCAGTTGGCTGTGCATTGGCTTACGTCGATTTTCGTCACGACGCGCGCGGATGGCGGCGGGGCAATGACGGCTTGGCCGCATGGTTCAAGGAATTCGAATCGCGTCCGGCGATGCAATCGACAGTGCCTCCTGCCGGATGAATTGCGCCAAACTGCCTCACATTCCTTGCAAATTTCACCGCCTGCGACGGTTTGCGCCTCTAAACCATCTGGACGACTGAGCCTCTGCAAGCTAGATACCGCAGCAATGTCCGACGTTCTGAAACAAGTGCGTCATTATACCTGTTGGCCAGAGATTGGCCCAAATACGGAGAAACCGACGTGTCAGAAGCTGATGATATCGAAGGCAACCGGAGGGATTTCCTCTATTACGCGACTGCGGGCACAGGTGCTGTTGCAGTTGGTGCTGCCGTATGGCCACTGGTGAACCAGATGAACCCCTCTGCGGATGTTCTGGCATTGTCCTCCATCCGCGTGGATGTGAGTGGCGTCGAGCCGGGATCGCAGCTGACGGTCAAATGGCTTGGTAAGCCGGTGTTCATCCGCCGGCGCACGGCGGAAGAGATCGAAGCAGGCCGTGCTGTTGAGTTGTCTGAGCTGCCTGATCAGAATTCCGAGAACAACAATCTCGGTTCGGACGCAACAGCGATCGATGCAAACCGCACGTTGGATGAAGACGGTGAGTGGTTGGTGATGCTGGGTGTGTGTACACACCTTGGTTGCGTGCCACTTGGTGATGCTGGTGATTTCGGCGGTTGGTTCTGCCCATGCCATGGATCTCACTATGACACTGCAGGCCGTATCCGTAGAGGTCCCGCACCGAAGAACTTGCCCATTCCGGTGGCAGAGTTCCTCGACGAAGCAACATTGAAACTCGGTTAAAGGATAACGCACATGTCTGGAATTCCTCACGACCATTATGAGCCGAAGACCAAAGGCGAGAAGTGGCTGCACAGCCGCCTCCCTATTGTTGGTCTCATGTATGACACGCTCCTGATTCCCACGCCAAAGAACCTGAACTGGATGTGGATCTGGGGCATTGTCCTGACATTCTGTCTGGCGCTGCAGATCATCACGGGCATCGTACTTGCGATGCACTATACACCGCATGTCGACGAAGCATTCGCAAGCGTTGAGCATATCATGCGCAACGTAAATGGCGGCTATATGTTGCGCTATATGCATATGAACGGTGCTTCGCTGTTCTTCGTTGCGGTCTATGCGCACATCTTCCGCGGTCTCTATTACGGCTCTTACAAAGCACCGCGTGAGATTACGTGGATCATCGGTATGATCATCTATCTGCTGATGATGGCGACTGCGTTCATGGGCTATGTGCTTCCATGGGGTCAAATGTCCTTCTGGGGTGCAACTGTAATCACCGGCCTGTTTGGCGCTGTACCATTTGTCGGTGAGGCACTGCAGACGCTGCTACTCGGCGGCCCTGCGGTCGATAACGCGACACTCAACCGCTTCTTCTCGCTGCACTATCTGCTGCCGTTTGTGACTGCGGGCCTTGTGATCCTTCACATCTGGGCGTTTCACACCACAGGCAACAACAACCCGACCGGTGTTGATGTGCGTCGCACTTCGAAAGAAGAGGCAGAGAAAGATACATTACCGTTCTGGCCCTACTTCGTGATCAAGGATTTGTTCGCGCTGGCCGTTATTCTGGTCGTGTTCTTCGCGGTTGTAGGCTTCATGCCAAACTATCTTGGCCACCCCGATAACTATATCGAGGCGAACGCACTGGCGACACCTGCACACATCGTGCCGGAATGGTATTTCTTGCCCTTCTATGCGATCTTGCGTGCGTTTACGCCGGATGTCTGGGTTGTGCAGTTCACGACATTCATCACCGGTGGCATCGTTGACGCGACATTCTTTGGTGTTGTTGCGATGTTTGGTTCAATCGCTGTTATGGCTGCTGTGCCATGGCTTGATACAAGCCGCGTGCGTTCGGGCCGGTACCGTCCCAAGTTCAAGTGGTTCTTCTGGATCCTTGTCGTCGACTTCTTTGTTTTGATGTGGGCTGGTGCGATGCCAGCGGAAGAGCCGTTTGCGACAATCTCACTGATTGCGACAACTTACTGGTTCGCTTACTTCCTCGTGATCCTGCCACTTCTGGGCGTGATGGAGAAACCGATGACGCCACCGGACACGATTGAAGAAGACTTTAATGCGCACTATGCGCCAAAAGTCGGCGGCACGACCACCATCGTGAACCCCGCGGAGTAGATGACAATGAACATTATCAAAGCAACACTTCTGAGCGCGGTTATCGCGCTCACTTCACCCGCTGCGTTTGCAGCGGGCAAGAAGGGCGAACCGATCGAGAATATTGATTTCTCGTTTGATGGTCCATTTGGTTCTTATGACGTCAACCAGCTTCAGCGTGGCCTGCAGGTCTACACCGAAGTCTGTGCTGCCTGTCACGGTCTCAAATTTGTTCCCATCCGGACGCTTGGCGATGAGGGCGGCCCGATGCTCCCTGAAGAGCAGGTGATCGAATACGCAAAGCAATTTGAAGTTTTCGATGCTGATCTGGATGACTTTCGCGAAGCGACACCCGTCGATCACTTCCCGAAATCGGGTCTAGCAAATGCGCCTGACCTGTCATTGATGGCAAAGAAGCGCAAAGCGTTTTCTGGTCCTTACGGTCTTGGTATTAACCAACTTCTCTACGGTTTTGGTGGTGCAGAATATATCGCGGCGCTCTTGCACGGCTATACCGGTGAAGAGAAAACGCAAGCTGGTGTCACATTGTACGAGAACAAGTACTTTGAGGGTGGTTGGCTCGCTATGGGTCCACCGCTTTGGGATGAAGCGGTTGAGTATGCAGACGGGTCATCCAACACGGTTGAAGCCATGTCCGAGGATGTCGCTGCATTCCTGATGTGGACTGCAGAGCCAAAAATGGGTGATCGTAAGCAGGCTGGCTTTGCTGGTGTCCTTTTCCTCACGCTACTCTCAGTCTTGTTGTACCTGACGAACAAGCGTCTTTGGGCATCTGTCAAAGGCAAGAAAAACAGCTAACACCTGATCATCCGAAATAATTAAAGGCCCCAGACCGTAAGGTCATGGGGCCTTTTTTGCTCTAAGCTGCCCTGGAAGAGGAAAACGCCTGAACAAATTTCGTAATCAAAAATAAGGGGTCGGAAAGTATAACACCTCCGCATCACACTCCGGTTCTGCCAGCTTAGCCAACATTGCCGCTTAGTCCGACCGTGGATCTCTCTATCTGGCGTCTGAGACATCTCTTGAATTAAGATGCTTATCGTTCTCTCGGCCCACTCTCTATGCCACTGTTATGGCGAATTCGGAGCGGGGCGTATGTGAGGTACTTCACACAAAGGTTAACAAAACGTTCCTTCGGAGATTTCTTTCATACGGGCATGATTCAAAATGACGATTGTACCGCGTCCGAGACTAATAACTCCGTCTTTTTTCCAAACGGCCAGTGTTTTTGAAACCGTTTCACGGGTCGCACCCACGAACGAGGCCAGATCGGTCTGAGACATTTTTAACGATGTATCCGTGGGACCGACGAGGTGAAGAATACGCCGCGCCAGCCGGCTGGGAACGTCCATGAACACCTGTTCGGCATATTGCTGGCCCATCGACCGCATACGCAGGCCGGCAAGTTCGATCATATCCAGCTGCAAATCTGTATCAGAGCGCAAAGCCCTTAAGACATCAGGGTTTTTCACTCCCCAAACCTTGGATGTTTCGAGTGCGGTGACTGTCGCGGTGCGGGCGCCTGGTGCGAACAATGCAATCTCACCCAGGAGGTCGCCCTTGCCCAGTATCGCAAGCGTGAGTTTCGCCCCATCACGTGAGAGCACGCTGATCTCTAGTCTGCCGCTGGTGACCGCATAGAGCGTATCGCCAAGATCGCCCTGAGAGAACAAAACCTCACCTGCCTCAAGCACATGGGGTTTGGCCAGATCAGTCATCAGCTTACGCAGCGCTCCGGATGCGCTGGCAAGGAATCCAGTGTTTGAAAATTCGGCTCTGCCCATGGCGTAATGTGCCTGTATTGTTCATCGGCGCGTAGCATACGCATCGGTAATGATCAGACTGCCACTGCGGCTGCTACAAGGCCAGCAGATGTTTGTCCGTCGCGGCGCGGATGCTTGTTTCGATCAGGGCACCTTCAGCTTGCGGTGTGCCAAAATGCACTTCGGCAAATTGTGTTGTTCGGCCCATATGCGGGTTTTCCATGAGGACCGAGTGGTTTTGGCCGACTTGGTCCAGCAAATGACGGGTGACCTGCGCAGCGCCAGCAGCACGCAGCCGTGCGGCCCGCGCCTTGATGACCGCCCCATTCACAGGTGGCATGCGGGCCGCGGGTGTGCCCTTGCGGGCGGAATAGGGAAACACATGCAGCCAGGTCAGGTCACATTCCTCGATCAGGTTGAGCGAGTTTTCAAACATTGCATCAGTCTCGGTAGGGAAGCCCGCGATAATATCCGCGCCAAAGGTCATATCAGGGCGTAAGGCGCGTGCCTGGGTACAAAACTCAATGGCGTCATCGCGTAGGTGCCGACGCTTCATCCGCTTGAGAACCATGTCATCACCAGCCTGCAACGACAGGTGGAGGTGTGGCATCAGGCGCGGTTCGGTCGCGATCGCCTGCATCAGGTTCCCGTCTACCTCAATCGAATCAATGGAGCTGATCCGGAGGCGTTTCAAGTCGGGCACAAGGCGCAGGATTCGCATGACCAGATCGCCAAGTTTCGGCGCCGCAGGCAGGTCCGCGCCCCATGAGGTCAAATCTACACCGGTAAGGACGACCTCGTTGAAGCCTTTAGCCACCAATCGCTTGATTTGTTCCACCACCACGCCTGCAGGAACGGAGCGCGAATTTCCACGCCCATATGGAATGATGCAAAACGTACAGCGGTGATCGCATCCGTTCTGGACTTGGACGTAGGCACGGCTGCGGGTGCCAAAGCCGTCTATCAGATGGCCTGCGGTTTCTTTAACCGACATGATATCGTCGACCTGAATGGCTTCTGTCTCGCCAATGAAATCGGCAGCAAGCCCTTGCCACGTCTCACCAAGCATCTTTTCTGTGTTGCCGATGACCACATCGACCTCATCCATCCGGCTAAAAGTCTCGGGTTCCGTCTGTGCGGCACAGCCGGTCACAATCAGGCGGGCATCAGGATGGGTTTTGCGCAATTTTCGGATGTCTTGACGGGCCTTCCGAACGGCTTCGGCAGTGACGGCGCAGGTGTTAATGATAACAGCATCGCGCAGACCTGCACCTTCTGCCAGTTCCTTCATTGCTTCCAGCTCATACTGATTGAGGCGGCAGCCGTGGTTGGAGAAGACAGGCGCGTTCATCGGTTGCTCGCTATGAATTCAGGGGTGAGGACTCCGTCGGCGACATGCATGGTGGATCCGGTCATCCAGACGCCGTCCTCGCGCCACTCAACGCTCAGCTGCCCGCCATCAAGGTCGATCAGGACAGCACGCCCTGTCAGTCCACGCCGTGCCGCCGCGACGGCCGTCGCACAAGAGGATGACCCGGACGCAAGCGTGATCCCAACGCCGCGCTCCCACACCCGCATACGGATGTGATCTGGTCCTATGATTTGCGCCACTTGCACATTGGTTCGCTCAGGGTAAAGCGGATGATGCTCGTGCGTTGCGCCGAATGAGGAAAGGTCAACTGCTTCCGTGTCCTCTACAAAAAACGTGCAATGGGGATTACCCATACCCGTCGCAACCGGATTACCCTCAATAGGAAGCGACAGCGTGTCCATCTCACGTGCGAGCGGAATTTCATCCCACTTGAGTTGGGGATGTCCCATATTAACGGACGTAATGCCCGCGCCCATATCCTGCGCAAACAGATCACCGCGGTCTGTAGTCAAACGTAATTTGTTCGTACCCGTCTGCGTCATCAGGTAGCGCGCAATGCAGCGCGTCGCATTGCCGCACGCGGCCGAGGTCGATCCATCCGCATTATAAAATGTCAGGTGTACATCGCCGCTCCCACCACTGATCACGGCCAGTTGGTCAAAGCCGATTCCAGTTTGGCGATGCGCAACCGCACGCACAAGCCCTTCGGACAAAGGAATTTCCTCTGTCCGCGCGTCCATAACGACAAAGTCGTTTCCAAGGCCGTGCATCTTCATAAATGCGATAGGGGAAGGGGTGCGTGTGCTCATTCCGGCCATATAACGGGATGGCGTTGGTTATTCCAGCAGTGTCACCGTTTTTCATGCGTTATGGGGGTTGACCCGTACCGCACAGCTTTCTAAACACCGCGCTAGTGGGCCCTTAGCTCAGTTGGTAGAGCAACTGACTTTTAATCAGTAGGTCGTTGGTTCGAACCCAACAGGGCTCACCACTTTTTCAAGTTTGCTGAAAGCGATAGCCGCAGAGCGCGCCTTTCGAGAAGAAATTCATCGCTTTCATCTCTTGGTCAAATGCGGTGGGAATATTCGCTTTAACCGGCTTATGGCAACGCGCAGGTCGTATATACGAAAAATCGGCTGCAACGCTCGCAGCAGCCGATCCGCAATGTTCAATTTAGCATTTTCAGCCACGCCCAGCGTAGCCTACTTGAGTAGTCCAGCCAGATAGGCTCCATAGCTATTCTTGGCGTATTTTTTAGCCTGTGCAGCGAGCATGTCACGGTTGATCCATTCCTTGGAAAAGGCGATCTCTTCAGGGCAGCCGACTTGCAATCCCTGCCGTGTAGACAAAGTGCGCACAAAATTTCCCGCGTCGAGCAAGCTGCCGTGGGTGCCGGTATCGAGCCATGCGTATCCGCGGCCCATTTGCTGGACTGTAAGGCTGCCATCATGGAGATACGATTCGAGCAAGCTTGTGATTTCCAGCTCGCCGCGCTCTGAAGGTTTGACCGCGCGCGCACGCGCCGGCGCAGTCCCGTCAAGGAAGTAGAGGCCTGTCACCGCGTAGTTGGAGGGCGGCACATCGGGTTTCTCGATGATCGAGCGCACAGTGCCATCCTCGGCAAAATCAACCACGCCGTAGCGTTCAGGATCATTCACTCGGTAGCCAAAGACGGTGCCGCCGCTTTGTTTTGCATCGGCTTCGGCCAACTGCTCAGGCAGGCCGTGACCGAAAAATATGTTATCGCCCAGCACCATCGCACTGGGTGCGCCGTCAAGAAAGTCTTCGGCCAACAGATACGCCTGTGCCAACCCGTCTGGCGAAGGCTGCGCGATATAGGTGAGGCTGAGACCCCATTGGCTGCCGTCCCCCAGCGTGCGCTGAAACTGCTCTTGATCTTGCGGGGTTGTAATCATCGCAATCTCGCGGATGCCTGCCAGCATCAGCACGGACAGTGGATAATAAACCATAGGCTTGTCATAGATCGGCAGCAGCTGTTTGGACACACCGATGGTCACGGGATAGAGCCGCGTGCCCGATCCGCCTGCCAGAATAATGCCTTTACGCGCCTGCTTGTTTGGCTGTGTCATGATGTCAATTCGCTCACAATCTTGGTCAGATCGGTTTTCCAATCTGGCGGGGAGATGCCGAAATCAGTCTCTAAAAAACTGCAATCAAGGCGGGAGTTCAGGGGCCGTGCGGCAGGCGTCGGATAGTCTCGGGTAGGAATTCCGGTCACGGTAGTGTCGCGTCCTGCTGCCTCGAATGTCGCGATTGCAAACGCCTTCCAACTGGTCGCAGGGGTGCCGGCGTAGTGATATGTGCCACCCGTCTGCCCACCGTGCAATGCACGTGCCATCGTCAAGAGAGCAGCAGCAATGCCACCCGCCGGCGTTGGCCCACCGATTTGATCATCGACAACGCTGAGCGCATCGCGGCTCTCGGATAAACGCAGCATGGTTTTTACAAAATTTGCTCCATGGGCGGAGAACACCCAAGATGTGCGCAGGATGGCATGTGCGCCGCCCGCTGCACGCACAGCATCTTCACCAGCCGCTTTTGTCCGGCCATAGACACCCAGCGGGGCAATCTGATCGCCGACTTGCCATGGCTCAGTGCCAGTACCGTCAAATACATAATCCGTCGAGACATGCAGAAACGGGATGCCCAGATCAGCGCAGGTGCGCGCCATGGCACCGGGTGCTTCCGCGTTGACCGTATGGGCATTGGCCTCATCCCCTTCAGCACGATCCACGGCGGTATAGGCAGCGGCGTTGATCACTACGTCAGGGCGGTGTGCTATGATGGCTGCGGCGCATGCGGCAGGATCGCCCAAATCGGCCTGCTCGCGTCCCAACGCAATCACATCGGCCTGCCCTTGCAGCTCGGTGGCGACTTGACCGGTGCGGCCGAATACAAGGGTTTTCATGTCGTCTTTCCCAGCCGTTCACCCACACCTTTGCGCTGCTGTAGTGCGCGCCACCAATCCTCATTATCGAGATACCATTGCACGGTGCGCGCTAGCCCTTCCTCGACGGTGACAGACGGGTGCCAGTCCAGCTCGGTGTTCATACGTGTCGGATCAATTGCATACCGCGCGTCGTGGCCGGGGCGATCCGTCACAAAGGTTATCAGATCGGCATAGGAGCCTTCAGTGCGCGGGCGCTTTTCGTCCAGAATGGCACAGATGGTCCGCACTAGTTCCAGATTGCTGCGCTCGTTCTCGCCGCCAATGTTGTAGGATCGGCCAAGCGCGCCTTTTTCCAGCACGCACAACAGTGCGTCGGCGTGATCTTCGACATAGAGCCAGTCGCGCACGTTGGACCCATCGCCGTAAATCGGCAGATCCTTACCCGCGAGCGCATTGAGGATCACAACCGGCACCAGTTTTTCTGGAAAGTGGAAGGGACCATAGTTGTTTGAGCAATTGGACAGCACGACTGGCAGCCCGTACGTTTCGGCCCATGCGCGTACCAAATGGTCACTTGCTGCTTTAGATGCGGAATAGGGACTGCGCGGGTCGTAAGGCGTGTCTTCGGTGAACATGCCTGTCGCCCCAAGCGAGCCGAAAACCTCATCAGTTGAGATGTGGTGAAAGCGGAAACTTTCAGGCTTGTCGCTGGCAATCCAATAGGCGCGTGCGGCTTCCAGCATGTGATAGGTGCCAGTGATATTGGTCTCGATGAAGTCACCCGGCCCGTCGATGGAGCGGTCAACATGGCTTTCGGCCGCCAGATGCATGATCGCATCGGGTTGATGTGTTTCTAACACGGCGTCAATTTCCGCACGGATGCGGATATCGGCCTGTTCAAAAGCATAAAGGGGGCTGCCCGAAACCGCGGCGACGTTCTCCAGACAGGCGGCATAGGTCAACGCGTCGAGGTTGATGACACTGTGCCCGCGCGTAATGGCCAGCCTGATGACTGCAGACCCGATAAAACCGGCTCCGCCAGTGACGAGAATTTTCATGCTGCACCGCCTTCAAAGATAAAGGGCGTGCCGATATCTGCCAGCAAAGGGGCGTTTGCGTCTTTGTCTGACAAAAGTGGGGCATCAGTACCCAAACCCCAGTCGATGCCAATGGCCGGATCGTCGTATCTTACAGCACCGTCACACTCAGGCGCGTAATAATCGGTACATTTATATATGATTTCTGTGTCTGGAACTCGGGTGACGAACCCGTGCAGAAAACCAGCTGGAATGAGCAATTGTTTGCCATTTTGCGCCGTGAGCTCGACCCCGATCCATTGGCCATAAGTCGGGCTGCCAGTGCGAATATCAACGGCCACATCAAACAGTGCGCCCTGTCCACACCGCACCAGTTTGGCTTGGGCATGGGGCAGACGCTGGTAATGCAGGCCACGCACGGTGCCTACCGCTTGTGACAGCGAATGGTTGTCTTGCACGAAATCATAAGTGAGGCCCTCAGCATCCATCCGCGCTTTATTCCAGCTTTCTGAGAAAAAGCCGCGTGCGTCGCCGTGGCGTGCTGGGGTAAGAATGACAACGCCTTGCAGATGTGTGTGTTCGATTTCCATTATAATGTGGTCTTTCATATCAAAACTATGCCTCTTTTGGTCAGATTGATGCGGAAATGCAAGGCAGCGGGCGTGCCTTGCGCGGAGCGGCACCGGTGGTTTGACTTGGCGTGGGTTTTTGGCCACAGCAAGAGGTGTCGGATGTTAGAGGAGACTTCATGCCGCCAAATATCCAGGCGACCACACCGTCCATTACGACAAAGGTCCGGCTTGTAGCAGTGGTGGTTACCCATAACCGGCTGGCTCAGTTGCAGGTCACGTTGGCGCAGTTGTCGGCTGCGCGCAACGAAGGGCTTGATCATGTTATTGTCGTGGACAATGCATCGACGGATGGGACAGCAGACTGGCTTGCGACACAACTAGCGCCGGGATTGACCGTGCACCGCGAACAGGTAAACGGCGGTGGTGCGGGTGGATTTGAAACTGGCATGCGGCATGCGGTTGCCCGGTTCGATCCCGACTGGATTTTGGTGATGGATGATGATGCGCGCCCTGATCCCGGCGCAGTCGTGGCTTTTCTGGGTGAGGATCGAAGCGACGCAGTTGCATGGGCGGCGGCAGTCTATCATCCCGATGGGCGTATTTGCGATATGAACCGCCCGACGCTCAACCCGTTTTGGCATCACGGCATGGTATGGCGCACGCTAGCGGGCATGCTGCGCGGGCGGGGGCGTGACGGCTTTCACCTCAACAGTGCTGATTATTTGGGCACTGCGCACCGTGCGATCGACAGTGGATCTTTCGTTGGGCTGTTCATCTCCCGCACGGCGATGCAGATGGCAGGATATCCTGATCCGTCACTGTTTATTTATGGTGACGATGTGCTGTACTCACTCAAGCTTCGACAGGCGGGGGGAACGATCATGTTCGATCCACGCGTGCGGTTCGAGCATGATTTCACCACGATGGCTGGCCCTGACAGACAACTCAAACCACTTTGGAAAACCTACTATCACTGCCGGAACCTGATGATGGTTTACCGGCTTGCTGCGGGGCCGTGGTTCTGGCTTGTGCTGCCGCTGGTCACGCTCAAGTGGATGCTCAAGCTGCGGTATCATGGTGGGGTGCGCGTCCGCTATCTAGCACTGTTGGCGCGGGGTGTGCGTGATGGGGTGCGCGGGCACACGGATGTGGCGCACGAACAGGTGCTGGCGTGGGCCGCCCCGCGCAAGCGCAAGCCTTAGCGGTTCAGAATGACGCGGTGGTAGCGCCCCATGAGCATGACGCCCAAAAACAGACAAATCCCTGCGACGGAGACGACATAAGGGATGCTTACATAGGACGCTTCATAGCTGCTGTAAAAGCCTTGTCGCATCAAACCTGTGATGTGGATTAAGGGATTATACCATAGGATGCCCTGTACGTTTTGTGGTAATCCCTCATAGACGAAGAATACCCCCGAGATCAGAAACATTGGTCGCGTGACGATTGACCAGACCTGTGTCCAGACATCGAAAAGACCAAACAGCACACAGTTGAGCATCCCGATGCCCAGCCCCATGAACGCGGCAAGGGCGACCGCCTCTACGAGGGTGGCGATATCAAGCACGGCGCGCGTGTCTGTCGCTAGCAACAAACCGGTGAGCAGGATAACGGTGATGCAGACCTCAGTAAGCAGGCTCAGAATAAATCGCGCAAGTGCCGCATCCACCCAAGTGACCGCAGGGTAGAACAGCAATGCGCGCGAGAAATGGATGCAGCGCCCGACTGCCCCGCTGATATTCTGATACATCATGAAGGGCAAAAATGCTGTGGCGAAGAACAGTAGAAAACTACTGCCAAGCGGGGGTGTACGTACCAAAAGCGAGAAACCGAAGCCGAGCACCATGATACCTGCCAGAGGCTCAAGCACGGCCCAAGCGTAGCCACCTGGAGAGCGGCCATAGCGTGTTGCCATCTCGCGCAGGATCAGTGCCGACACCGCCCGTGTGGTCGCAAATTTGCGGTTTGCGCCCCTGACTATTTGGCCGGTTGGGGCAGGGCGGGTGGACATGACAGTGTTCCAATGCTGGCAATATGCGAAGCAGTATGTAAAAGCTCTATAGGAGTTTAAACTGTCTTTTTGGAAAAAGAATGAATGACGTAGACCCAAAAGACAGCGGCCCTTCGACACCTGCGCCCCGGCGCGGACAAGTGCCGCCGACAAATTCTGGCAAGCCCGGCCCCTCCGGTCAGCCTGTCAAACAGGTACAACCTAAGCGGCGTAACCTACAAGCACCGGTCAAAGCGGCCCGCTTTCGGCGGCGCCATGCGGGGCTTGCGATCTCTTTCGTGTTGGTCGTGCTGGCACCGCTTTGTGCCGTGATTTTCTACCTTATGACCATGGCGCAGGATCAATATAGCTCGGTAACCGGTTTTACGGTTCGCCAAGAAGAAGGTGGCGGCGCGTCCGAATTGTTGGGCGGTCTTGCCTCGCTCACCGGTGCGTCGGGATCGGCAGATGCAGATATCTTGTATGAATTCATTCTCAGTCAGGCTTTGATCCGTGAGGTGGATGCCAATGTCGGCTTGCGCGCGCATTACAGTGAATATTGGGAGGGCGATCCGGTTTTCGCTCTCAAACCCGAGGCAAGCATCGAGGACCTCGAGCGGTACTGGGCACGCATTGTGGGACTGTCGTTTGACCGTGGTTCTGGGCTGATGGAGATGCGGGTGCAGGCCTTCACACCTGAAAAAGCGCGCGATATTGCGCGCGAGACGTTGCGCCTGAGCCAAATGATGATCAACGCTCTCAATGAACAGGCACGCGAAGATGCCATGCGCTATGCGCGGCTTGACCTTGAGCAGGGTGTGTCACGGCTCAAGACTGCGCGCGAGGCGTTGACGACTTTCCGGTCCACTAACCAGATCGTCGATCCGGAATCCGATATCCAAGGGCGCATGGGGGTAATGAACAACCTTCAACAACAACTCGCCGAAGGGTTGATTAGCCTCGATCTGTTGTCTGGCACCACCAGTCAGGGCGACCCGCGCCTGCGTCAGGCCGAGCGTTTGATTGAGGTGATTCGTGCACGCATTGCAGCAGAGCGTCAGCAGCTGTCCTCCAGCGGCACAGAAGCAGGAGGGACGGGCGATGATTACCCCGCGCTGATCGCTGAATACGAAGGTTTGGTGGTCGATCGTGAATTTGCCGAAGAAAACTACCGCGCGACGCTTGCGGCGCTTGATCTGGCGCGGGCCAATGCCTCACGGCAAAGCCGATATCTCGCGACCTTTATCGCGCCAACGCTTGCTCAAACAAGTGAGTATCCGAGAAAGCCGGTGATCATCGGTCTGACCGCGCTGTTCTTACTGCTTGGCTGGGCCACGATGGCGTTGGTGTATTACTCCATCCGCGACCGCAGTTGACGGTTTGCGGGGATGATCCGGTTCGAAAACTTAACCAAAAGCTATTGGGTGCAGGGCGTCCGGCAAACCATAATCGACAACCTCAGTATCGAACTTCCAACTGGTAAGTCGCTCGCATTGTTGGGGCGCAATGGCGCCGGTAAATCGACCCTGATGCAGCTGATTGCAGGTACGCTGCGCGCAGATAACGGGCGGGTCGTTTCGGATGGATCAATCTCTTGGCCGGTTGGGTTTGGTGGCTCGTTTCACCCCGATCTGACTGGCGCGCAAAACGTGCGGTTCATTGCGCGTATTTACGGGGTCGATACGGATGAATTGGTGGGTTTCGTGGAAGATTTTGCGGAGCTGGGCAAACACTTCCACATGCCGGTGCGCAGCTATTCGTCGGGCATGAAATCACGGCTCACGTTCGGTGCATCCTTTGGCATCCAGTTCGACACGTATCTTGTGGATGAAGTCACCGCAGTGGGTGATGCGGCGTTTCGGGCCAAAAGTAAGGCTTTGTTTACCGAACGTATGAAAACCTCCAGTGCGATCCTTGTGACCCACGAGATGGCGCAGGTGCGCAGTTTTTGTGAGTCCGGTATTTTGCTGGAAGCGGGGACGCTGACATATTTCGAAGACGTGGAGATGGCCATTCAAGCTCATCTGGACCTGATTGCTGCCAAGTGATCACGGGTTGAAGTCTGCGACAGCTTCTTCATTATACAACCACAGCGTGCCAACAGCGGCCAAGGCGCAGACAGGATACGAATTGATGAAACGCTTTGTGATTCTGGGTCTGCCGCGCAGTGGCACCACCTATTTGATGAGTCTGCTGGACGCGCACCGCGACATCACTTGCGCGGGTGAGCAGTTTAATCCTTATGCGGTCATCGGTGTGGATGAACAGGACGATACACCGGCTGCGATACTGGCGCGCGATAGCGATCCGGTGGGCCACATGATCGCGTTTTTCGAGCGTACCGCACAGAGCGGCGCGGCCTGCGGCGGTTTCAAATATATGATTGGCCACAACCTTCAGATCCTCAAGGCGCTGGAGGCGGATCCGGATTTGTACATCATCTACGTCTGGCGTGAAAACAGGCTGGCGCAGGTTTCATCACTCATCAAAGCGGCGGAGAGCAAGAAATGGGCGCAAAACCGTGTAGACAGCCATGTGGCGCAAAAGATCGAGGCCAATCCGCGCCAGATTAGCCACCGTTGGCATGAATACGCAACTTTTGACTATTTGGTCACAGGATGGCTTGCCGCGTTGCCCAATCCCAAAGTCACCTATGAATACCGCGAGATGTTTCTGGCGGGCTTTGAGAAGGAAGTTTGTCAGTTTTTGGGCGTGCGTCTGCCGTGGCGGTTGAAGAGTCCGCTGGTGAAACAAGGCAGCAACGCCATCGCGGACCGGTTCGAGAAGGTGGGCAGCATCCGCAATTATTTTACCAAGGTTGGGCACGCAGACTGGCTGGATGAAGAGCTGTGAACTCGCGCCAGCGCATTCTGTACTACAACTGGGTTGATTATCTGGACGGGGAGGCGCGGGGCGGTGGCGTCACGCTGTATCAGCGCGCCGTGATGGCGGGCATGCAGGCACGCGATGACGTTGACGCGGTGTTTTTATCGGCGGGGCTGTCCTATGACCTCCCAGCGCGCGGACCACGATGGGAGGCCGTGCGTCACGGCGCGCGTCAGGATCGTGATCGCCGGTTCGAGATCGTCAACTCAGGGGTGCTGGCCCCTGCACACCACAGCTTTGGTGATCCCGCGCAGCTGTCTCACGATGCGACGCGCGATGTGTTTTTCGACTTTGTTGCAGCCACTGGCCCCTATGATGTCATCCATTTCAATAATCTCGAAGGTCTGCCCGCCGAAGTGTTGCAGATCAAGGCACACTGTCCTGATACCCGTGTGGTGTTGTCGCTGCACAATTATTATCCGATTTGTCCGCAGGTAAACCTGTGGGCGCAAGAGCGGGAGAGCTGTGAGGATTTTCAGGATGGCGCAGGTTGCGGGAGCTGCCTTGTGCATCGACATGATGCGCGGATGCTGCGGCTGGCCAATGGCGTGTCTTACCGCCTGCGGTGTGCGGGGCTACAACCCGGAACATGGGCCTATGACGCGATATTTCGTGGTGTTATTGGTGGGGGTGCACGGGCTATGCGCGTCCTGCGCAGGCTGCGGCGCAAGCAGGTGAATGTGCCTGTGTTGAGCGCTGAGGCAGCCGCGACACAAGCCGGCGCTTTCGTCAAACGGCGCGCGCAGATGACTGCGCTGATCAATCGGCATTGTGATATGGTGCTCTGTGTTTCTGATGCAGTGAGGGAATTGGCTGAGCGGTATGGAATCGCGCCTGAGCTTACGCGCACCAGCTATATTGGCACACAGGCTGCGCAATCATTCGCACATACCACGCAAAAGCCGATGCCGACTGACCAGACCCTAACGCTGGGCTATTTGGGATATATGCGCCGCGACAAAGGCTTCTTTTTTCTGCTCGACGCGTTGGAGGCTTTGCCGCCAAACATCGCCGCACGTATCCGAATCGTAGTGGCCGCGCGACGGGCAGACCGCGCGACCATGGCGCGTCTGGCACAGCTTGGGGAGCGGCTGGCAGGTGTGATCTATCATGATGGATATACACATGATGATCTTGATGCGGTATTGGCGCCGGTGGATGTAGGCATCGTGCCAGTGCTGTGGCACGATAATCTGCCACAGGTCGCGATTGAGATGCATGCGCGCCATATCCCGCTGCTCACTTCCGACAGGGGCGGCGCGTCCGAACTGGGCAGGTACGCGCAGATGACTTTTATGGCTGGCGATGTTCAAGATTTCGCATCGCGCCTTGCGGGGCTGTTGGCAGGCAAGGTTGATATGGCCGCTTACTGGCGAGGTGCCCGCGTGCCGATCGACGTGCCCGCGCATGTGACGGATCTTCTGGCACTTTATACGGAGGTCTTGTCGCTGAGAACATCCCGCACAAAGGGCACATCCGTCCAAGGGGCTGAAAGGTTGGGATCATAGATCACGCTGCGCCCTTCTGATACGAGGGCAAGGTATTTGCGGTATTCCTCGGCATCGTTGAAATGCTGCCCACGCAGGACTTCGGCCTGCGCCTTGCGGCGGAAATCGGCGTTATATTTGAAATGCGCGAACAGCAATTCGCGTGACGCTATGTTCACGTCCCCCACATAATGCAGACCCGCAGACAGGCGCATCCAAGGCCTGTAGCGCAGCAGCGCCAGCTTTTGTGCGACAAACAGGTTTGCGGGCGATCCGGTGATCAACCTGTGGCGCAGCGCGGAGGTCCAGCTTGGTTGATCCGAGAAGGGTCCGCGCGAAAGGGTCTTGCGCAAAAACGGAACCTGATCGGCAAATTGGGCCTGTTCAAAGGGGGTGCCGCTGATGAAATCCGCATCCTCAAGCGGCCCCTGCGGATACATATCAAGCATGAAAATCCGAGCGGCGTCAGCGGTTTCAAAAGCAGAACTTTTAAGCAGATCGGGCAGTGTTTGGGTCTGCTTTTCCTGCCAGACAAGTAGCTCATCCGCATCGGCGACCAAGGACCACTTGCCCACACGGAACGCGGCCATCATCGCCTGTTGCCATGCGACGCCGTAGCGTGACAGGTTGTAATCTGTATCGACGGAGAACAGGGCCACATCGGGTTGATCTGCGAGATACTCCAGCGTGCCATCGTCCGAGCAGTTGTCTGCAATCAGGAAGGCGCGCACACCAAGCTTGCGGTAATGTGCCAAGAACTGCGGCAGCATGAACATCTCGTTGCGCATGCAGGCGACCACCGCGACGTCCGCCTCGGACGCGCGGGCCACACTTTGCTCAGAGCTGATCAACTCAAGTGCGTTGCTTTGGTAACCCAGCTGTGGGCGCTGGTAGCTGGGCCAGATTTTGCGCGGCCACAATCCTTGCTTAGTACGTCGCTCCAATGCGTCTGCTTGATCAAGGTGTGTGTCCAGATGTACCAGTTGCAAAGGCGCGGTGGCACTCGGATGAAAGCTGTTATGCCAAAGCGCGACCGGAGTTGCAGCGCCATAGGTCCGGCGGCGGATCGAGATGCGATAATCTTCCTCAACAGGGCGGATGGCGCGCATGGCCAGAAGATCGCCGAGCATTTTGTCCTCCATGAACGAAATACTCACAAGGTGCTGTCCTTCCGGGCTATCTGAGGCATCGAGAGCGGCTGCCATGGCCGTCCGGCTCAGCGCGTATCCGGTGCCCCCATCCGTGTATTCCGAGGGTTCGGGTGATTTGTCGAGGTCAAGCTTGCCGCGCGCGGAGCTTGATTTGCTCTGGTGCCACTGGCGGTCCATCTGGCCCACACCGCGGTACAGATAGCGCCCGTAATAATCGAACTTGCGATAGCTTTGAGATTGGAAAAACAGCGGTGCATCAAGAAAGCAGTCGTCGTCGATTTTCAGCATGTGGCCAAAGAGCGTATTGTCATGGACCCAGCGTATGGTGGCCAGCGTCTTTTGCGGCAGCCCTTCGTAATCGTCGGGCGCATCCAGATGCACGACGTCGCCGCGCCGCGTGCCGTCGCCGTCGCCCACCACGATAACATAAGGCACGCCCAAATCTTTCAGCAAGCTGAGCCACCCTTTGCGCATGGGATCGATACGCGTCTCGAGGTAGGGCACGCATGAAAACACCGTCACAATGGTATCAAATAGCGGATGACCGTCAGGCAAACCATCATTGTCGAGGGCAGATGCGGGTGCCATCGGAATATCAAGTGCTAGGATCAACGTGGCTACCACTTCAGGTAGATCAGCGCGCTGCGACAAGCGGCGTAGAGGTTGGTGCAGCGCCGGCGCTGTACGCAAGGTTCCGTGGTCATGCATCGGGATTTGCGCATGGACCCAGTCACAAAGCGTTTCGGTGTGGTCGGGATTTTGCGCTCCCAGGCCGTCGATCAGCGAGAGCGCCATGCCGAGCCCCAGATGATGAGAGGCAACATCAGCCAGCTGAGCCAGCGTATCAGTCAGTGCGGCGAGATCACGCGCGGGCTCTGCCAGCAATGCCATGGCTTGCTGGGCGGCGGTCTGCTGGACGTCGAAATAGGGCGCGCGCGGTGTTTGGGGATATAGTGTTGGTAAAGTCGCACTGGCCAGTTTGGCCACACGCGGTGTCACCGGCTGACTTCCGGGATGTGCCATATGGCGCAGAACAGATTCCCCCAACGTGCGGGTGTCAGGCGTGTGCAGCGCTGCCAGATCACCAGAGCTTATATGCGACTTACCCCGCACCGGAAGGCCCGCGGGACCAAAAAGCTCGCGGCGCATGCGGGGGGCGTCGACGGTTCCCAACGTCTCGAACAGACGCAGGGCCACATCGCGGCGTTGTGCATCTGTGTCGTCGCGGATGATATCGGCAAAGGCTGCACGCGCGCGCTGTATCTCGGCAGGCAAATCTGTTGCATCTGCCAGATCGGACCAGAATTGGCGCGACAGTCCGTAAACCGCCAGGCACATATTGATGGCGTCGGTTTGTTGAAAAGGCTCAAGCCGGTGGCGGTTGAGGATCAGATGCGCCGCCGTGCGCGTCAACTCGCGGCAATGGGCACGGTCCCAATAATCATAGGCGCGTTTGTAGACCAGATCGCAAAACCCGTAGAAAAGTGCGCGGCGCACAGGCGCGGGTGTGTCAGCTCCGGTAATGCCAGTGCGTGCAGCCCATGCAATCGCCGGTGTCACAAGCCAGTCAGGCCCCGGATTTGCGAGGAAATAGAGATCGTCGGCTGCACGCTGGAATTGCCTGTCCGCAACCAGAAAAGGCAGAGCAGCCGAGCGCATCCAATGGTTGTCACTGTGGCCAAGGGGCAGCGCGTCACGTTCCTTGGCAAGCGCATAAAGACCGGCAAAATCCTGTGTGCCGGTACAGAAGAACTCTGAGAGGTTAAGAAACATTAGCTGGCGGGCTTGTGGCGCCACCTGCATTCCCGCCACAATAGTCAGTGGATCAGGACGCTGTGCCGCCGGTACGCTTTGGCTTTCCGCGAGGCGGGCCACGACACCGGCTAGCGCATCGGTTACCGGATCACGAGAGGGAGGCGGAGGTGCTAGCATGTCTGTCGTTTGCTGGTCTTCGAGCATGCTTTGTGTACCGAATAGCATGGCGAGTTGGTCTAGATGGGCGCGTGCCTTGGGGGAGAAGTGGTTTTGCAGCTTTGCATGGCTGACATACTCCAGCACAGTGAGGCACAAGGTGCTGTCGGTGGTCGCCAAAGGTAGACACAACAACGCCTCAATGCGCGCCACAAAGTCATCGCGAGTGATGGTGAGCGTATCGGTATGCCGCCCATTGCGGGACAGATTTAACTTGAGCGAGGCACCGTGCGGCAGGTCGCGCCACAAACGGGCGGGCAGTTGTGCGGTCGCGGCGATGCCATTGGTCGCATGTACAAAGGCGAGGGCGCTATGTGCAGGTTCCACTGTGAGGGAACTGTTGGAACCGGCATCACGGATGTGTAGCGCAAGGCGGCTGTCGAGGGTAAGTTGAGTATCCGGCACCTGCGGGACGATTTCGGGTGTCCGGATTTGCCCCTCCAATGCGAAGCCGGCGATAGTATCTATTGCGGTGAAAAAAGTCGTTCTGCGTCGATCAAAGTCGAATGCCGTCTTGCCCTGAATATCCACGCATATGCGGGTGGCGGTAAATATCAGGGTCGCCACGACCATATCGGTAGGGAGATCAACGGGGCAGGTTTGTTCTGTCTGCCAGTCGCCATTGGAACGCTGGCTGTTGCAAGCGGCGAAACTCTCGTCGCGGCGCAACGAAAGATGGAACAGGACGCGGTCATGCTCGGCCGCGTGAAAGTAGATGTTGGCGTAGGGGCTTGTGCGCAGATCCGCGCGCAGCGTGAGGGTGCCGTGTGTCCCGAGATCGAATGCGTGCAGGTGTTTGGGTGTAGCGGTAAGCGACAGGGCTGCGATCGGACGGCTGTGCAGCAGCGCCCGACCAGGTCTACCCATGCGGCCCAGTACGACAGAAACTGGATCAAGTAATTTTGCCATGCGCGGCCCGATAAACGGGTCCAGACCAGCGGCTGTATGCGTCCCGTAACCACGTTGCCAAGCGGCAAGTGCAGCATGTGCCATCATTGCAGACCGCTTTGTACGGCCGCGCTTGTTGGTGCCGTAGCTTCCGAAATAGACCTGCTCGCGCAAAGCCCGGGCAAACAGTTTGCGCTGCCATCCTTTGGGAAGGTCTACCGCGCGGTCTGCTGGCAGGGTTTTGTTGAGCGTCGCGATCAGCCCGCTGTGCCCACGTGCCAATGCGCGACCGCCCAACGGGGTGTGCCACCGGACAAAACCCTCGTTGCGCAACGGTACGATCGCGCCTTCGACAGGGATGTACGTGATGCAGGGGGCCAGCAGAGCAGCCCCGAGCGTCAATGCCCAATCACCGCGTGGCCCTTCGCTAAACCGGATGGCGTGCGCCTGCAAAAAACTGCGGCGGAACGTTTTGGCGCTGCATTGCGCCTCAAGGCTGAGGGCCTGTGGCGCGGTAAGGGTGAGTGGCCCTGCGGGCGGGGTGCTGTGCGGCCACAAATCCATATCGATAATGCCGTTGTGATAGGTGGCAGCGCCGCTATCTACATCGTGCAAGCGCATCTGGCTGATGCCAAAATCCGCGTCCGCATGAAGCATCGCTTCGACCCGCTGGGTGAGGGTATGCGGAGGAAGCGCATCGCCGGTTTGCAAAAAGATCACATAGGCCCCCTGCGCTTGGGCCAGCCCGTGGTTGAACGCAGCTCCTGCGTCGTTGCGCGGGCTGACACTGACCTGCCAGTGGGGCGGCATGTCGGGAACAGTCTGGGCGAAGCGGCGCTGTGATGCTTTGGTCTGGCAGACAATATGTACGTCGTGGCTCGGCGCTTGTTGTCCCCAGAGGGATTCAAGGCTTGTCCATAGTGACTGCGTGTCGGTACCGTCCCAGTTTAGGATCACGCTGAGCGGCAGATGGCCTTCCATTTCCATGCCCCAGATCAGGCTGATGCCTGGGTCCCAAGTTGCAGTATAGCTAAGGGAATGGCGGGTCATGAACGCCTGCGCGGCCTGCGCAAATCGTGCCCGTCTGGTGGGATCCACCAGCACGGTGCTGCGCTCGAACAAAAGCCTGCTGGTAATGCGGGCAAGCGCTTCGGTTCCGCCGCTGCGGGTGCTGCGCTTGAACTGTTCGGCCATTCCTTCAAGCACCTCGAACTGTTCGAATATGCGGTCATCGTCTTGTGCCGTAATCTGGCCTGGACGCCCGCGCGTTTGGATGTAGAGGGCTTCGGGCAAATGCACGATATGGTCTGTGCGCGCGGCAGCACGGTGAAAGAAACTGTGATCTTCGAACCACGTGCCCGTGTCGAAACGCAACCCTTTGACGAGGTTCCGCCGGTACAACTTGTTCCAAGCAGACGGAAAATGCACAATGACATCACACCAGTCGTTAAGCGCATAGCGTCGGGGTGTGAGGTGTTGGTCCAACCTGGGTCGCCCGTGGATGGCAGAATGGGTGCTGCCACTGCCAAACGGCTCACTGTTCTGGAGCGCGCAGGCGACCCAATCAGCATTCGTGTCCTGCATGACCTGCCACAGGCGCATCAGAAAGTCGGGCATAATCCGGTCATCGGCGTCGACAAAGGCGATCGTCTCACCGCGCGCTACATCAAGCCCTGCATTGCGCGCGGCTCCCAATCCGGCATTGCCCTGCCGGATCAAACGGAAACGCGGATCATCTTGAATGATGCCTTGTGCGATGTCGCCGCTTCCGTCGGTAGAGCCGTCGTCGATCATCAAGACCTCGAAATCGGTCCATGTCTGGCCTTGCACACTCTGAACACAAGCGGCCACATATGCGGCGACATTGTAGATCGGGATGATCACCGAAATGTGGGGCGCAGCAGTCGCGCGGGGCGCGCGCTTCATCGCGTCGAAGTCAGGGAAATATGCGTCATAGGAATGTTGTTTCGCAAGTCGGCCGTCAGGTAAAGGGCCGTTTTGGTACAGCGCATTGTCTTGTCTGGCCGCAGACGCGGTGCTACAAAGTTCTAGGTGCGGTTGTGCACGGTGCAGGGAGCCCCCATTGAGTTATCCATATATTATCTGGACAATGCGCCGCACAGGCGGCACCACATTGGCGAGCCTTCTGGCAACGTTGTCCGAGCATCCGGGCATTCAGCATGAACCCTTCAACGTGGAGCGCGAGTTGGGTCATGTGACAAAGGCCTTCGCACAGAGCGGTGATGCCGACCAGCTGCGCGTTGATCTGCAGAGCAGTTTGGCGGAAACGCCTGTGATCAAGCATTGCTATGAGGATTTTTCACCTGCTTTCAATTGTGCCTTCATGGAAGTGGCAACCGCACTCGGATACCGCCATCTGGTGCTTGACCGGCGCAGCGAGACCGACAGGATTATTTCACTCGAGCTGGCGAAGCTGACCGGTGCATGGGGTGGCAAAGGGGCCGGCGAAATTTACCCTGCTATTGAGGCTGGTGATGTCGTGCTGGAACCGATGGATATCGACGGCATGTGCGCACGGATGAGCCACTATCACGCGCAACGCCAGAAATTTCAGGATTTGGCCCACGATGCGGCTGTGCCCCCTTTCGTAATCTTTTTTGAGGATGTCTATTCCGACCCGGATGCAGGCCGCGCGCTTATTACGCGTCTGTTGGCATTTCTGGAAATCGTGCCGGAGGATCAGGCCGCTTACGAGGCGCTTGTTTCGGATGCGTTGCTACTGCGGGGGCAGAATTCCGCTCGGATTTTGCAGATGGTGCCGAACAAGCAAGCGGTGAAAGAAACACTCGACGCGTTGCAGGCAACCCAATCAATGGTTTTTGCAGCGTCCTGAGTGGCGTGCGTGATATCTGATCGGCATCGTCAGGTGATCGCGAAGGTGGCGGTAACCTTTACACAGTGGGCAATGAACCCTAACTGTGCTGTTCACCGGATAGCCCGATAAGGTATCGCCTGAATGTTACAAAAATTCGCTGCTGATCTGAATGGCAAGATGATCGTGCGGCTGGTACGCGAGAACTTTCGCCTGCAGGCTTTCAACTACGGCTTAGCGATGGCGGCGATGGTTGTCATTGCGGTGACGACAGCACTTACAGCATGGATCATGCGCGACATCATCGATTCGATGGTGGGGTCTGACAACAAGGCTCAGGTGTTTGCTGTTGCAGGTGCAGTCGCGCTGATTTTTACAACCAAAGGGATCGCGACCTATGTACAGGTTGTGTGGCTCAGCAAGGCAGGGAATAGCATTGTTGCGTTCCAGCAACGCAAGCTCTACCGGCGAATTCTGGAGCACGGTGTATCATTCTTCAGCGAACGGGGATCCTCTGACATCCTGATGCGTGTGACGTATTCCGCGCAGGCCGCTCGCGCTGTGATTGACACTCTTGTTATGGGGTTTGTGCGTGACCTGCTTACTTTGCTTGGTCTAGTCGCTGTGATGATCTATCAGCAGCCCACTTTGTCTCTGTTTTCATTGATTTTCGGACCTGTCGCGATTTTTGGCGTCCGCCGCATCTTGCAGCATGTCCGCAAGATTATGGAGGCGGAAATGAAGTCGATGGCTGAGATCATCAAAGTGATTCAAGAAACTTCAACAGGTATTCGCGTCGTCAAAGCTTTCGCTTTGGAAGGTCGCATGGATGGCCGGATGTCAGTGGCAGTTGCTGCTGTAGAAACCCGTGCCAATGCTATTGCCAGGCTGGAGGCCGCGACCAGCCCACTTATGGAAACGCTATCTGGTTTTGCAATCGCAGCTGTCGTCGCTTTGAGCGCGGTCAGTTTTTTCGGTGACACCAGCAGCACACCAGGCGAGTTGATGTCATTTATCACCGCCTTGTTGATGGCATATGAGCCGGCGAAACGGCTGGCTAGAATGCGGGTAAGTATCGAAGCGGGCATGATCGGTGTGAGTGCAATGTACGAGGTGCTAGATGCCCCCATCACGGTTTTGGAGGATGCAGATGCGATCCCATTGCCAGACGGTCCGGGTCAGGTAACGTTCAAGAATGTGAGCTTCAATTACAACAAAGGCGAGCCGTTACTTCGGCAAATGAATGTGACATTTGAGGCGGGATTGACGACCGCGCTAGTAGGGCCTTCCGGTGGTGGGAAATCTACAATCATTAACCTGATTATGCGGCTTTACGATCCGGTCGAGGGATGCGTGGAGATTGACGGGTATGATCTGAAAAAGGCGACATTTGCGTCCCTGCGCGACAAAATGGCTTTCGTTGGACAAGATACGTTCTTGTTTGATGGAACCCTAGCGCAGAATATTGCCTTGGGACGTGAGAGTGCAACAGATGAGGAAGTGATCGCGGCAGCTAAAGCAGCAAATGCTCACGAGTTTATTCATAAGATGCCATTGCAATATGATACTGAAATTGGCGAAAATGGAGGAAATTTGTCCGGTGGCCAACGTCAGCGAATTGCCATTGCACGTGCGATCCTACGCGATAGCCCTATCCTTGTTCTAGACGAAGCGACCAGCGCACTCGATTCCGAATCCGAGTTTCTTGTGAACGAAGCACTCAAGAAACTGTCCAAAGGCCGGACGACGATCATCATCGCGCATAGACTGTCTACCATTCAGAGCGCGGATAAGATCATTGTCGTGAAAGATGGCCAAGTGGTTGAGCAAGGTTCACAGGTTGAGCTGCTGGCCAAGAACGGGCTGTTTCAGGCATTGTATGACAGGCAGTTCAGTACTACTGAGTAAGTCTTAAAGTTGCGATCTATGGGTCTTTTTAGCGTGACAGAATGAATTCCTCAGCTAGCTAGAATGTAAAATTGGCTTGAGGCGCTCTCTCAAGACTTCTGCCTCAACCAATGCTTCAAGTGCCGCAGGTGTCGCAAGGCGCTTCAGTATTTCCATGGAGTTGTCAGAGCTTTCTTTGCTGAGCCATAGAGGCGACTTTTTAAAGAACGGAAAACCAAGTTCGGAAACGCTTAGCGGCGCTAGGGCATAGCTCGCCCCCTGACGCGCCACGACTGTTAGGATAAAGCTCATAACCTCTGAACGGTTAAGTGTATGCATTTTTCCTTCCAGATCATTTCTAACCTGCTGTAGTCGCGTGTCTTCGGATATGATAATCAGCCTAGCAACCTCCCGAAGGCGGGGCTCATCTAAATCATTGAGCACGGCTTCTAGCTGTTGCACCCCCAAAGTTTCTGCGTGGGTGAAATTTTGCTTGAGGACCCATCTGGTCAAACCGATTTCGCCTCGTCTAACCACCCGCTTTTTCTTATTGGTAAGCGCAAAATTCTTCCAAAACCTCATAAATTCAGGATGACTGAGTATCTCGGCGTCAAAGCTCAAGGCAAAGGATGCGTAGTGGAAGTTGTGGTGGTCTGTTCTGTAGTTAAAATCTATCTGTCGGAACGCAGCGGGGTCTGGCCTTGGTAACCCATAATTTGAAGTGGCTGCGCCAAAGTTGACATTCAAATGCTGAATGTCATCCAGCCAGTCTGTTTTTTCACTAATTGGGAACCACACTGAATCGTTCAGCAGGATCAGCTGGTCCATTTCTGCAAAATCAGCCGCAAGAGACAGAACTCCATCCCTGTATCCGCCAAAATCGTATCCAAAATTCGGTCGTTCTATGCACGTGTTGCATAGAGGTTTCAGGGTTTGTATTTCTGCCTTGGACAGGGGTTGGTTTGAGATGATTGTGGTGGAAATGCCTTTTCTTGCAAGATATTCAAGACTGCGCAGGTGCGAAGGAAGTACGCCGTCAGAAGGATAAACAAGGTACACAGCGCGCCTCCGGGAGGTAGGCTGATGACCTTCGTGAACCTGACACTTGCCGGATAAGAATACATCGTAGTACAGCGCGCCAAACACATATGTTGTAGCATCTCCAGCCTTGTCAAAGGGCTGTTTTAGCAAGCGCCGGATTTCGCGTGTGATCTTCCAGAAAGGCGCCATTTAGAGGCTCTCCATATCTTATGAATCTTAAGTTGGGTTGATGAGTACAGCATCGAATTTCAAGTATGTACATGAGGCCGCTATGTGTCATTCATCGGGCCAGTATCAATTAGGCTTGCTGAAACTTAGGCTGTGGAGACGGATTTGGAAACCAAGGCGCAACTGTTTGTTGCTATTCGGTCACGTCCTTAGAGGGGCTGTTGTCCGACAAGTGCATTGTACAGGCTCAAGGCCCTCTAAGGTAGATACATACAGCAAAAACATAATCAGGCGTGCTTGAGCATTAACTACCTTATGGTTACCGTATGTTCGGAAATATCCAGTCGATTTCCCCAATTTGGGGATTTGGAAAAAGTTGATCGGTGCTGCTTCTAGCTTCCTACCCCAAGAAACAAACAAAAGAGATATTGCCTGATATGAAGAAATTTTTGGGGTATGATGTTACAGAGCCTACTTACTTTCCGACAACTGCTTGGGGAGAGCATGGGCCCTTTGCGATGTGGCTGGTTAAAGTTCTGGAGCCAAGTCGGATCGTCGAGTTAGGCACCCACACAGGGTTTTCCTATTTTGCAATGTGTAGGTCTGTAAAGGAGACTGGGTTAGATACAGATTGCTATGCCGTTGATACATGGGCGGGCGATGAACATGCCGGATTTTACTCAGATGAAGTCTATGATGGCGTTCGCGCCGAAAACCGCAAGTATCACGATTTTAGCACCCTATTGCGCAAAACATTTGAAGAAGCGCTTGACGACATCGAAGACGGCAGCGTCGACCTGTTGCACGTAGATGGTCGGCATTTTTACGATGATGTAAAATATGACTTTGAAAGCTGGGTACCAAAGCTTTCGTCCAGAGCGGTCGTGCTGTTTCATGACACAATGGTGCGTGAACGCGGGTTCGGCGTTTATAAATATTGGGCTGAAATATCCAAAGAGCATCCGTCATTCAACTTCACCCATTGTCACGGACTTGGTGTGCTTTTTCATGGACAGGACGTGCCCCAAATACTTCGCGATTTGGGCACAGATCCGCGCTCAGGCGATGAGGCAAACGACATAGAGGCGTTCTTTGCTGCTGAGGGTCATGAGGTTTTTGTGCGAAATTATTCGCCATCGGATGAAAATCCAACTGAAGCGCGAATGAATGATTTGGAAGCGCGAACAGGTAGTCTAGAAGCGTGGAAAGGTAATCTAGAAGCGCGAACAGGTAATCTAGAAGCGTTGAAAGGTCAGCTGGAAGCACGGACCGGAAAATTAGAAACGCTGGCAGAAGCGCAGGCAGGTGCGGTAGCGAGCGAGCTGAATAGCACAATTTCACAACTCAACTATCTGCGGGCAGAAGTTGATACTCTGTCATCGCAGCTTATCGATGCCCGTCGCAAACCAATCAAGCAGTTCAAACGCCTTGTAGTCAGCAAAATACTTAGGGTTTTGGCAAAAGCCAGCCCTCCTTTGTCGCCTCGTACGGCCAAGCGTTTTGCACGTTCCGCAGATAAGAGAGATCCCAAGAGAGATCCTCGGAGGAAGGGAGGGTGGAGTGCGTCATTATCTACTCCCGAAGTTAGAGATAGCTATGCTAAATCTACTCCCGAAGTTAGAGATAGCTATGCTAATCTTTTAGCGGGATGGGACCGACAGCGGACTGCCCGCGCTGGAGAAGTCCGCACACTGATAAAACGGCTTTCCGACGGACCAATGTTCTCTATTGTCGTGCCGGTTTACAACACAGACCCTATTCTTTTGCAGGAAATGATCGATTCGATTGTTGGTCAAAGCTATGAAAATTGGGAATTATGCATCGCTGATGACGCATCGACTGATCCCCGTGTCAAAGTTGTGCTGAACGCCGCCGCCGCCGCAGACTCGCGAATCCGGATCGTGTTTCGAGAAGAAAATGGACACATCAGCCACGCTTCAAACAGTGCGATCAAAATAGCGAAGGGCGACTATCTCGTTCTGGTTGATCATGATGATCTTCTTGACCGTGATGCGCTTCTTTTTGTGGCGCAATGCATTGATCTGAATCCCGACGCCAAAATTATCTATACGGATGAAGACAAAGTTCGGGATGACGGTACCCGCTATGACCCTCATTTCAAGCCGGACTGGAACCGTGAACTTCTATACAGCTACAATTATGTCTCCCATCTTGGTGTTTATGCGGCCGATATTGTAGAAAAAATTGGGGGCTTCCGGCCTGAATATGAGGGCGCACAAGACCACGATCTTTTGCTGCGATGCCTGTCGCATGTCAGCGATGATCAAATTCACCATATTCCCAAAGTTTTGTATTCATGGCGTGCAACGGCCGGAAGTACTGCGGACACCGCAGACGCAAAACCGTATGCGTGGACCGCTGGAGTGCGGGCAATGGCGGAGGCGCTTACAGAGCAACACGATCAGCAGATTGATGTTGAATTTGGGCCATACCCATTTACCTACGTGCCGCAATGGCCTCTTTCAAAAGAGCCAAAAGTCGAGATCGTGATCCCGACCCGTGACCGATTGGATATCACTCGGGTAACCGTTAATTCTATTCTGGAAAAGACGACCTACAAAAATTATATAATCACAATTGTTGATAACGGTAGCGTCGAACCAGAGACAATTGCATGGTTTAAAGAAGTCTCTCTATCGCCTCAAGTGAGTATTCTTAGGGATGATAGTCCGTTCAATTATTCCGCGCTGAACAACAAAGCTGTCGCGCAGAGCGACGCGGAGGTTGTCGCATTGGTCAACAACGATATTGAAATCATATCAGCCGGATGGCTACGCGAAATGGTGGGCCTTGCCATGCGACCTGACGTTGGGTGTGTCGGGGCCAAGCTCTACTACCCTGATGATACTGTTCAACATGCAGGTGTTATTTTAGCCATAGGTGGTGTTGCGGGGCACGGTCAAAAGCATGCCGCCAGAGCAATGCCGGGGTATTTTTCACGCCTTAAACTACGTCAGGAATATACGGCAGTAACAGGAGCTTGCCTTGTAGTACGGCGCGAGATTTATGATGCGGTAGGAGGTCTCAATGAAGAGCACCTGTCCATTGCATTCAATGACGTCGATTTTTGTTTAAAAGTCAAAGAGGCTGGATATCGCAATCTGTGGACGCCGTCGGCCGAATTATATCACTACGAATCCGCGTCGCGTAAAACAGAAGATACACCAGAGAAAAAAGCACGTTTTAAACGCGAAGTTGAATATATGATGCGCACTTGGGGAACCAATACCTTAAATGATCCTGCATATAATCCGAACCTTTCGAAGGATTTTGAAGACTTCCGTTTTGGGCCGCCTCAGTGGACTGTAATTGCCAAAGATTAGACCTGATTGCTAAGGGATGTTGATGACGCAGGTGTAAATATCGCAGGGAGGGCGCCCCCGTGGCGACAATGCTCGGTGAAGGACAAATGTGTGTCCACCGACGTCACCAATTCTATCATGGTATATGGGATCAGTGAGACGGGGTGCATTAAGCGTCGGGGGTTTCCTGTTTACTTACCCACCTCCACCAAAGGTGGGTTGTTCGAAATTGATAGCATCATCGCTTTTGCCCAGCCGATTAATCCTTGATCGCCCCGTGCCTGTACGCCATCGTCTAGGACAATAGCCTATTGCGGCCAGATGAAGGGTGCATATGACAGATTTAATCTACCCTTTACTGCTGTGTGGGGGTGCCGGCACAAGGCTCTGGCCACTGTCCCGCAAAAGCTATCCTAAGCAATTTGCGCGGTTTACCGATGAGACGAGCCTGTTCCAAAGCTCTGCACAGCGACTTTCCGGAGCGGGGTTTGCGCCACCCTTAATCATAACGGGATCCGACTACCGCTTTATCGTGACCGAGCAGTTGGCTGCCATTGGATCTGGCGCGCTGCTGACGCTGATCGAACCCGAGGCCCGCAACACTGCTCCCGCAGTTCTTGCAGGCGCACTGGCGCTAAATGCCCGCAACGAAGGGGTAGATGCCCTTATGTTGGTAGCCCCGTCAGATCATTTGATTGAAGATGCCGAGCGGTTTCGTGCCACTGTTGCCGCGGCGGTGCCGACCGCGCAATCAGGTCAACTAGTAACATTCGGTATCCGCCCCACACGCCCTGAGACGGGTTACGGCTGGCTGGCATTGTCGCAAAGCGTTGAGGATGATTTTGCTCCTGTGGCGCAGCCCCTCAAAGGGTTTGTCGAGAAACCGGATGCAACCACAGCCCAAGATCTGGTCGCTCAAGGCACGCACCTTTGGAACGCTGGTATCTTCCTTTTTACTACCCATACTCTGATCGCAGCTTTCCAGAAATATGCGCCAGATATGCTGGAAACGACCCGCAAGGCGGTTGCACAAGCCGAGCTGGATCTCCACTTTACCCGCCTTGCGCCAGAACCGTGGGAGGAGTTGCAAAGTGACTCCATAGATTACGCAATCATGGAAAAGGCCGAGAACCTCAGCGTTGTTCCTTATGGTGGTGACTGGTCTGATTTAGGAAGCTGGGAGGCCGTCTGGCGCGAAAGCTTGCAAGACAACGACGGTGTGGCGACAACCGATGGCGCTAATGCGATTGATTGCCACGATACATTGCTGCGCGCCGAGAACCCTAATCAGCAATTGGTCGGTATCGGTCTGGATAACATTATCGCTATTGCAATGCCCGACGCGGTGTTGGTGGCCCACCGCGATCATGCCCAAGGGGTCAGACAGGCGGTGACTTTGCTCAAGGCGAAAGGCGTGGCGCAGGCTGAAACTTTGCCGCGGGACTACCGCCCATGGGGGTGGTTCGAGAGCTTGGGTACAGGCGACAGATTTCAGGTCAAACGCATCGTCGTCCATCCCGGCGCTGCCTTATCGCTGCAAAGCCACCATCACCGAGCAGAGCATTGGATTGTCGTCGAAGGCACCGCAAAGGTGACCATCGACGACACTGTGACACTGATTTCAGAAAACCAGTCTGTCTATATCCCGCTTGGAGCTGTTCACCGGATGGAGAACCCGGGAAAGATGCCGATGGTCCTGATCGAAGTTCAGACTGGCAGCTATCTGGGAGAAGATGACATTATTCGTTACGAAGATGTCTATGCCCGTGGAGCCGGTGCCAAAGGATAGTTTTATATCCAACGGCCGATCAATGTCACGTTCACGGCTACTGTATCAGGCGCGGCAAAGCTGACCCCGCTTCGGGCCCAAACCTGTACCAGCAAGGCCGTTGTCGTAAGGTAGCCCTGAATAGGGACTATATCGCCCCGCGACAGATTTGTTGAAAAATCACCGTTCCAATTTGTGCCGCTGATGGTCATCTGCACCGATGGTTCGGTTATGAAAGGCATTGGAAAATCCCAATCGGCTGCGCAATGGGCGCCGTTGACACGCGTCGTGGGGATAAGCGCATGGCAAATCTGCGTTCCGTCAGCAAAACGGATATAGTGTCCGTTAGCCGTGCTGCCTTCTTCGATTAAGGCACCCGTCGGCACACCACTGGCCTGCGCCACAGGGCCCAGCAAATTTCCGGGACCGTACGTGTAGTCTACCCGTGCCAAACGCCCCGTTGTCACATCAGTAGCATTTTGCTGTATTGCGGCACCGCCCGCTTGTCCGGTCGCGGCATCAAGGACAAGCGCATCAGTCCAGCTGATGCCGTCAGCACTTACTTTAATGGAGAAGTCTTCCGTGCCTGCGGTGCCTATCTCTGCGCGTCCCGAAAATCCGGTCTGGAACAACAGGCTGGCTGTATCGGTCAGGTCTGCTTTGTTGATCTTAATCTGATGGCCCGCTCCGTCATGGGTAAACAGGCTCGCCTCTGACGCGACGACCAAGCGGTTGAACGCATCATAGCTTGCGTTGATGCCGATGCCTTCGATATTCTCGAGCGTGCCACCGGTTGCATGCTCCCACGCACTGCCGCTCCAGACCCGAATGCCACCACCCACCAGATCTGTGGCCTGCCAACCGGTTTGCGGCGCCACAAAAAGCCATGCGTTTCCTACCCAAGCAGCGAGGGTATCCGGCTGATCGGTCCACGAACCGCTCGGCGTGCTACTGACGGCCCAAATCCGCCCTTCTAGCGGGTTTAGGGGCGGGTTGCTTTGATCAACACCCTGCAACGTCAATTGGGTAAGGATATCCAAACGCTGTAATGCTTCGTTGTGGGTGACATGTTTTTGGGCCTGTGCAGGTGCAAGGTAGGGCAAAGACAAACGGGGAGAAGTTTCGGACATAGGGGATAGGCTCCAGTAAATGCATCTGCGCAACCATCTCTCGAATAGACTTAAGACGACCGAACCAGACCGTGACGATACTGTTGCGCGCTACCTCCATTCCGAATGCTGATCACTATTTCAGTGCTGTAAATTCAAATAATTTGGTGAAAAGGACCATAAAAGTAGACACAAACGGCTTTTTTCTGCCAGATTCCAGCCCCCGCTTGCTCCCAGTCCCCTGTCATACCCGCCCAAGGGTAAGGGGCGGGGGCCTGACGTGTATTTTGAAAGACAGAAACATCATCTGACAGGCACCACCGAGTTTGATACCGATATTCGCGGGCTCGAAGTGGTTGAGCTTGGTTCTGCCAGCTTTTTGTTGGCGTCCACAGGGGTTAACGGCGGGCTGGTATCCTACCGGTTGGACGCTGCAGGCACTGTCGCTGGCATCGCCGATACCGTGCTCTTTTCTCAAGATTGGGGTCAATCCGTCAGCGGAATGATGGCTGTCACGGTAACAGGCAACAGCGCTTCGGTCGTACTGGGGGGAGGGGCAGGAACGGCAATGGTGCGCTACGCATTGGCCACCGACGGAACGATTGGTGTTCAAACCTCCACAGGTGTTGATACCAGCTCGGGCAGCGATGCTGCTGCTGTTATGCTGGCGGGTGGACCTGTACACTACACGGTGCAGCACTCCACCGGACAGGTCACACGCCATACTGCGGACCAAGGCGCCACTGTTGAACAGATCACCGTGTCCGGCCTGACTGATCTGGGGGCGGTCACGGTTGGCAGTGCCACCTATTTGCTGGTCACCAGCCACGAAACCCAAAGTATCAGCAGCTACCGCATCGATGCCGCCACCGGTGCGCTGAGCCATGCAAGCGATCTGGGCGTTCAGGAGGGGTTTGGTATCAACGCGCCCACTGCGTTCGAAACCGTCACGGCCTTTGGCCAGATGTGGGTCATTCTAGGCAGCGCAGGCAGTGGCACTTTGAGTATCTTGGAGATTGCAGCTAACGGGGAACTACGTCCGATTGATCAACTTCTGGACACCCGTGACACGCGCTTTGATGGCGTACAGGACGTTGCAACCGCTCAGATTGGTGATCGGGTTTTTGTGGTTGCGGGCGGGGCTGATGACGGGCTGAGCCTGTTTACCCTTATGCCTGATGGGCGATTGATCCACCTTGAAACGATCCCTCATACCACTGGTTCGGGACTAATGAACGTTGACGAAATCGAGACTGCTGTGATCGGTAACGCGCTGCAGATATTTGTCTCTAGCGGTACTGACGCAGGTATCACCGCCTTTACGGTCGATCTGTCAAATCTGGGTGGGGTGCAGCGCGGTGATCATGATGGGAGTACGACTCTACAAGGGACATCTGGCGATGATCTGCTGATCGCAGGGCAAAACGATACTGTGCAGGCCGGTGCGGGTAATGACATTCTGGTTGGGGCTGCGGGTGCGCAACTGATCGGCGGGCAGGGGGCAGATATCTTTGTGCTCGCACAAACCGGTACCCTAACCCGCGTTCTTGATTTCATGCCTGCCGTTGATACGCTTGATTTGTCTTCTTTCTTCATGCTGCGTTCAACAGGACAGCTTGAGATCACATCGACGTCTTTTGGTGCACAGGTTGAGTACCGCGGCACCACAATTGAGGTGCGATCTGCTCTTGGACTTTCGCTCGACAGTGACGCGTTATTCGGCGCGGGTCTGAGCGGCGGGTTCACATGGGCAGACCGCATTCCGCTTCCGGGCAGTACAGAGCCCGCGCCTGCGGTTAATCCAACGCCTGACACTCCGCCACCAAGTCCTGAGACGCCAGCACCTGAGCCTTCCAATATGCAGTTGTCAGGCGGCGACGGCTCGGACGCGCTTATCGGTGGGGAGGGGGATGACACCCTTTGGGGGGGATCAGGGCACG
>JBATTJ010000035.1:0-17070 GCA_049670485.1 Sulfitobacter sp.
CCGTCCGTACCCCATCCGCACAGTGCGGCAATTTGAACATTATGAGGAGGCAACGCATGTGTGGACGCATGGCACTCACACTGCCGCCGGAAGCGATGGCACAGGTGTTCAAGGCGGAGCCCGCCAATACACTGCCTGCGGGACCGAATTATAACGTTTGCCCGACCGACCAGATTGCAGTGATCACAGGCGGACCTGCACAACCGCGCCGCATGCAGGCGATGCGGTGGGGCCTGATCCCGTCGTGGTATAAAACGCCCAGCGGCGGGCCACTGCTCATCAATGCGCGGTCAGAAACGGTGTTGGAAAAGCCGGCGTTTCGGGACGCGGTGCATGCGCGGCGTGTCCTTGTGGTCGCGAGCGGGTTCTATGAATGGACCAAGAATGGCGAGGGCGCGCGCGATCCGTGGTATATTACGCGGCGTGACGGTGCCCCGCTTGCCCTTGCCGCACTGTGGCAGGCTTGGCGTGATCCTGAGACGGGCGAAGAAATGCAAACCGTTGCCGCATTAACGATAGCATCAAACGTAAAGATGCAGGCGATCCATCACAGGATGCCTGTTATTATCGAAATCCCTGATTACCCGCTTTGGTTGGGCGAAAAGGGCAAAGGTGCCGCACCGCTGATGCGGACGGCAGATGAGGACGTGTTGGAATGGCGGCGCGTAAGCCGTGCCGTCAATTCCAACCGTGCATCCGGGCCAGAACTGATCGAGCCGTTTTTTGACGACCCTGAATCAGACCAGCCTGCCTGAGTTCTAGTCAGTCGAAACCTGACCCGAGAAATCCATAATGCCTTTGGCATTGTCTTCGGGTGTGTCAGCAGAATCGAGCGTCACGAACTCGGTTGGCATGTCGGCAACAATCGCAAGAACTGCTTGGCCTTCGTTGTCCAAGTCCTCGATCACCCACGAGCCGTCAATCGCAGCAATGCTGCGTGTGAAACCGGATTGGTTGATAAAAGTGACCTGGTCACCGGGCTTGAGAACGCTGGTCTCAGGGAAAAAAGCGTTTTCCGTTACTACAATCTCAAACTGATCGGCAAAAGCCGCGCCAGTCGTACAGGCGAGTACCGTCGCAGTAATTGCTGCGCGCCGGAAATATGTCGTAAGCATTGCTATGCTCCTTCGTGTCAGCCCCCACCGCCACGTCTTATCGCTCTAGCCTCGAATTGTGGCTAAAGTTTGGCGAAATGGACTCAGCGTTAACGAATGAGTGCTGGATTAGGCATCCGGTTTCTGTCTCGCAAGCCAGTCGCGAAACGCAACCAACGGGGGCGGTGCAGGGCGGTCGTTCGGCCACACGAGATAATAGCTGCCGATACTTTCGGTGGTTTTGTCCGATGCAATCGCAAGCTGCCGGTCCCGCAGATAAGGCTCGGCTACGAAAGTAGGCAGCAATGCAATCCCCAGACCGTGTAGGGCGGCCTGCGCCATGGTCGCGAATTGATCAAACACCATGCCGAGTGGTGGATCACACGGATGTCCCACCGCATCGAACCACCGTGCCCATGCCCGTGGCCGTGTCTCCAGATGAAGCAAAGGATGAGACAGCAGTGCCGCAGGTGTATCAAACGGCGCGCCAATCAGACCTGGCACGCAGACCGGTACGACAATCTCGGGCATGAGCGGCATATAGTCGACGCCCGGCCAATCCTCATGACCAAAATGGATCGCCGCGTGAAACGCGCTGGACCCAAGGGCGAAGGGGCGTAGGCGGGTTGAAAGGTTAATAGTCACCTCATGGTGTTCGGCTGCGAAATCCGACAGGCGCGGCGCCAGCCAATGCATGCCGAAGGCCGGTAAAATAGCCAGCGACAGCACTCCTGAGCGGGCTTGCGTCGATGCGTTGACAGAGGCCTGCGCAAGCTTGCCCAAAACCTCGCGTATTTCTCGGACATATTCCGTTCCCGCCTGCGTGAGGGTCAGTCGTCGCCCTTGCCGCGTCATCAACTGTACGCCAATTTGCGCTTCGAGTGTTTTGATCTGTCGACTGATCGCGGATTGCGTCAAAGAAAGCTCTGTCGCGGCCTGTGTCGCACTGCCTAATCGTGCACATGCCTCAAAGGCAAGCAGGGCAGAGACGGATGGCAGGTAACGGCGGGGCGCTATCATCTATGATAAAAACTCATGGATTAAGGAGTAAGCATCGTTAGAGTTTCGCGCGCAAATATGCAATAACTTTGCCAAAGCGCCCGACACTCAAACCGAAAGGTCCTGCCATGAACGCCGAAGCACCTATTCTCAAAGCAAAAGACGCCCCCGATCTGGGGACATTCGAATGGTCCGATCCGCTGCGCCTTCATGACCAGTTGCATGAAGAGGAGCGGATGATCATGGAAAGCGCCAAATCCTATGCGCAGGAAAAGCTGCAGCCGCGCATTATCAAGGCCTTTGCCGATGAAGAAACCGATGCAGGTATCTTCCGCGAGATGGGCGATATGGGGCTTCTGGGCGTGACGGTGCCTGAGGAATACGGCGGGCTTGGTGGCTCGTATGTGTCATACGGCCTCGTCGCCCGTGAGGTGGAGCGTGTGGACAGCGGCTATCGCTCGATGATGTCCGTGCAAAGCTCGCTCGTGATGTATCCTATCTATGCTTACGGCTCCGAGGCGCAGCGCAAGAAATACCTACCCAAGCTGGCCAGTGGCGAATTCATCGGTTGCTTTGGTCTGACGGAACCTGATGCAGGGTCCGATCCTGCCGGTATGAAAACCCGCGCGGTCAAGACGGCCAATGGCTATAAAATCACCGGCTCGAAAATGTGGATTTCGAACGCACCGATTGCGGATATTTTTGTGGTTTGGGCCAAAAGCGAAGAGCATGGCGGCAAAATCCGTGGCTTCGTTCTCGAAAAGGGCATGAAGGGGCTTACTGCACCCAAAGTTGGCAACAAGCTGTCGCTGCGTGCGTCGATCACAGGCGAGATCGTGATGGACAACGTCGAGGTGGGGGATGATGCCCTGCTGCCCAACGTGCAGGGATTGAAGGGGCCGTTCGGTTGTCTCAACCGCGCACGCTACGGGATCAGTTGGGGCGTGATGGGTGCTGCAGAATTCTGCTGGCATGCCGCGCGTCAATACGGTCTTGACCGGCACCAATTCAACAAACCGCTGGCGCAAACCCAGCTGTTCCAGAAAAAACTTGCCGATATGATGACGGAGATCAGCCTTGGCCTGCAAGCCAGTCTTCAGGTCGGCCGTCTGATGGATGATGCGAACGCCGCACCAGAAATGGTGTCTATCATCAAACGCAACAACTGTGGCAAAGCGCTCGATATCGCGCGCCACTCGCGTGACATGCATGGCGGCAACGGAATTTCGGGCGATTTTCAGGTAATGCGCCACATGGTGAACCTCGAGACGGTGAACACCTATGAGGGCACGCATGATGTCCATGCGCTCATTTTGGGTCGCGCGCAAACTGGTTTGCAGGCGTTCTTTTAAGCCATCTATATCGTAAATGAAAAAGCCCGCGCATTACATGATACGCGGGCTTTTTTAATTGGATACCTGACGGATTGATATTCTCTATGTTGCCTCGGATCAAAATACCGGCGCGCCCAAAGCGGCCTAATCCTTCGGGGCAGGCGCGCCGCCTTCAAAGCTGTTGCCATTGACATAATCGCAGGGTGCTTCTTGCATTTCGAGGTGTAGACCGTCGCCGGTATAGGGATGCGCGCGGGCCAGATCCTCGTTTACGTCGATCCCGAGACCGGGCGCGGTCGGTGCTGTGACGAAACCGTCTTCCACACGGATACTGCCCTTGATCAGCGCATCGTGGAACGGCGTCTCGATTGTCTCCGCCATCAACAAATTGGGGATACTCACTGCGAAGTGGATGTTTGCCGCCCATTCCACAGGGCCTGCATACAAATGCGGGGCCATTTGCGCGTTATAAACCTCCGCCATCGCGGCGACCTTCTTCATCTCCCAGATGCCGCCGGCACGTCCCAGCGCGGGCTGCAGGATTGTTGCCGCCCCATCGCGTAGAACCGGCGCGAACTCGGCCTTTGTGGTGAGCCGCTCACCCGTTGCAATCGGTATCCGGACGGCACCCGCAACCTTGGCCATCTGTGCTGCGTTGTCCGGCGGAATAGGCTCTTCGTACCACAGCGGCGAATAGGGCTCCAAGGCTTGGCCCAGGCGGATAGCGCCGGCTGTTGTGAATTGACCGTGGGTGCCGAACAATAGGTCCGCACGGTCCCCAACCGCCTCACGAATGGCACGGCAAAACGCCACCGATTGGGAAATATCACTCATCGCCGGCATGTGCCCGCCTCGCCGTGTATAGGGGCCTGCGGGGTCAAACTTCACGGCCGTATAGCCGCGGTTCACAGCATCAAGCGCACTTTCCGCGGCCATCTCAGGCGATGTCCAGAATTTGGTCACATCGTGATGGGGCAGAGGGTAGAGGTAAGTATAAGCCCGGACCCGCGCGTTCATCATCCCGCCAAGAAGGGCATAGACAGGCCGCTCGCGGGCTTTGCCTAAAATATCCCAGCAGGCGATCTCAAGCCCTGAAAACGCGCCCATTACTGTCAGATCAGGCCTTTGCGTGAAGCCCGCCGAATATGCGCGGCGGAACATCATTTCGATGTTTTCGGGGTTTTCTCCGGCCATGTGCCGCGCGAACACATCCTCAATCACCGCCGTCATCGCCACCGGCCCGACAGAGGAGGCATAGCATTCGCCCCAGCCGACAATGCCGCAAGCAGTCGTCAGCTTGACCAGTATCCAGTATCGCCCGCCCCAACCGGGTGCGGGTGGCGCGGTGATGATCACGTCCAGATCTTTGAGGTGCATGGCGTTTTTCCTTTTTAACCGGACGGGCGCGACGGGGGCTACTCTGCTGACAGATGAATATGTGGTCTCAGCGGTCGAACATGATCACGTTGCGGCGGGCCGACCCTGTCTTGGTATCTTTGATCGCCGCGTTGATCTGCTCGAGCTTCCAGCGACCCGAGATCAACTCATCAAGCTTCAATCTACCTTGGTTATAGAGATCGACCATCCACGGGATATCCCGCTGGATCACCACATCGCCCATTTTGGAGCCGACCATCCCTTGACCGACAGCGGCAAGCATTACAGGCTCATAACTGGCCATGGCGCCGGAATGCGGCATTCCAACCATCACAACCTTGCCGCCATAAGCGAGGTATTTAGGCGCGGTTTCATAGGCAGGGATCGCGCCCACCGTCACGATGACCGCATCCGCGCCGCGCCCGATGGCCTCCTTGGCATCAACCCAAGGCTTGTCACCGGAGGCAAGCACACCGTTCGTCGCCCCGAATTCGCGCGCAATCGCGAGTTTTTCTTCACTCATATCCACAGCCACAATGCGCCGCGCACCGGCGATACGTGCGCCCTGAATAGCGTTCAGCCCGACACCGCCCGCGCCAATTACAACCACGTCCTGACCGGCACGTAGGCCCGCCGCGTTAACGACCGCGCCCACGCCGGTTATTACACCGCACGCGATGAGTGCGGCACAGTCTTTGGGAATATCTTCGCCAATTTTCACGACCTGTCGTTGGTCCACTACCACCGCTTCGGCAAAGGCACCGCAGGCCATTGCCTGATGTAGCTTGCCGCCCTGTGCGGTTTTGATCGGGCCGTGGTCGCCGTCATACGGTGTGCTGCATAATGTGGGTACGCCGCCGGCACAGGACGGGCAGGTACCGCATGACCGGATCAAGGTGACGATCACGCTGTCGCCAACGGCAAGGCCGCTCACGCCGTCCCCGACTGCTGCGACTTTGCCCGCAGCCTCATGGCCGTAGACGGCGGGCAGAGATCCGCCCCATGCCCCTTCGGCAAAGGAGATATCGGAATGGCAGATTGCCACTGCGTCCAGTGCCACTTCGACTTCGCCTACCTCGGGTGCTCTTAACAAAATATCCTCGATGCGCAGGTCTTGGCCGAAGTCATGGCATACGGCAGCTTTGATCGTTTTCATGCAAATGTCCTTTTCGTGTTGGACCGAAGGTTGCGCAGATTTTACGCGCCGACAAGGGGTTTTCTGCACTGCGGTACGGCGGACCTCTCAAGCCCTTTTCCGCGTCCCGATCATGAGTGCGGCAAGACCAATTGTGCTCAGCAAAGCGGCCAGAACGAAGGGCGCGCCGGGCACATAAATCGGCGCATCGGCGTCTGTGAACTGCGCAAAGGTATAGGTCATCACGAGCGGTGAGATGATCATGGCAAGTGCCGAGGCCGAGGTGAGCGCGCCTTGAAGCTCCCCTTGGGCATTATCGTCCACCCGCGCCGACATGATCCCTTGGAGTGCAGGCGGTATGATCCCGCCCATCGCGGCCATTGGCGTGAGGATCAGCACCCACGTCCCAGATGTGGCCACGGCAATCGCGATGAGACTGGCGATGCTGAACATATGGCCCAGAACGACAGTGCCCCGCTCACCTGCGTGTTTGAGGATCGGGCGGATCAGTCCGCCTTGGATCAAAGCCATTGTGACCCCAAACAGGCCCAGTGACAGGCCGATTGTTGCAGGTGACCACTCAAAGCGCTCCTTGCCAAAGAACGACCAAACCGCTGGATAAACGGCGAAGCCTACGAAATATATGAAATACACCAGCAGCAGCGGCGTGACACCGGGCAGCCGCCCGAGCGAGCGTAGCGCGCCCAGCGGATTTGCCCGCCGCCAACTGAAAGGTCTTTGCCGTTCCGGCATAACCGTCTCTTTCAACACGACCCAGCCAAAGATCGCGTTGCCCGCGGCCAAAGCTGCGGCAACCCAGAAGGGCGCTCGGGTGCCGTATTCCGCCAGCAGTCCGCCCAAAAGTGGCCCAAGCACGAAGCCCGCGCCGAATGCCGCCCCGACAAGGCCGAACCGCGCGGCACGCTCGCTCGGGGTTGAGATATCGGCCATATAGGCTGTCGCCGTTGATTGTGTGGCAGCGGTGATGCCGCCGATCACACGGCCCAGCAGCAAAACCCAAAGCGCGCCCGCCACTGCCATCAGCACATAATCGAGCGCCATCACCACCAGTGAGATGAGGAGCACGGGTCTGCGCCCGAAACGGTCCGACAGGCCGCCCATTACCGGCCCGAACAAAAACTGCATCACTGCGAATGTGGTCGACAGAATACCGCCCCAAATAGCCGCGCGCGCCAGTGTGCCGCCGCCGACTTCCTGAATAAGGTCGGGCATCACGGGGATGATGAGGCCGATGCCCATCGCGTCGATCATGACGGTTGTCAGGATAAAGAAAATGGGCAGTCTCATGAGGTCAATTCGCGTGCGCGGGCAACAAATACGCGGGCGTCCTGTGGTGCCAGTCCGAGCGATTGTGCAGGGTCAAAAAGTCCATCGGCCAGATCTGGATGCGCTGCACGCGCGATGGTCTCGAGGGGCCCAACTGTCACCTGTGCTTCACGGCAAAGCGCTTTAGCCTCCGCTTGTGCCAAGGGGCGTTGCATTTTTTCAGCCAAGGCAAAGCTCAGGGCCTCGGCGTAGATCGCGCCAGATTGTTTCTCTAAATTAGCAGCCATCTGGGCCGCATCGGGTTTCATCCCGGCCGTCAGCGTCTTGGCATGTTGCAGCCCGCTGGCGGTGCCAAGTCCGATCTGTGGCAGGACCATCCATTCGGCAAACCACGATGCTCCGTCCCGCTGGTTCAGGTGCTGGGTTGCTGGCCCAAGGGCGGCACGCAGCCCCATTGCTTGATGACCCAGAGCGTGCAGAACACTTGGCGCAACGGGGTTTTGTTTTTGCGGCATTGTCGATGAGGCCCCGGCTGCCCCAAGGCGGATTTCGGCAATGTCGTTGCCGGTAAGTTGGATCAGGGTCGCCCCCATCCGCGACAGCAGGGCCGTGATCTGGACCAGCCAATCGGCAATACGCAGGATCGGCCCGCGGTCCGTGTGCCAACTGCGCTTTGGATCGCCCAAACCGAGGCCAGCGGCCAGTGCTTCGCGCGTAGCAGCCGCATCCGCGCCCAAGGCAGAGGCCGTACCTGCAGCGCCGGATAGTGAGACATATAGGGATGTCGTGCGCAGTGCAGGAAGAGCATCCAGCAAATCGCACAGACCGTGGCCCCAATCGGCAAGTACCGCGCCCCAACTTGTCGGGACGGCGTGTTGGCCGTAGGTGCGCGCGACCATTGGCGTTTCTGCATGGGTCTCGGCCTGAACGGCGAGGTTTGAAATCACGGTGCGTAAATCGGCCTCAGTGAGCAGCAAAAGCTGGCGCAGGCGCAGCATCAAGGCAGTGTCGATGATGTCCTGTGACGTGGCACCCCAATGCACAAACTGCGCATGCTCGGGTGCGTTCATCTCTGCGCGGAAGGCAGCGACAAGGCCGGGCACGCTCACACCATTCTCGCCTGTATCACGTGCAATCGCACCGGGGTCGATCTGTATCTCCATCGTGGCGCGTTGGATGGCCCGCGCGCTTAGCTCGGGGATGATGCCCTGCGCGCCTTGCGCCTTGGCCAGCGCCCCTTCGACCAACAACATTGCGCGGATCGCTGCGGTGTCGGAGAAAAGCCGTCCCGCATCGCCCGTCGGAAAAAGTTGCGCATAGAGCGGGCTGTCGAATACGCTGGCACTCATCGGTTGTGACGCATTGGCGGGAATCCAGTCGTGCAAATGATGGACGCTTCAGACATGACTAACCTCGCGCAGAAAATCTGTGAGAACACGGGCGTATTCCACCGGTTGCTCGACACAGGGCAGATGCCCTGCGCGCCGGATCAGATGGAATTTCGATCCCGGCACCAAATCTGTCGTCTCGCGCACCAGATCCGGCGGGGTTGATCCATCCTCTGTTCCAGCGATGCCCAGACAGGGCAGGCGCAAACCACTGGTGGGCGTGTAAAAGTCCGTGCCCGATATCGCCGCCGAACAACCTGCGTATCCTGCGTTCGTTTGCTGCACTAACATATTACGCCACAGTTCAAGCTCCGGCGTAGTGCGGAATTGTGCGGAAAACCACCGCTCCATTACTGCATCTGCAAGGCTCTCAATTCCGCCCTTGTGCACTGCGGCAATCCGTTCGTCCCAAAGGGCCGGATTGCCGATTTTGGCGGCAGTATTGCTGAGCACTACCGCGCGAATAAGGTCGAGGCGTTTGACTGCCAATCCTTGCGCGATCATGCCACCGATGCTGAGCCCCACAAAAACACACTCCCGCACCTCGAGATGGTCGAGCAGTCGTTCACAATCGCTGATCAGTGCGCCCATCGAATAGGAGCCGGTGGGGGCCGACGATAGGCCATGCCCGCGCTTGTCCCAGCGGATGAGGCGCAAGCCTTCAGGTAGCAGCGGAAGGATCGGATCCCACAGGCGCAAGTCCGTCCCCAGCGAGTTGGCAAAAACCACCGGTTGCCCGTCTGCCGGACCATCCACGCGGTAATGGAGCCGGACGTCGCCTGTATCAAATATCTGCATCACGCATCTTTTCCGAGTTTGATGTTTGCCATGACCAGTCCATGATCGGAGGCCAATTCGTTGAAGGGAGCTTCGGGGTGGCTGCCATAGGTGTTGCGTCTCTCGCAGGTGGCTTCCTGAAGTCTGAGGATATCCGCTTTCAGCGTGGCCCCCTGATCAGCGAGCCAGTCGCGCGTCCTTGCATATTCACCAGGCATGTAGGGTTGGAATTTGTGATATTCTTTTCCTGCCCCGATCAGGTTGTCGAGATTAAAGTTCGCGATGGTGAACGTGGTCATAGGCTGTCCAATGCACGTGCGAACATCGCAGGATCGACATTGCCGCCCGAGATCGTGACGATGACATCGCTGCCTTCAATCTCGTCGCGCCGGTAAAGCGCCGCAGCCAAGGCCGCCGCACCACCCGGCTCTGCCACCAGCTTGAGGTGTAAAAATGCTTGCGCCATCGCTGCCATCGCTTCGGTGTCAGATATCACCAGACCGACGCCACACAGCCGTTGCATAATGGGCCACGTGATATCACCCGGCTGTGTCGTGATGATTGCATCACAAATGCTGCCTGTTGCTGCGGTATTCTTTTCAATCCGCCCCGCACGAAGGGACCGTGCCACGTCCTCAAAATTCTCTGGCTCTGCGGGCCGTACCCGCAGTGTTGGCGCATCCGCCTCAAGCGCCAATGCGATGCCTGACGTCAGCCCACCACCACCACAACAGACAATAACATCCGCATCCGTGATACCATGCACCTGCGCGTCCTGCGCAATCTCGAGGCCGACAGTACCCTGACCGGCGATCACTTCCGGCTCATCAAAAGGTTTGATGAGGGTGAGACCGCGCTGGGCACTCAGCCGCACGCCGATTTCATCACGGGATTCGCCTGCGCGATCATACAAGACGACCTCAGCACCATACGCCTTCGTATTGGAGATTTTGAGGGCAGGGGCATCAGATGGCATCACGATAACGCAAGATGTGTCATGCATGCGCGCGGCCAAGGCGACGCCTTGCGCGTGGTTGCCGGATGAAAACGCGATCACACCGTTTGCACGCGCCACCGGATCCATTGCACTCAACGCGTTAAAGCCGCCGCGAAATTTGAAACTGCCGGTACGTTGCAGGCATTCAGGCTTGACCCAAACACGGCGGCCCGCGATCTGATCCAGAAAGCTTGAATTCAGCAACGGCGTGCGCACAGCATGGCCGTTCAAACGCGCAGCCGCTGCACGGATCATGTCGATGTTCATGCTGTCTCCTTTGCCAGAATTTGACCGAGCCATTGGTGCAAGGCGGCAACTGCCTCCGCCTCATCCAAAAACGGGATGTGCCCGCGATCAGGCACTCGCGCAAGGATCATATCGGGCCTGCGTTTTTGCATCTCGATGACTGTCTGTACGCTCAAAAGGTTCGAATTTTCGCCCCAGATCAGTGCTAGCGGCAAACCCTCCAGCGCCTCAAAGAACGGCCACAGGTCGGGCATCATTTGCTCACCAGCGGCCAGCACCGCGTCGCGCAGATGTGGATCATAGGTGATGTGGAGGCCCGTATCATCTTGAGTATAGTGCTTGCGCGCTTCTTCGAGCCAGCGGCCTTTGGGCAGATTTGCGAATTCGGGAAATGCTCGTACCATGGCCGCAGCAGCGTCGGCATGGGTTTTCGCTGCTGGATTGCGGCCAATATATTCTTTGATAAATTCGATGCCTTTCGGCTCGATCACTGGTCCCACATCATTGAGTGCCACACCAAGCAACTTATGCTTTGCCCCCATGGCCAGACCCATAGCATTCAGCCCGCCGCGCGAGGTACCAAGAATCGCAACTTTGTCCAGCCCCAGATGATCGAGCAATTCAGTCACGTCACGACATTCAACCGGTAGAGAATAGTTTTTCCAGTTAACGTCAAAATCGGACTGCCCGCGCCCGCGGTAATCCAGCTTGATCAGGCGATGATCGCGCAAGTGCGGCGTGACATAATCGAAGTCAGCGGTGGTGCGTGTCAGCCCCGCCAGACACAGAATCGGCAGGCCAGTCCCTTCGTCCGTGTAATAGAGGCTCAGGCCGTCGGAGGTGTTGAAGGTCGCCATCAGATGCCCGCCAATGCGGCAATGCCGCTGAGGTCTTTGAGCGTGTTTTTCGGAGTCCATGGCAACCTGTCCACAGGATCGCCAGTGCGGTTCACCCATGCCGTGGTGAAGCCATAGCCGGTGGCCGCCGCCGCGTCCCACCCGTTCGAAGAGACAAACAGCACTTCCTCTTTTGCACAGCCGAACTGCGCCCCGACCAGATCATAGATACGCGCGTCAGGTTTGAAGATGCCGACGCTTTCCACAGATAAAAGCGCATCCAGATGCGCCCCGATGCCCGCGCTGTCAACGGCACCCTGCAACATCGCAGGCGATCCGTTCGAGAGGATCGCGGTGCGCATTCCTGCGGCTTTGAGCGCGCGCAACATGTCAGGGACTTCGGCGTATGCACCCAGTTCCCAATAGAGCTGCAACAGCCTGTCGCGCAGATTTGGGTCGTCGGCATTGCCCGTTTTCTCCAGCGCCCAGTCGAGACCTTCCTGCGTCACCTGCCAAAAATCACAATGGGCATCTATGATCGCGCGTAGCCAGCTGTACTGCAATTGTTTTAGCCGCCAGTGTTCAGCCAGTTGCGGCCAGCTGTCCTTGATCGCGGCAAATGCGGGCTCTGAAGCGGCCTGCCGTGCGGCGGCAGCAACATCGAATAGGGTGCCGTAGGCATCGAAAACACAGGTGGTGATGGGCATATGGGCTCCGCTTAGCTTGGGGATATTTCAAAGCACAGTGGCATGGGCTGCCTGAGTGGAAAAGGGTGAAATGGGGGTTGCGGTTTGGCGCTGGGCTTGAAAAGATATGGCCATCTTTTGGAGCACCCGCGCAGATACGTGGCCTCCGCCCCCATTCCCCAACAAAATTGGAGACGACATATGGCCGAAGTCAAGGCAGGCGACACCGTGCAATTGCACTACACTGGCACCCTTCTGGACGGGACCACATTCGACAGCTCGGATGGCCGCGAACCGTTACAGTTCGAAGTAGGCTCGGGACAGATCATTCCCGGTCTGGACGTGGCGATCCCCGGTATGAAAGTGGGCGATAAAAAGGTCGTCAAAATCGGTGCTGATGATGCATACGGTCAGGCAAACCCCGAAATGCGGCAGGCTGTCCCGCGCGAGGGCATCCCTGCGGAGATCCCGCTCGAAGTTGGAACGCAGTTACAGATGCAAACGCCTGACGGTCAAGCAATGCCGGTTACCGTGGTGGAAGTTGACGAGGCGACTGTCACGCTTGATGCAAACCACCCGCTGGCAGGCAAGGATTTGCAATTTGATATCGAGTTGGTGAAGATCGACGAAGCTTAATCAGCTGTCTGATAAAAGATAGAAAGCCGCTCCTTATACAGGGGCGGCTTTTATTTTGCGGTGTGATGGAGAATTAAACACGTGTCCTAAGGGTGCCTGGAATTCCTAGGGGTGCTTGGAATGTACTCAGGCTTTTTTGCGCAGCCGGATTACAACATCGACGGACGCGATCTCCGCCCCTTCGGGGGCATCGGGCAATTGCGCGATCACCAATTGGTCCGAGGGTGCATCGGTCAACCGCGCCTCGTCTTCCCAAAAGAAATGCGGGTGATCGTGGGTCTTGGTGTCGAAGTAGCTTCGTGAGCCGTCGACTGTGACCTCCTGCAACAGGCCCGCATCACAAAATGCGCGCAGCGTGTTGTAGACTGTGGCGAGGGACACGCTGTCGCCGCCATCGTTTGCGGCCTCGAACAGGCTTTCTGCGGTGACATGCCGGTCCTGACCGTCCCCGACCAACAATGTCGCAAGCGTCAGACGCTGACGCGTCGGGCGCAGGCCCGCTGTCGCGAGCCATTTGGTTCCGGTTTCCAGTTGGGTATCAGACATAACACGCCTCATTGGGTACTTATGGTAATATAGGGTGTCATGGGGGGTGTTTTCAATTGCAAATGCTGCGGCACATCGCGCAGGGAACATGATGTTGTGATAACACCAGATAATAGCCACATCCGCGCCCCTCTTGCGGCACGCCCGTGCGCGGTGTTAGGTGCAAAGCAACACCAAAAGACGCGCAGGAGAAGACATATGACCGATTATCCAACCAGTTTTGACAAAGAAGAATTGCTGAAATGTGCGCGCGGAGAGCTGTTCGGGGAAGGCAATGCGCAGTTGCCCGCACCCCCCATGCTGATGATGGACCGGATCACCGAGGTGTCCGGCGACGGCGGCGCGCATGGCAAAGGTCACATCGTTGCCGAATTTGATATTACGCCTGATCTGTGGTTTTTCGACTGCCACTTTCCCGGCAATCCGATCATGCCCGGCTGCCTTGGCCTTGACGGGTTGTGGCAGCTGACAGGCTTCAATCTTGGCTGGCGCGGCTGGCAGGGTCGCGGCTATGCGCTGGGCGTGGGTGAGGTGAAGCTCACCGGTATGGTGCGGCCTGACCGCAAAATGTTAACCTATAAAATCGACTTTACCAAAGCCATCCAGACCCGTCGCCTGACCATGGGTGTGGCCAGCGGCACGGTCGAGGCCGACGGTGAAGTGATTTATCAGGTGACAGATATGAAGGTCGCATTGAGCGAAAGCTGAAGATAAGGATATCGCAGCAACCAAGGCAGTGCATCCGGTGCGCTGCCTTTTTTCGTAAGTGTCATGTCTGCCTATTTGGTTGCGCCCTGACCATACGCCGTCCTACATAGTATTGAATTTACCAAAGGAGCCCGCTCATGCGCCGTGTCGTCGTCACAGGATTGGGGATCATCTCATCCATCGGAAACAATGCCGCTGAAGTCAAAGCATCGCTGAAAGCTGGCACGAGCGGAATCTCCAAATGTCCGGAAATGGAAGAGCACGGGTTTCGCAGCCGCGTCGCAGGTACGCTCAAGATTGATCCGTCAGAGCATATCGACAAGCGCACGTTCCGCTTCATGGGGCCGGGGGCGGCTTATGCATATCTGGCCATGGGGCAGGCAATCGAGGATGCGGGCCTGGGTGAGGACGTCGTCTCGAACCCGCGCACTGGTCTGGTCGCGGGCTCGGGGGGGCCGTCGACCTCTGCCATGCTGGCTGCGCATGAGGTGGTAAAGAACACCGGTGCGACCAAGCGGATCGGGCCATTTGCCGTGCCCAAATGCATGAGCTCGACGGTGAGTGCGAACCTCTCGACCGCTTATAAAATCAAGGGCATCAATTATTCCATCACATCCGCCTGTTCGACCTCGCTGCACTGTATCGGCAACGCGGCAGAGCAGATTATGCTGGGCAAGCAGGACGTTATGTTTGCAGGTGGTGGAGAAGAGCTGGACTGGACCTTGTCGTGTCTGTTCGACGCCATGGGCGCGATGAGTAGCAAGTATAATGATACGCCTGAGCTTGCGAGCCGTGCGTTTGACCAAGACCGCGATGGTTTTGTCATTTCCGGTGGGGGCGGTATTGTCGTGCTTGAAGATCTGGAGCATGCGCTGGCCCGCGGTGCGAAGATCTATGCCGAGGTCACTGGATACGCGGCCACATCGGACGGGCACGACATGGTCGCCCCGAGTGGTGAAGGCGGTGAGCGCGCGATGCGTCTGGCGTTGAGCACGCTGCCGGAAGGCCGCAACGTCAGCTATATCAACGCCCATGGCACTTCCACGCCGGTGGGCGACGTGGGTGAGATCGAGGCCGTGCGCCGCGTCTTTGGCCAAGGATCAACGCCGCCCGTTAGCTCTACCAAATCCATGACGGGTCACGCCCAAGGGGCCGCAGGCGCGCTGGAAGCGATTTTCTGTCTGCTGATGCTTGAGGACGATTTTATTACTCCGTCGATCAATGTTCAAACACTGGACGAACGGCTTGATCCATCCGAGATTGCAACAAGCCGTATCGACGATGCAAAACTGGATTCCGTTATGACCAACTCCTTCGGGTTCGGCGGGACCAACGGATCAATGATCCTTTCGAAATACAACGTTTAAGGATCATACGTATGAATGGCATGTTAAGCGGTAAACGCGGGCTGGTGATGGGCGTCGCGAATGAGCGATCAATCGCATGGGGCATCGCCAAGGCGATGGCGGGAGCAGGGGCCGAGCTTGCCTTCACCTATCAGGGGGAAGCGTTTGGAACGCGACTGAAACCACTGGCCGAGAGTGTCGGGTCCGACTTTATGGTCGATGTGGACGTAACTGATGATGCGTCGCTGGATGTAGCGTTCGAGCAGCTTGGCGCGCGGTGGCCCACGATTGATTTCGTTGTGCATGCCATTGCATTTTCGGATAAGTCCGAGCTGACGGGCCGCTTCCTGAACACCTCACGTGCGAATTTTAAACATTCGCTGGATATCTCGGCCTACAGCTTTATCGAGATTGCCCGCCGTGCGCATCCGATGATGGCGGAGCACGGAGGAACCCTCATGACGCTTACCTATCAAGGGTCCAACAAGGTTGTGCCGAACTATAATGTTATGGGTGTGGCGAAGGCGGCGTTGGAAAGTGCGACACGCTACCTTGCCAACGATCTAGGGCCTGAGGGTATCCGGGTGAATGCTATTTCACCGGGCCCGATGAAAACACTGGCGGGGGCGGCCATCGGCGGCGCGCGCAAGACGTATAAACATGCCGGATTGAACGCGCCGCTGCGCGAGAATGCGACATTGGAAGCAGTTGGCGGAACGGCAGTGTACCTCGCTTCTGACGCAGGCGCATGCACGACCGGTGAGATTATTCACGTCGATGGCGGGTTTCACGTGCTGGGCATGCCGCAGGCTGAGAACCTCTAGTTCTCAGCCAAAAGCGGCGGGTGCAGGGGCGCTGCCCCCTCCTTGGCCAGAGGCCAAAGAGTCCCCGGAGTATTTAAGGCCAGAAAAAATAGAATTATTGAATATCGAGGGATGGTAGGGATTTGACCACGTCGTCGACTGCTTTCATCTGGGTGAGGAACGGCTCTAGCTTGTCCAGTGGCAAGGCGCTTGGACCATCACAGAGTGCCTGATCCGGATTGGGGTGTGCTTCGAGGAAAAGCCCTGCAAGACCCACACCTAGGCCTGCACGGCCCAATTCCGCCACTTGGGCGCGGCGACCGCCCGACGCGGCCCCGCCCGGATCCCGCATCTGAAGGGCGTGGGTCACATCAAAGATAATCGGCGCATCATCCGAGACATCGCGCATTGTGCGCAGGCCCAGCATATCCACCACCAGATTGTCATAACCAAAGCACGCGCCGCGCTCGCAGAGCATAATCCGGTCATTGCCACATTCACGCAGCTTATCGACGATATTGCGCATCTGTGGTGGGCTGATGAATTGCGGTTTTTTGACATTGATCACTGCACCGGTCGCGGCAACAGCGGCGATGAGATCCGTCTGGCGGGCCAGAAATGCGGGAACCTGTAGAATGTCGCAAACCTGTGCGACGGGTACGCACTGCGCTTCTGTGTGGATGTCGGTGATAACGGGCACGCCGAAGGTCGATTTGATCTCTTCGAATATCTTCAACCCCTCATCCATGCCCGGACCGCGGTAGCTGTGGATGGAAGAGCGGTTGGCTTTGTCAAAGGATGCTTTGAACACATAAGGAATGCCCAGTTTTTCGGTTACTTGCACATAGGCCTCGGCCACCTGCATTGCCAAATCC
>JBATTJ010000036.1:0-116385 GCA_049670485.1 Sulfitobacter sp.
GGGGGACAGATCGGGTTCGAGAGCACCCCGGGTGGCGTGACCGTCTTTTGGTTCACCGTCCCTTTGTCCGAACAGGCGAGCGTGCCTGGTGCAGCTGGCAACTCTGAGACGGCGCGGGATGACCGGCCCAAACTAGCCATTCTTCATGTCGAAGATGACCATGACTTTGCTGAGGTCCTCGCAGGTGCGCTTGGTGAGTTTGCCAACGTGAAGCACGCCAAGTCTCTTTTGATGGCGCGCAAGATCATTGCGGGTGACCCGTTGGATGTCATCATTCTTGATTGGACCCTGCCGGACGGCGATGCGAGCAGTATCATGAACCAGATCAAACTGTTGCAGCCGGCTGCTCACATCATCGGATTGTCCGCCCAAAGCAAGAAGTCGCCCGACCCTCGATTGTCGGCAAGTATGATCAAAAGCCGCTCTGACATAGGCGCAATTGTCGCGTCTGTTAACAAATGCGTTGACTTGGCGTCCTGAGCACGAGACAAAAAGCTATAATAATATGGACATTAGCCACAGTTGCGCCGAATTTAGCATGTATTAATTAGTTAACGCAGAAGCAGAGTGACGTTTGGCCGAGTAACTGTATCCAAATCAGGTGAAAACAGGACCGATGGTAAAGTTTACAACTCTTAAAGAGAGCGCAGCCACCGCGACTCTCACCGGACTTGGCGTTGCGGGCGTCTGGTATGCCTGCACGCGTTGGCTTCTCTCTGGAACTGTCGAAGCTGTGCTCCCCGCTTTGGGTGCGATTTTGATTGCGGGTGTGATGCCTTCCCTCATCATGAAACGAACGGCCAAGCGACAGTTGTTTGACGCACGTTTTTCCATGTCCCAACGGCTGGACGCATTTGAAAAGCACGCGTGCATTAACATTGTCGACAACAATGACTGCCTCACAGAAGTGAACGAAAAGCTGCTGGAATTGACGGGATATAGGCGTGATGAGTTGATTGGCCATCCGGTGACGGACTTGTATGACGGTTCTATCAATAAGCTGGCTTCTGAAATTAAATCGAGCTTACGAAGCGGCGAAAGCTGGGAAGGCGAGACGCCCCTGCGCCGCAAAGACGGGGCCATTGTCTATACGCAATCGACGATCATGCCATTGTTCGATACAGCAGGAGACTGGGCCGGTTCGATTTCTATACGTACAGACGTCAGCCGCACAAACGAACTCATTGCGGAGCGTCACACAGCCCAAACACTCTACGAGCTACGCGAAGATATCTGGATCATCGAGGCCGAGACAGAGATTTTGAGCTATATGAACCGGACTGCAGAGACCCGGTTTGGCCTGAACGACGAAAGCTATCGCGGCAAAAGTATATCGGAGCTTGGCTGTGAGACGGCAATTACCGAAGTATTGGAAGCCTGTCGCGTTCTCAAGGCCGAGGGAACAACATCTGCGCGGTTCGAGACTGATCTGATGGGCATGCCAGCCGATGTCAGCATCAAGTTTCTTCGAGGTCATAAAGACGTGGGCCGCTACCTAATCCTGATTACCGATATTTCCGAGCGCCTTGAGCAAGAGCAACAAAAGGCTGCATTCGTCTCCACGGTCAGCCACGAGTTACGCTCACCGCTAACGTCGATTAAGGGCGCAATGGGTTTGCTCCTCGCTAAATCAGCAGGAGATTTGCCTGACAGAGCGGTCTCACTCCTTGAAATTGCGCATCGCAACGCGGACCGGCTTATTTTGATTATCAACGATATTCTTGATTTGGATAAAATCACCAGTGGCCAGATTGAAGCGCAGATTGAAGATGTCGATCTGGCTGTTCTCGTGCGGGAAGCTGATCAAGCCACGGCAATGCTACAACAGCGTTTTGGCGTAAAAGCCGAGTTGGTTGGCACGGCGCAGCCCATTCCTTTCAGCACCGACCCAAACCGTTTTATTCAAGTTCTCACAAACCTGCTCTCGAACGCGTATAAGTTTTCGAACGCCAACAGCACGATCTACGTTGCTGTCGAAGACGCCGGTGACCATGTCCGGGTCTCTGTGAAAGATGAAGGGCAGGGTATACCTCTGGATGAGCGCCACAAGATATTCGGACGGTTCTCCGACATGGCAAACTCTGATCGGGCGTTGAAAGGCGGAACAGGGCTTGGCCTCAATATTTGTAAAGCGATTGTAGAGAACTTAGGCGGTACTATCGGATTTGACACCGCGGAAGGTGTCGGAAGCACGTTTTACTTCTGTCTTCCCAAGTCAGTCCCACAAAACGCACAAATCGTCGAAGATATGAGCAAACGCAGCGCATGAGGGGGACGCTTTGTGATTAAGATACTGCACGTAGAAGATGATGCAGACATCCGCGAAATCGCTCTTATGGCGTTGGAGATGTCGGGGGAATTCGATGTCCTTCAATGTAGTTCAGGCGCTGACGCGCTCACCTGTGTTGAGGTATTTGAGCCGGATGTGTTCCTGTTTGATATGATGATGCCAGGGATGACCGGCCGTGAAACACTCGACCAGATGCGCAAAATCCCCGCGCTTGTGTCGGTCCCTGCCATATTTATGACTGCGCGGGCACAGAATTCGGAAATTGAGGAGATTTTGAAAAACGGCGCTGTGAAAGTGATCAGCAAGCCGTTTGATCCGCTGGCCTTGGCTGATCAAATCAAGGGTGCATTAGGTCGATAGCCTCGAGCGGGCTGACTTCCGGCAACTCCCAAGGAGAGGGGGCCACCGCACAGACTAGCTGCTCTTGGACAACAGTGATTGGCTTAGCGCGACGAAAGTATCGATCTCAACAAGAAGTGCGTGGGGCAATGGCATTTTCTCTGCATCTGCAACTTCGAGATAGCTGATGATGGATCCTTCGCACGCCCGCGCCGCATGGCCCAATGTATCAAACCCAAGTGAGCCCGCTGTGCCAGAAATCTGGTGGAGCACGTTCTGCGCTTCTTTCAAATGGTTTGCTTGTTGGTCGCTGTTCTCGCTGTCCCAAGCGGCGAGTGCGTGCTCGGCGATATGGATCTGACGTTCCTCAAGCAGGGAGACAAAGCGCGCTCTGATACTTTCCAGACCGGGCAGTTCGGAGGATAAATCAGTCATGCCCATTGCGGGGCCATCCACAAGTTGTTCATAGACCGCTCATGTGCAGTGCTTGCCGCCTCCGCAGACGTGTAAGCCCCTGAAATTGCTTCCATAACAGAATCCTGCGATTTCCAGATCAATCTGACTGCATCTCCCGTGCTGACCCGCACGAACAGCTGCTGGCCCGAATTGTCATAAAGCTCTGTACGCGACAGCGACAGGTTTACAGCATCTTTCAACATAGTCATATCAGGGCTCCAACCGCTTTCCGTAATACACACGAATGTGCCGCTTCCTGCATACGCCATGAGGAATTGGTGACCAGCTAACGTATCGGATATCACCTCTGCGACATCTGAGATCAGGAACGAGAATTCAGCAGCTGACATGTGACTGTGATGCTCTTTGACCTTACGGATCGTGAAGGCAAATGTCGCCGATCCGAACATAGACCCGCGCGCCAGTTGTTTCACATAGTTTTCCATCGCGGAATATTCGATCACGTTTTCAACATCGTAGATGGAGATCGGATCGTGCAATTCCAGCTTTCCAGACGTGGGATCGGTTGCTGTCTTTGCGGAGAGGGAATGTGTTGCGAATATCATCTTTGTTGTGGCCTGACGAGTGCTGACCAATTTTTCGACCAGGCGCAAACGTGCGGTCAGTTCGGATACCTCGAAAGGCTTGGTGATATAGTCGGTCGCACCAGCGGCAAATGCTGCATCGACATAGCGCTTGTCCGACATCGCGGTGAGCATCAGAACAGGTGTATCAACATGCGTTGGCATATCGCGGATTGCCTGGGTAAGCTTGATGCCGTCCATCTTAGGCATCTGGATATCAAACAAAAAGCAATCAAAGTCGGCCTTACCGGCCTGTTGGACCAGGTCCAGCGCGGCTGCACCGGAATTTGCAGTAACCAACTCATGCAAACCCTCAATCTCGATAAACTGGGAAAGCAACTCAAGAATAATCGGGTCATCATCGACTGCCAGAATTTTCATTTCGATCTCCAATTTCGCAAAAGGACTGCCTGAACGGCCTTTCGTATCGACCTATCCGCAACTTGAAGGGGAAAAATGGCAGAATTTTGACAGTATGAAACAATCGTTAAGAATTTCTGTACATTGTCGCTTCTGTCCTGCTTTTCTCTGGGGCCTTGATTAAATCATCCTGTGCTTGGTGTGCCGCTCGTGACCTCCTTGATGAGGTCGGTTAGGATAGTGTGAAAGATCAACAAAAAAGTGGCAGGCTAGCGGTATGAGAATGTTTTCGAGCAAAAACAGGCCTGTGCATATGGGGCCTTACCCTTGCGAACTGTTGCTGCGGCGCGCGGGCCTGCCCGATCTGGCGACCGTGCCCGCCCATGAGGCGCTGAAATTCGAGCGCCCTGATGATCCGCGCAGCGTTGTGAATGCAATGCGCGAATATCAGGCAATGCTCGACGCAATCCGTAGCGGGCGGACCAATGCACAGCAGGCAGCCTGTCCGTCTGACCCGCAAGAGCGCGCGCAGCATATAAAATCCTTTGGTTATTTCGCTGATGCCGCTGTGGTTGGAACCTGCATCCTGCCGCGCTCCGCCATTCTGGAAACACCACACCAAAACCCCGAACTTGCTCGGCTCGCGGACGCGCTGCAAACGCGCCAAACCAAGACATTGGCGGCGGGCATTGATGTGATCATGGCTGATCTGCGCGATTCCATCTCCTCGCCGCCTGAGCCTTTGGACGGGCACAGTCACGCAATTGTACTTCTCTATGAAAACCCGCGTGCGCCAAAGGCGAATGAGGTAGGAACAAACTGGATCAAGAATGCACAGGATCACCGCGCGGGCCTTTTGGCGGCGGAGACTGCCGTGGTGCTGGCTGAATACATCCGATTGTTGGGGTTTGATGCGCGTGCGCATACCGGTGCCGATGCAGATGTGGACCTGAACCAACTTGCGGTCGCCGCGGGTCTTGCCACAGTTGAGAAGGGTGTGCTGCACCATCCTTATATCGGCACGCGGTTCGGCTTGGCGGCGATCACCACGACATTTAAGGTTGCGCCCGATCAGCCACTCGTACCCCGCGTCCAGCAACCATCATCGGCTTTTGGTCTCAAATGGCGTGTGGGTGGCGCGTACCAGCGCAATGCCGCAAATGCAGTGCCTTTTGCCAAGCGGCGGTTTGTTGATGGCGCGCACCCGTTCGAGACGCTCAAGCGGGTCAATGATCCGACAACCTACATCGACGCCCCCCGTGTGGCGCGGGTGCCAAAGCGGACGGATATGTTCGCGCGCGCGCAGTTTGGTGACATGGGCAAGAGCCTGCAAAAAGGGGCGGCAGGCGGCTATTATGCACGCAAAGCGGCTCCGTCGATGGCGCAGCGTCGCGCGCTGGGCGCGTTTGTACTGCTGCAAGACGGCGCACCTGCACCCGCTGAAGTCAAAATCGACCCGCAAGAGGCGGCGGACTTGGTCAAGGCGACGGCCTATTGGCTGGGCTGTGACGCGGTCGGCATATCCGCATGCCCCGACTGGACATGGTACAGCCATGATGCGCGTGGTGATGTGATCACACCGCCCCATGATCAAGCGATCAGCATCATCATTGATCAAGGGTTCGAGACGATGGAGGGAGCCAGTGGTGATGATTGGATCAGTGTTGCCCAATCCATGCGTGCTTACCTGCGGTTCTCGCTTCTGGGTGGCGTATTGGCCCAGCAAATTCGTAATCTTGGCTACAGCGCCAAAGCGCACAGCGTGATGGACGGCGAAGTTTTGCAGCCGCCGCTATTATTACTGTCGGGACTGGGGGAGGTGAGTCGGATTGGCGAAGTCATCCTCAATCCGTTTCTGGGTCCGCGTCTTAAATCCGGTGTTGTGACTACTAATTTACCCATGGCCCATGACAAACCAATTGATTTTGGCCTGCAAAAATTCTGTGAAAGCTGCAATAAATGCGCCCGCGAATGCCCATCGGGCGCAATTACTGCAGGTCCCAAGCTGATGTTCAACGGCTATGAAATCTGGAAATCCGACAGCCAGAAATGTGCCACCTACCGGATCAGCACCGAAGGTGGTGCGATGTGCGGACGCTGCATGAAAACCTGTCCGTGGAACCTCGAAGGGCTGTTTGCGGAAAAGCCGTTTCGCTGGGCGGCGATGAATGTACCTGCCGCCGCGCCAGTTCTGGCAAAGCTGGACGATGCGCTGGGTAAGGGAGAGCTGAACACCGTCAAGAAATGGTGGTGGGATCTCGAGCTGGATGCGGATGGCGGATACAAACCCGCTAAGGCACCCGTAAACGCCCGCGCCTTACGAAAGGATCTGGACCTGAAGTACGAGGATCAGACACTTGCCGTCTATCCCGCACCACTTGCACCGCACCCCTATCCGTACCCTTTCCCAATGGACCGCGAGGCGGGGATCGAGGCGTATCAGGCGATGATCACCGCAGATGCCTATAAGGCGCATCTGAAGGCAGGCACCATAGATGAGGTTGCCCATATCTACACCGCCCAAGGGCAAAGTCCGGTCATTCAGGTCGAAGTCAGCCGTGCCGAGGTTATGGCGGACGGGCTCACCAAATACGAATTTCGCGCCCTCGATGGGCATGACCTGCCACCTTGGGAGGCAGGCGCGCACCTAGATATCGTCGTTGCACCGGAGTTTTTGCGGCAGTATTCTATGTCCGGTAATCCAGCGGACCGCTCCTGCTATCAGATCGCTGTGCTGCGAGAGGACGCGGGGCGGGGCGGCTCCAAGCTTATGCACCGGATTTTCAACGAAGGCCGTAAAGTCTTTATCTCAAAGCCGATCAACCACTTTCCGCTGGTCGACGGGGCGGCCAAGTCAATTTTGATGGGTGGGGGCATCGGCATCACACCGATGATCGCAATGGCCCACAGCCTGCACGCCCAAGGGCGACCATTTGCGCTGCATTATTCAGGCCGTACGCGTGCATCAATGGGGTTCCTTGATGACATTGCTGGATACCCGTGGGTGGAACATGTTCATTTGCACATCACTGTGGAAGACACCCGCGCAGATCTGGCACAGATATTTGCGGGTCAACCTGTGGGCACCCACGTCTATACCTGCGGGGCAGAGCATTACATGAACGCGGTACTACAGGCGGCACAGACTGCAGGTTTACCTGAAGAGGCGCTCCACCTCGAATATTTCTCAGTACCCGAAGCGCCGGAATACGAAAACCATGACTTCACCCTACGGCTTGCCAAAACAGGTCGCGATCTGTTGGTCCCTGCGGACCGCGTGGCGACAGATATACTGGCCGAGAACGGTATACATCTGGACGTAAAATGCGCCGATGGACTGTGTGGGGTTTGCAAATGCGGTCTGATCAGCGGTGCTGTGGAGCATCGCGACTTCGTCCTGTCGAAAGCACAACGCGAGACATCCGTAATTCTCTGTCAATCGCGCGCGGCAATGAAAGACGGGGTGATCGAGGTGGACTTGTGAGCTAGCGGTCAATCATAGCCTGTCATTTCAAGATAACCGATGCCATCACGACTGCCCTGTACGGTCACGGGCCCCTCCCAATAAGGCAGGGACATATCCATCCACGCCTGATCATTCACGGCCTCAACGGTCACATCCACATCATATGTCGGCACGCGAACACGCCAGCGGGTCGGAACCTCGCGTCCGCCCACGTCGGCAATCTCCAACGGTTCGGCGTCAAAACTACCATTGGGAAGCGCTGTTGTCGCGCCCGATGGCGTGATCCATGTCCCTGAGGTGAAATGGCTGCCGTCTTCTTGCCGCAATCTGAACCCCATCAGCTTGTGTCCGTCTAAAAATGAGATCGAGAACCAGTCCCACCCCGTTTGGTCAGAGGCCAGCGGTTGGGAAGACCACTCTCGGTCCAACCACGCGTTACCCGTCACTGCGATGTCACCATCGGGCAGGAACAGCGTACCGCTCAGCTCAAAAAACGGCTGTGAGTAGTAGTAGCTGGCCTGCCCTTGCTGGGACTTGACCGAGTAGCCGCCCTCACCGTGAAACACCAAAGGGCCCTGTGCGCGCAGGTTCACTGTGTAGGCAAAATCGGGCCCCGCAGCGCGCAGTTCCATATCATCGAATGTCTGCCCGCGCAGATGCCATTCGTCGATCCACGCCTCGAAGGGCGCTGCGATCACACCGGCCTGACCGGTGCCGCCGCGCGCGAAGCGCTCAGCAGTGTGATGGGCTTGCGCTGTTGTCACGGCCGCATGGCCAAACCAGATTTGCGGACTGTCCCAGCCTTGTGTCGTGTGCGGTGCAAGCGCAGAGCGGAAAAGCGTCCATTGCAACCCATAGGGTGTGCCGTCAGGGCCGGTCATATTTGCCGTCAGATACCACCACTCGATCCGGTATTCAGAATGCGCCCCATGATCGGCGGGAAATTCGAACTGTGGCGCGGGGGTAGGGACCGCGAACCCTTCTTCCGCTGTGGTGCCCAAACCGCCAAAGCCTTGTGCAAAAAGGCTCATGGGGGCGGATACGCTGACCAGGAGGGCAAAGAGGACTGCTTTAACGTTCATTGGCAAATACCTTCAACAAATCCGCAGGCGGCGTACGTGCCAGTTTGCGCGCAGGCCATGCTGCAGCGAGCAGAGCCGCGATGAGCGCAAAAAGCCCCAGCACCGCATAATCGCGCGGAAAGACATACATTGGTAACCGCCAGCCGAACGCCTCGACGTTCACAACGGCAAGCAAAACCCAAGCCAGCGCCAGACCGAGGGGCAGCGCGCAGGCGGCGGTCAGGACCGCCAGAACCACCGCACGTACCAGCTCCAATTGCCCCAACCTTCGCCGTGTCATGCCAAGGGCCCACGCAGGCGCCAACTGCGGCACACGCATGCCTGCGAGGGTAAGCAAGCTCATAAAAATGGCAAACCCTGCCACGCTGAGGGTCAGCGCATTAAGGGCGGCCGTCACGGTAAATGTCCGCTCGAACACATCGAGCGAGAAGGCTTTGATCTGTGCCTGATCGGTGATGGATTGCGTGGGTAAGCCGAACGCGTCAGTTAATTCTGTGCGCAAGGCATCCGGCGTATCCGTGCGCAGTCCAAAGCGGGTCGCGGTGATCTGCGGATGTAGGGCTGCAAAAAGCGGCTCTGCCACGATCGCCTGACCAATAGGATTGCCATAGTCGCCGAACACACCTGCAATTGGCAGGCGCGTGCCCGCTGCAATTTCCAGCGTATCACCGACCCAAAGGTTCGCGCGCCGCGCCAGCTGTTCGTTGACCAGCACGGCTTCTTGCGCCTCTACACTGTCCCAAACTTGGGGGGTGGCATCCAAAAGCGCCCAATTTTCGCGGTAGGTCGCACCGATGCGCGCGCCGTACAGCTCGGCGGGGAGGCCCGCAAGGTCGACCTCAAGCGACAAGAGCGGCAGCACTTCACTGACCTTCGGGGTCACAAAAGCCTCGAACGCGCGGGCCTGAGCCTCGCTTTCGGTACTGACATAAATCTCGGAAGCGAGGCGTTGATCCAGAAATCCGGTGAAGGTCAGACGAAAGCTTGAGACCATCGTTGAAACACCGACATTTGCCGCCATCGCCAGCAAAAGCGCCATGAGTGCGAGGCTTAGACCAGGCAGCTGTTGACGGGTATCAGCCCAAAACCACTGCGCCGTCACGCTTTTTGCAAAGCGCTGGGATAGGCGCAGCGCCAGATCCAGTATGAGCGGCAGCGCCAATGCCGCCCCGATAAGCAAACAGGCAAGCAGACCAAACCCCATCACCAGACCCTCGCCCGTCAGGGCCAGCACGACCGCCAATGCGAGCAAACCCAGACTTACCGCCATCTGGAGTCGACGCGCTGTGCCACGTGCGGTGGCCCATGCGCGTGGTCGCGCACTTGCCAGCAGCGGCATGCGCGCAATCGAGACAAGTGCGCCTGTCGCCGCAACAGCGGTGCCCAGCATGGAAATCGCCAGACCCGACAACCACCACGACGGGCGCAATTGAAGCGTGCCGGACACTTGCGCGCCGTACAAACCTTTGAGTGTTGCGGCCACATCGGGCAGCAGGGTCGCCGCCACCAAATAGCCGAGACAGACGCCGATTATTCCGCCGACAAGGGCCAACACTACCAATTCACACGCCATCAGAAATATCAGGCGGCGCAGCGGCATACCAAGCGCTCGCAAGGTGCGTACCATAGCGCGACGCTGCTCAAACGCGAGGCCGATGGCGCCGTGAACGATGAAAATTCCCACTGCAAAGCTCAAAAGCCCGAACGCGGTCAGGTTGAGGTGAAAACTATCCGTAAGCCGCGCTACATCTGATCCGCCTTGCGCTGCACGGCGTGTCAGCTCCGGCGCGACTTCGGCCAATGGTGTACGGCCAACAGGTTGTTGCAAGGCCATGATGAGGCGGCTGAACTGCCCCTGCGCATCCAAAAGGCGCTGGGCCACGAAAATATCCGTGATCGCAGTGTCAGGTGCTATTGACGGCTCGATCACGATGGGCGCATCGATCCGCTCCTCCAGCTTGGCCGCTGTGGCTGCATTGGCGAAAACAGGCCGCGCCGTCAAAAACTCTGTCAGATCCATGCCCCCGCTGCCGCCCACTGGCCCTAATCCGCCGGGCGCGGTCAGCGGGTCAATTCCCACAAGCCGTACATCCCCGATCTGCGCCTCGACCACTGGCCCGACAAGCCATCCTGCACGGCGCAGCGCGATAAACGTTTCCTGCGCAATCACATCGCCAGACGTCGGCAAAAGCTGATCATATTGACCTTCGCCCAGCGTTGCAGCGGCGGCATCATAGCTTGCGCGCGCTTCTGCATTCACGGCCTGCACGCCGGACCACAGCGCTGTTGCCAGTGCCAAACCCGCAATCAGCGTAAACAGTTGAAGCGGATTGCGTCGCCAATGCGACCACAGCGCCGACAGACCTGTAGCCATCACGCGAGCTGTCCTTGGGCCAAGTGCAATTGACGCGCCATCCGCCCCGCTAAGCGTGGTGAGTGGGTAACCATCACCAAGGCAGCACCGGTCTGCGTTACCAGCGTGAGCATCTGCGTCATCACATCGGCGGCAGTCGCCTCGTCGAGGTTTCCGGTCGGCTCATCGGCAAGGATGATCTTGGGCTTTGCCGCAAGGGCGCGGGCAATTGCCACGCGCTGTTGCTGTCCGCCCGATAATTGCTCGGGGTACTTTGCAAGGTGATCAGCAAGACCCAAGGCGTCGGCCAACTCAAGCGCGCCAGCTGCATCGTATGATCCTGCCAGCCGTGCCTGAAACGCGATATTCGCCGCTACATCCAGTGAGGGGATGAGATTGAACTGCTGAAAGATAATGCCAAGACTGCGACACCGGATTGCGGCACGCGCGCTGTCAGACATGTCACCAATATCTTGCCCGTCCAGAACGATTGCGCCCGCATCGGGCGTATCCAGACCACCGATCAGGTGCAAAAGCGTGCTTTTGCCAGAGCCGCTTTCTCCGGTCAGTGCCACCGTTTCACCTGCGGCAACCTGCATGTTGATACCGCGCAAGACGGGCACGGATCCTTCGGCACCGGAATAAGACTTATGAAGATTGGTAACAGTAAGCAGCATCGCAGTCTCCGGACAGTTACACACAGACCTATCGCACAAGACGACAAAGGCCAGCAGCTTTTCAATCTGCGGGGGATATGTCGCGGTGGTGCTGGTCAGGCGTGGTTCTGCCGCTAAGTAGCAAGGCAGGCAGTGAGGGAGAAAGCCATGAAAGGTTTGACAACAGCGCTGATGATTTTGGCGGGAACGGCCACAGGCCTGTTTGCAGAGGAGAGTGATGTGGAACTGGCACCGGAGTGGGAATATGTGGCCGATACCGTGATGGGTGGCGTGTCCACAGGCAAATTGCGCACAACCCATATTGACGGGCGTGAGGCGACGCAGCTGACGGGCGAGGTGTCGCTTGATAACAACGGCGGCTTTATCCAGATGGCGTTTGATTTGGCACAGGGCGATACGTTCGACGCGGCCGCATGGCGCGGAATCGAGATCGACATTTATGGCAACGGTCAAACCTATGAGTTGCGCCTGCGCACGGATCAGTTGCAGCGCCCGTGGCAGTCCTACCGCACAGAATTTGCGGCACCCGCCGACTGGCAAACCCTACGCCTGCCATGGTCCGCGTTCGAGACGCATAGAACCGAAGCCCCGTTTGATCCTGCGCGCCTGCGCCGGATCGGATTGCTTGCCATTGGGTCGCAGATGCAGGCGGACGTCGCGGTTTCCTCTATCCGGCTCTATCCATGAGTACCCACGGCAATGCCCGCGATCTTGATCCTGCCCATATCAGCGCGATTATCGAGCTTGCACTGAGCGATCATGTGCCTTTCGCCACCATAGAGGCGGAGTACGGGTTGAGCGCGAAGGAAGTGCAATTGCTGATGCGGCGGGAGTTGAAGCCCTCCAGCTATAGAACATGGCGCAAGCGGGTACATGATTTCGGGACACGGCGGGAGCACTATAAATGAGTGGGCCGCGTGACAAAGGGCTGGCCGTTCCTGCCAGCAGATTGGGCCGCCTTACACGGCTCGGCTCCATGACGGCTGGTGTGGCGGGCAATATGGCCTTGGGCAGTATGGCACAGCTTGGGCGCGGCCAGCGGCCTGAATGGCGGAATCTGCTTTTGACACCTGCCAATGTGACGCTCATTGCCGATCAGCTCGCGAAAATGCGCGGTGCGGCGATGAAAATCGGGCAGCTTGTCTCGATGGACACCGGCGATGTGCTGCCGCCGGAGCTGTCGCAGATAATGGCACGGCTGCGTGATGATGCGCATTTCATGCCGCCCGCGCAGCTCAAGAAAGTATTAGCCAGCCAATGGCACGAGGGATGGTTGCGTGATTTCGCCCGTTTCGATGTGCACCCGATCGCAGCCGCCTCGATAGGGCAGGTTCACCGCGCGCAGTTGCGTGATGGTCGTGAGCTTGCGATCAAGGTACAGTATCCCGGTGTCGCGCGCAGCATCGACAGTGATGTGGCGAACGTGGGTGCGCTGATCCGCATGTCAGGCATGCTGCCCAAAGGCTTTGCGATTGACCCCTATCTGGCCGAGGCCACGCGCCAACTGCATGAAGAGACAGATTATTTGCGTGAAGCTGCGTGCTTGAACCGATTTCGCACGCTTCTGGACGGGGCGGAGGGATTTATCCTTCCGCAGGTCCATGCCGATTGGAGCACGCAGAACATCCTTGCCATGAGCTTTGTCGAGGGCCGGCCCATTGAGGAGGCCGCAAGCGAGGACCAGGCGCTGCGCAACCGGATCATGGAGCGGCTTGTCGACCTGACGCTAAAAGAGCTATTTGCATTCAGATTGATGCAGAGTGATCCTAATTTTGCAAACTATCGGTACGATCCGCAAACCGCTGATATCGTGCTGCTGGATTTTGGCGCAACGCGGGATTTAAGTGAAAATATATCGAGGGACTACAAGACGTTCCTGAAGCTTGGGCTGCGGGGCGCGTATGACCAGCTCGAAGCGGTTGCGACACGGATCGGTTTTTTGGACGATACCATTTCATCCGCGCATCGCAGCCAGTGTTTGCATCTGATGCAATTGGCGTTCGAGGCGCTTCGGGTGCCGATGTTCGATTTTAGCAACACCGCGCTCACGAAAGAGATGCAGCGCGGCGGAGAAGCCCTTGCCCGCGACGGTTTTATCCCGCCGGTGGTGCCGATGGACGTGCTCTACCTACAGCGAAAATTTGGCGGCATGTTCCTTCTGGGCGCGCGATTGGGTGCGCAACTGCCCCTCGCTGATATGATGGAGCGGTATCTGGTGGAGTGAACGATGCGGCCCTGACAGGAGGCAAGGCCGCAAGCAGCCTCAGCTTTTTTTGGTATCGTCAATGACATTCATCCCTGCCAAGCCGGAATTGCCCAGATCGACACCGGCAAAGGGGCCACCATGACACATGTGATTGGGATCGTGGGGGTCCATCGTTGGCTCATCCGCAAGAACCTGTTCGGCAAACTTTTCCGCATTGTCCTTGGGCCGGTAGCCCAGAAAACTGGCCTTGGCGTTGTCGACCGGCGCGCGGTCATTGTTGCTGACACCGTAGATGATGGCGAACCCTGTGACCGGTGTTTCAATGCAGCGTGTGACAAGCTGGATCAGATCATCATAGCTCAGCCAGGACCCCAGCGCGCGGGCGTTGTTGACTTGGGCGCAGGACAGAATGCGCATGTGCACGCTTTCCAGCCCACGCTTCTCCCAATACATTCGCCCCAGATCTTCGGTAAAGCATTTGGCAAGGCCGTAGAACGTGTCAGGGCGGTGGGCGACCTCGGTGTCGATGAACTCGTTTTTGGGGTACATTCCGACCGCGTGAATGGACGAGCCATAGACCACACGCCGCACCCCGTGGCGCGATGCGGCCTCCCAGATGTTGTAGGAGCCCACGAAATTCGGCCCTAGCAATTGCTCGAACGGGCCTTCATCCACAAATGCGCCCATATGCACAACCATATCCGCACCTTCAATCACAGCATGCATGGCGTCATAGCTTGCGAGGTCGGCCTGTACGTATTCCTCACCAGAATAAAGCGTGTCCGGTGCATCCTTTATATCTGTAGAGACAAGCGTTTCGCACAGCTTCGTCAGCGGCTCACGCAGGTATGAACCCAGACGACCAGCAGCTCCCGTCAGAACGATTTTTTTGAATTTTTCCGGCATGTTGTGCGTCTTTCTTAAATTGATAGGTGAGGGCGTCTAAAGCTTGATATCATAGGTGACCCACGGTGTGCGCGCGGCTTTGCGGTCATAAAGGCTGCGTGCGCGGTAGTTGTCGTCCGCAGTGATCCAGCGGATCATGGCCCAGCCGTTTTTTCGCCCCTCTGCACTCACCGCATCAATGAGCGCTTCGGCAGCACCACTTCCGCGTGCATCAGGATCAACATAGAGATCATCCAAAAAACCGCGCGTCTGGGCCGTCAGCGGTGAATGGAATGGACGGTAGTGGGTGAGGCCGACAAGCGCGCCATTTGCTTTGCACACAAGGCCACTCACCGGATGGTTGCCGTCCATCAGCCAATCCCACACAGTATCGCGCATTTCTTGGGTTTGTGCGACGCCGTAGAAATCCGCATACCCTTGGTAAAGCGCGGCCCAACCGGCCTTATCGTCGGGTGTTACGGAGCGGGTGATGAGGTTCATAGGGTCGTGCCTTAGATAACTGCAGTTTCGAGGAAATGCCTGCCGGTGGTCACGCGGTTCACATCGAAGGCCTGCAAATCGAGACTGCGATATTCGCCATAAGCGATCAGTTCGGCAATGCCGCGTCCCATAGCGGGCGACTGTTGAAGGCCATGGCCCGAAAACCCGTTGACGAAAATGAAGTTCGGGCAAGCCTCCGCACGGCCCAGAAGGGCGTTTTGATCCAATGTATTATAGGCATAGTGCCCGACCCATTCGTTGATCACCTTGATCGCTTCAAATTGCGGAATGCGGTTTGCGATGGTGGGCCAGACCTTGTTTTCCCACAGGCTGTGATCAAACGCGAAATCATCAAAGGGCACATCAGGGTCGATATCGGGCGGGCATCCGGCAAGGTAGTATTTCCCCTCCGAGCGCATGTGTACGCCCGACGGATCAATCGTCAGCGGCAAATCGCGGTCAAGCGGCTGTGCCGCATCGAAGATAAAGGTGTAGCGCTTGCGCGGTACCACAGGGATATCGAGGTCGGCCATCCGCGCCGTTGCAGCCGCACGCGGACCTGATGCATTAACCAAGGTGCCACAGACGATTTGGGTGCCACAACCCAAGGTCACACTTTGTACGGCTGGCCCAATGCGGGTCATGTCGGTGACCTCTGCATGGATATACTCGACACCATTGGCTCGCGCGCTGCGCTTGAACCAGTCAAACATCGTACCGCCGTCAAAATACCCCTCATCCACAAGGTTGTGGTTCGCCGCCAGAATATCGTCGAGTTGGTAGAAAGGATACGCGCGGTTGATGTCGTCGCGGCTCATGTGTTTGGTTGCGGCACCAAGGGCGTGCTGCACAGCTTGCGATTGGCGCAATGTCTCGGCGAATTCGGGCGTATCGGCGAGGTACATATAGCCATAGCTTTGCAAGGTCAGGTGCGGCACCTCAGGGTTACCACCCATAAAGTCACGAAAATTCCGGATGAACGTGGCACCAAACTGGCTAACTTTGATATTCGTTGCATTGCTGAACTGTTGCCGGATGCAGCTGTTGGTATGGGAAGTCGAGGCGAATCTATAGGTGGGGTCCCGTTCAATCACGAGCACCTTACCGTCAAATCCGTGCATCTGCGTCAGCCACCACGCCACCGCAGAGCCATAGACGGCACCGCCAACAATAATCACGTCATAGCTTTTGCGGGTCGGGGTCTGCATGGCACGTGCTTTCGGGATTGAAACCTGAGCAAGGCTAATCATGGCGCGCACCTCTTGCCCAGTCATAATTCTAGGAATCGAAGGGGTGCACAATGGCGCGGGGCAGCATTTCGAGCCTGTCTTGCCCATAGAACATATCCCCGTGCACAAAGTAGGTGGGCGAGCCGAAGATGTTGCGCGCGATGGCCTCGTCTGTATTGGCTTTGAACTGTGCCGCCGTCCCAGGCGTAGCGGCCTTTTCCGCAATCGCTTCTGCATCCTCCTCACAGTTTTGGGCGATCCGGTACAGCGTTTCAGGGTCTGCAATATTGGCATCATCGCGCCAATGCGCTTGCAAAATGGCAAAGCTCAGGCGGTCGGGATCGCTCGCCGCAAGGATCATGCCGCTGGCAGTGCCAAGCGGGTTGTCGTGGTAGGTGGGTCTGTGCGCAATCATTGGCAGGTCGCGCCATTGCGCCCAGCGGCGCAGCTCGCGCCCGAAGAAATACGCGATATGCGCCTCACTGCGCCCGCCAATGCCTGGCGCACCGGCAGCATTGAGCACCGGCCAAAAATCAAAAGGACGGTGCGCCACGCGCGCGCCGTGCTGGGCCGCAATCTTTGCCAACGTGGGCGCGCCAAGGTAGGCGAACGCTGAATGGGCGGAGTAGAAATACTCGATTGTGTTGCCGCTCACGGGTGGACCTCCCTGACATTTGGCTGCTGCGGAATCGGAATTTACTTTACCGGTTAAGAATGCTGCGCCATCAAGAGTGTATGAAAACACCGCTCATCGACAATCTGCAATATGCCAATTTCTCGCCCGCTATATTTGCGCAGATGCGGGAGGGCGGTGTGGATGCGGTGCACGTCACCATCGCCTATCATGAGAGTTTTCGGGAGATGATCCTCAATCTTGAGCAATGGAACCGCTGGTTCGAGGCGCATGGGGATCTGATATTCAAAGGCACCAGTGCGGCCTGTGTGCGTCATGCACAGGAGACGGGGCGCACGGCGATCTTTTTTGGCTTCCAGAACCCGAGCCCGATTGAGGATGACATCGGTCTGGTCGAAATTTGCCACCAACTGGGCATCCGGTTTATGCAGCTGACCTACAACAACCAATCGCTGTTCGCGACGGGATGTTATGAGGATTATGACGCGGGCCTGACACGGATGGGCCGTCAGGTTGTGACCGAGATGAACCGAGTGGGTATGGTGGTGGACATGTCGCATTCGGGTCCACGCTCCACCCTCGACGCGATTGATCATTCGACCCGCCCGATTGCCATCACCCACGCCAACCCTGCATGGTGGCATGATGCCTTGCGCAACAAATCCGACGAGGTGCTGCGCGCGCTGACATCCAGCGGTGGCATGCTCGGGTTTTCGGTCTACCCGCATCACCTTGCGGGGGGGACTGCCTGTACGCTGCAGAGCTTTTGTCAGATGATCGAAGAAGCGGCGCGTCGCTATGGCGCGCATACCCTCGGGATTGGCACGGACCTGTGTCAGGACCAGCCCGACAGCATTGTTGAATGGATGCGCGTAGGGCGCTGGTCCAAGGTGATTGACTACGGCGAAGGATCGGCCAGCAATGCAGGCTTCCCGCCGATGCCGCAGTGGTTTGGTGACAACCGTGATTTTGGCACCATCCGCGCAGGGCTTTCGGAGACCAGCCTGAGCGCAGCTCATATTGACGGAGTTATGGGCGGCAACTGGTTGCGGTTCTATGATGAAAGCTTTGGAGCGGCCCCGTGAAGGATATGTTTGATACACCGGCCCAAATGCCACTGCGCCCGCCCGCGCAGGTGATGCGCTTGTCGCAAATGGGGTCGATGTTTCCCACGCGTTTGTCGTTTCTGCGCAGCCTTGTGCGCCGCCTTTCGCAGGAGCGTGCACAGATTATCCGCCAGGAATGGGAAATGTGTGCTGAGGGCTTCGGGCATGGCGTTTTCAGCGTTGATCTGGGCGGGCACACTTATTCGCTGGTTGCGATCTCCACCGATCTACCGCCAGAGTTGCGCACCGACCGTGTGATCGCGACAGCATGGGACAGTGCCTATGTGCTATTTGACGGAATACCGGATACGGATGATATCGCCCGGATCGCGGTCAACGCGCCATTGCAAGAAGCCGGGCGGTTTGGTCCGCGCGACCTGATCCTGAGCCGCGCCAATAAATCCGTGCGCCTGTTTGCCCATGTGGTGGAAGCCCTGCGCGCGGGCCGTCAGCCGGATGCGTCGATGATCCGTGACGTGGGCTATCTCATGCGGACAACGGCGGTGTATGGAAATGGCAAATTCGGGATCGCGGACCGCGCAAGTTTTGACACCCGCCCCGGACTTGAGGGGCCATTCGCCGCCGAGATGCTCACCGTTTGGCTGATCCGGCATTTCACCCACGCACTGGCGGAGCATGTGGGGCACGGCACGCTTGATCCTGCGCTCAAACGCCATCTCGGGATTGGCAATTCTACGGGATTGGGCATGGCGCCGTTTCTGGTGACCCATCCCGTGCTGCTCAACAACTGGATGCTGGTGCGGGAGACGGGGTTGGCCCGTGTCCGCGCGATTGAGGCACTGACCGCGACCGAGATTAAAAAGATCGGGGCGCTTGCGGCCCGTGCCGCCGCACATTTGGATCAATGGACCGTGCCCGACGCGGCCCATCAAACGCGGATCGAGACTTTGCGCGTGGATTGGTCTGACGCCCGTTCATTGCTGACCCCCGATGCGCTTTGCGGTGTGAGGCCACTTGATGCTGTAATGCAAGCGACCGATGAGATGAGCGCGGATGTGCAGGAACTCATGGCGGCGCTGCTGATTGAGCCGTTTGGTACCTTGGTCGACGGCCTTTCTGAGTGCATGGCTGATCCATATGGCGCTTTTGCACCGCCGCTGGCTGATACGGATGCGCTGCGTGAGCAGATTAAAACGACGTTCGATTGGGCGCTCGCGCCTGAGTATGACAAGCCTGCGGAATGTGGCCAGTTCTGGTACGTGTCGCAGGCCAAGATGGAGCCGCGTCTGGGCTTGCGGTTCGAGGAGGAGGGCGCGGCACTCGAATCTCCACTGGATATCGCGCGTCGGGTGAAGGCGGCATTTTCCGATTTGCCAGAGCATGCAGAGCTTGTCTCAGCGTTTCTTTCGCGCCACCCCGAGCATGCACTGGCAGTAGAACGTATCGCCCTATCAGCACGCTACCCCTATGCCGAAATTCGCGACAACCTGATCGCGCAATCATGCCTGCCCATTGACATGCTGCGATGCAAACTGTCGTTCTTCGGTGCGTGCAAGTTTGACCCCAAATCCGACCGATGGACCCGCATCACCCTGTGCCAAGGCGCGCCGCTTGGTGATGAACTGGGCCTTGAGGGGGCAGACGACTGGTGGTTGCCGGTGTTTGCCGCATGACACGTTCGGCCAATGAAATTTCAGGATTGGCCACCAAAGCCGCGCGCGGTGCAGGTGCGCCACCTGCTCAAGCGGCCCAATTCGGGGCGGTCGCAGCGGTGCATCTGGGCGCAGGTCGTGATCTTAAACTGCTGAACCTTGCGCTTGATGCACTGCCGCTTGGTCCAATCCTGACACTGCCATTGGATATCGCGCGGCTGGCGGAGCAATCGGTGGAGGGTCAGGCGCAGGGACGCATCGACAACTCGCCTGCTGCACTGGTTCAAAGCTATCTTGCGTCCCTATCCTACGTCACGCAGGTCGATGAGGACGGCGTAGTACATCTCAACCTGAATGAGCCTGCTGCGCGCTTGCCGCCGGTGCGTGTTGATCTTGATGAGGCGGTATATGAGGCGTGGAGCGCACTTGCCGCCAATCTGCTTGTGCCAGAAAGTGACGTATCGCGTCTTTCGGGGGCGGGTGCCGGCCTGAGCGACAACGACTAGCTAAACAGCGGCTCCGCGTAGGTCACATTGGCGAAATAAAGCCCATGTGGCGGGCTGACCGGACCACAAGCCGCACGGTCGCGCGCCTCCAGCGCTTTTTTCACACCGACAGGTTTCATCGATCCGGTTCCGACACGCTCAAGCGTGCCGATAAAACTGCGCACCTGATTGTGCAGGAAGGACCGCGCGCGCACGTCAAAATGAACCTCGGTGCCGTGCATCGTCTCCACTTGCGCGACATCAAGGCGGGTGAGGGTTTTCACAGGGCTCAGCGATTGGCAGATGGTCGAGCGGAAAGTGGTAAAATCATGCTGCCCCAGCAGATGTGCCGCCCCTTCGCGCATGGCATCAATATCGAGCTGTTGTTTGACCTGCCACACCAGACCGCTTGCATGGGTCGCCGGCGCGCGTCGCGGCAGAATGCGAAACAGATACTGCCGCTCAAGTGCTGCAAAGCGGGCATGAAAATCGTCTGCCACCTGCGCACAGTTCACAATTGCAATGGGCAGTGGCTTGAGATGGTAATTGAGTGCTTCAGACAGCCGAAAAGGTGTCCAGTCCCGCGCCATGTCGCAATGCGCGATCTGGCCCAAACCGTGAACCCCACGGTCTGTGCGGCCCGCAGCTGCGATTTTATGGGGGCCATCCTCAAGCTTGAGCAGCGCATCCTCGATCGCACCCGCAACGGACGGGAAATCGTTCTGGCGCTGCCATCCGTGGAAGGGCGCGCCGTTGTATTCAACCTGAAGAGCAAATCGGGGCATAAAGGGGCTTTATCGCGGGGGCCTGCCTGTGGCAATCCCTGTGCGATGGCCCTATGTTGGCATGAATAAAAAGGGCAGGCGCGCGCGTGGTACTTTCTCAAATTGCCGATGGCATCTGGCGACAGGTCGAAGCCGTTCAGGACACAGTCTCAGAGACATTTTTCGAACCGGTGATCCGGTTGGGGGTGACGGGGCTTGCCCGCTCAGGCAAGACGGTATTTATCACCTCGCTTGTGGCCAATCTGATTGACCGTGGCCGCATGCCCGGCCTTGTCGCAGCAAGCGAGGGGCGTATCGAGGCGGCGTTCCTGCAACCCCAGCCCAACGATACGATCCCGCGCTTTGAATACGAGGCGCATCTGGCGGCTTTGACTGCGAAGACCCCAAGCTGGCCTGACAGCACCCGTGCAGTGTCCGAGTTGCGGCTGAGTTTGCGGGTGCGGCCCAACGGCCTTTTGGCGGGGCTGCAGGGGCCGCGTACCATACATTTAGATATTGTGGACTACCCCGGTGAATGGCTTCTTGATCTGGGCCTTCTCGACATCAGCTATGACACGTGGAGCGCGCAGACGCTGGCCCGTATTGCCCCGAGGTCACAGGCGCAGGCCTATCTCGCGCTGGTTGCCCAGACCGACGCCCAAGCCGTGTTGGACGAGCCGGAGGCAAAAGCGCTCGCCTCGGCCTATGCGGCCTACCTGACCCAAGCGCGCAGTGACGGGTTCTCGGACTGCACGCCGGGGCGGTTTTTGCTGCCCGGTGATCTGGCGGGCTCCCCCGTGCTGACGTTTGCGCCTTTGCCTGCACCAGAGGCGGATGGTCGCAAATCGCTGCGCCGCGAGATGGCGCGCCGGTTCGAGGCGTATAAACGCGAAGTGGTGAAGCCGTTCTTTCGCGATCATTTTGCCCGCATTGACCGTCAGGTCGTACTTGTCGATGCGCTGGGCGCGATCAATGCGGGGCCACCCGCCGTCGAAGATCTGCGCGCCGCCATGAGCGAGACATTGGGCGCATTCCGGCCCGGGCGAAACAGTTTCCTGAGCGGGCTTTTGGGCGGCAAACGGGTGGAGAAAATTCTGTTCGCGGCGACAAAGGCCGACCATTTGCACCACAAACAACACGCCCAACTCACTGCGATCATGGAGGCCCTGACCCGCGATGCCCGTGAACGCGCGCGCTTTGCCGGTGCGCAAACGCAGGCTTTGGCCATTGCCTCATTGCGTGCCACGACCGAGGACACGATGCCCCATGACGGTGCGCAACTGGATGTTGTGCGCGGCACCCTTCTCGAGAGCGGCAAGCAAGCGGCGTTCTACCCCGGCGCATTACCCGATGATCCGGCTCATCTGCTCAGCCCTGCGCGTGCAGGGGCGGCGCAATGGCTTGATGCGGACTACCAGATTATGCGGTTTGCACCTGCACCGCTGACGCTGCGGGTAGGGGACGGACCGCCGCACATCCGTCTTGACCGCGCGGCTGAATTTCTGATCGGAGACCGGTTGTGAGCGCGGTGGTGATCCGCCCTGCGGGCACGGCGGGCGCAGGACGGCTTGGGGAAATCCTCGCCTCCGCCAACGCACAGTTTGATTGGCTGCCAAAGCTCTACAGTTCGGCGGAGGAGATCATGCTGATCGGTGATATGATCGACCGTGGATGGGTGCGTGTGGCGTATATGGATGATGTGATCGTCGGGTGGATCGCCCGCAAGGGCACTGAAATCCACGCGCTGTGCCTGCGCCCTGATAGGCAGGGCCACGGCATTGGCCGCGCCCTCATGCGTGATGCGCAGCGCAATGCGAAGGTGCTTGGCCTGTGGAGCTATCAAGCCAATACACACGCCACGCAGTTCTACGAAAAAGCAGGGTTTATCGAGATCGAGCGGACGGATGGGGCCGGAAACGATGCCCGTCTGCCTGATATCCGGTTCGAATGGCAGCGGGAGGCGACATAATGGCCAAAGGTCCGGTTTTATTCGACCTTGATGCAGAGACGGATGCTCAGCCTTCGGTTGCCGAGGCGCCACCGGTTCTTGATCTGCCCGCGCAGGCAGCACCCCAAGGGCAGGCGATGCAGATCGCGGCACGCCTCGCTGCGCGCAGGCCCTCGCGGCTCACGCGGCTGTTCTGGAGCCTGGCGGTAGCGCTGATTGCGGCCGTGGCATCTGTTGCCGCGTGGACGTTCGTCACCGATCTGATGGCGCGGTATCCGGTTGTGGGCACGGGCATGGCTGTTCTGCTGGGTGTGTTTTTAATGGTGATGGCGCTGGTGGCACTGCGCGAGGTCGCGGCCTTCGGCAGGCTTAGCCGGTTGGACGGGTTGCGCCACGCGGCGGTACAGGCGTTGGCGCAAGACGATCTGGCAAGCGCGCGGGACGTCACCGACCGTCTGGTGCAGCTTTATAAAGGGCGCGAGGATACGCGGTGGGGCCGGGAGCGGCTCGCCGAATTGCGCGGTGACCAGTTTGATGCGGCTGGCCTGCTGGGGCTGGCAGAGGCGGAGGTGCTTGCCCCGCTCGATTTGGCCGCGCGGCGCGAGGTTGAGGCCGCAGCACGACAAGTGGCGACCGTAACCGCATTGGTCCCGATCGCGTTGGCAGACGTGTTCGCCGCATTAACGTCGAACTTGCGGATGATCCGGCGCATTGCAGAAGTATATGGCGGCCGGTCGGGGTTTTTCGGAAGCTGGCGTTTGACCCGCGCAGTGCTGTCGCATCTGGTGGCGACCGGTGCGGTCGCGGTGGGTGACGATATGCTTGAGCCGATTTTGGGCGGCTCGATCCTTGGAAAGCTCAGCCGCCGCTTCGGGGAGGGCGTGGTAAACGGCGCACTTACCGCACGGGTTGGCGTCGCCGCGATGGAGGTTTGTCGCCCGCTGCCCTTCAAAGCCGCACAGCGTCCCAAAGTGCGCAGTATCATCGCCACCAGCCTGAGCGGGCTGTTTGGAAAGGCGGGCAAAAGCGCATAAGTCCGCGCCAACGCCGTGCCGCCTGTAGACCAAGACGCGCTTGCCCCCTCGCTGGCAGGCGCTTATAAGCCCCCTCGACATGACCGGTTTTTCGATCATAGCCCGAATTACATCCCCGGCGCTCAGCTTGCTCTGAGCCGCCGGGCAAAGGTGTTCGAGCCTCTCGCACCGTCCCCATCCCTGACATATCCGAGCCATAAAGGACGCCCCCATGTGCGCCGACACCCCCGAATATAAATCCACTCTGAACCTGCCCCGTACTGATTTCCCGATGCGCGCGGGCCTGCCCAAGCGCGAGCCTGCGTGGCTGGCACGGTGGGAAGAGATGGGCATTTACAACCGTCTGCGCGAAAAGGCGAAGGCGCAGACGCGGGAGCCCTTCACGCTGCATGACGGGCCTCCCTATGCCAACGGCCACTTGCACATCGGTCACGCGCTGAACAAAACGATCAAGGATATGATTGTGCGTAGCCACCAGATGATGGGCCGTGACGCGCGCTATATCCCCGGATGGGATTGCCACGGGCTGCCGATCGAATGGAAGATCGAAGAGCAATACCGCAAGAAAGGCCGCGACAAGGATCAAGTGCCGATCAACGAATTCCGCGGCGAATGCCGCGAGTTTGCCGCAAGCTGGGTCGACATCCAGCGCGAGGAGTTCAAGCGGCTGGGCATCACCGGCAACTGGGAAAATCCCTACCTCACGATGGACTTCCACGCCGAGCGGGTGATCGCGGAAGAATTCATGAAGTTTCTGATGAACGGGACGCTCTATCAGGGGTCCAAACCCGTGATGTGGTCGCCGGTCGAGCAGACTGCACTGGCCGAGGCCGAAGTCGAGTACCACGACAAGGACAGCTTCACGGTTTGGGTTAAGTTCAAAGTTACGGGTACTGGTGATCCAACGCTGGATTCCGCGCAGGTTGTCATCTGGACCACAACGCCGTGGACGATGCCGTCCAACAAGGCAGTCGTTTACGGCGAAGGTATTTCCTATGGCCTCTATGAGATCACGGGGCGTCCGGAGGAAAGCTGGGTCAAGATCGGAGATCGCTATCTGTTGGCCGATAATCTTGCCGCAAGTGTACTGAAGGCTGCACGTCTGGATGAGACGATGTACTGCCGCCTGTCAGATGTAAGCCAAGAAGACCTTGCCAAAATCAAACTGCAACACCCCCTTGCTGGGGCCGAAGGTTCAAACGGCGAATGGGATGACATCCGCGACTTCCGCGCTGCCGATTTCGTCACCGACACTGAAGGCACAGGTTTTGTGCATTGTGCGCCGTCCCACGGGCTTGAGGAATATGACCTCTACCGCGAATTGGGCATGCTGGAGCAGGTGATCACCTACAACGTGAACCCGGATGGCCGCTACCGCGATGATCTGCCGTTTTTTGGCGGCAAGGCAATCCTCAAGCCCAACGGCAAAGAGGGCAATGCCAACGCAGCTGTCATTGACAAGCTGGTCGAGGTCGGTGGCCTGCTCGCACGTGGCAAGATCAAGCATTCCTATCCCCACAGCTGGCGCTCCAAAGCGCCGGTGATCTACCGCAACACGCCGCAGTGGTTTGCCGCCATCGACCGCCCTGTGGGCGATGGGCAGGACCAGCACGGCAAGACAATTCGCGAACGCGCCCTGACCGAGATCGACAACGTCAACTGGACCCCCAAATCAGGCCGCAACCGCCTGCACGCGATGATGGAGGCGCGGCCCGACTGGGTGCTGTCGCGCCAGCGCGCATGGGGTGTGCCACTCACGTGCTTCACCAAAAAAGGCGCGCTGCCCACGGACGAGGAATTCTTGCTGCGCAATCCGCAGGTTAACCGTCGCATCACGTCGGCGTTTGAGGCCGAGGGAGCGGATGCATGGTATGAGGAGGGCGCAAAGCAGCGCTTCCTTGAAGGGATCGTAAATCCTGACGACTATGAGCAAGTCACCGATATCCTTGATGTCTGGTTCGACAGCGGATCGACCCACGCCTTTACACTGCGTGACCGCGAAGACGGCTCCGAGGACGGGATCGCGGACGTCTATATGGAAGGCACGGACCAGCACCGCGGCTGGTTCCACTCCTCACTTTTGCAGTCGGTCGGCACCACGGGCCACGCGCCTTACCGCAATGTTGTAACGCACGGTTTCACGTTGGACGCCAAGGGCATGAAGATGTCCAAATCCATCGGCAATACCATCGTGCCGCAAAAGATCGTGGATCAATACGGTGCGGATATCTTGCGCCTGTGGGTGGCGCAAACCGACTATACCAATGACCAGCGCATCGGGGACGAGATCCTCAAAGGCACTGCCGACAGCTATCGCCGTTTGCGCAATACGATGCGGTACATGCTGGGATCGCTGCCTGATTTGGACGCTTCACAAGCGGTGGCGCGCGCGGATATGCCCGAGCTGGAGCAGTTGATGCTGCACAAGCTGGCAGTTCTCGATGAGCGGGTGCGCAGCGGCTATGCCAAATTCGACTTCCAAGGCGTCTTCCGTGCGATTTTCGATTTTGCGACGCTCGATCTGTCACAGTTCTATTTCGATATCCGCAAGGACGCGCTTTATTGTGACGGGGATACGCCGCGACGTCTTGCGGCGCTTACGGTGCTGGACCACCTCTATGCGCGCCTGACCACATGGCTGGCGCCGATCCTGCCGTTCACGATGGAGGAAGTCTGGCTTGAGCGGCACGGGGAGGAAACCTCCGTGCACCTGGTCGATTTTCCGGACACGCCGTCTGAGTGGCGCGATGATGCGTTGGCCGCGCGCTCCGAGACCGTGCGCAGCGTGCGCCGCGTCGTGACGGGCGCGTTGGAAGAACAGCGCACGGCAAAGATCATCGGATCCTCGCTAGAGGCGGCTCCGACTGTCTATCTCAACCCCGAGTTGGCGGCAGTGGTCACAAATCCCGCAACTTTCGCGGATCTGTGCATCACCAGCCAGATCAATATCGTCGAGGGCGTGGCCCCAGAGGGCACGTTCACCCTTGCGGATGTTGCAGGTGTTGGCGTTGTCTTTGCAAAGGCGGATGGCGGGAAATGTGCGCGCTGCTGGAAAATCTTGCCGGATGTGGGCGCCCATACCCATGAGGCAGTGTGTGCACGCTGCGACGATGCCCTCAAAAGCTGATATCGCAGCGGAGATAATCGCGCAGGCCACTGCGCGCGGAGTGGGCAAAACCATTTGCCCCTCCGAAGTTTCCCGCGCGATGACACAGGACTGGCGCGGGCTGATGCCCCATGTGCGGGCTGTGGCGGGTGATTTGGCGAAAGAAGGCCAGATTATCGTGACCCAGAAAGGCTGCGTGGTACAGGCCCAGACCGCAGTCGGGCCAATCCGGCTTGGCCTGCCTAGGTGATTGTCATTGAGCGTCGCTCTGACAGGCCGCATACTGGCTACATGAAAACCTGTACCGTTCCCACGCAATTCGGCGATCTGATCCTTTCAGAACAGGACGGATATATCACTAAACTTGGATGGGGAACCGCGCCGCGCGAGGATCATACGGATGTGCTGGCCGAGGGCGCGCGCCAATTGCGGGCCTACGATGCGGGTGCGCTTGAGCAGTTCGATCTTCCGTTGCGTGTTGAAGGTTCGGATTTTCAGCGGGTGGTGTGTGATGCGATGTCCGCCATTCCATTCGGACAAACCTGCACCTATGGCGACATCGCCAAACAGCTTGGCGTGCCTGCCCAAGCAGTCGGGGGTGCGTGTGGCGGTAATCCCATTCCGGTAATTATCCCGTGCCACCGCGTCATGGGGGCCAAGGGGCTGACAGGCTTTTCGGGTGCGGGCGGCGTCGAGACCAAAGTCGCACTTCTACGCCATGAAGGCGCGGGCAGCTTCCTGATCTAGAGGTCTTTACCATCGTAGAGGACTTGCTGCGCCAGACCTGCAAGCACCAGATATCCTGATGTGATCACCAGACCCCATTGTGCCCAGCTTTCGGGGTGAAAGTTCACCCATGCCGCCCAGCCTGCAAAAAACGTCCATGCCAGTGCCATCGGTAGGGTGACATTGCGCCACCGCTCCGTGCGGACGGGGTGGACGAATTTCACGGGTACAAACATCGTGATGGCCAGAAATGTCACCAGAACAAGGCTGATGTACCACGGCACGCCAAGGGCAAAAATCACCAGCACCAGCATGTTCCAGCATCCTGGAAAGCCGGAGAATGAATTGTCTTTTGTCTTCATCCGGTTGTCTGCGAAATAGAGCGCAGAGGTAAAGGTGATGATGATGATCATCAACCACCCGCTCCACCCATCCATCAGGCCCGATTTGAACAGAGCAAAGGCGGGAATGAAAACATAGGTGAGGTAGTCGATGATAAGGTCCAGCAACACGCCGTCAAATTCGGGTGCATTGGTTTTGACATCGTATTTCCGCGCCAGCGGCCCGTCGATGCCATCCACAAAAAACGCCACGACCAGCCATAAAAACATCATATCGTATTTGGCATCGACTGCGGCCAGCATGGCCAGCATTGCGAATACGGCACCCGTAGCGGTGAGCAGGTGAACGGCGAGAGCTTTTTGTTTCATTGTCATGGGGCTGTGTCGCAAATCAGGCGGGGGGATGCAAAAGGAAAAGGCACAGCGCGCGGTGTCGCTGTGCCTGTAATCTCGGCTGTGTGGTCAACGCGGCCGCGTACTATTGGGTGACGCGGAACTCCTCAACCGGATAGGCCAGATAATCCTGCTCCGACCAAATCTCGTGGCACTCGTGACAAAAGGATTGTTTGAATTTCATCGGTTTGCCGTTTGCCTGTATCCCGCCATAGAGCCAGTCACCGGTTTCAGGGGCACCACCTGCCTCCAGCTTGGTCATCAAAAATAACGGGCCGACGCGGCCAACCTTGTTTTTGGGATGCACGCTCAGGCTTTCCTTGGCCAGAACGGACCCCACCGGCATGACAAAACCTTCCTCCGCAAACGCAGTGTACTGTGGGGCGGCGATGTCATTGGCAAAGGTCAGCAGGGCACGGCCACTGTGATTGCCCTCAACAACCGCCTGGGTCGCTGTGATCGTCCAGTTGCGGTACTCTGCTGCCGTCTCATCCCCCGCTTTGCTATAGCCAGCCTGCATTTTGTCTTTCATGCAGTCATACAGGGTCGCGACTTCGGCATCGCTCAGATCGCCAATGTTGGTCACGTCGACGGGGCAATCCTCTGCGGACGCACCGAGCGTAGAGAGGGCAAGTGCCGCAATGGCCAAAGGTACAGTAAATTTCATGAGGCGGTCCTTTTGTGATGTCGGCGGCTAGGCCTGCGACAAAGTAGCACACATAATGCTGATTTTGACCAGACACGCCTGCGTGAGGGACGGGCAATCAGGCGCGGGGGTGGGCGCGGTTGTACACATCCATCAAGCGGACCGTATCGACAGCAGTGTAGGCTTGGGTCGTGGACAGTGACGCGTGGCCCAACAACTCCTGAATCGCGCGTAGATCGCCGCCCGCATCAAGTAGATGCGTGGCAAAGCTGTGTCGCATGGCGTGGGGCGTGGCCGTTGCGGGCAGGCCCAATTGCATGCGTGCATTCGCCATGACCTTTTGGATAGCACCGGGCGACAATGGCCCGCCCCGCACACCGCGAAACAAAGGCGCGCCCGCTTCTTGAGCAAAGGGGCAGGCGCGCACATAGGCTGTGACGGCCTCACGAGCGGCAGGTAAAACAGGCACTACACGTTCTTTTCCGCCCTTGCCCAGAATTCGCAAAACATCGGGCAGGGGGGCATCGCGCCCCGACAGGCCAAGCGCCTCTGATATCCGCAAACCGCAGCCCCACAAAAGCGTCAGTACCGCCATATCGCGCGCGGCGACCCACGGCTCGCGCGCGTTGGTGCCAACACAGTCGATCAATTCGCGCGCGGCGTCGATCGCAAGGGGGCGGGGCAGTTTCTTGGTGAATTTGGGCGCTCGGGTTGAAAGGACAGCCGTTGGCTCGAACCCTTCGCGCTCGGATAGCCAACGATAGAAGGCTTTGACCGCCGAGAGTTTGCGCGCGAGGCTGCGTGGTCCCACACCGGTGCCACGTGTTTGTGCCATCCAAGCGCGCATGTCGCTGACCGTGATTTTTGCCAGTGCCCCCAACCCCTGCGACTGCCCGTGGTGCACGCTGATAAACGCCAGAAACTCCGTCACATCGCCGCGGTAGGCGGTAAGCGTGTTATCAGCCGCACCTTTTAATGCGCGCTGGTGGTCCAGCCATGTTTGCAAAGCGTCGCGGGCAGCGGCGCTGATAGCGAGGGTATCTGGTACCGCGCTCAAGACAGCCAGCGGCGCATGGAACGCTCGAACACACCGGTGAAGAAATCCAGCAGATCAGTGCCCTGTTGCGGCCCGAACATATGCGGGTCCTCCGCGCCCAGAACCAACATGCCGGGCAACCGGCCTGCGCCGAAATCAAGCTTGAGACACGCCTCGGAGCGGATCCATTCGGCGTTGGGGCCGTATACTTGCTCGGATGCGTCCTGCACTGACCGCAAGGTCACTTTGCGCCCGGTACCGCCGCGCCCTTGGGATTGATAGCGGTCGATGTATCCGGGTTCTGCCACGCTCAGTACATCGCCGAGGCGTTGCACGGCGGGGTCGGTGTCATTCTGGACCGATTCAAGCACAAGTTTGACCGCATCAACGCGCAAAATCTCGGCCACTTCACCGCCAAGATCGCGCAAAAATGTTTCGAACTCCACCGGGTCGAGCATGCGCAGGATGGCGCGGTGAATCTGGTTTGTACCGGCAAGGTTTTCGTAGGCCGCAGCGATGACGCTGCGGTGGGTGTCCTCAAGACGGTCCAACCGCGTCTCGAGCCGCTCCATCGCGATGCCGCGCAGATCAACGATGTTGCCGCCCATTGCCTTTTCGTTGGCCGCAATCAGCGCTTGCATGACGTCGTTGTCATCAAGGATCACATCGGGTTGCGAAATGATCGCCTCGCGAAGCTTGTCTTCTATTTTTGGGCTGCTGCTCATGCTGCTCTCATGTTGTTTTTGCCACTCTTAGCATGGTCGCGCCAATGGTGGGGTACTTTTTGCTGTAAAATCAGGCAATCGTGCCAAAATTGTCATTGATTTGGCGGTTGTTTGCCAGCCTGCGAAAGACTCGCATGCTTTTGCGCCCTAGGGTTAATGCCATGCAAGAAACAGACACATATGAACCCGTCCCCCTTTGTCCGCTGACGCCCGCACAGGTGCGGGCGCTGCTTGCGCGGGAATAGACGGATTGGCAGGTCAGTAATTCACAGGATTTTCTGACCGGTTTTTGCCCAATCTTTCATGAACTGCTCAAGACCCTTATCGGTGAGCGGGTGGGTCGCGAGTTTGCGGATCACCTCAGGTGGCGCAGTCATGACGTCGGCACCGATCAGCGCACATTCACGCACATGGCCTACGGTGCGGATAGAGGCGGCCAGAATCTGCGTTTCGTACCCGTAGTTGTCATAGATCGTGCGGATGTTTTCGATCAACTCGAGACCGTCGAGGTCGATATCGTCAAGCCGTCCGATAAAAGGGGAGATAAATGTGGCCCCTGCTTTGGCTGCCAAAAGCGCTTGATTTGCCGAAAAGCACAAGGTCACGTTAACCATACGGCCCTCGTCCGACAGCACTTTGCATGCTTTGAGCCCGTCCCATGTCAGGGGCAGCTTGATGGCAATGTTATCGGCGATCTTGGCCAATTCGCGACCTTCCGCGATCATGGCGTCCGCTTCCATCGCGACCACTTCGGCGGACACAGGGCCCGACACGATGCTACAAATTTCTTTTGTGACTTCGATGATGTCGCGGCCGGATTTGAGGATCAGCGAGGGGTTGGTTGTCACGCCGTCCACCATGCCGAGGTAGTTGAGTTCGGCGATGTCCTTGATCTCGGCTGTATCTACAAAAAATTTCATAGCGGGTCCTTCACGGTTGGCCAATTCGGTTGGAATTCGGCGTGGGTCGGGTATGCTGCACGCGGGTGTGGCACATGTTCCGTGCCCTGATATCCCCCGTTCCCCTCAGGCGCAAGGAAGCCTCGGTTGTCCTCAACGATGTTCTTTGACGAAGGCGCGCTTGTCGCGGTTCTGACCACACAGCCGCTTGACCGTCCGCTGGACTATAAAGCGCCCGAAGGCGGCTGTCTTTTGGGGGCGTTCGTTGAAGTACCTTTGGGTCCGCGCAAGGTGATCGGTGTTGTGTGGGGGCCGGGGCAAGGCGACTATGACTATAGCAAAGTACGGTCTGTCATCCGCGTGCTGGACGCGGCCCCGATGCGGGCGGAAATGGTCAGCTTTCTGGAGAAATCTGCCGCCTACACTTTAACTCCGCTGAGTGCGATGTTGCGCCTGACGACCCGCGCGCCGGGCATGGGCGATCCGCCCTCGATGCGAAAGATTTACCGTCGTGGCACGGGCGCGCCTGACCGCGTGACCGCGGCGCGCACAAAGGTGCTCGAAACCTTGGCCGAATACGGGGATTTGTCCTTTACGCTCAAGGAGCTGGCGGAAATGTCAGGGGTGACGGCATCGGTGATCAAAGGTCTGGTAAAACAAGACGTCATATTCGAGGAGGACAGCCCGCGTGATTTGCCGTTTGCGCGGCTTGATCCCGACCTTCCCTCAAAGGAGCTGACGGCGGATCAGGCAGCGGGGGCTGCTGTGCTGGCGGATGGTGTGTCATCGGGAACGTACGGCACAACCTTGCTGCGCGGTGTGACGGGATCGGGTAAGACCGAAGTGTACCTGGAGGCGGTGGCAGCAGCGGTGCGCGCGGGGCGTCAGGCGCTGGTGCTACTGCCGGAGATTGCCCTTACGGCAGAGTTTTTAACGCGGGTCGAGGCGCGGTTCGGCGCCAAGCCTGCCGAATGGCATTCGGGTGCCACCATGACCGAGCGGCGGCGTATCTGGCGCATGGTGGGGCAGGGTCAGGCGCAACTGGTGATCGGGGCGCGGTCAGCGCTGTTCCTTCCCTATCAGAACCTTGGCCTGATCGTTGTCGATGAGGAGCATGATACCTCATATAAACAAGAGGATGGCGTTTTGTATAATGCGCGTGACATGGCGGTGCTGCGCGCGTCCATATGCGGCGCGCATGTGGTGCTCGCCTCTGCCACGCCATCGTTGGAGAGTTGGGCCAACGCGCAAGCGGGCAAGTATAACAAGCTGGAACTGACGTCGCGATTTGGGCCTGCGGTGATGCCGACCATGGGCACGATCGACATGCGCACCGAAGGGTTGCCGTCTGATCGTTGGGTCTCACCCACCCTGAAAAAAGAGGTCGATGTGCGGTTGGCGCGTGGTGAGCAGGCGATGCTATTCATCAACCGCCGGGGATATGCCCCCGTGACTTTGTGTCGGGCCTGCGGGCATCAGATCGGCTGTGATGATTGTGATGCGCGCATGGTCGAGCACCGGTTTCTCAAGCGTCTGATCTGCCACCAATGCGGGGAGAGCAAGGAGATGCCGTCGGTTTGCCCGTCGTGTGAGGCGGAAGATAAGCTTGCCCCCGTAGGTCCGGGTGTGGAGCGGTTGGGCGAGGAAGCCCACGCATTATGGCCCGATGCGCGAATTGCCACGCTCAGCTCGGATATGTACGGGTCCGCCCGTGCGCTCAAGGCCGAGATTGCAGGCATAGCCCAAGGGTCTGCGGATATCATCATCGGCACGCAACTGGTGGCGAAGGGGCACAATTTTCCCAAACTCACGCTGGTCGGTGTGATTGATGCCGATCTGGGTCTCAGTGGGTCGGATCTGCGCGCAGCGGAGCGGACGTTTCAGCTTATGCGGCAGGTGGCGGGGCGCGCAGGGCGGGCAGAGGCACCGGGCACCGCATTGCTACAAACTTATCAACCTGATCATCCTGTCATCCGCGCCATTCTGGCAGGCGATGAGGAGGGTTTCTGGCAGTCGGAGGCCAAAGAACGGAGTCAGGCAGGCATGCCCCCTTATGGCCGATTGGCCGGTATTATCCTGAGCGGGCCGGATGTTGCGGCGGTGTTTGATGCGGGCAATCAACTGGCGCGTAATGATCGCGCGCTGCGCGATGTGGGCGCGCAGGTCTACGGTCCTGCCCCTGCGCCCATCGCGCGTGTGCGCGGACGGCACCGTGTGCGATTGTTGGTGAAAGCCGATAAAAATGTGGCGTTGCAACGTGCCCTGTCGATCTGGGTGGCACAGATCAAGCTGAAAGGCGATCTGCGGCTTGCCGTGGATATCGACCCGCAAAGTTTCTACTGACCTGAGGCGCTGCACTGGTGTGTCCGGCGAGAAGGTAGAAGACGCCCCGCGCGTGATCCAGGGCGGGGCGTGTAATATTCATAGCGTTCGGCGCGCGGCGGGCGTAATGCTGGTTACATGATCGACTTTCTAACCCTAGATGCGGCAAAAGACCAACCGCTTTGGCGCCGCCCCATCACGCTGCTGTTTGTGATGGCATTGGCCATGCCGGTTGCGTTTTTCACGTGGTACGCGCTGCTGAACAACTTTGTTCAGGAGGTAGCACAGTTTGACGGGGCCGATATCGGCCTGCTGCATACGATCCGTGAGATACCGGGCTTTCTGTCCTTCTTGGTGATCTTTTTGATTATCATCGTGCGCGAGCAGGTGTTGGGGCTTGTCTCGCTCATTCTGCTGGGGACTGCCACGGCGATCACCGCGTGGTACCCGCAACTCACTGGCATTATGATCCTGACCTTCCTAAGCTCGGTCGGATTTCATTATTATGAGACGGTCAATCAATCGCTGCAATTGCAATGGTTGCCCAAGGACCGTGCCCCGCAAATCCTCGGCTGGCTCATGGCGACGGGATCGGCGGCGACGTTTGTCGTTTATTTCGTAATCATGATCCTGTGGGAGCCGCTGGGCCTGACATATAATATAGTTTTCATGGTTGGTGGAGGTGTCACTGTGGCGCTCGCGATTTTTGCGCTGCTTGCCTATCCCCAATACGAAAGCCCGCATCCGCAGATCAAGCGGCTCGTCTTGCGCCGCCGCTATTGGCTCTATTATGCGCTGCAATTCATGTCCGGCGCGCGCCGGCAGATCTTCATGGTTTTTGCCGGTTTCATGATGGTCGAGAAGTTTGGTTTTGCCGTGCACGAAGTGGCGGGTCTATACCTGATCAACCTTGTGCTGAACATGATCATCGCGCCCATGTTGGGCAAGATTGTCGCCCGCTTCGGGGAGCGTAACGCGCTGGTGTTTGAATACACCGGTCTGGTCTGTGTGTTTCTCGCCTATGGCGGTGTGTATTTCTTTGACTGGGGATTTCAGGTGGCTGCGGTCCTCTACGTGCTTGATCATATGTTCTTTGGTCTGGCCCTCGCGCTCAAGACGTACTTCCAAAAGATAGGTGCGCCAGGTGACATGGCACCCACCGCCGCTGTGGCGTTTACCATAAATCACATTGCGGCGGTGTTTCTGCCGGTGACGCTGGGGCTGTTGTGGCTTGTCTCGCCTGCGGCGGTGTTTTTGCTGGCGGCAGGCATGGCGTTTATCTCGCTGGTTCTGGCAACTCTGATCCCGCGCCATCCGGATGCCGGCAATGAGACGGTATTCGTCGCGCGCAGGCTCAAAGTGGCGGAGTGATCGGAACGGGTGCGCAGCCGCCTCTTGACCCTATGCCCCCTGCGCCGTAGCTGAGCCAAGAACAGACACCGGAGCTCAAAGATGCCTACATTTACTGCCCTCACAACGCTTACCGGACGCGCGCCCGCCTACGCATTGGGTGAGGCGATGGAGGGGATGGATCCTGCACCCACGGGCGTTGGCGTCTTCGAGATGGAAGACGGCTCCGGCCTGTGGGAGGTCGGCGGCTATTTCGAAGAGGCCCCTGACACGACCGCACTGGCCGTGCTGTCGGCGGCGATGGGGGCAAAGGATTTCACAATCTCCGAGCTGCCTGAAACCGATTGGGTTGCTCATGTCCGTCGTGAGCTTGCCCCCGTTGAAGCGGGACGTTTCTTTGTCTATGGCAGCCATGATGCGGACCGAGTGCCCGAAGGCTGCGAGCCTTTGTTGATCGAGGCGGCGATGGCGTTTGGTACGGGCCACCACGGCACCACATTGGGGTGCCTGAAGGCACTGGACCGCTTGGCCAATGACGGGTTTGTGGGTCGCCGCGTGGTCGACATCGGCTGCGGCACAGCCGTTCTGGCCATGGGCGCTGCACGGATTTGGGAGGATGCTGTGCTGGCCTCTGATATTGACGAGGTTGCAGTTGATGTGGCCCGCGCCAATGTGGTCGCGAATGACCTGCAGGGGCGGGTGAACTGCGTTGAGGCAGCGGGTTTTGACCATCCCGACCTTGCGAGTGCGGCACCCTTCGATCTGGTATTCGCCAACATCCTCAAAGGACCACTTGTGGCACTGGCCCCCGACATGGCGGGCGCAATGCAGGCAGATGGCTACGCGATTCTCTCTGGTATCCTGAACGAGCAAGCTGATGATGTTGTTGAGGTTTATGCACGCAATGGCATCAATCTGCATCACCGCGAAAGCATTGGTGATTGGACGACATTGGTGCTGAGAAAATAAACCTTTAAATCACCTCATTTGCGGCGTCATGGCCTCAATTGCCCAAGTTTTGCCACATTGTATGGCTAATTTTCTCTTAACAACGGTGGGGGCTGTTGGTGAGAGAGACCACTGCCATGGTTTATACGAAAGAAGATTTTCAAACACGGGTCGGTAATGTCGACAAAAAGCAGGGAAGCTTGCTACGCCGTGGATATACGGCCCAAGTTGGTAAAAACGGTATTATCGTTGCCAAGCCGAAGGCACGACGCTTGCGGTTGCCGATCAGAGGTTTTGCCCTGATGGTTCTGGGCTTTTTTGTTTTCAAAGCTCTGGTTTTGTCCGCGAATGGTCCCGATGCCTACACCGACCGTCTTGCCAGCTTGCAGAATGGCACCGTGATCGAGGCAGTAGGTGCGCGTATTCTTGCAATTGATCCCGTCACACAAGTGTTGGCAAATCAGTTGGGGCCTCTGTTCCGCTAGGATCATCCGCCAACATGGGGCAGGGCCGCACGGGGTAGCGGGCAGCATTGCCACAATGAAAAGGCCGCGTCCGGTAAATACCGGTGCGGCCTTGATCGTTTCGTGTCCGTACAGTGTGATTTGGCCTAAGCCGATAGTGTCATTGTGTGCGGTGTGGATGCCAGTCTTAGCGGATCATCGTGCTGCGTGCAACATCTTGGATATCGCCACGCTCAAGGCCGATATCAGACAGTTCGCGGTCTGACAGTGCCGCCAGCGCTTTGCTGGTGATGCGTGCGTCGTTCCATGCAGTGATTGAATTTGCCAGATCGGCAACAAAAGCAGAGGTGCGCGATGCAAACGATGCAACGCCGTATGTGGTGCGTGTGGTGTCAAAAGCAGCCATTGGAGCCGTCCTTCTATGTATGAGGTTATGCCGATTTCTTCAGCGCCATGACGTGCAAATAGGCACAATGAAAACTACCCGCAAGGGATGTAGACGCACAGCTGCCATGCGTATGCTGCATAGCAGCAAAATACGACAATTCGCTTATGAAATATGGCAAAAATGGGGCAAGTCGCGGGTCGTTATTAACTGCGCAGGTGTCGTTTTTGCTGCGCTGCGGCAGAGCAGAGTCGGTTTGCATCACAGAAGTGCCGCGAAACAACTGATTGATTAAAGATGTAGGCAATGTTCGCCTTTCGTGCTACTGCATCCAAAAAGCAACAATATTGAGGATACAGGCCTATGATACGGGTAATTGGCATTGATCCTGGCCTGCGCAATATGGGGTGGGGAGTTATTGATGTCGCGGGCAGCAAGCTCAGCCATGTGGCAAATGGCATTTGTCATTCCAGTACCGGCGTCGAGTTGGCCGAGCGTTTGCTGAGCCTTCATGCGCAATTGACGCGTGTGTTTGCGACGTACCGGCCCCAAACCGCCGCGGTCGAGCATACATTTGTGAACAAGGACGGTGTGGCGACGCTCAAGCTGGGACAAGCGCGCGGGATAGCACTGCTGGTGCCGGCGCAGATGGGGCTGGCCGTAGGTGAATATGCGCCCAACAACGTCAAGAAAACGGTGGTTGGTGTCGGCCACGCTGACAAGGGGCAGGTGGCGCACATGGTGCGGATGCAACTGCCCGGTGTGGAATTTGAAGGGCCCGATGCGGCGGATGCGCTGGCGATAGCGATTACCCATGCGCATCACGGCGGGGCCTCACGCTTTGCCGAGGCCGTCGCGAGGGCGCGCGCATGATCGGCAAAATTACAGGCCGTATCGAATACCGCACCACCGACCATCTTTTGATTGACGTGCGCGGCGTTGGATACCTTGTTTATTGTTCGGAGCGGACATTGGCGGGCCTGCCCGGCGCGGGCGAAGTTGCGGCTGTCTATACCGATCTGCTGGTCCGTGAAGACGTGCTGCAACTTTTCGGATTTGCCACCCTTGCCGAAAAGGAATGGCACAAATTGCTGACCAGTGTGCAAGGCGTCGGCGCAAAAGCGTCTTTGGCGATCCTGAGCGCGCTGGGCACCGACGGGGTGAGTCGCGCAATTGCATTGGGCGATTGGAATTCGGTCAAAGTCGCCAAGGGCATTGGTCCTAAAATCGCACAGCGTGTGGTGCTCGACCTCAAAGACAAGGCGCCCGCGATGATGGCGATGTCGGGTTCCGTGGCCGAAGCATTGGGCGAGGTGGACGCAGAGGTCATCGAGGGGCCCGCGCCGCGCAAAAAATCCACCCCTATACCCAACGTGAGTGCGCAGTCGGAGGCACTGTCGGCGCTGTCCAATCTTGGCTATGGCCCCGGCGACGCGGCAGGTGCTGTGGCACAAGCCGCAGGGGAGATGCCCGACGCGCAAACCACCGACCTTATCCGTGCGGCGTTGAAACTTCTGGCGCCAAGAGAGTAATGTGCAGCCTACAGGCCCGATGGGCACATTTTGCGCAGGGACGGCATGATAGAGAGTGATCCGATTGTGCGTCCCGAAGGGATGCCGGAAGATTTTGACCGCGCGCTGCGCCCGCAAATGCTGGATGAGTTCGTGGGGCAGGCCGAAGCGCGTGCGAACCTCAAGGTGTTCATACAGTCAGCCAAACAGCGCGAAGAGGCGATGGACCACACGCTTTTTCACGGCCCGCCCGGATTGGGTAAGACGACGCTTGCACAGATTATGGCGCGCGAACTGGGGGTGGGGTTTCGCATGACCTCCGGTCCGGTGCTGGCCAAGGCCGGTGATCTGGCCGCTATCCTCACCAACCTCGAGAAACGGGATGTTCTTTTCATCGACGAGATTCACCGGCTCAATCCTGCGGTCGAAGAAGTGTTGTATCCAGCGCTTGAGGATTTCGAGCTTGATCTGGTGATCGGCGAAGGGCCTGCGGCACGTACAGTGCGGATCGAATTGCAGCCTTTTACGCTGGTGGGAGCCACGACGCGAATGGGACTTTTGACCACGCCCCTGCGTGACCGGTTCGGTATTCCCACGCGTTTGGAATTTTATACCGAGGACGAGCTATTTATTATCGTGGAGCGTAATGCCCGCAAACTCGGTGCACCTGCCGAAGAAGAAGGTGCGCGCGAGATCGCAAAACGTGCACGTGGCACACCGCGGATCGCGGGCCGGTTGCTGCGCCGTGTGGTGGATTTCGCGGTTGTTGAGGGCAACGGGAAGGTCACCCGTGAGCTTGCCGATATGGCGCTGACGCGGCTGGGAGTTGATCACCTTGGGCTTGATGGCGCGGACCGCCGGTATCTGCGTCTGATCGCGGAGAACTATCAAGGTGGCCCCGTGGGCATCGAGACGCTGTCTGCCGCCCTGTCCGAAAGCCGTGATGCCTTGGAAGAAGTAATTGAGCCATTTTTGTTGCAGCAAGGTTTGATTCAGCGCACACCGCGTGGCCGGATGCTTGCCCAGAAGGCGTGGGTCCATTTGGGTATGGAGCCGCCTAAACGCGATGTCGACCTGTTTGGCTGATGTTCGGAATTGAGTATTTAAGGCCAGAAGAATGGGGAGCGTGCAGGTGATGGACCCTCGCGAGATTGAAGCGCTGTTTACGCGCGGTGACGGACAATTTGTATTTGCGCGTTGGGGGCGGCCAATTGCGCCTGTTGTTTTTGGTGTGGAAGAACCGACCTTGCAGGTGGTCAAGGGCGCGCTTGAGGCGGTGACGGCCCTTGCCGGACACAAGATGGCCGAGACGGATATGGAGCTTGGCTCCAACATGATGGTGTTTTTCTTCTCTGAGTGGGCCGAGTTGTTGGACGTCAAGGGTATGGAGCGTCTGGTGCCGGATCTGGCGTCGCTGGTCGAGCGATTGATTCGAGTGGATGCAAACCAGTACCGGTTTTTCCGCTTTGACGAGGCGGGTGGCATCAAAGCGTGTTTTGTATTTCTAAGGATGGATGCGCATCTGGCGGCAGTTCCTGCGGAGACTTTGGCGCTGAGCCAGATCGTGCAGTCCTATCTTTTGTGGTCTGACGAGGCGTTCAAGGACCGCTCCCCGCTGGCGGTTGTCGCCGAAAAGGTGATTTTGCGCCCTGATATCGCGGGGCTGATCCGCGCGGCGTATGATCCGGTGCTGCCCATTGCTGCGACCGACAGCAGTCATGCGCTACGTCTTTTTGCGCGGATGCAACGGGGGGACGTCCAATGATCCACCGCAAACAGATACGTGTCTATTATGAAGACACCGACATGGCAGGGATTGTATACTACGCCAACTATCTACGTTTCATCGAGCGGGCGCGCAGCGACTGGGTCCGTGATGTGGGCATTGACCAGTTGGCGATGAAAGCGGCTGGCGTAGTGTTCGCGGTGCGCCGCGTTGAGGCCGACTACATCGCGCCTGCCCGGTTTGACGATATACTCGAAGTGCGCACGACCCTAGGCAGTTTGAGTGCCGCAAAGATGGTCATGGCACAGGAAATTTGGCGTGGAGACGACCTGATTTTCACCGCAAACGTCTTGATTGTTTGCATTGGCGCAGCTGGAAAACCTGTGCGATTGCCAGCGGAATGTCGCCTGCTGCAATCGTGATCGGGTGCGGGTGCGCTTGGCCCTCGCTTTTTATCTTGTGCTGCGTTAGAAACGTGCCAAATGGAGCCTGATAACGGGCCCAATCGAGGCGGCAGAGTAGAGTAATTAACATGCAAACAGCACTGATCGCGGCCGAAGTCGGCGGCAGCCTTACCATTTGGGGCATGTTTGCCCAAGCAACGGTTATCGTAAAACTGGTGATGATCTCACTGGTCGCGGCAAGCTTTTGGACGTGGGCTATTATCGTCCAGAAAATTATCCAGTATCGCGCGGCCAAGCGTGAAGCCGAAGAGTTTGACCGCGCGTTCTGGTCCGGAGAGCCGCTTGATACGCTTTATGACCAGATCGGGCCGGAGCCTGAGGGTGCCGCTCAGAAGATTTTTGCCGCGGGGATGATGGAATGGCGCCGTTCGCACCGCGACGATGGCGGTTTGATCCCCGGTGCCACCGCGCGCATTGACCGCGCCATGAACGTGGCCATCGCGAAAGAGGCGGTTCGGTTGCAAACAGGCCTACAGGTTCTTGCGACAACCGGATCGACAACGCCGTTTGTGGGTCTTTTCGGGACAGTCTTCGGGATCATGAACGCGTTTATCGAAATCGCGGAGCAGCAAAATACCAGTCTCGCAGTTGTGGCACCGGGCATTGCAGAGGCATTGCTTGCAACCGCACTGGGTCTGGTCGCTGCGATCCCTGCAGTGGTTTACTATAACAAGTTCAGCGCCGACAGTGATGCGATTTTGGGCGACTACGATGCGTTTGCGGATGAGTTCGCGACGATCCTCAGCCGCCAGTTGGATAGCTGAGCCATGTCGGGTGGGGTCATGCAAAAAAGCCAAGGTGGCAGCGGGCGGCGCAAGCGGCGCGGCGGCGGTCGGGCGATGTCTGAAATCAACGTCACGCCCTTTGTGGATGTGATGATGGTGCTGCTGATCATCTTTATGGTGGCGGCACCTTTACTGACCGTGGGTGTACCGGTCGAGCTGCCCAAGACCGCGGCACAGGCGCTGCCCGGTGAGCAAGAAGAGCCGTTGACCGTTACCATCACCGTCGAAGGCACGGTCCAGATCATGACAACAGACACGCCGCGCGACGAGTTGGTCAGCAAGCTGCGTGCCGTCGCAGCCGAGCGGGAAGGCGACCGTGTGTTCCTTCGTGCGGATGGGGCGGTGCCTTATGCCGAAGTCATGCAAATCATGGGTGCGCTCAATGCGGGTGGCTTTTCCAATATCGGTCTGGTGACGGATATCGGCGGTCCGACGCTGGACGGCACCGGTAACTGACCGATGTCGCGCGCGCGCAAGATAGGCAGAATTGTATCAGGGGTCGGGCACACGGGCGTGATTGGCTGGATCCTGCTTGGCGGGCTATTCACGCCGCGCCCTGATCCTGTTGAAGTGCGCGAAGCAGCGGTCATTTCGGGCGAAGAGTTTGCCGCGCTGGTTGAGGCCTCCCGCCAACCTGTTGTCGTTGCACAAGAGCCGGTGCCAGCCGCACCCGAAGTGACACCTGATGCGCCCGAAGTTGATGTCGCCGTTGAAGAGCCGCCCGCCGCGCTCATCCCCGAAGTCGCCGAACCCGCCGCAGAGCCGGTAGAGGAAATCGCACCAGAGATATCGGAGGCGGCACCCGAGCTGCCGGAACCGCCCGCCGAGGTCACTGTAGAAGAAGCACCAGAGGCAGAGACGCCGGTCGAGCGTCCTGCAGAAGTGATCGCACCAGAGCCTGCGCCCCGGCCTGAGCCCGAAGTCGTTGAGGATACCACACCGCAAGAGGCGGTAACGCCGGAGGCGACGGGCGAAACGGTTGAGCAGCCCCAGCAGGCGGCACAAGTGCCGGAGGCCACAGACCGCATCGTGACCGAAGCCGCAGAGGCGCCTGCGTCTTCTCCCAATGCATCGCTTAGACCGCCTGCGCGCAGGCCATCCGCACCGCGCCCTGTTGAGGCAGCCGAAGCGCCTGTCACGCCAGCGCCTGCACAACCCGAAAGTGTAGTTGATGATGCTGCCGTGCAGGCCGCACTGGAAGCCGCACTCAGCTCGGCTACTGAAACAGTGCCCACTGGCCCGCCAATGTCGTCGGGAGAAAAGGACGCGCTGCGTATCGCGGTTCAGGCATGTTGGAATGTGGATCCGGGTGCGCGGTGGGCCCAGACGACTGTGACAGTCGCGATGAATATGACCCAAGACGGCAAGGTCGTTGGTAGTTCCCTGCGGATGATTGCGAGCGAAGGCGGCGATGCATCGACGGTTGATGCGGCATTCGGCGCTGCGCGGCGTGCAATTTTGCTGTGTCAAAAAGACGGCTACCCTCTGCCGCCCGAAAAATTCGGGCAATGGCAAGAGATCGAGATCACCTTCAATCCGGAACGGATGCGTATCCGGTGAGGGCGAATATTTGCTGCGGAGGCGTCGATCACGTTCTCCTTGGTTGTGAAATGAACGGAATGGCGCAACTATGGGCCAACCTGTTGAAGAGGATAAATTTGCGATGAGAATTTCGAGCATATGTTTGGGTCTGACCAAAGCCCTCGCGATGGTCTGTGCCATCGGATTTGCCTCGCTGGCGCAAGCCCAGCAGGGACCGTTGCGGATCACCATTGAAGAGGGGATCATTCAACCGCTGCCTTTCGCGGTGCCGAATTTTCAGGCCGAAACGGGTGAGGCAGGACAGCTTGCTGGTGATCTTGCGCGGGTGATTGCAGCGGACCTTGAGGGGACAGGCGTGTTTCGCGAAATTCCCAGCTCCGCTTTCATTGCGCAATTTAGTGATTTCAACGCAGGCGTCCAATATGCTGATTGGCGCGCGATCAACGCACAGGCATTGGTGACGGGGGCCGTTGCGGTTACGGGTAACAGCGTAAACGTCAAATTCCGTGTCTATGATGTGGTGTCTGGCACCAATCTGGGCGAGGGGCTGCAGTTTTCTGGTACGGTCGACGGCTGGCGCCGCATGGCGCACAAAGTTGCCGATGAAGTCTATAGCCGGATCACGGGCGAGGGCGGCTATTTCGACAGCCGCGTGGTATACGTCTCCGAGACGGGTCCGAAGGACAATCGTCAAAAGCGTTTGGCGGTGATGGATTATGATGGCGCGAACGTGCGCTATCTCACCGACAGCAGCGCCATCGTACTTGCGCCGCGGTTTTCACCGACCGGCGACCGCGTCCTTTATACCAGTTATGAGACGGGTTTCCCGCAGATTTATGTACTGGATGTAGGCTCCGTTCAGCGGCGCGTATTACAAAGCAATGAAGGCACGATGAGCTTTGCGCCGCGGTTCTCTCCGTCAGGGCAAACGGTTGTCTTTTCGATCAGTCAGGGCGGCAATACCGACATCTATACGATGGACATCAACTCGGGCCAGACTGTGCGCCTGACAAACACGCCCGCAATTGAAACTGCACCCAGTTTTAGCCCCGATGGCAGCCAGATCGTGTTCGAGAGCGACCGCTCCGGCTCGCCGCAGCTATATATCATGTCGGCAGGTGGCGGTGAGGCGCGGCGCATCTCCTTTGGAGAAGGGCGCTATGGCACGCCGGTATGGTCCCCGCGTGGCGATCTGGTGGCGTTCACCAAGCAGAATGCAGGGCGCTTCCACATCGGCGTTATGCGCACTGACGGCTCTGAGGAGCGTCTGCTCACGGCATCGTTTCTGGACGAGGGTCCGACATGGTCGCCAAATGGGCGTGTGATCATGTTTACCCGTGAGACGCAGGGCGAAGGCGGGTTCTCCTCGCTGTACTCCGTGGATATTACCGGCCGCGTGTTGCGGCAGGTGCGCACGCCTGAGGGCGGGTCCGACCCAAGTTGGTCCCCGCTTCAGCAGTAACCCTTTCCCCGATGTGCCCAGCTGTGATAGATTGGGTGCAACAATAAAACTTGATATGAGGTCGAGCCGATGAATTTTCTTCCCGCAACCCTGATGGTCGCAGCCTTGGCGCTGACGGCCTGTACAAATCCCAACCGTTTCGATGACGGCAACGGTAATCCACCCGCTGGTGTCCCGCTGAACGGTACAGTCGGTGGCAGTGCGAGCGATCCTACATCGGTGGCCTTTTTCAACCAGACTGTTGGGGACCGCGTATTGTTCAACGTCGATCAGTCAACGCTTACCGATGGTGGTCGCAGCACCCTTGACGGGCAGGCGCGGTGGCTTTTGACCAACGCCGATTTTCAGGCGGTGATTGAAGGTCACGCGGACGAGCAGGGCACACGTGAATACAACCTTGCCCTTGGCGCGCGCCGTGCCAACGCCGCTCAGGAATACCTTGTCTCCCAAGGCGTGCCTGCCTCCCGTTTGCGCGTGGTCAGCTACGGTAAGGAACGGCCCGTCGAGATTTGCTCGACCGAGGCATGCTATGCCAAAAACCGCCGTGCGGTGACAGTACTTGCGGGCGGCCTTTCAAGCTAAGGGCCTACCAAGATTAAAGCCTGCCAGCCTACGTTACTGGCAGGCTTAGTGTCTGTCATACCGACGGTCTGACAGTTTTGTAATTTCGGCCAAGGGGGCCTCACGTTATGCGTTATGCGTTTATCTTTGCGATTGTGCTGGGCAGTGTCGGCTTTGTGTCGGCTCCCTCCGGGGCGTCGGCACAGGATACACAGACCCTTGCCGATATTCGCCAGGAGCTGACGATCCTGAATGTCGAGATGACACGCCTGCGGCGTGAGTTGTCCACGACGGGTACCGCAGGCGGTGTTGCACTGCCTGCATCCGTGCTTGAGCGGGTGAGCACGATGGAGAGTGAGCTGTCGCGCGTGACGTCCAAGACCGAAGAGCTTGAGTTTCGCATAAACCGTATCGTGGACGACGGGACCCGCCGGATTGCCGACCTTGAATTCCGGCTGGTCGAGTTGGAAGGCGGCGATATTTCTGCCTTGGGTCAGACAAGCACGCTTGGCGGCAATGATCAGGCGACCGCACCGGCACCCGCGCCTGCGCCCGAAACAAACACAAGCCAGCTCGCCATCGGTGAGCAAGACGACTTCAAGCGGGCGCAGGAGGCGCTCGCATCCGGTGACTTTCGTGCCGCCGCAGACCAGTTTGCGGCCTTCAATCAGGCCTATCCGGGTTCCCCGCTAGCCGCTGAGGCGGAATTGCGGCGCGGTGATGCACTCGAAGGAACAGGCGACACCCGCGAAGCGGCACGCGCATACCTTGCCGGCTTTGGTGCCGCACCCACCGGTCCCAGCGCGCCTGAGACCTTGTTCAAACTGGGCAAATCACTGGGTGCTCTGGGTCAAACGGACGAGGCCTGCGTCACGCTGTCCGAAGTACCGGTGCGCTTTCCGGGCAGTACGGCTGCGGCGGACGCACAAGGTGCACGCAGCGCTTTGGGATGCAGCTAGACCACAACAAACAGCCTGTGGATGCCGCCGACGCGCTGCTTTTGGCCGCTGTTGACGCTGCGTTTTCTCACCTCCCCACCGGTCGGATTGGCATCGCTGTATCCGGTGGTGGTGACAGCATGGCCTTGCTGCATCTGTCGCTGCGGTACGCTCAAGCGACGGGTTGCGAGATTGAAGCCGTGACAGTCGATCACGGCCTGCGCGACGAGAGTGTCGAAGAGGCCGCCGCAGTTGCCACCTTTTGCCGCGCGCACGACATCCCACACCATATTCTGACCTGGACCCGCCCTGACGGCACGGGGAACCTGCCTGCGCTGGCACGGGATGCGCGATACGCATTAATGGCGGAATGGGCCCAAGAGCATGGCATCACTTCAATAGCACTCGGGCATACAGCAGATGACGGGGCGGAGAATTTCCTCATGCGGTTGGGACGTGCTGCGGGTGTTGACGGGCTTGCGAGCATGCAAAGCCGGTTTAAACGTGAGGGCATCCTCTGGATGCGCCCGCTGTGGCAGTGTTCACGCGAGGCATTGCGCGACTATCTCAAGCGGCACAGCGTGACGTGGACCGAAGACCCAAGCAATGATGATCCGCGCTACCTTCGCAGCAGAACGCGGATAGCTTTGATGGAGGTTGGGATTGATGCCGCCGCGATCAATCATTCCGCACATGCACTCCGGCAGGCCCGTGATGCACTTGCCCACTACACTTGTGTTGAAGCGCGCAGGCATGTGCGACAGGACGCGGGCGATCTGCTCATTCCTGTGAACTTCGATCCCGCTGTCCCTCCCGATATCGAGCGGCGATTGCTGGTTGGTGCCTTGCAATGGGTAGCATCGCGCGCCTATGCGCCGCGCAAGATTTCCGCCGACTATTTGGCGGAAATGATGTCGGGGCAGGACAGCTATACCGTTGCAGGGTGTCTGATCCTTCGGGAGGGGAGCCAATACAGGATTACCCGCGAGTTCAACGCCGTACGCGACACAATCACGCTCACGAATGCGCGATGGGATGGGCGCTGGCGGCTGGTAGGTCCGCATGCGCCTGACCTCATGGTGCGCGCATTGGGCGAATCCCTGCAAGAGATTCCTGACTGGCGCGACAGGGGCATTCCACGCGCGTCGCTGATGGCGTCACCGGCTGTTTGGCGGGGGGAGACGCTCATCGCGGCGCCACTTGTCGGCTACAATCACGGATGGTCCGTACAGATCGTCGCAGATTACGTCTCTTTCTTGGAATCGCATTGAACAAACCGCCTCAGTCTCTATCTTAGAGGAGTGGTCACGGGAGTCCCCCATGGCCGAGATGTATTCAGGAGAGCTTTCTTGGGCAATTTACGCAATCTCGCATTCTGGGCCGTGCTGCTGGTCCTGCTCTTTTCGTTGTTCAATCTGTTCAACGGCGGTGGTAATAGCGGCTCTTTGCAGAACCGCGAGATCAGCTATTCCGATTTCGTAACGTCCGTTGAGAACGGCAATGTCAGCAACGTGACCCTTGACGGGGAGCAGGTGCGTTTTCGTCAGGAAGATGGTGGCGACTACACCACGATCAAGCCGTTCGATGCTGAAGTCACCAAGCTTCTGACAGATAACAACATTCCTTTCCGCGCCGAGAGCCAGCAGGAAAGCGGTTTGCAGACGTTCCTTGTCTCGCTGCTTCCGATTTTGTTGCTGATAGGTGTGTGGATCTACTTCATGAACCGGATGCAGGGTGGCGGCAAAGGTGGCGCGATGGGCTTCGGCAAATCGAAAGCCAAAATGCTCACCGAAAAGCATGGCCGCGTGACGTTTGATGACGTCGCAGGCATCGACGAGGCGAAAGAAGAGCTTGAGGAAATCGTGGAGTTCTTGCGCAACCCGCAGAAATTCTCCCGTCTTGGTGGCAAGATCCCCAAGGGTGCATTGCTTGAGGGTCCTCCGGGTACCGGTAAAACGTTGCTTGCACGGGCGATCGCCGGTGAGGCGGGCGTGCCGTTCTTCACCATATCCGGTTCCGATTTTGTCGAGATGTTTGTGGGTGTCGGTGCCAGCCGTGTGCGCGATATGTTCGAGCAGGCGAAAAAAAACGCGCCATGCATCGTGTTTATTGATGAAATCGATGCTGTTGGCCGCTCCCGCGGGGCGGGATACGGCGGTGGTAACGATGAGCGTGAGCAAACACTTAACCAGTTGCTGGTCGAGATGGACGGTTTTGAAGCCAACGAAGGTGTGATCATCATCGCGGCGACCAACCGTAAGGACGTCCTTGACCCCGCACTTCTGCGCCCCGGTCGTTTTGACCGTCAGGTCACTGTTGGCAACCCCGACATCAAAGGCCGTGAGAAGATTTTGGGTGTGCATGCGCGCAAGACGCCGCTTGGTCCCGATGTCGATCTTCGGATCATTGCACGTGGTACACCGGGCTTCTCCGGTGCCGATCTTGCGAACCTTGTTAACGAGGCAGCACTGACTGCGGCGCGTGTGGGTCGTCGGTTCGTAGCCATGCTCGATTTCGAATCCGCCAAGGACAAAATCATGATGGGTGCTGAGCGCCGGTCTATGGTTCTGACGCAGGATCAGAAGGAGAAGACAGCCTACCATGAGGCCGGTCACGCGATTGTTGGCATCAAGCTGCCGAAATGTGATCCCGTCTATAAGGCGACGATTATCCCGCGCGGTGGCGCATTGGGTATGGTGATGAGCCTGCCGGAAATGGACAAGCTGCAGATGTTCAAAGACGAAGCCGAAGAGCGGATCGCCATGACTATGGCAGGCAAAGCGGCGGAAATCTTCAAATATGGCGCGGAGAGCGTGTCGAGCGGTCCGGTTGGCGACATCATGCAGGCCAGTGCGTTGGCCCGTGCTATGGTCATGCGCTACGGCATGTCTGATAAAGTCGGCAACATCGACTATCAGGAAGCGGCGGCCGGATATCAGGCCAATGGCGGCGCGGGCGGCTTTAGCGTCTCCGCAGCGACCAAGGAACTGATCGAATCCGAAGTGAAGGCGATCATCGATACCGGCTATACGCTGGCCTACAAACTGATCGAGGATCACGCGGAGGAGTTCGAGCGTCTGGCACAAGGTCTGCTTGAATACGAAACGCTCACTGGTGAAGAAATCAAGCGCGTCATGGCCGGTAATCCGCCCACAGAACCAGAAGATGACGACAAATCGGATTCAGGATCTGCACCTAGCATCACCGCAATTCCGAAAGCGAAGGGTAAAAAATCCCCCCCGTCGGGTGGAATGGAGCCTGAACCATCTGTCTAGTCGCCGACGGCGTGAGAGACACGAAACGTAAGGAAAGGCCCTGCTTCGCGCGGGGCCTTTCCTTTTGCAAAGGGGCCCTTCACATTGCATTAAAGAGGAGACCGCTATGCCTGCACTTGTCCCCACCGATTACTATGGCACGATCACATGGCTTGGCGTCGTGCCCGAGCGTGCGGCAGGCCTCAAGGCAGTGCCGCGTGATGCACTGACCCTCGGGTTTGCGGGACCGGAGGGGGAGGACCATGCGGGGCTGACGCGCCCCTCTTGCAGCCGTGTTATTTCCCAACATCCCAAAGGGACACAGATCGCCAATACCCGCCAACTTTGTGTGATGAGCGCACAGGAGCTTGCCCAAATTGCAGCTGCGATGGGAATAGAGGCGCTTGATCCGAGCTATATGGGCGCAACTTTGGTGCTGGACGGGATTTCTGACCTGACCCATCTGCCACCGTCCTCCCGCCTCCAAGCGCCGTCGGGGGCAACAATCGTTATTGATATGGAAAACCGCCCCTGCATGCTGCCCGCGCGCGAGATTGAGGCGGATATGGCCGGGGTCGGAAAGGCCGTAAAATCTGCTTCCAAGGATCGGCGTGGTGTCACCGCATGGGTTGAGAGGGAAGGGGTGCTGAAACTGGGTGAGCAGATGCAATTGCATGTGCCGGACCAACGCGGATGGACACCGGGCCTGCTCTGATCCGGTTCTCCCAAGGGCCCAGACAGATTGCCGTTGGTAAGGACTGCGTGGGTAGGCTAACAGCAGATCAATGACCGGTTGGTCCACAGCCGCAGTACAGAAAGACGAAAGCGCCATGCCCGATCCGCGTATGAAGGTGGTCCTCGTGACCCCCGAAATTCCCTATAATACCGGCGCTATCGGTAGAACCTGCGTGGCGTTGGGTCTCGAACTTATCCTGATTAAACCATATGGATTTTCCCTTGATGAGCGGTCGGTGCGCCGCGCAGGGACGACCTATTGGCAACACGTCACGCTCAGCGAATATGACAGTTGGGATGCGTTCTGCGCGGACCGCAAACCGGGCCGCGCGCAACTGCATTTCTTTGAAGAAACCGGCGCGCACAGTTTTTACACGCCCGCGTACCCTGATGACGGCTATCTTGTGTTCGGCTGCGAGTCCAAGGGCCTGCCCGCGCAGGTTTGGGACGGGATGGAGGACCGCGTCTTTAATCTGCCGATGCTCAATCCGGTGGTGCGCTCACTCAACCTTGCGAATGTGGCGACGGCGGTGATGTATCAGGCGATGCGCCCGCACTTGGGCGGATGAGGTTTCCCAAAAGAAACGCCGCCCGACCCGCGCGCCGCAACGCGCATGGGAAATGTCGTAATCCAGACCTTTGTGGCTGGCATGCCCTTGTACACATTTTGTAGAATCTGCCGCACCGGCACTGAATGGGGAAAACTATGGCTTTTAAAACTGATATCCAAATCGCGCGTGAAGCGTCCAAGAAACCCATTCAGGAGATCGGCACAAAGCTTGGAATTTCCTCTGATGATCTGCTGCCCTACGGCCATGACAAAGCAAAAGTCAGCCAGTCGTTTATCAATTCCGTACAGGACCGCGAAGATGGCAAGCTGATCCTTGTGACCGCGATCAATCCCACACCTGCGGGCGAAGGGAAGACGACAACCACGGTTGGGCTTGGTGATGGTCTCAACCGCATCGGCAAGAACGCATGCGTTTGTATCCGTGAAGCATCGCTTGGACCGAATTTTGGCATGAAGGGTGGAGCGGCAGGCGGTGGCTATGCCCAGATCGTCCCGATGGAGGAAATGAACCTGCACTTCACAGGCGATTTTCACGCTATCACCTCGGCGCATTCCTTGCTGTCGGCGATGATCGACAACCACATCTATTGGGGCAACGAGCTTGATATCGACACCCGCCGTGTGGTGTGGCGCCGTGTGGTCGACATGAACGACCGCGCACTGCGCCAGATCACGACGTCTTTGGGTGGTGTGGCCAACGGTTTCCCGCGCGAGACGGGTTTTGACATCACTGTAGCATCCGAAGTCATGGCGATTCTGTGTTTGTCCAACAACCTAGAAGACCTGCAAAAGCGTTTGGGCGATATGATCGTTGCTTACCGCCGCGACCGCACGCCGGTATTTGCTCGCGATATCAAAGCGGACGGCGCGATGACTGTCCTGCTTAAAGATGCGATGCAACCAAACCTTGTGCAGACGCTTGAAAACAATCCGGCCTTTGTGCACGGCGGTCCGTTCGCCAATATTGCACATGGCTGTAACTCTGTCATCGCGACGAAAACAGCGCTGAAGCTTGCGGACTACGTGGTGACGGAAGCCGGATTTGGTGCCGATCTCGGTGCCGAAAAGTTTCTCAACATTAAGTGTCGTAAGGCGGGCATTTCGCCCTCCGCTGTGGTGCTTGTCGCCACCGTGCGTGCGATGAAGATGAACGGCGGTGTCGCCAAGGCTGATCTGGGCAATGAAGATGTTGCTGCCGTGAACAGCGGCTGCGCGAACCTCGGTCGTCACATAGAGAACCTAAAATCCTTTGGTGTGCCCGTGGTCGTGGCGATCAACCACTTTGTCACTGACACAGATGCAGAAGTGCAGGCGGTCAAGGACTACGTCGCCACCCAAGGGTCAGAGGCGATCTTGTCGCGGCACTGGGAGCTTGGCTCCGAAGGCTCTGCCGATCTGGCGACCAAAGTGGTCGACGTAATCGAAAAGGGTGAAGCAAACTTTGCGCCGATCTATCCTGACGAGATGAGCCTGTCAGACAAGATCAATACGATTGCGACGAAAATCTACCGTGCGGACGCGGCGCTGATGGACAACAAAATCCTCAAGCAGTTGGCCGAGTGGGAAGAGCAGGGGTATGGCAATCTGCCGGTCTGTATGGCCAAGACTCAATACAGCTTTACCACCGACCCCGAGCAGCGCGGCGCGCCGACAGGCTTTACCATTCCAGTGCGAGAAGTTCGCCTGTCCGCAGGTGCGGGATTTGTGGTCGCCATCTGCGGTGAGATCATGACCATGCCGGGCCTGCCGCGCGTCCCATCGGCCGAGAACATCAAGCTCAATGCAGACGGAGATGTCGAAGGTTTGTTCTGATCGACGTAAGATTTTAACGAACGGGCGGGGGCAAAACCTTCGCCCGGTTTCAATTTGGCCATAACGTCAAAGACAATACAACGAAGATGGGGGCAGTGAGATGACAGCGACAGTAATCGACGGTAAGGAATTTGCGGCACGGGTACGCGCACAGGTGGGCACGCATGTTGCGCGTCTCAAAGCGGATCACGATATTACACCGGGATTGGCGGTTGTGCTGGTCGGGGAGGACCCTGCAAGTCAGGTCTACGTCCGCTCCAAAGGTAAAATGACCCTTGAGGTTGGCATGAAGTCGGTCGAGCACAAGCTTGATGTGGACACGGCTGAGGATGTTCTGCTGGCGCTGATCGAAAAGCTGAATGCCGATCCTGAAATCCACGGGATTTTGGTGCAACTGCCGCTGCCCAAACATCTGAACGAAGATTTGGTGATCAACTCGATTGATCCGGCCAAGGATGTCGACGGCTTTCACGTCTCGAATGTGGGTTTGTTGGGCACGGGTCAGAAAAGCATGGTGCCTTGCACGCCGTTGGGCTGTTTGATGATGCTGCGGGATCACCATGGGTCGATTTCGGGGATGAACGCGGTAGTCATTGGACGCTCCAACATTGTGGGCAAACCGATGGCGCAATTGCTGTTGAATGACAGTGCGACAGTGACGATTGCGCACAGCCGGACCAAGGATTTGGCAGATGTCGTGCGACGGGCGGATATTGTTGTCGCCGCCGTTGGCCGCGCCGAGATGGTGCCGGGAGACTGGATCAAACCTGGTGCGACAGTTATTGACGTAGGCATCAACCGTCTGGACGCACCCGAAAAAGGCGAGGGCAAGACGCGCCTTGTTGGTGATGTGGATTATGACAGCTGTGCTGCGGTTGCGGGGGCGATCACGCCTGTGCCGGGCGGTGTGGGGCCGATGACAATCGCATGTTTGCTAGCCAATACGGTCACGGCCTGCTGTCGTGCCAACGGCCTTGCGGAGCCGGAAGGGCTGACGGCCTGAGGCTGTCAGTAAGGTACCGGCACCATCGTTCCCTGAAGGATAGCAATAAGGGTTTGCTTGCCCTCGTGTTCGGCATGAACTTCAGCTGTGACGATGCACAGCCGTTTGCCGGGTTTGATCACACGACCTGTGGCGATCAGCCGGTCGCCACGGGCAGGTGCCAACAGATTGATCTTGATCTCTGCGGTGACGACTTCGTTCTCGCGCGGTAGGAGCGTGAGGGCGGCATAGCCCGCAGCACTATCGCCGATGGAAAACGTCAGTCCAGCGTGGCCGAACCCTTGTTGCTGGCGCGTGCCTGCCAAGATAGGCGCGCTGATCCGCACAAGGCCCGGATCCATTTCGATGATTTCAGCGCCAAGGGTGGTCATCATGCTTTGTGCAGCAAAGCTGTCGTAGATGCGGGCAATTTCGGCGGGGGTCATAAGCTACCTCGGCATAGGGATTGCGGTGGGTGTGGGACCGGTCAGCACGGCAATTGCCTCATCCCGCATCACATGGCTCAAAACAGGCGCTTGCGTGCGCAAACCACCGGTATAGGTGCCGTAGGCTGGCATGATTACACGATTGCTGTCGATCAGAAAGGCAGGTCTCGTGATTGCGCGGCTGCGTGCCTGAACGGTCGCTTTAGGATGGTAGTGGCCCGAGATTTCACCGCTGGCATGATCAACTGCGATGTGGCGAAAGGTGAGCGGGGACAAAGACAGCTCTGCCAGATGCGAGCCACCAAATTCGAGCGGGCCGGGGTCATGGTTACCCTCAATCCAGACCCAGCGTCGTCCGGCCTGCAGACGTATGATCCAGTCGCGCTCTTGCGCGGGCAATACCTCTGCCGCGGCAAGGTCATCGAAACTATCACCAAGGCAGACCAAGCTGCGCGCATGGCTGAGCGCCAAATCTGCCGCCAGCCGGTTAAGCGTGTCACGTGTGTCGTACGGGGGCAGGGATGCACCCCCTCGCCGCGCAATCCGTTCTGATTTGCCCAGATGTAGATCGGACACCACCAGCAACCGCTCATCCGGCCACCACAGCGCGCCAGAGCCGAGCGCCACGAGGGCCACACCGGAGAGGGTGAAATTATATCCGTTCATGAGGCAGGTTTGAAAGAATAACGCGCGTGCTGCAAGGGGCCTAATACCCGACGCGCCAGCGTGGCGTGTCAGACGGGGGCGGTGTGATCTGCGCCAGACCGGACTGCTCCATCAGGCGCTTTGATTCCTCTGCCAAAAGACGCTCCTCCGCGTCGCCTTTCACCGGAACGCGGCCCATCTCCAGAAACAGCGGCGCTGATAGCGGTGTGACCCGTGGCAAGGTGAGGTGGTCGATCCGGCCACGGGTCCGCGCCAGCAATTCTTCAATCCGGCCAAAATCGACAAGCCCGCGCAGTGCCTCTTCGCGGGTGATATCGAGCATGAGGTGGTCGGGGTCATATTTTGTGAGCGTGTCGTAGAGGATGTCCGAGCTGAACGTGGCTTGGCGTCCTGACTTGCGCGCTTGCGGGCTGTTGCGCTCAATAAGTCCGGCAATGGTGGCCGAGGCGCGGAAGGTGCGTTTCATCACTGCGTTGCCTGCCAGCCACGTCTCCATCCCGTCGCGGATCGTGTCAGGGTCCAACAGAAGTGCGGGATCGGTCACCGGATCAATCGACCAGATCAGCGTGGCGTAGTCGGTCGCGACAAAGCCGAGAGGGCTAAGGCCCAGCGTCTCCATCCGTTTGGTGAGCAGCAGCCCGAGTGTCTGTTGGCCGTTGCGACCGGCAAAGCCGTAGATCACCGTTTGCGCGCGTCCGTCATGGGGGAAACTTTCGATCAGCAACCGGCCCGGCTGCGGCAACTGGCTATGGGTCCGCTGAAGCGCCAGCCACTGCGCGGTATGTGCAGGCAACTCCGGCCATTCGGTTTGGGTGAACATCCGTTGCACCCGTGCAGACAGTTGTGTGGAGGTTGCAAATTTAGTGCCCATGAAAGTCGCCACTTTGGGCTTTTTTGCGGCATCGCGGGAGACTTCTACCGTCATTTCGCGCAGACCTTCGTATTTCACGATCTGACCGCCGATCAGAAACGTGTCACCCTTGGTCAGGGTCGCGGCAAAGCCTTCTTCGATCTCGCCCAACGGTTTGCCACCTCGATTGCGCTGCATGCGCACTTTGAGGGTGTCGGTGTCCTGAATCGTGCCAATGTTCATCCGAATGGCACGGGCCGCACGCGGATCACGCAACTGCCAACACCCGTCTGCGCGTTGTACCAAACGTTGCCAGCGGTCATAGGCGCGCAGGGCATAGCCGCCGGTGGCGCAAAAATCCAGACAAGCGTCAAATTCTGCACGGCTCAAACTGCTGTAGGCGCCCGCAGACGTGACTTGGGTAAAGAGATCATCTGCATCGAATGGCCCTGCGCAAGCGGTGATCAGAATATGCTGGCACAGCACATCGCGGGGGCCTGATCCGCGCGGATCGCCATCAAGTTCACCGTCGAGCACTGCCTCGAGTGCTGCGACACATTCAACGACCTCAAACCGGTTTGCGGGCACCAACAGCGCCTTTGACGGCGCGTTATAACGGTGGTTCGCGCGGCCAATGCGCTGGACCAGCCGTTTGACGTTTTTTGGTGCACCGATTTGTATGACCAAATCGACATCACCCCAGTCAATACCCAGATCAAGGCTGCCGGTACAAACGATGGCGCGTAATTCACCGCGCACCATCGCACCCTCGACCCGCGCACGTTGGGTCCGGTCAAGCGATCCGTGGTGGATACCAATGGGCAGACTATCGATGTTGGCAAGCCATAGTTTGTGAAAGAAAATCTCTGCCTGCGCGCGGGTGTTGTGAAAAATCAACGTTGTTTTATGCGCTTTTAGTTGCTCAAGCACTGCGGGGATCGCATAGGCCGCCCCGCCGCCGGACCACGGCGGTGCTTCGTCAGTATGCAACATCTGGATATCGGGGGCAGGCCCCGGATCAGCGAGCAGAATTTCACAAGGATCGGGGTGCCGTGCCATCAAATGCGCGATAGCGGCGGGGTCTTCTACGGTTGCCGAAAGCCCCACGCGCTTGAGACCCGGGCAAATTGCGTTGAGACGCGCAAGCGCCAGCATCATCTGGTCGCCCCGCTTGCTTTCGGCCAATGCGTGAATTTCGTCGATCACGACGCGTTTGAGGTTCCTGAACATGTGCGGCGCGTCTTCATAACTGACAAGCAGTGCGAGGCTTTCGGGGGTGGTTAGGAAAATATGGGGTGGGTCGGCCCGTTGGCGTTTGCGCAAGGTGGCTGTTGTATCGCCTGTCCGCTCCTCGATCCGGATGTTGAGTCCCATTTCTTCGACAGGCGTTGTGAGGTTGCGCTTTATGTCTGCTGCAAGCGCTTTGAGCGGCGAGATGTAGAGCGTGTGCATGCCTTCATGCTCGGCCTCAGCCAGATCAATGAGGGTCGGCAGGAAGCCTGAAAGGGTTTTACCGCCCCCAGTCGGGGCGATGAGCAAAAGTGCGGGCGCATCGGCACGGTCAAGCATTGCCTGCTGGTGCGGATGGATAGACCAGCCTTTTTGGGTAAACCAGCTTTGAAAGGTATCGGGCAGTACGCGCATAGGGAGCAAGATAGCGCCGGAGGGTCAGGGGGCCAGCCCCCATCGTCCCTGCGGGTCGATCCCCCCGGAGTATTTTTGGCCAGAAAAAATAGGAATTAGTGTATGCGGGGTTTCAGGTTTTTGATCTGGTTTTGGATGGTTTTGGGCAGGGTCGTGTCAGCGTTGGTCGGGGCTGCGTCGAGCGCGCTTTCGATATCTTTGATGAGGATTGCGATGGTATTGTCTGCTTCATGTCCGTCACGGGCAAATTCGATGGCTTTGAAGCCGGAGGCAAACCAGTTTTGTCCTGATGAGGTGTGGATCAGATCGAGAAGCGCGCTGGTCTCCAGACCGGCCTCATCGGCCCAATCGAGAATCAGCCGTGTCATGGCTGTGTTGGAGGCCGCAAGCAGGTTGTTGAGAACCTTCGCCTGCATTCCGGCGCCAAAGGCGCCCATACGGTGAAAGTGTTTGCCCATCGCGTGCAAAAGCGGCATCGCGGCGTCGATGTCGGTGGTGTCCCCACCGATCATAAAGCTCAACCGCGCCTCGGTCGCAGCGATTTGGGCACCGGACATGGGCGCATCTATGAGTGCTATGTGGCCGGGTACGCGGGCACGCAGAGCGCGGATATATTTGGGGGAGAGGGTGGAGCAGATGATGATGCGGATTAGTGTCGGGATCGCGGTGAGGTTTTGGTCGCCGAACAAGAGGGCTTCCGTCTGATCGATATCGCGCACGACCGTTATAAGCGTATCAAGATCCTCGCTGAAGACTGCGATGTCGTCGGTGATATGGGGTACGTCCATCGGCACCACGTCAAAGCCCCGTGCAGGCAGGCCTGCGGCGCGCAAAGCCGCCAGCATAGGGGCACCCATACGCCCGCATCCCGCTATGCCTGTTCGCGACCGCACTGGCTTACTTCACGATATGTTCGTCTTTTACGAACATGTTTGCCCAGGCACGGTCCATCAGCTCGGGTGACATCTGGTAGGGGATGCCTTCGAAGTCGCAAATCGCGATGATTTGGTCGATCAGAAAGATCGGTTGGTAGTTTGCATAGACATTGTTGATTGTCGGATATTTGTTTTTCAGCAGGTGGATGAGCGTGGCCTCGTCCAATGGCATCTGCCGTTTTTTCGCGACCATGGCGAAGATTTTGAGAAAGTTGGCCTGATCCGGCCCGTCGATTTTGATCTTGAAAAAGATACGGCGCAGGGCGGCGGTATCGAAAATTTCGTTCGGGTGAAAGTTTGTCGAGAAGATCACGAGGGTGTCGAAAGGTACCTCAAATTTCTCTCCTGATTGCAGGGCAAGGATGTCTTTGCTCTCTTCCAGCGGAACAATCCAGCGGTTGACGATGCTTTGTGGTGGCTCTTTTTGGCGACCAAGGTCATCTACGATGAAAATACCACCAGTTGATTTAAGCTGGAGCGGGGCCTGATACGTCTTGGCCGAGGGGTTGTAGACCAGATCGAGCATGTCGATGGTCAGCTCACCGCCGGTGATGACGGAGGGGCGCTCACAACAGACATAGCGCGCATCAAAGCGGGTGATGCGGCGCAGGGATGTGGGGTCTTGGGCCACTTCAGCGACCTCGTTGTGGACGATCGGGTCAAAGACGGTGATGACCTGTGAGGCGTATTCAATTGCGCGTGGCACATAGACATGATCGCCGAGCGCGTCGCGAATGCCGTTCGAGATTGAGGATTTGCCATTGCCGGGAGGGCCGTACATCAAGATTGACCGCCCAGCGGAGACGGCTGGACCCAGATTGCCTAACAATTCATCGGGTAAAATCAGGTGGCCCATGGCACCGGACAACTGCGCGCGCGTGATCTGCATGTTGCGCACGGATTGGCGTTTCACCTGCTCCTTATAAACATCGAGGGGGACGGGCATGGGGCCAAAGTATTCAGACTGTGCCAAGGCGTCCAAGGCGCGCGCCTTGCCGCTATCGGTAAGCTGATAGCCCATTTCATTGCCGTTTTGCGCGTTTAGCGTGCCGGTCGCCTCGATCAGGCGCTGGGTGCGGCACATATCGACAAGCTCCTGTACGACCGGAATGGGAAGTGCGACCGCCTTGGACAGATCACTCACCAGATCGAGGTTCTTGCGGAAGATCGTTTTGAGCAAAATATCACGCATCATGACCAGTGGCAGACGCATATCGTCAAGCGTCTTGGGTGGTGGCGGTGCCATGACGGCGGAGGTGGGGGCGTTCATATGCGGTTTCCCTGTGCTGCTGGGGTTCAATGACCCTTAGGGGATAAAAATGGCGTTATTCAGGCACCATAAAGGAAGCCGAGGGACAGATAGATGCCAAGCGTGGCACCCAGTGCGAGACCCATGGGAAATTTTTTGCCCTGCTCCCAACTTGTCCAGCCCGGGGCGAGGCGGCATAGCGGGCTGTATTTGGCAAGGCGGTGGGTTGCTACGGCCGCCAAAAGCGTGGCAAGGAATAACCACATGACCACCATCAAATCACCAAGCGCGATGAAAGGTGCGGCTGCTGCGATGAATTTGCTGTCGCCGGCACCCATGGCACCTGCCGCGTTGAGCAGGATACCAACCACCAGAACGATGGCTATCGCGGCCAGACGCCAAAGGTATTCCTCAAACGGAACCGCAATAAGACCGATGACCACAAACACGCCCACAAGGGCGAGGTTCGCGTTATTGGTGATCTTCATACGCGACAGGTCAGTGTACATCACATACAGACAAATCGGCACAACAAAGGGCAGGAACCACGCAGCGGCATAGGCAGTCAAAGCCATGGATCAGGCTTCGAGAGCGGCAAGAGAGCGCGAGGCGGCTTCGAAATGCTGCGGGTGTGTGTCAATTGCTTGACGCAACAGGCCTTTACCGGTTTCCACATCGCCCTGTTTTATCGCGGAAAGGGCCATCGTGTGCATCAGCTGCGCGCGTTCGATCTGTGACATTGGCACGACGGGAAGATCATAATTTCGCTGTGCGCCACGGGCGAGCACAAGATTGTTTTTCGCGGTAAACAGCGAGGAATCCTGGGACAGGGCACTGTTGAACAGCCGCTCGGCGTCTTTGAAATCGCCCCGCGTCAGCTTTGAATATCCCCAGTTGTTGAGGACGGGTGCAGGCGTGTTGGTTAGGCCCACGGCCGTCTCGTAAAAGCTATCGGCCTTTTTCCACTGCTGTTTGCTATCGGCGATGATTGCCTCAAGGCGGTAGCGCTTGAACGTCTCATGCGTGGGTGGAATGGCGGTGAGCGTTTTTTCGGCACCGGTCCAGTTACCTGAACGGATCTGTGCATCTGCAAGCTCGACGCGGTCATCGTCGGTCGCGCTGGACAGCTTGGCTGTGCGCTGCCATGCGGCGACGCCCTCGTCATAGCGTTTTGCGCGCACCAAGGAGAGCGACAGACCGCGGTTGAATTCAATATTTTCAGGCTGCTCGGCTGTGACGCGCTGGAAATATGTGACCGCCTCATTTGGATCGGAGACGGTGAGCATGATCTCGTTCAGGTTGGCGTCGTCGATGACGTTTACATCCTTGAAGGCACGCTCGACAGTTTCATCTGCATTTCGCTCACCGCAGGCGGCCAGAATAGATGTCCCTGCGATAAGGGCGATCAAAACGGATTTGTGGCGCATGTTTGCGTCCTTTTACTGCTTCTGCCTCATGGGGTGCACCCTGCACGGGGGTCGCTAGCTGTGCCTATTTTTAGGTCACAACGCCGAGCGGATCAGATAGTCACCTGATCCACGGCGCACCAATTTATAGTCCTCGATCGTATCATAGGATGTATCAGAATTCTCCATTTTTTCGAGTGCCGTTCGAAGATTGTCGCGGATTGAGACACTTTCGCCATTATCCAGTGCAAAAGCTCTGCGAAATATCTGAATTGCGTCGGCATTTTTGCCACGTTCCATCAAGACAACGCCAAGATTGTTCCAGATTTCGGGTTGTGTTGCATCCCGCTCCACTGCGCGGCGCAGCAATGTTTCGGCCTGTCCAAGGCGGCCCAAACCCAGATTTGCCGTGCCCAGACCCGACAGGATTTCTGCATCGACGCTGCCGCGGTCAATGGCCGCGCGGTTGAATGACCGGATGGCCAACTCGAACTGACCTGCCGTGATCAGACGGTGACCGGTTTCCAGATTGTCGGCCCCGTCTGCACGCAGATCAACACCCGGCGCATCAAGAGCGTTTTTGGACGCATCAGAGAAGAAAGACGTGCCAAAGCCGCCCGGTGAACAGGCGGCTAAAGCGAGTGGTAACAGGATGAGCGCAAAGATGCGGCACAGCCGTGATATCATTAATTGCCTCCAGGACCGCCCAATTCGCCCATCTTCGAGATGCCCAGCACAGACGGACCTACAAGAATGATCAGCAGTGGCGGCACGGTGAACATCATAGTGGCAAGTGTCATCTTGGTTGGCAACTTGTTTGCGGCTTCTTCAGCGCGCATCACGCGTTTGTCACGCATTTCGGCTGCATAGACACGCAATGCGTCGGCGATGGATGTACCGAAGGCGGCAGATTGTACCAGAACGGTCACGAAGGAGGATACATCCTGCACGCCGCAGCGCGTGCCCATATCGTTCAGAACATTGACCTTGTCCTTACCGGCTTTCATTTCTTGGGCTACGACCTCGAACTCATCGGCGAGTGCGGCGTAGGACGCTTTCAGCTCTCCGGCGACGCGCACGATACATTGGTCAAGCGATTGACCGGCCTCAACACAGACCAGCATCATATCGAGGGCATCTGGAAAGCCTTGTTCGATCTCTTCTTTGCGCGCGGCCACACGACGGGTGATCCAGTATTTGGGGAGGTAATACCCGATGGCGCCTGGCCCGATTGTCCACATCATTGTTTTTTGCGTGGTCATTTCGACCTCAACGATAAAGTTACTGTAGACCACACCGATGACGAGGCCGATGATGCCCAATGACATTTGCGCAAAATAAAACATGCGAACGGCGTCACGGCTTTGATATCCTGCCTGCCGCAACTCGAGTTGTTTCTGGCTCAACTCGGCATTGTCCTGCGGCTCCAGAAATGTCGAGAATTTCTCAAGTTGGGCATTGCCGCCTTTTTGGCGAAGTGCCGCTGTTGTCGAGTCTTTGTCCTTGGCACCGCGGGTCTCGTTCCGCTTGAGCTTATCGAGGGGGTCTTCGGGTTGATTTACCATCATAACGACGGTCGCCACCACGATCAAAACCCCGAGAACACCCAGAATGATGATCAGACCGAAGGGGCCCATAACATCGCTGATTGCTGCATTTATACTGTCTAGCATGATCGCCCCTTACACTTTGATGTTTGTGAGCACGCGCATCACAATAAGGTTTACGCCAAGGAAGACCCCCACAAAGAAACAGGCGGGAATGAAGAAAGGCGTCTCTTTTACTTCGTCATAGTAATTCGGGTCACCGATGCTGATCACCACAAGGGCCATGAGCGGGAAGGCAGACAAGAACTTGCCAGACCATTTCGCTTCTGCTGTGATCGCTTTGACACGGCGGAACAGGCGAAAGCGGGCGCGAATGACCTTGGCCAGACCGGCAAGGATTTCAGCAAGGTTACCGCCTGATTGCTGCTGGATCGTCACAGCAACCGCGAGAAAGCGCATGTCTTGCATGTCCAACCGCTCTGCCATGTCTTTGAGGGCCTCGCCCACGTCACGGCCATACGCCGCCTCATCCGAGATCACGCCGAATTCCGACGCGAGCGGATCCTGAATTTCTTTTGACACGATAGAGAGCGCATTGGTGAACGGGTGACCCACGCGCAGGGACCGCACCATCAGCTCGACCGCGTCGGGAAGCTGCTCTTCGATCATGCTCATACGTTTATTGGCCTTCATGGAAACCCACATGAACACCGCGCCGATGCCCATACCGATGGACAGAACGATGCGCACGGCAGGTTCGGTTGCCGTGCCGATTGTGAGGCCCAAAAAGATAACGACAGCCAATCCGCCCATCACTATGATCAACTGCTGCGGTGTGAACGCGATTGCGGCTTTTTGCGCCTTCTCTGACAGCAAGGAATAAAGCGGAATCGTGCGCGCCTTCATGTGCTGCTGCATTTCCTTGCGCAGCTTTTCGAGCACCTCTTCGCGGCGCTGGCCTTTCTCGAGCATTTCAAGGCGGCGATTCACACGCGAATTTAGCGAGATAGATTTGCCAAACGCCACCAGGTATAGCCCCTCAACGAGGACGAGTACGCCGACGAAGATCAGCCCGTAGATGATTGGTTCTGCACTCATGGTCTTGTTCCTTATTGCGCCAAAGGCGCATTCTCAATTTTGTGGCGCCAACGGCGCATGCTCATTCTTTTGTGACACCAGCGGCGCGTAGTTTTTCTGGACGCGCCGTAGTGGCACAGAACTTTTTGCCACTCACATGGTGCTTTGGTTCATTGCGCCGCGATCGGTTCGTAGATGGACGAGGGCAAGTCATAGCCCCACATGCGGAACCGTTCGGCATAGTGACTGCGCACGCCGGTTGCGGTGAAGTGGCCGATAATTTTGTTGTCCGGTGTCAGGCCTACGCGCTGGTAGCGGAAGATCTCCTGCATCGAGATGACGTCACCCTCCATGCCCGTGATTTCGGTGATCGACGTCATGCGGCGCGAGCCGTCTTGCAGACGTGAAGCCTGAACGATCAGGTTCACAGCCGATGAAATCTGGCTCCGCACGGCTTTTAGAGGCATCTCGATACCCGCCATCGCGATCATGTTTTCCAGACGGGATACGCCGTCACGCGCGGAGTTTGCGTGGATTGTCGTCATGGAACCGTCGTGGCCCGTGTTCATGGCTTGCAGCATGTCGATGACTTCCTCGCCGCGCGTCTCACCTACGATAATGCGATCAGGTCGCATCCGCAGCGCGTTCTTGAGGCAGTCGCGGGGAGAGACCTCGCCTTTGCCCTCAACGTTTGGCGGACGGCTTTCCATCCGGCCCACATGGGTCTGTTGCAGTTGGAGTTCCGCCGTATCCTCGATCGTGAGAATACGTTCGGCGTTGTCGATGAAAGATGACAGCGCGTTAAGCGTGGTCGTTTTACCGGAGCCGGTACCGCCGGAGACAATAATATTGAGGCGTGTAGCGACGGCGGCTTGTAAATATGCGGCCATTTCTTCGGTGAACGCACCAAATTGCACCAGATCATCAATACCAAGCTTGTCCTTTTTGAACTTACGAATGGAGACAAGGCTGCCGTCAACCGCGACAGGAGGCACCATGGCGTTAAAGCGTGAGCCATCCTTGAGGCGCGCATCGACGTAAGGGTTGCTTTCATCGACGCGACGGCCGACCGCAGAGACGATTTTGTCGATGATGCGCAGTAGGTGCCGTTCATCCTTGAAGGTAACATCAGTCAATTCGAGCTTACCGGAGCGTTCCACGAATATCTGCTGTGGCCCGTTCACGAGAATATCGTTGACGGTATCGTCTTTTAAAAGTGTTTCGAGCGGGCCAAGGCCCGTGACCTCGTCATACAGCTCGGAGTTCAGCGTCATGCGGTCTTCGCGGCCCAGCACGATGGCATTGTCGGACAGGTGTTCCGCGGAGATCGCGTTGATTTCCTGACGCAGGTCCGCTTCTGTCGCATGCTCGAGGGCGGCAAGGTTGAGATTGTCGAGCAAGACACGGTGCAGATCAAGCTTGATGTCGCCCATCCGCTGTTTGCGCTTCACGTCCTTGTCGATAGGCGCCGCTCTGGCGGGTTGTGCGGCCTTCCGCATGGATGCTTCCGCTGCGGGTTTTGCCACCTCAATAGGTGTTACCGTCGCCTGTGGAGCAGGGTTTGCATCAGTCTTTTTGTACTTCGAGAACATGGCGGTGCGCTTTCTATGCTCAGAGTTCAGGCGGCTGCGGCGGTTGTGCTGCGCAGATTATGGATGGAGGTGGCCAGCTTTACGAATTCCTTGCGCAGCGGGCTTTTGGGCGCGGATGCAGCCAGTGGCATGCCGTGGTCATTGGCCTGCGTGATAGGTTTGCCGCCGTCGGGAAGCTGTAGATCAATACTGATTGAAAGGCTTTCCGCCATCCGTTTGACGCGACTTTTCGCGTTGAGGTCGGTAAACTTCGGCGCGCGGTTGAGCACATAACGCAGCTTTTCAATCGGCAGCTCTTCGGACTGTAACGCGCGTTTGAATCGCAGCGTATTCTGCGCAGAGCGCATGTCGAGCTCAAGCGTCGCGAAATAGATGTGGGCGGAGGTCAGAACCGTTTCCGACCATTGTACAAGCGTGGATGGCATATCGACGATGACATAATCAAACTGGTTGCGTGCCATATCTAGGACGCGTGCAATGTCTTCTGCCGTGATCAGATCAAGCGGCAGCATATCGGTCGGTGCCGTGAGAACCTGCATCTTGTCTTCATAATTCAGCAGGGCCTGCCCAAAAATCTCCTCATCCATACCTTCGGTATCGGACAGCATCTCATAGACGGCTTCACGTCGCGGCAGGTCAAGGAAGGTTGATACCGACCCGTACTGCAGATCTAGATCAAGCAGACAAACCGATGGTGCTTCGTCTTTGCTGACGTTGGCCAGCTCCCATGCAAGGTTGACGGCCATCGTTGTCGCACCTGTACCACCGGCAAGGCCGTGCACGACGATCACGGCACCGTCTTTCTGCGCCCCTACGCGGAGCGGGCTGGCAGGGGCCGCAGCAGGTACCGGATCCGGTGTGCGGATGCGTGCGATGGCCTGGGCCAATTCACCTTCGGGAAGGGGGTAGGGGACAAATTCATCCGCGCCTTGACGCAGCAGGGAGTGCAGCGCGCTTGGCGTGACATCTTCGGCGATCAGAATAATGCGGATGCCATGAGTTTTGGCTTGGGTAATGATTTCGGACATCAAGGGCATGTTGTCCTCGTCCTCTTCATCCATCGCGAGGGCGATGAATTCCATTTCCTTCGCCTCGGGTTGGTTGAAGAATGCCAAAGCTTCGGCAAAGCCGAGATCACCCCAGCTTGTCCCCATCGCGCTTTCCATATCCTCGATCAAAAGATCGAAGTTCTGTACGTCACGGCTGACCGTACACGCCAGAATTGCGTCTTGGTCTTGTTGTGGCATTACGCTGCTCATCGCGTTTATTCCTTCTATCACAGAGCCCGCAGGGGACCGGTATGCCAAAATGGGCATAGCAACCGCTCCGATGTGGACCCCTTCCGGCATTTTGCTCGGACGGAGTTTTATCGTTGAAGCAGGTATCACAGTGAAGTTGGGCAAGATTGGGGCCGAAAAGCTGCGATTGTTGGGTATCTTGAAACGATCACAGCTTTGTGGGGGTGATTGGATAAATGGGCAGTTGGCGCACAAACGAAAAAAGCTGCCCCCGGAGGGGCAGCTTTATCACCATTCGAACTCGTTTATTGTGTCAGGCCGCCGCCAGCCGCAGAGCCAGCGAGCGTTGCTGGTACGACTGCACTTGCGACATAATCGCGGTAAACGATCTGTGCATATTTGCCGTCAAGCACGGTTGGGTGGCGATCAACAAAACCGCTCACTTCGGTCACGGTGCGGCGGTTGCGCCGCTCACGGCCCTGGGTGACGACCAATGGCTGTGTTTCGCCGAACGAAACAATTGCTTCGAGGCGATTACGACTGATTCCCAAGGTTGACAGATAACTTACGACTGCATCAGCACGCCGTTTGCCAAGCTGTTTGTTGGCCCTGTTCGAGCCAACAGCGTCGGTGTGTCCGTAGACGCGGAACCGGATTTCCGGAAACTGGCGTATCCAACCTGCCTGGCTGCGCAAAGTGGCCTGCGCATCTGCATCAAGTTGTGCGGAGTTGAACGCAAAGTTAACAGTGCTTTTCACTTCTTTGGCAAAACGTTGTGCAAGATCAAAGGTATATTGACGCTCGCCGGTCATAATGAGGCGATTATTTAGCGTCGCATTTCCAAAGTCGCCTGTATCTATGATCGCACCAGCCTCAGAATAAAACTGGGTGAAGACCGGATCAGAGCTTGGTGCGCACGCGCCAAGTGCCAGCGCCGATGACAGCAAACCGCCAATGAGTATTTTAGGATGGGTCATGCTGTGCATCGCTTCAATCCAGTACATAGCCATAAGAGCCGGTAAAGTCCTGTTTGGCAACCTCGCCTGCTGCACCGCTTTTCGGGGTGCGTGAGCCTGCTGTTGTTCGGCCAAAGAGGAACAGGTCCTTCTCTGTAGGCGGTTTTATCCGGTCAGTCGGCAGAGCAAGCGCTTCGCCGCGTGTTGGTGTGACCAAGTGTGCGCTGATGATGATGACCAGCTCGGTTTGGCTGCGTTGATAATTGGCAGAGCGGAAGAGGGCGCCCAATACAGGCACATCGCCAATCCACGGCAGCTGCGATGTGCTATCAGAAAAATCGTCTTGCAACAATCCGGCGATAGCAAAGCTTTCGCCATCGCGCATCTCGACGGTGGTTGATGTCTCGCGGCGTGTGAAGCCCGCGATGGTGAAGCCGTCAATCGTAATACCGTTCGCCGGATCAACCGCAGAGACCGCTGCATTCAGCTCAAGATTGATGAGATCCTTGTCTACGACGCGTGGGATAAAGGATAGCTCAACACCAAAGGGTTTGAATTCAATGGATGTTGTACCTTCATCCTGTGCAACAGGGATTGGAAATTCACCACCCGCAAGAAATTTGGCTTCTTGGCCAGACAAAGCTACAAGGTTTGGCTCGGCGAGAAAGCGAACGACGCCTTTTTGCTCAAGTGCTTCAAGCAGAATGCCGACCTGTGTTGAGCCTGCATTGAACCCGAACAGGACCGCACCAGTGTTCTGGCTGCCACCTGGAAGTGCTCCGGCAAGACCACCTCCAGAAACGAGCGAGCCTGTTCCTGCGCGGATGCCAACATCACTGCCGATACCACCACCAAGAGCGAACGAAGAACTTAGGGACTTGGAAACTGACCGCTGCATCTCTGCAAAGCGTACTTTCAGCATTACCTGCTGGATGCCGCCCACACTCATGAGGTTCGAGACACGCTCGGGGGCGTAGCGTTCTGCCAGCTCCAATGCGCGGGACAGTTTTTGTGCCGATGTGACGATACCCGACAGGACGATCCCGTCATTGGCTGACCGTACTTCGATTTTTTCGCCAGGCAGGATCTGGCGGAGGCGCTCTTTGAATTCCGACAGGTCAGGTGTGACTTGAACTTCGACATTGTTGATCAGGCGTCCCGCTGCGTCAAACAAGGTGAGCGTTGTTGTACCCGGCGATTTGCCAAGGACATAGATCGTTCGATCCGAGAGCGAGGAGAGGTCCGCAATGCCGGGATTGGCGATACTTAACTCCGCGAAGGGTGTATCGCTTTCCACGACAATCGCGCGGTTGAGAGGCACTTGCAACTTGGTGCTTGTGCCGCTTTTCACCACCCTAAGGTTATCCGCGAGCACCGCCGTAGGGGCGGTCACTGCAATTGCGGATACGCTGAGTGTCAGCCCCAGAAGAGCTGCTTTTATAAATCTATCAATTTTCATGTGACCTGCCTTTTTGATCACGCCTCAAAATAGGGTCTTAGTGCCCGTCGTTTGAATAACTCTGCGTCGAAAGTGAATTTATTGCAATAATCAATACGTTCGGAGGCAAAGCTACTGTGGATAAATGGCAACATAAGCGGATGCGAGAACGCCGCTCCAGTGAGGGAGCGGCGTCTGTTCTTGTGCGATTGCCGTTAGTTAGCGCTTGTTTCCGCTCAGTTTGTGCAGGGGATCGGCAGGTTCACAACCTCGGCACCCCGGCGTGTGCGGATCGTACAAACCTTCTCTGCGGCGACTGCGGGCGCTTGCGCTTCTTCGACAATACCCAGCAAATCACGCTGGTTCACTTCGATATTGCTCGCGATGATGACATCATCTCCCGTACCAACCAATGACAGCGCCAGTCGGCCGGTAGATTGAGCTTGCGCCAGTGCGGCTACCTGTTTGGGGCTCACCGCGACGGTAACTGTGCGCGCGATCTGTGCGCCTTCTACATTGTCGGAGCGCTGATCCACCGCAATCAGTGGGATGGTGGATTCGATAAGCTTGGTCACATCAGTCCGGGCTTGCCCGCTGCCCACGCTGCCAGTCCAGTATATATCGACGCGGTCACCGGGTCGCAAAAATCCGGACACACCCGATGATACATCCACATTGATTGCAAACGCGCGCATGCCACGTTCAAGCCGTGAGGTCAGACCTGCATCTTCACCGGGCTCTGTGATTTTGACCGAGAGCAATGCCTCATCTTTTTCTATGGGCCGCAAAACTGTGCGTGGCTCATCTGTCGTTTCCGGAAAGATGGACGCGAGTTCTAAAAAGTGGCCTTCGGGCAGGGCCGCGATGGGAAAATCGACCTGCCTCACATCCTCTTCCGTAAGCTTATCGCCGTATTTCAAAGCGCGGTTCACGACAAAGATCTTCTGTGTCGGAACAATCTGCGCTTTTTCAGCTTCTGCGCGGGCGATGGCTGTTTTATATTGGCCAATCTGATCTTTCGCGAGATACACCGCGCCGCCAGCCAATGCGATACCAACCAACAGCACAAGCCCAAAAATCATCCGCATTTTGTGTTCCTCTATCTCTCATGGTTCGGAGATTCCCGAACCCGTTTCTGATTTCAACGTTATGGCAGCAGATTGTGGTCATTGTAGGTCAAGCAGATGACAAACTTACTAACGACCAATCGTGGGCTGATGATTATTCGATGCCAGCGATTTCTTCGACCGAGGTGTCTGTCAGGTATGTACCCGCTCTATCCCCGAGAGATTTGCTGCCTTGTTGAATAGAAGCGAATGCAGCGAGTGCGAGACCACATACGGCTGCAGTCAGAACGACCCAGTCAACTGTAACGGCGCCATCTTCGTCCGCGCGAAATGATTTGAACTTATAAAACATGCGGTGCTTTCTTGCTTTGTCGCTTAATGCGTAATTTCAAAGAAAAAGGGGCTGCATTCTAAGCAGAACGCAGCCCCCTGCAGCTTTAGCCGTAGCTAAGAGCCTGGGTATCGATTACTCGGAGGTTGGTGCGCCGATGGAACCAACAGACTGAGTTCCGAGGAACGAAGCTGTGTTGGATGTCAGGTCGGTTGCACCGGTCTGGATGGAGCCGTAGGCTGCGATTGCCAGGCCAACAACTGCGGCTGTCAGAACAACCCAGTCAACTGTTACGGCGCCGTCTTCGTCATTGCGGAAGTTTTTTACGAATTTCATCATGGTAGTATCCCTCCAAAGGATTTGTATGTTTAAGGTTCCAACCCTGTCTCGCTTTGTGACCCGCTCTCATTCAGGTCTGCTTGACTTGGTATGACGCTATATAGCTTCATGAATGGGGCATGAATTTGGCGGCAAATACGGCATTTCATTTTAGGCAGCGGAAAGTTGCATATGTTCGACTATGCCGTTGTTTATAAAGTTCTTTATTGCCAAATTTTCCTTTAATTAGTTAACGCGTGCGTCCCAAACGCCGCAATTATGGCAAATTCGCCATGTTTGCCTGCCCCAATTGCTGGATTGAGAGGCCGTTTTACGCGATATTAGTTAAAAAAGCAGACAATGATGAGAGCAGGTTCAATGAAAACGACGATCTTCATGCTCGTGGCGGGGGCAATGGTGGCAATGGCACCGTTGGGTTCTGCCGTGTCAGCGGACCAGCCTGCGCCGTTTCGCGATTTCAAACCCAAATTTGTATCTCCGCCCAAAGCAAGCGCGCGCAAGCGGAATAGTATCAAGATCAACCGCCCTGCTATCAACGTAACGCCTGATCCGGCGGCGGTCGCGTCGGTCCCTGACCCGCTGACACCTTCAAAGCCCGGTCAGTATGACTGGTTCTGGGCAAAAGTATCGCCAGATGCATCAGAGTCTGGTCCAGGACGATTGGAAAAAGCGATCGCTACGCTGTCGGGCGCCACATCACGTGTGCCTGCGCCGCGGCTTCAGCATATGCAGGACATCGCAAAGCTGCATGGCATTGATATCTTGCGTGCCAGTATCGGTACGAACGTATCGCCAGCACTCGCTCTTGCCGTGATCTCGGTGGAATCGGCGGGTCGCGTCGATGCGGTGAGCAGTGCAGGCGCGCAAGGTCTGATGCAGTTGATGCCCGATACTGCCAGCCGCTTTGGCGTCAAAGACAGAACAGTCCCGTCCCAGAACATCACCGGTGGCATCAAATACCTCGATTGGTTGATGGGCCATTTCGACAATGACCCGATATTGGTGCTGGCTGGATATAATGCGGGGGAGGGATCGGTGCGCAAGCATGCAGGTGTGCCACCCTTTGCCGAGACGCGCGATTATGTGCCAAAAGTGCTGGCAGCGTTTCAAGTGGCCAAGGGGCTGTGCCAGACACCGCCCGAGCTTATCTCGGACGGTTGTGTGTTTGCTGCGCTGAAATAGCGTCTAGACGAGGGTCGCGTCGGTTGCGGCGCGCAATTCCTCTTCGGTCACACCCTCTGCACATTCCACAATGCGCAGGCCGCCCTCTACCACATCGAGCACGCCTAGGTTTGTGATGATCCGGTCAACGACACCTTTGCCTGTGAGGGGCAGGGTGCATTCCTTGAGGACTTTGCTGTCGCCGTGTTTGTTTGCGTGATCCATCACCACTATCACGCGGCCCACACCGGCGACCAGATCCATTGCACCACCCATCCCTTTGACCAGCTTGCCGGGAATCATCCAGTTTGCCAGATCGCCGTTCTCTGCGACTTCCATCGCGCCCAGAATGGCAGCGGCAATCTTGCCCCCACGGATCATCCCGAATGAGGTGGCGGAATCGAAGTAGGCAGTGCGGTTCAATTCGGTAATCGTCTGCTTGCCCGCATTGATCAGATCGGGGTCTTCATCCCCCTCGAAAGGGAACGGGCCCATACCCAGCATACCGTTCTCTGATTGCAGGGTGATATCCTTGTCACCCACGTAGTTTGCGACCAGCGTCGGAATACCGATGCCGAGGTTCACGTACATGCCATCTTCAAGCTCGAGTGCGGCGCGCGCCGCCATTTGATTACGATCCCACATGATTATGCTTCCTCGCGCTTGCGTGTTGTACGTTGTTCGATACGGTTTTCATGCGCGCCTTGTATGATACGGTGCACATAAATGCCGGGTAGGTGGATCGTGTCGGGATCAAGGCTGCCGGTCGGTACGATCTCTTCGACCTCGACCACACAAATTTTGCCACACATGGCGGCAGGTGGATTGAAGTTGCGCGCGGTTTTACGAAACACAAGATTGCCCGTCTCATCCGCTTTCCATGCTTTGACGATTGCCAGATCAGCGAAAATACCCTCTTCGAGGATATAATCCTGACCGTGCCAGTTTTTCACATCCTTGCCCTCGGCAATGACAGTGCCCACGCCCGTTTTGGTATAGAATCCTGGGATACCTGATCCGCCCGCGCGCATCCGTTCGGCCAGCGTCCCTTGGGGGGTAAATTCAAGTTCCAGCTCACCGCTGAGATATTGGCGCATGAATTCGGCGTTCTCGCCCACATAGGACGAGATCATCTTTTTGACCTGCTTTGTTTGCAGCAGAATGCCGATGCCGAAATCGTCCACGCCCGCATTGTTAGAGGCAAACGTTAGATCCTTGGTGCCCGCATCACGGATCGCGGCGAGCAGAAGTTCGGGTATGCCGCACAGGCCAAAGCCGCCCGAGGCAATGAGCATGCCGTCTTCGAGAATCCCGTCAAGGGCCTCTGCGGCGGTCGCATATACTTTTTTCATGAATGGGGCTCCCGTGATGAACGATCTATCGGGGAGTTTGTGACGCAGCACCGGAGCGGAGTCAATGAGATGCCGCGCTGCGGCAAGGGTTGCGCAGCGCGGCGGAGCTCAATCTTCAACCTTTGCAGCAGGCTTTTTGGTGGCTGCTTTTTTGGCGGGAGCCTTCTTGGCTGCGGGCTTTTTCTTTGCCGCCGCTTTCTTCTTTGGCGCGGCCTTTTTCTTTGCAGCAGGCTTTTTCTTACCTGCTTTTTCGGCCCGTTCGTCGATCAACTGTACGGCCTGATCAATTGTGATCTCCTCAGGCTCAACCGTGTCAGGGATGGTTGCGTTGATCTTTTCCCACTTCACGTAGGGGCCGTATTTCCCCTTCATCACATTAACGGGACCACCTGCGGTCGGATGCTCGCCCAATTCGCGCAGGGGGGCTGCGGCCACGCCGCGCTGCCCGCGCGAGGCGACCTTCTCAGCCAAAAGCTGCACGGCACGGTTCATCCCGACGGTAAAGACTTCGTCGATCCCCTCGAGGTTGGCGTTGGTGCCCCCGCGGTCCGACGTGCTTGCCGCATGTTTGAGGTAGGGGCCATAGCGGCCGATGTTGGCCCAGACCATAATGCCGTCTTCGGGGTGTGGCCCGATCTCGCGCGGAAGTGAAAGCAGCATTAGAGCGCGCTCAAGCTCAAGCTCCTCGGGCTCCCAATCTTTGGGGATCGACTGGCGCGGTGGCTTTTTGTTCTCTTCGGTGACCTCGCCGCGCTGCACATAGGGGCCAAAGCGACCTTTGAACACACGGATCTCGTCTCCCTGATCCTCACCAAGTAATTTGCCTTCGGGTGGAATGGCAGAGGCTTCGGCTTCGGGATTTGGCGGACCAAAGGGACGCGTATAGCGACACTCAGGATAGCTGGAGCAACCGATGAAGGCACCACCCGAGCGCGCGGTGCGCATGCTCAGTCGGCCAACGCCGCAGTTGGGGCACAGGCGCGGGTCAGTGCCCTCTTCGTTAGGCGGAAACAGGTGCGGGGCCAGAATGTCGTTGATCTTCTCCAAGACCTCGGTGATCCGCAGCTCGGACGTCTCTGCAATCGCGGCGGAGAAATCGCGCCAGAACCGGTCGAGTACCTTCTTGTACTCCGCATCCCCCGCCGAGACCTGATCAAGCTGGTCCTCAAGATCGGCAGTAAAGTCATAGCCGATGTATTTGCGGAAATAATTCTCGAGAAACGCGGTGACCAAACGGCCCTTGTCCTCGGGGATGAGCCGCTGACCCTCCCGGCGCACATATCCGCGGTCCTGAATGGTGGTCACAATGCTGGCGTAGGTTGACGGGCGGCCGATGCCCAGCTCTTCCATCCGCTTCACAAGCGTCGCTTCTGTATAACGTGGCGGCGGTTGTGTGTGGTGCTGTGTGCCCAGAACGGCATCATGTTCGGCCAGCAACGCGCCTGATTTGCGCTGCATGCCGGATGCGGCTTTGTCATCAGTATCAATCAACCCGTCGTCGGTGGCACCTGTTGCCTTGGCAAAATCCTCGGCATAGCGCGCAGCAGCGGATTTTTTGAGCGCATCGCCCTGTGTGATCTGCGGCAGACGCTTTTCATCGTCGTCGGCCACATCATCGCGACCTTCTTCATATACCCGCAGGAATCCGTCAAACAGCACAACCTGACCGGTGGCCCGCAACGTGACCTGCTTGTCCGCTGACGAGATATCGACCGTGGTCCGCTCAAGCCGCGCACTTTCCATCTGGCAGGCCAGTGTGCGTTTCCAGATCAGATCATACAGCTTGCGCTGGTCGCCATCCATCAGCTTGAGCGCGTCAGCGTCCTTGGACATCTCTGTGGGGCGCACACATTCGTGGGCCTCTTGCGCGTTCTTTGCTTTGTTTTTGTAGATACGGGGGCTGGAAGGCACGTATTTATCGCCGTAGCGGTCGGCGATGGCCGCGCGGGTCATCTCCATCGCTTCGGGCGCCATATCAATACCGTCGGTCCGCATATAGGTAATGTGACCTGCCTCGTACAATCGCTGTGCGGTGCTCATGGTCTGGCGCGCGCCCATGCCGAATTTGCGACTGGCCTCTTGTTGCAAGGTCGAGGTCATGAAAGGCGCAGATGGGTTGCGGGTGGCAGGCTTTGCCTCGACCGATGCGACCTTGAGGTCACGGCTGGAGACAGCTTGTACCGCCATTTCGGCTTTTGTTGCCTCGTTGAGGTCGAATTTATCAAGCTTTTTGCCCGCCAATTCGGTCAGGCGGACTTCGAACTCCTGACCCGTTGGAGTCGAGATCATCGCCTTGACGCTCCAGAATTCGCGGGGGCGGAACGCCTCGATCTCCATCTCGCGCTCGCAAATAATGCGCAGAGTGACCGACTGCACGCGGCCCGCAGATTTTGCCCCGGGCAGCTTGCGCCACAAAACAGGGCTGAGTTTGAATCCCACCAGATAGTCGAGTGCACGCCGCGCCAGATACGCCTCTACCAACGGCATATCGACCTGACGCGGATTCTTCATCGCTTCGGTCACGGCGTTTTTGGTGATGGCGTTGAACACAACACGGCTCACGGGCGTGTCTTTCTTGATCGATTTGCGCAGCGTGAGCGCTTCTTGCAGATGCCAGCTGATCGCCTCTCCCTCGCGGTCGGGATCGGTTGCGAGGATCAGTTCATTGTCGAGCTTGAGCGCGTCTGCAATCGCCTTCATGTGCTTTTTGGAGCCGCTGTCGATCTCCCACAGCATCTCGAAATCATTCTCGGTGTCGACCGATCCATCCTTCGGAGGCAGGTCGCGCACGTGGCCATAAGAGGCGAGAACCGTAAAATTGTCACCGAGGTATTTGTTGATCGTCTTGGCCTTGGCGGGAGATTCGACAACGACTACTGGCATGCAATTTTGGTCCTTCGACGGAGTGATTTTCGGCGTCTTTGGCTTGTGACATGTGGGATGCATGGGGGCATTGTCAATGCGTACCGCGATGACAAACGGTTCTAGCAGCGGGGAAAACACCGCATATATCTGCTTTGCTGGTGGGTTCTGTCGCGTGCTGAATGCCTCGGGGGGCCTCAGACTGGGCGTGATATCATACCGCCAGCAGTGCGTGTGACTTTGCCGTCCATTTCCAATTCTACCAATGCCGGGGCCATCGCGGCGGAAGGTACCTGCAGGTCGCGGATAAGCTGGTCCTCGGCCACCGGAGAGGGGCCGAGGCGCTGTAGAATCGATAAGTGCAAGCTTGCGGTTTCGCGCAATGTCCGACGCGGTTTTGCAGTTTTTTTCGGGGCCTGCGGTATCTCAAGGGGCAGTTGTGTGTCTTCCTCATGCATCTGGGCTAACGCCTCAATGATGTCGGCGGCGTTGCGCACCAACGTGGCACCATCACGGATCAGCATATTACCACCTGAGGCACGCGCATCGAACGGATGACCGGGCACCGCCAACACATCGCGCCCTTGATCAAGTGCGTCGCGCGCGGTGATGAGGCTGCCTGATTTTGCCGCCGCTTCTACCACAACGGTGGCGCGGGCAAGGCCCGATATGATGCGGTTTCGTTTGGGAAAGTACCGCGCGGTTGGTTGCAGTCCCATAGGTTGCTCCGACAGGCGAAGCCCTTGTTTAGCGATATCGCCCGCAAGCACCGCATTTTCAGCAGGATACATAATGTCGACGCCGCCGGCCTGCACCGCGACTGTACCGTGAGGCAAGGCTGCTAAGTGCGCTGCCGCATCAATGCCACGGGCAAGGCCCGACACGATCACAAATCCTGCCTCACCCAGATCATGGGCCAGCGTACCTGCCATGCGCGTTCCCAGCGATGATGCATTGCGCGCACCAACAAGTGCAATCATCGGACGTGCTAGCAATGTGGGATCGCCCAGCAGCCACAGAAATGGTGGTGCATCATCAAGTTGCGCCAGTGTGGCAGGATAGTCGGGATGATCAATGTGCAGCAATTGTGCGCCCTGTGCGTGGGCCGCGCGCAATTCTGCGCGCACAACACCTTCGGGGCAAATCTCGTATCCTGCAACGCCCGCGGCGCGCGCTACCTCCGGCAGCGCGGCCAGCGCATTCTGCGCAGTGCCGTGTTCAGTCAGCAGTCGTTTATACGTGGATATACCGACCCGGCGCGAGCGCAACAAACGGAGACGGGCAAACTGTTCGTCTTCCGGGGTGGGTGGGAGTGGGGGGTGAGTGGAAGAAGGAAAGTGGTCCTTGTCAGTCATCCCGTAGCTCCGTCTGTTGCTAGAATCAGGTATACGGCTTTGCTGGTTAACAGAGGGTGAATCTTAAACGCTGCGATTGTATCTATTATCTAGGCCGCAGCACCGCCAATCGTCAGACCACCAATCATAAGTGTGGGTTGTCCCACGCCCACCGGTACCCATTGGCCCTGCTTGCCGCAGTTGCCCATGCCGGGGTCGAGGGCAGGATCGTTGCCGATGGCGCGGATTTGTTTGAGTGCGGTGGCCCCGTCACCGATGAGGGTCGCCCCTTTGACAGGTGCGCCCACAACGCCATTCTCGACGCGGTAGGCTTCGGTACACGAAAACACGAACTTTCCATTGGTGATATCCACCTGACCGCCGCCAAAGCCCACGGCATAGATGCCGTCCTTGAGGTCTGCCACGATGTCACCGGGGGCCGTGTCGCCACCCAGCATATAGGTGTTGGTCATGCGGGGCATCGGGATGTGTGCAAAGCTCTGCCGCCGCCCGTTGCCTGTGCTTTTGACCCCCATCAAGCGGGCGTTCTGGCGATCCTGCATGTAGCCGACCAACTTGCCATCCTCGATCAGGACATTTTTGGCGCTGGGCGTGCCTTCATCATCGACAGAGATCGATCCGCGTCTGTCCGGGATCGTGCCATCATCAAGCACGGTCACGCCTTTGGCGGCAATTTGCTGTCCCATCAGGCCTGCAAATGCACTTGATCCTTTGCGGTTAAAATCGCCCTCCAGCCCATGACCGATGGCTTCGTGCAGCAAAATACCGGGCCATCCAGGCCCGAGGACCACATCCATCATACCTGCAGGGGCAGGCACAGCTTCAAGATTGACAAGGGCGATGCGCAAAGCCTCGCGGGCCTTACTTTGCCAGTCGGCGGCCATCAGCATGCCGTCAAGGGCCACGCGTCCGCCACCGCCTGCCGTCCCGCTTTCGCGGCGGCCTTCATGCTCTACGATCACAGAGACGTTGACGCGTGTCATCGGACGGATGTCGCGCACGGAGGTGCCTTCAGGGCGCAAAATCTCGACTTCCTGAAGGGAGGCGGCGATTGTGGCGCTGACCTGTACGACACGGGCGTCCAACGCGCGGCAAAAGTCGTCTATTTCGCGCAGCGTCTCGACTTTCACTGCAAAGGCAGCACCGGCAATGGGATCCTGATCGGTATAGAGCTTTTTGTTAGTCCCATCAGGCGCGTCCGCCCATGTTCCACCGCCATCTCCCACAGCAAGGCGGGCCGTCTCGGAGGCGCGTCGTAAGGCAGCTTCGGATATTTCGGTCGAGTGGGCATACCCCGCCACCTCGCCGCGCACCGCACGCAGCCCGAAACCCGATGCTGCATCATAGCTGGCTGTTTTGAGGCGCCCGTCATCGAACATCAGCGCCTCGGAGCGTCTACGCTCGAAGAACAGCTCTCCGTCGTCTGCGCCCTTAACCGCCGCGCGCAGCAGACGCAACGCGGCGTCACGGTCCAATTGGTCGTTGAAGGGCGAAAACGGGGTGTCGGCCATGGGACATGTTCCAATATAAGGGGAGTAAGGCGTTCGGGCGGGGCATTTCGCGTCCATCTGACGCAAGCATAGGACTTTCTTTCGCTATTAGAATATGATTGTAAGACGCAAGATTACAACGGCGGGGCAGAGCCTCGTGTGTTTTAGCCACTTAGGGTCAAGAATATCAGGACGGAAATGATGACAAAGCACCTCACACTTGCCGGTCTACTGGCTGGCTTTGGTAGCCTGCCTGCATGGGCACAAAGCGTTGATCCGCAAGGACTCAAGATCATCGGCACGCCGATCGACGGCAAGATGGGCTTTCAGCCGGCCGTGACCGAGCTTGCGACAGACCTGCAGTGGTTGGATGGCATGATTCTGGTGATCATCACTGTGATCACGGTATTCGTGACCGGTTTGATGCTCTGGGTCGCGTTCCGCTACAACGCAAAACGCAACCCGACGCCTGCATCTTTCACCCACCATACACCTGTTGAAGTGGCATGGACGGTTGTGCCGATTCTGATCCTTGTGGGTATTGGCGCATGGTCACTTCCGATCCTCTTCCGCCAGCAGGAAATTCCTGTCGCAGACGTCACGATCAAAGCGACCGGCAACCAATGGTACTGGTCGTACGAGTATGTAGACGACGATTTCGGCTTTGATAGCTATATGATCGGCGCGCCTGCGACTGGCGGTGAGAACCGCAAGACGCCGGAAGTGATCGCCCAGCTTGAAGCCGCAGGATACTCCGAAGCCGAATGGCTGTTGGCTACTGATACTGCGGTTGTCGTACCGGTAAACCAAACTGTCGTGGTGCAGGTAACGGGTTCCGACGTGATCCACGCTTGGACGATCCCTGCCTTCGGCGTCAAGCAGGACGCCGTCCCCGGCCGCCTTGCCGAGTTGTGGTTCAAAGCGGAGGAAGAGGGCGTTTACTTCGGCCAGTGTTCCGAGCTGTGCGGGATTGCGCACGCCTATATGCCGATTACGGTAAAGGTCGTCTCCGAGGAGGCTTATGCCGAATGGTTGCTACGCGCACGTGAAGAATATGCGGGTATTCCGCAGCCTGTGACTTTGGCTTCTGCCGATTGATAGGAGTTGGCGGGGCAGTAAGCTCCGCCACTTTTCGTAACGTATAGCCTGCGTTGTTTCCGACCCTCCGATATGTCGATGCCTATTTCAAAGGGACGCGCCTGAATGACCGATGTGACAAACGCCCCAACCTATGAGAATGAGCCGCAGTTGAGCGACTATTACGCGCTGATGAAACCGCGCGTGATGCAGCTTGTGGTGTTCACGGCAGTTGTCGGCATGCTGGCAGCTCCCGTTTCGGTCAATCCGGTCATTGGCTTTGCCTCTATCCTGTTTCTGGCCATTGGTGCAGGTGCATCCGGTGCGCTGAACATGTGGTGGGACGCCGATATCGACGCAGTGATGAAGCGCACGGCAAAACGTCCCATACCCGCAGGCAAGATCAGCGCGCAATCAGCGATGTACCTCGGCTTTGCCCTGTCGGGATTGTCGGTGATGATGCTGTCGCTCAGTGCGAACCTGCTTGCCGGTTTCATGTTGGCCTTCACCATCTTTTTCTATGTGGTGCCGTACTCCATGTGGCTAAAGCGGACGACACCGCAGAACATCGTTATTGGCGGCGCGGCGGGTGCGTTCCCGCCTGTGATCGGCTGGATCATCGCAACGGGCAGCTTTGCTGTCGAGCCATGGTTGATGTTTGCGCTGATATTCATGTGGACGCCGCCGCACTTCTGGGCGCTGGCCCTGTTCATGCGCAACGACTATGACGATGCGAAGGTGCCAATGCTCACAGTGACCCACGGCCGCCGCGTCACGCGGAACCATATTCTGGGCTATACTGTTTTGCTGGTGATACTGGCGGTTGGTACGGCTTTCACGGCAATCGGCGGCTGGGTCTATCTGGCCACGGCGCTGGTGCTGAACGCACTGTTCCTCAAAGGCGCCTATGACATCTGGCAGCGCGACGAAGTGATGTCGGAGGAAGATAATTTTGCAGTCGAGCGAAAGTTTTTCCGTCTGTCGCTTTGGTATCTGTTCGCCCACTTTGGTGCGATCCTGATCGAAGTGGCGTTGAAACCATTTGGCTTGGGAGGTTGGTAATGCCACTGAGACCCGAACATGAAATCCACACCCGCCGCAAAAGTCTCAATATAGGCGTTGGTCTGATGCTGGGCTCCTTTGTGCTGCTGATCATGGTGCTGACGTTCACCAAAATCACCTCACCCGAATTCCAGATCCCCGCGTCCGAGGCCAATGGCGTGGGCGCGCAGATCCCAACAGGAGGCACCGACTGATGGCGCTTTCTGGTCCACATAAAACACTCGCACAGACTGTTGGTCTGGTGGTGGTCATGGCAGGTCTCGCATGGGCATCGGTGCCATTCTACGACTGGTTCTGCCGGGTAACAGGATTTGGTGGGACAACCGGATATGCCACCGTCGCACCCGATGATATTCTGGATGAGACGATTACCGTGCGGTTCGACGGATCATTGAACAACAACATGGCGTGGGAGTTCAAACCCGTTCAGCGCGAGATGGAAATCCGCATCGGCGAGACGGGGTTGGCATTCTATGAGGCCTACAACCCCACCGACCGTCCGGTGGCAGGGCAGGCGTCTTATAACGTCACACCCTACCAAGCTGGCGGATTTTTCGAGAAGATTGACTGCTTTTGCTTTGAAGAGCAGGTGCTTGCCCCGGGTGAACGGGTGCAAATGCCGGTAAGCTTCTTTGTAGACCCCGAAATTGTCGGTGACCGCGAAGGTCAGTATATACATACCATCACGCTCTCCTATACATTCTACGAAATTGATCTGCCCGAAGGCTATGCCGCCCTCGACGCAGGCCAGACGACCGATCTTAACTGATAAAAGGACAAGGGTACGCGCACTATGGCCCATGCAAAAAATCATGACTACCACATCCTGAGCCCGTCCATCTGGCCGCTGCTCAGCTCGCTTTTCGCCTTTGTCATGCTGACAGGCGGCATCTTATGGATGCATTCGGTGACACCGTTTGTTTTCCTCATCGGCCTTGTCGGCACGCTGTACTGTATGTTCGGCTGGTGGTCAGAGGTAGTAGAGGAAAGCAAGATCGGCGATCACACGCCCGTCGTACAAATCGGCCTACGCTACGGCTTTATCCTGTTCATCATGTCCGAAGTCATGTTCTTTGCCGCGTGGTTCTGGAGCTTTTTCAAACATACGCTTTATCCGATGAACGAATACGTCGGCTCCACATATATTCCGCCGGTGATCTATCAGGTTGACGCGTTCCACCTGCCGCTGATCAACACGCTGGTTTTGCTGCTGTCGGGCTGTGCGGTCACTTGGGCGCACCATGCGCTCATCCATGGCAACAACCGCTCCGATCTCAAGAACGGTCTACTGATCACTGTTGTATTGGGTCTGCTGTTCACGGGCTTGCAGGCTTATGAATACAAGCACCTACTGCACGAAGGCTGGGAATTTGGCGGGGACAAGTTCTTTTCCAACTTCTTCATGGCCACAGGCTTCCATGGCGCGCACGTGATCATCGGTACGATCTTCTTGTTTGTTTGCTATTTGCGGGCACGTGCAGGACACTTTACGCCCGAGCGTCACGTGGGTTTCGAGGCTGCTGCATGGTACTGGCACTTCGTTGACGTGGTTTGGCTGTTCTTGTTCTTTGCCGTCTACGTCTTTGGCATTCCGGGCTAAGCTGCAGGTTGCAGCTTTGACCTGACGGGTTAAAACATGCGCGCGGGGCAAGGCCTCGCGCGTTTTTCGTCTCGCACCGCTCATGGGAGCCTTCATGCGCCGCAGTTTATTCTTTGTCTTTATTGGTATTGGCGGGGCCGTAATCCTGCTCTGGCTTGGTTTCTGGCAGATGCAGCGGCTGGACTGGAAGCTGGGCGTGATTGACGACATCGACGCGCGCATCGCGGCAGACCCTGTGGAATTGCCCGATATGCCGGATGCGGCGACGGATGCACATCTGCCCGTATCAGTATCCGGCACGCTGGATGCCCCCTTTCTGCGCGTATTGGTCAGCCAGAAAGACATTGGTGCGGGATACCGCATCATCTCCGCTCTCGATACCGGCGCGCGGCGTGTGATGATCGACCGCGGCTTTGTACCCGTCGCCCGCACAGATATTCCCGGGCATTCGGAACCGGTAAATGTTACGGGAAACCTGCAATGGCCGCAGGAAACAGACGGCTTTACCCCCGAGCCTGATATCAGCGGGAACATCTGGTTCGCACGCGATGTGGACGCGATGGCGCAGGTGCTGGACACGGAGCCGGTGTTGATCGTTGCCAAGCAAACCTCCTTTGATGACGCGCCTGTGTCGCCACTGCCGGTTGACACTGCAGCGATTCCGAACGACCACCTGCAATATGCGGTTACGTGGTTTTCGCTTGCTGCGATCTGGAGCGCGATGACCCTTGCCTTTACCCTGCGTGCCCGTCGCGCGCCCTCACAGACGAGCTGAATGATGCGCTATATCTCGACCCGTGGCACTGCACCCGCCCTGAGCTTTGAAGAGGCGATGCTGACCGGACTGGCCCGTGATGGCGGTCTTTATGTACCCGAGACGATCCCGCAACTAAGCCATGGCGACATCGCTACAATGGCAGGGCAGTCCTATGAGCAGGTCGCCTTCACGGTGATGCGTCCCTTCATCGGCGACACATTCACCGACGACGAATTCCGCGGCATGATTAAAAAAGCTTATGCTGATTTTGGCCACACCTCGCGTGCGCCGCTCAAAGAGCTGGCGCCGAACCACTTCCTGCTCGAGCTGTTCCATGGCCCCACGCTCGCGTTCAAAGACTTCGCGATGCAGATCATCGGCCAGATGTTCCAGTTGGCACTGCGCCGCAAGGGTGAGCGCGTGACGATTGTTGGTGCCACATCAGGTGATACCGGATCTGCCGCCATCGAGGCGTTTCGCGGTCTCGATAATGTGGATGTGGTAATTCTGTACCCTCATGGCCGTGTGTCGGACGTGCAGCGGCGTCAGATGACCACCCCATCCGAGAGCAACGTGCATGCCTTGGCCGTGGACGGCGATTTTGACGATTGTCAGGCGCGTCTAAAGGATATGTTCAACGATTTTGAGTTTCGCGACGCGGTCAAGCTCGCTGGTGTAAACTCGATCAACTGGGGCCGGGTGCTGGCGCAGGTTGTCTATTTCTTTACCTCTGCCGTCTCGCTCGGTGCGCCGGATCGCAAGGTAAGCTTTACCGTGCCTACCGGTAATTTCGGCGACATCTTTGCAGGCTATATCGCCAAGCGGATGGGCCTGCCGATTGACAAGCTGGTGGTGGCCACCAACCGCAACGATATCCTGCACCGTTGTCTGAGCGGGCAAGGCTATCATAAAGACACGGTACATCCCTCGATCAGCCCGTCCATGGACATTCAGGTCAGCTCCAACTTCGAGCGCGCATTGTTCGACGCTTATGACCGCGATGGCGGTGCTGTGGCACAGCTTATGGCAGAGCTGGGGCAGGGCGGTTTCGATGTGAGCCAAGGGGCCGCGCAGGTGTTGTCGGAGCATTATGCGTCAGGTCGCGCCTCCGAGGCGGAGACGTCGCAGATGATCACCAAGACGCTTGAGAATACAAACGAGTTGTTGTGTCCACATTCCGCCGTTGGCGTGAAAGTCGCAGATGAACTGCGCGATCCTGCGACGCCAATGATCACGCTTGCCACTGCACACCCTGCCAAATTCCCTGATGCGGTTGAGGCGGCAACGGGTATTCGCCCTAAGCTGCCTGCCCGAATGGCTGATCTTTTTGACCGCCCCGAGCGGTTGACCCGCGTGCCAAACGACCTTGACGCGCTCAAGACACATATCAAAGGACTGATTGCTCAGTGACACTGCAAACGCACCGCCTATCCAACGGTTTTCGCATCGTGACAGAACATATGCCGGGGCTTGCCTCTGCCTCCATCGGGGTGTGGGTCGGGGCCGGTGGCCGCCACGAGACGCCTACGCAAAACGGCATCGCGCATTTCCTTGAACATATGGCGTTCAAGGGCACAAAAACCCGCACCGCACTACAGATCGCCGAAGCGATTGAGGACGTGGGTGGCTACATCAACGCCTATACCTCGCGCGAGGTGACGGCTTATTACGTGCGTGTTCTGGAAAACGATGTGCCGCTGGGCCTTGAGGTGATTGCCGATATCCTGCGCAATCCTGTGATGGACGAGGCGGAGATCGAGGTTGAGCGGGGCGTGATTCTGCAAGAAATCGGTCAGGCGCTTGATACGCCGGATGATGTGATCTTCGACTGGTTGCAGGAAAAAGCTTATCCCGAGCAACCGATGGGCCGCACGATCCTTGGACCTGCCGAGCGTGTCTCGAACTTCAGCCGCACGGATCTTACCGGATTTATCGACCAGCATTATGGCCCTGAGCAGATGATCCTGAGTGCCGCTGGTGCCGTAGATCACGATGCCCTCGTTGCGATGGCGGAAAAATTGTTTGGCGATATGAAGCCAAAGCCACTGGTCCAAGCATTGCCCGGCGTGTTTGCAGGCGGGGAGCACCGTCAGATCAAACAATTGGAGCAAGCCCATTTTGCATTGGGTTTTGAGAGCCCCGGCTACCGCGCTGACGACATCTATGTGGCTCAAATTTATGCCTCTGCCCTTGGAGGCGGCATGTCGAGCCGTCTGTTCCAAGAAGTGCGCGAAAACCGCGGCCTGTGCTATACTATCTTTGCCCAAGCAGGCGCATATGCGGATACAGGCATGATGACTGTTTATGCAGGTACCTCCGGCGATCAGTTGCCAGAGCTTGCGGGCATTACCATCGACGAGATGAAGCGGGCCGCGAGTGATATGTCGCCCGCAGAGGTCGCCCGCGCGCGTGCGCAGATGAAGGCCGGGCTGCTCATGGGGCTGGAATCGCCCTCCAACCGTGCAGAGCGTTTGGCCCGTCTGATCCAGATTTGGGACCGTATCCCCCCATTGGAAGAGACCATTGCCCAGATTGATGCGGTGACCACTGGCGACGTGCGCGATTTCGCCGAACAGATGGCCGCCACGGCGCCTGCCGCGCTCGCGCTTTATGGTCCTGTGGATACGGCACCCACGCTGGAGGCTCTGGAGGCGAGGCGTGCAGCCTGATGTTACTGGCACGGCGCAAGCTCAGGTTGGAGACGGAGCGGATGACGTTGCGCCCGCCTGCGCATCAGGATTTTCGCCCTTGGGTCGCGCTGCGCACGGCCAGCCGTGAGTTTTTGACCCCGTGGGAACCTGCGTGGTCGCAGGATCATCTGAGCCGCAAGGCGTTCTCCAACCGTGTTTATTGGGCCAACCGTTCGATCAACGGGGGCACGGCCATGCCGCTGTTTCTGGTGCGGCGGGAGGACCAGATGCTGTTGGGGGCGATCACGCTTGATAACATCCGGCGGGGGCCTGCGTTGGCCGGAACACTTGGGTATTGGACGGGGGCGACATTCGCGCGCCAAGGATACATGCGCGAGGCCATCGAGACTGTTGTACATTATGCGTTTAACCATCTTGAGCTGAGCCGGATCGAGGCGGCCTGTTTGCCGGAGAACACCGCATCGCGCGGCTTGCTCGAACGCTCCGGCTTTAAGTATGAAGGCGTCGCACAAAGTTATCTGCAGATTGACGGGCGCTGGCGTACACACGTCCTGTACGCGTCATTGCGCGGCGACCGACGGGGAAAAACCGGCGCATCGTAATTTGCGCGTTTGCGCGAATTTTAGGCAAAACCGCATATCTTCACGCGGCTGTGATACTTCCCGTGATTTCCGCAGTTATGGATTTTGGAGATTTTCAAAAACGGTGCTAGCGTAAGTCCATGTTGATCCGTGTTTTGATTTCATGTCTGCTGATCTGTGGGCCGCTGGCCGCGCAGACAACTTCGCCCAGCTCCACGCGTATTCCCAGCCATTGCCATGCCTTGGCAGATGCCACACCGGGTATGGAGTTTGTGCACCGCGCGTCTCTGCGCGATGTCCCCGCAGAGACGGTGGATATCCACTATGTCGGACATGCCAGTTTTTTGATCCGCAGCGCGGGTGGCCTTAATATGGTGACCGACTTCACCGGTTTTATCGGATCAACCACGATGATTCCCGATGTAGTTACGATGAACCATGCCCATGATACACATTGGACTGCCTTTCCTGATCCTGCGATCCCTCATGTGCTGCCCGGTTGGGGGCCCTTTGGCAAAGGGGTCAAGCACCGGCTTGATCTGGGCGAAGTTCTGGTGCGCAATGTCTCGACCGATATCAGGTCGCAGTTTTCGGGTGTTGAAGAGAATGGTAATTCGATTTTTGTGTTCGAGATGGCAGGCCTCTGCATCGGGCATCTGGGTCATTTGCATCATGCGCCCAATGATGAACAATTTGCCGCAATCGGCCGTCTGGACGTGGTGATGGCGCCAGTGGACGGCGGCTATACCCTTGACCAGCCGACGATGATCGCGGTGCTCAAACGGCTGCGCTCGCGGATTGTGATCCCGATGCACTGGTTTTCGCTGTCGGCACTTGATGATTTTCTGGACGGAATGCGCGACGAATTCACGGTGATCGAGGTTGAGGCACCGCGTCTGAGCGTGCGGCGCGACGCCTTGCCGGGCAGGCCCACGATTATGGTGCTGCGCCCCGCGTATATCCGCGCAGAAGACTAGCCCTTGCATCCGCTGCACCCGCGTTAGATCAATAGGCATGACACATCCCCTGAACCCCGCTGACACCAAGTTCGCCAAGACATTGCGCGCGGCATTGCCTGACGGCACGCTCGACACGACTTCTGCGCGCTATCTTGAAGAGCCGCGTGGCCGTTATGCGGGCCAATCAGGTGTGCTTGCCAAACCGCGCAATGTGGATGAGGTCGCAACCTTGATCCGCATGGCAGCTGATGCGCGGGTGGGGGTCGTGCCTTACGGCGGTGGCACGGGCCTTGTTGGTGGGCAAATCGCGTCTGACGGGGCCGCACCTTTGATCCTGTCACTTGAGCGGATGACGGCGGTACGCGCGGTTTATGCAGATGAGAATGTTCTGGTGGCCGAAGCCGGTGCGATCCTTGCTGATGTGCAGAAAGCAGCGGAAGATGTTGACCGCTTGTTCCCGCTCAGCCTTGCTGCGGAAGGGTCTGCACGGATCGGGGGCAATCTGGCGACCAACGCGGGCGGCACCGGTGTGTTGCGCTACGGGAATGCGCGCGATTTGTGTCTGGGGCTGGAGGCGGTACTGCCCGACGGTCAAATCTGGCACGGTCTGACGCGGCTGCGTAAAAACAACATGGGATATGATTTGCGCCATCTGCTTATCGGGGCGGAAGGGACGTTGGGTGTGATCACTGCGGCCGCGCTCAAGCTGTTTGCGCGACCAGCACAGACAGGCACTGCGTTGCTGGTCGTGCAGAGCCCAGATGCCGCGCTCAAACTGCTGAGCCTTGCGCGCGGGCTTTTTGGGGAGATGGTCAGCGCCTTTGAGCTGATCCACCGGCAAGGATTTGATTTTCTGTCCGAAACCATGCCGGAGGTGCGCCAGCCCTTCGAGACGCCGCCAGAATGGTGCGTGCTCATTGAGCTGGGGCTGGCGGAAGGTATGGATCCGCAAGCGGCGCTTGCGACCCTGTTCGAGCAAGCATCGCAATCAGAGTTGGTGCCGGACGGCCTCATCGCGCAATCAGCGGCTCAAGCGGACAGTTTCTGGAGCATTCGTGAAAGCATACCCGAGGCGAACCGGCGCGTAGGCTCGGTGTCGAGCCATGATATTTCGGTGCCACTTGGGGCGATTTCTGAGTTCATCGTGGAGGCCGGTATGCGCCTGAACCGGATGGGTGAATTCAGGATCAACTGCTTTGGTCATGTGGGCGACGGCAACCTGCACTATAATGTCTTTCCGCAAGTCGGGCGCAGCCGTTCAGATCACGAAAACCAGCGCGACGCGATCAAAGCTTGTGTGCATGATCTGGTGCATGCGCTTGGTGGTTCGATCTCGGCCGAGCACGGGGTCGGGCGGCTTAAGGTTGGTGATTTGGAGACGTATGGCGATCCCGCGAAATTATGGGCGATGCGCGCAATCAAAGCGGGGCTTGATCCGTTGGGAATTATGAACCCGGGTGCGGTGCTCCGCCGCGTGTGAGAGGAAGGGGCCGGCCCCCGACTTTGCTTTGGCAAAGCCTCCCCCGGAGTATTTGGGGCCAGAAAAAATAGGAATCAAGCGCCGTCGAATTCGCACAGCACCTGCACGTCCATGCCCATAGCCTCAAGCTTTTTGCGGCCACCCAGAGCGGGTAGGTCCACGATGAAACTGGCCGAGACGATCTGTGCACCCAACCGCTCCAACAGCTTGATGCCAGCCTCTGCGGTGCCGCCCGTGGCCAGCAAATCGTCCACAAGCAATACTTTTTCACCGGCCTGGACGGCATCGTCGTGGATTTCCATCGTCGCCTCGCCGTATTCGAGTTTGTAATCCTCGCTTATTGTTTTGCCGGGCAGCTTGCCCTTTTTGCGGATCGGCACGAAGCCCACGCTGAGTTGGTGTGCAATGGCACCGCCCATCACAAAGCCGCGGGCCTCTAGTCCGACAACCTTGTCGATGCGCATGCCCGCATAGGGGTGCAACATTTGGTCGATGGCCATTCGAAAGCCGCGCGGATCGGCAAACAGGGTCGTCACATCGCGAAACATGATCCCCTCGTGCGGGAAGTCGGGGATGGTACGAATATAATCGGCGATGGTTTTCATGCGGTACTCCGGCGAAGGGTGGCGGTGAGGATGCCCATTGTGACCAGCGCACCGCCACCTGCACGGGTAATCCACGTCAGGACAGTGGGTTGCTTGATGATGCGGCGGAGCCGGTCAGCAGCCAGTGCATAGGCCAGCGCGTTGATACCTGCAAGGGTCACAAAGGTTGCGATAAGAACAGAGAATTGCGGCAACAGCGCTGCGTCGGGCTGAATGAATTGCGGAACAAAAGCGATGAAAAATGCGATGCTTTTGGGATTGAGCGCGGTCACCGTTGCTGTGTGTCCGAACACACGTGCGGGCGTGATATCGTCCGCTTGGGGTATGTTCAGGCCTTCCGACGGGGCGGAGCGTATCAGCTTGATCCCGAGATAGATCAGGTAGAGCGCACCCATCCATTTGAGCACTAAAAATGCGGTAGAGGACGCCAGTACCAAAGCCCCAAGACCTGCCAGTGAGGCGGTCATCGCCACCAGATCCCCGAACGCTACACCGGCTGCCGTGGCAACGGCGACAGAGCGGCCTTTGGACAGCGCATAGCTCAGAATGATCATGACTGTTGCGCCGGGAATGAGCAGGAGCGCGATGGTTGCGGCCACGAAAGTGAGCCAGAGGTCAAAGGGCATCTTGGTCTTTCATTTGGAGGAACGGTCTGCGTGAACTAGGGTAGTGTGTCGTGCGGGTTTTCAAGCGCGCCGCCTGAGCATGTCCGCTAAAGCATGCGTCCTGCTACGGCATCAAGCTTTGCCACCATTGCCGCATCTCGGGCTTCCGGTGCTGTCATGATGGCGTATTCGAGTGCGCGGTCACATCCATGCGGGCAAAGCGCGCGCGACGTGCCCAGAAGCGCGGGCAGTTGGGCCACCAAGCTGCGCGCGTTGGCGGCGTTGCCTTGCAAGGTTTTGATGATTTGCGTCACGTCCACTTCGCCGTGGTCGGGATGCCAGCTGTCGTAGTCTGTGATCATTGCGACACTGGCATAGCACAACTCGGCTTCGCGGGCGAGCTTGGCTTCGGGCATGTTGGTCATGCCAATCACGTCTGCGCCCCATGCGCCGCGGTACATTTTGCTTTCTGCAAGGGTCGAGAACTGTGGCCCCTCCATGGCCAGATAGGTGCCGCCCCGGTGGACGTTGATGCCGGTGCTTTTGGCCGCAGCCTCGCAGGCGTCTGACAGGCGCGGGCAAGTTGGATGCGCCACGCTCACATGCGCGACACAGCCGGTGCCGAAGAACGATTTTTCACGCGCGAATGTGCGGTCAATGAACTGGTCAACGATCACGAAATCCCCCGGTGCCATCTCCTCGCGGAACGAGCCGCAGGCGGAGACCGAGATCACATCCGTGCAACCCAACCGTTTGAGCGCATCAATGTTGGCGCGGTAGGGCACGGTGCTGGGGGAATGGACGTGCCCGCGGCCGTGGCGCGGCAGGAACGCCATATCAACCCCGTTCAACGTACCGGTGAGGATCGCATCCGATGGCACGCCCCATGGCGTCTCGACCGTGGTCCATTGGGCGTCTGACAGCCCGTCGATTTCATAGATGCCGGAGCCGCCGATCACGGCAATTTTGTTGGTGCTCATGTGATGTCCTTTGGGTGGTCGGGTCAGGGTTTTGCGCGTCATGGTTTGGCGCGAAAGGTGGCGCGGGATCGGATGTAATGCAACCGCTCAAATAGGGACTTCACGCGAACGGGTATCGGATGGTGGTTGCACAGGTGCGTTTGCACTTCCGGGGTATCCTTGCTAGGGGGGCGCAACATGGCGTTGATGCGCCGACCCAAGCCTTCAGATCAAGTAGACAGGATGCCCCGATGGTGCGCGCCACATTCCGTACATTTACCAAAAACCTGACCCCGAAAGACATGACCGACCTGCGGTGGATGGGCGATGACGGCTTTTCTGTCTCACGGTTGCGGATCGAGCTTTTGTCAGGGCTGACTGTCGCACTTGCCCTTGTGCCGGAGGCGGTTGCGTTCGCTTTTGTGGCGGGTGTTCATCCGCTTGTCGGGCTTTATGCGGCGTTCATCGTGGGGTTGATCACGGCGCTTATTGGCGGGCGTCCGGGCATGATCTCGGGGGCGACGGGTGCGCTTGCGGTTGTGATGGTCGCGTTGGTGGCACAGCATGGGGTAGAATATCTGTTTGCAACGGTCGTTCTGATGGGGCTGCTCCAGATGTTTGCGGGCGTCATGCAATGGGGCAAATTCATTCGTCTAGTGCCGCATCCGGTGATGCTGGGCTTTGTGAACGGCCTTGCGATTGTTATTTTCTTGGCACAACTGGGCCAGTTCAAAGTGCCGGGCACCATGGTTGATACGGGCCACGGTATGGGGGGCGGTGAATGGTTGTCTGGTCTGCCGCTGATGCTGATGCTGGCGCTGGTCGGAGCGACGATGGCGATCATCTGGGTCATGCCGCGCATCACCAAGGCCATCCCTGCACCACTTGCAGGCATCGGTATCGTTGCTGCAGTTGTGATCTTTACCGGTATGGAAGTACCGCGTGTTGGTGATCTGGCCTCCATCCAGGGTGGCTTTCCGGGCTTTCACAATCCGTTTGGTACAGGCGAAGGCCTGTATGGCACAGCACTTGCGCCCTTCAACCTCGAGACGCTCTATATCATCGCGCCCTATGCGGTCATTCTTGCGGCAATTGGCCTGATCGAGAGCCTGCTCACCCTTAACCTTGTGGGCGATATGACCAACAAGCGCGGCGGTGCCTCACAGGAATGTGTGGCGCAGGGCGTGGCCAACACTGTGACCGGTTTCTTTGGCGGCATGGGCGGCTGTGCAATGATCGGTCAGTCGATGATCAACGTCAAATCCGGCGGCCGCACGCGGGTGGCAGGGATTGCTGCGGCGATGTTCCTGCTGATCTTCATCATGGCGGCAGCGCCCCTGATCGAGCTTATTCCACTGGCGGCATTGGTCGGCGTGATGTTCATGGTTGTGATTGGCACTTTCGCATGGAACAGCCTGACGATCCTGCGCAAAGTGCCCTTGATGGATGCCTTTGTGATCTTGCTGGTGACGGTTGTGACCGTGCTTGAGGATCTGGCGGTTGCGGTTGTCGTCGGTGTTATCGTGAGCGCGCTGGCCTATGCGTGGAATAACGCACGCCGCATTCACGCTACCAGCTACATGACCCCCGAAGGCGCAAAAGTGTATCAGGTCCAAGGCCCGCTTTTCTTCGGTTCTGCCGAAGGGTTCTCAGAGCTGTTTGATGTGCAAAATGACCCCTCTGTCGTGATCGTTGATTTCAATGACAGCCGCGTGGTCGATCAGTCGGCGCTGCAGGCCATTGAAGCTGTGGCCGGTAAATACGAAGATGCAGGCAAGCGAATCGAACTGCGGCACCTGACCCGTGATTGTCACGCGCTTTTGACGCGGGCGGGGCACCTCATGATCGACAGCGATGACGATCCCGACTATCAGGTCGCCGTCGACTATCAGGTACGCACCGGCATTCTGGGCGGTCACTGACGCGAGGGCCTACGTGCCAATTTCTGGATAGAATGTCGCAGGGGGCTATGTCGTTTCCCAGAGGCGGTAGGGTAGCCCACCGCGCGTGAGCACTGGAAGGCAACAACTATGGAACCTGTGAACATCCTCATCAAGCAAGTGCGCGAAATCGCGCGCGGATCGATCGAGATTTTGCCACAGCTTGCAGTTGCGATTGGTGTGATATTCATCACTTGGATGTTGAACAAATTCGCGCGCATGATCGCCCGCCGTGTGTTGGGACGCACAAAGCTACGTCAAAGCCTTAAAGAGCTGTTTTCCCTTCTGATATCGATCTTCGTGTGGATCATCGGCATCATGATCGCTGCGATCATCCTGTTTCCCGGCCTTACCCCGTCGAGCATGCTGGCCGGCCTTGGTATCGGCTCGGTTGCGATTGGCTTTGCCTTCAAGGACGTGTTCGAGAATTTTCTGGCCGGTATCATCATCCTGTTTCGCCGCGAGATGCGCATCGGTGATCACATTGAATGTGAAGGGATCGAGGGCAAGGTCAGCCATATCGCCATTCGCGAAAGCCATATCACCCAGACCGACGGTCAGCTGGTGATTGTGCCCAATTCGATCCTGTTCAAGAACCCCGTAACGGTGCGCACACAACAAGATCTGCGCCGTGTCACGATCATTTGCGGTGTTGCCTATGATGTGGACGTGGACAATGCCCGCGATGTCATCAGCAGCGCCGTGAAAGGCTGCGAGACCGTCTCGAGCGACGACAAGCCTGTGCAGATTTTCGCACAAGAGTTTGCGTCTTCCTCGATTAATTTCGAGGTAACATGGTGGACCGGTTCAACCCCGCTTGATGTGCGGACCTCGCGCGATGAAGTAGTCGCAAAGGTCAAGCGCGCGCTGGACGATGCGGGTATTGAAATTCCGTTCCCTTACAGGACACTGACCTTCAAAACGCCAGTGCCCATCGCCGCAGACGGTGAATGAGGGCGCCGCCGCGATCAATCGTCGGGGCGGATGATTTCGAACACTTCGCGCACGGCGGTATAGTCGCGATAGCCCAACCTGCTGAGCGGGGCAAAGCGTGTCACGTCGAACCGCCCGTCGGTCAAACAATCATCGCGAATGTGCACGCCCACAACCTCCCCGAAGCACACGAAATTTGCGGCGCCCTCGATCTGCACAATCTGGGTCATGCGACATTCAAGCGACGCAGGCGCGGTGCCAACCCGCGCGCAGGCGATCTGCTCACATTCGGCTTTCTCGATCCCCGCATGGGCAAATTCATCGGTGCCGTGGGGCAGGGTAGCAGATGTTTTGTTCATGGCGTCTGCGGCCGCGTATTCGACAACATTCACGCAAAATACACCCGTGTCACGGATGTTTGCCATGCTGTCCTTGGTCCCGTCCACGTCGCTTTTTTCACCTGTCGAGGCGAACATGACCTGTGCCGGCGTATAGGCCACGCCATTGAAAAACGAGTAGGGTGCGATGTTGTCGCGTCCCTGCGCATCGCGTGTCGAAATCCATCCGATAGGACGGGGGGTGACAATGGCATTGAACGGATTGTGCGGCAGGCTGTGGCCATCGGCAGGACGATAGAACATAAAACGCGCTTTCTGTTGTGATTGATTACAGAGCTAACGCCGTGATAGGGCGCTGACCAGTAGAAAACCGCCCCCGGAGTGCGCCGCCCGTGTACCAGCTTGCCCCAGAGACTGCCGATGACCTCTGGGAGGTCGAAGCGCTCTATGACACTTGCTTTGCGCCGGGTCGCACCGCGTTGTCATCCTACAGGTTGCGCGAAGGGGTGCCGCCTGTCGCAGGTCTGAGCCTTGTGGCGCGGGATGATCTGGGCATTGTGGCAGGCGCGATCCGGTTCTGGCCGGTTTGTGTGGGCACATATGATGCATTGCTTTTGGGGCCTGTTGCCGTGCACCCGACGCGGCAGGGGGAAGGGATCGGTGCGCTGCTCATTGAGACGTCGCTGCAATTCGCGGAGCCATTGGGATGGGCGCGTGTGATGCTTGTCGGTGACGCGCCATATTACGGTCGCTACGGGTTTCAGCGGTTGAACGGTGTCGTCATGCCGCCGCCCACCAACCCCGAGCGGGTGTTGGGTCGCGCACTGAGGACCGGTGCATGGACCGGTGTGACAGGCACCGTGATGCGTGCGCGTTGAAATGCGCTCACAGGCGGCCCACATAAAGCGGTGAAGGAGACTACAATGACCAACGAGCAGTTGCCGACCGTGATAGATGTCGAGGCAGAGCTGGACCGCATCGCGCGTCGCTACAAGCAGGCAGGCGGTGTGGGCATTACCGTTCTCAATCTCATAGGGGGGCAGGCGGAAAACCTGCTGGAGCGGTTGCCAAGCGCGGTCAGAGGCCAGCTTGAAGCGGCAACCGTGCGCGCGCTCGATCATGCGATGCATGCCGCCCACCTCAGCCGCGATCATGTGCCTGATCAGGCATCGTGGCTCAACTCGGCCGTGTCGGCGGCAATGGGCGCTGTGGGCGGGGTCGGCGGATTGCCAACAGCACTTGCGGAGTTGCCGGTTACGACGACCTTGCTGCTGCGGGTGATCGAAGGGGTCGCGGTCGAGCACGGATTTGATCCCGAAATGGAATCGGTACGGTTTGACTGTGTGCGCGTGTTCTCCGCGGCAGGTCCATTGGCGGAGGATGATGGCTCGGATCTGGCATTTCTAACGGCGCGTCTGGCCTTGTCCGGTAAGGCGGTACAGGCAGTCATTCATAAGGTTGCCCCGCGTCTGGCTGTAGTTATGGGTCAAAAGCTTGCTGCGCAAACCGTCCCCGTTTTGGGGGCAGTGGCCGGGGCTGCGACAAATTATGCCTATACCAGCTACTATCAGGATATGGCCCATGTGCATTTTGGCCTGCGCAAGCTTGCGATCGACGCAGACGTGGGGCACGAGGAGCTGAACCGCCGTTTGACGCAAAAGATGCGCGCCCTCGCAAAGGTCTGATCAGCGTCCGATGCTTGCAGGGGCCACGGTGGTTGCTTTTAGGATTGCATAAATCGCGTCCCCTTCACCAAGGCCAAGATGTTGCACAGCGCGCCCTGTGATGCGCGCCAGCAGTGTGTCGCTTCCCGCCCTGAGCGTGAGTGCCGCACCGGGGCCTCCGCCTGTACGGATCGACTGCACCGTCACCGGCAGGATATTCAGCGCGCTCAGCCCCTCGGGGCGGGTGCGGGACAGCATCACGTCCTGTGCCATAATGCGCACTCTGACACGTGTGCCAACGGCTGCCTGCACGCCTGGCAGATGTATGCGGCCTGCGCTGATCTGCAACTCTGTCAGCCCGTCGCCCGCGTGGTTCACAACGGTTGCCTCGATCACCGCACCTGCCTCTCGCACACCCAAAAGGGGGATCGCAGCGGGGTCGGCCATCACATCGCGCAGCGGCCCTTGTGCAGCGATGTGGCCGTCTTTGAGCAGGACCAGCGTGTCGGCAAGGCGGGTGATTTCGCCGACTGCATGGCTCACGTAGAGCACCCGCAGCCCCAGTGGACCGTCGCGCAGATGCTCCAGATAGGGCAGAATCTCTTGCTTGCGTGTATCATCAAGGCTGGCCAGTGGCTCATCCATGAGCAACATGCGCGGTGCGCTCAGAAGGGCGCGACCCAGTGCGACCCGTTGCTTTTCGCCCCCTGACAGAGTGACAGGCGCACGGGTGAGAAGTTCGCCAAGGCCCAATAAATCTACAACATCGCTTTGGGAAACCGGTACATGACGTGGCGCATAGCGCGCGCCAAACGCGAGGTTTTGCTGCACGCTCAGGTGCGGAAACAAACGCGCGTCCTGAAAAACGGTGCCGAACCGGCGTTTGTGCGGCGGGATGTGAAGACCGCGCGCCGTATCCATCAGCACCTCGCCATCAACTTCCAGATACCCCTCATCAGGGCGCAGCAGACCTGCGACAGCATTGATCACCGTACTTTTGCCCGCGCCGGAGCGGCCAAAAAGGGCGGTGATGCCCGCCCCTGCCTCCATCTCGAGATCGAGCGTGAAGCCTGCAAAGCGGTGTTTAAGGCGAAGCTTCATGTCACCCCCGAAATGCGCGTGGCGACACGGCGGGCAAGTGCCTCGGACAAAAACACAGCCCCCAATGCGACAGCGCAGGACAGCAGTGCCATCGCGGCCGCAGGTCCTTCACCACCGGGGATTTGCAGTGCTGTCCAGATGGCGATGGGCAGGGTTTGTGTCTCGCCAGGGATATTGGCGACAAAGGTGATGGTGGCCCCAAACTCTCCCATTGCCTTGGCAAACCCCATCACGGCACCGGCAAGAATGCCGGGGGCGATGAGCGGGAGTGTGACACGCATAAAGACGTTGACGCGCGATGCGCCCAATGTGGCGGCGGCCTCTTCAAGCTTCGGATCAACCGCCTCAATCGCGAGCCGCATGGCCCGTACCATCAGTGGAAAACCCATGACGATGGCCGCAAGCACGGCACCGGTCCATTTGAATGCCAGTGTCAGGCCGATGGTCGCCAGTGCAGCACCCGCAGGGGCCGATGGCGAAAAAAGCACCAACAATACATATCCGGTCACCACTGGCGGTAGCACCAGTGGCAAGTGCACCAGTGCGTTTACCAATGATTTGCCCCAGAACTCATGCCGCGCGAGTATCCATGCGACCCACAAGGCCAGAGGCACTGCTATAAGGGTGGCCCAGACCGCGACCCATAGCGACAGGCGCAACGCCTCCCACGCGACGGCATCCAAGGTCACTGCGAAAACCCGTATTTTTGAAAAATTGTCGTGGCCTCATCGCTGTGGAGATAGTCGATGAATGCACGCCCTGCTTCGGTCACTGCGGCAGCGGGATAGTGGATCGGGGCATGTGCTTCAGGCGGGATTGCATAGACAATGCGCACGCGCGGCTCTGCCACAGCGTCGGAGGCATATACGACCCCGAGCGGCGCTGCCCCTTGGGCCACCAGTGCCAACGCTGCGCGCACGTTGTCCGTTTCGGCCAGATGGAGGGAAAGCGCGTCCCATGCACCGATATGCCTAAGCCAGTCACGCGCATAGGCCCCTGCGGGCACGCCATCCCGCTGCCCCATTGCAAGGCGGCCACCATCAAGCGCGACAAGTAGGCTGTCGGTGTCTGCGGTCTGCAAGACAGGGGCATTCGTACCGCCGACAAGCACCAATTCTCCGCCCGCGACATCCCCAAGTGTACCAGCCACCAAATGCCCGTTTTCCTCAAGCCAGTTTGCCCAGTCGCGGTGGGCCAGCACGACAGCATCGACTGGTGCGCCAGCGGCAATTTGACGGGCCAATGTGCCGGACCCGCCAAAGGATAAAACCACGCTCGATCCATAGCCTGCTGCGACCTCCGTCAACATATCACGTAGGCTTGCAGCGGCGAACACGGTAATCTTTTCCGCCTGCGCGGGTTGGCACAGGCAGCAAAGCGTCGCAATGAGGGCAAGGAACTTGTGCATATTGGCGCGACTATCCGCCAAGCAACCTTTCGCTGCAAGTGCAGGCATGCACCGCACACTGGTGCGCTGGGTGCTGGCATCACGATTCATTTACCGATACTACGATAAAAAGCTGTTTTAGGCCGGATTCAACGCGATATGACGACCCAATTGCCAATTTCCCTGCACGGCGGAGCCAAAGGCAGCGCGCGTACGCAGTTTGCGGCGCTGTGCTGGCGCAAAAATGCGGGCAAGGTCGAGATACTGCTTGTGACGTCGCGTCGGCGCAAACGGTGGATCGTGCCCAAAGGCTGGCCCATGGATGGCAAGACACCAGCGGAATGCGCGCTCATCGAGGCGTGGGAAGAAGCGGGTGTTCAGGGTGAGGCAAGCGATGCTTGCCTTGGTGTTTATTCCTATGCGCGGCTGCGGGAGGGGGAGACCACGTTGCCCTGTCTAGCAATGCTGTATCCGGTCAAGGTAAAGCGCGTGAAAAAGAAGTTTCCCGAAGCGCGCGACCGGCGGCGCAAGTGGGTCTCGCGCAAGAAGGCCGCTAAAATGGTCCCGCACCGCGAGTTGGGCAAGCTGATCCTCGGCTTCTCGCCGCCAAAGACGCAAAGCCCTGCTTGACCTGCGCCGCCTGTGCTGCACATCGTGTCATGGAACAGGTATCAGGAAGCTGCACGAATGATCCGCTATGCGCTGAAATGTCGTGAGGGCCATATCTTTGAAAGTTGGTTCCAATCTGCATCTGCGTTTGACGCATTGGTGAAGGCCGGGCATATCGCCTGTGTTGACTGTGGCAGTGCAGATGTGAGCAAAGCGCTCATGACGCCGGGGGTACAGGTCACGGCCCCTGAGAGATCACAGAAGGTCGCGCAACCGGACAAAGATACCGAGATCGCGAAGTTGCGCAAAAAGGTCGAAGAGAACGCGACATATGTGGGCGGTGATTTCGCGGCAAAAGCGCGCGAGATGCACGATGGTTTGGCATCGCCGACAGCAATCTACGGCGAGGCAAGCGGCGCTGAAGCGCGCGCGCTGTTGCAAGACGGCGTGCCGGTTCTGCCTTTGCCGTTCCGGCCAAAACGCAAGCTGCAGTGATCCGGATACGGTATGAATTTAAAGGAAAATAAATCATGGCAATTGTAATTACCGGCGCAAGTCGGGGCATCGGTGCGGGCCTCGCGGCGCATTACCGCGCGCAGGGCCTTGATGTGGTGGGGACTGGTCGGTCTGTTGCTGCTGACCTCACGCTGGATGTGACGCAGCCAAGCAGTCACAGCGAAATGGCGCAGGCATTGTCGGGGCGTCCAGTGGAGTTGTTGGTCTGTAACGCAGGTGTATTTTTGGACCGTGGCGATGATCTGGACACCGGTTTCGGGGCGGATATCTGGGCGCAGACGTTTGCGACCAATGTCACAGGCGTCTTCCTGAGCATCCAAGCGATGCTGCCGCACCTCAAGCAAGCGCATAATCCGCGCATCGCCATCGTATCTTCGCAAATGGGGTCAAGCGAGACCGCCTCCGGCAGCAGTTATATCTACCGCGCCTCCAAGGCGGCAGTGCTCAATCTGGGGCGTAATCTGGCCGTCGATCTCAAGCACGAGGGTATCGCAGTCGGTATCTATCACCCCGGTTGGGTGCAGACGGACATGGGCGGTGAGACGGCTGCGATCACCGTGGATCAAAGCGTTGAGGGCCTTGTGGTGCGGTTTGCGGCGCTAGATCTCGACACCACCGGCTGCTTTGAGACATGGGACGGGCGCGCGCACCCATATTGATCGGTGTTGCGCACCGTCGGCACCTCGCGTAAACGCGGCGCGAAGCGAGAGGGGCGAGGTCTTATGCCAGTATTGGTGATGAAATTCGGTGGCACGTCTGTTGCCACGCTCGACCGTATCCGCCGTGCGGCAAAGCGCGTCGGCGTTGAGGTGTCCAAAGGATACGATGTAATCGTTATCGTCTCCGCAATGTCGGGCAAAACCAATGAGTTGGTCGGTTGGGTCGGGGAGACTTCGGCGCTCTATGATGCGCGCGAGTATGATGCTGTCGTTTCTTCGGGAGAGAATGTGACCGCAGGTTTGATGGCACTGACCTTGCAGGAAATGGACGTGCCCGCGCGCAGTTGGCAAGGTTGGCAGGTGCCCGTGCGCACCACGGACGCGCATGCCTCTGCCCGGATCGAGGAAATTCCGCCCGAGAATATTATGGCGAAGTTTGCAGATGGGATGAAAGTTGCCGTTGTCGCAGGCTTCCAAGGAGTGAGCCCGGAAGGCCGGATCACCACTTTGGGGCGCGGCGGATCTGATACTACGGCGGTGGCGTTCGCGGCGTCTTTTGGAGCCGAACGGTGCGATATCTATACGGATGTCGACGGTGTTTACACCACTGACCCCCGGGTCGAAAGCAAGGCGCGGAAGCTGGACAAAATCTCGTTCGAGGAAATGCTCGAGCTGGCCTCGCTTGGCGCCAAAGTGCTGCAAACCCGCTCGGTCGAGTTGGCGATGCGCTATAAGGTCAAACTGCGCGTGCTGTCGAGTTTTGAGGAACAATCAGACGATGCCGGAACGCTCGTTTGTGATGAGGAGGAAATCATGGAAAGCAATGTGGTAGCGGGCGTGGCGTTCAGTCGCGATGAAGCGAAGATGACCCTTGTGTCAGTAGCCGACCGGCCCGGCATTGCGGCAAGCATCTTCACCGCACTGAGCGAAGGCGGCGTGAATGTTGACATGATCGTGCAGAACATTGCCGAAGAAGGGCGCACCGACATGACATGGTCGTGCCCTGTCGATCAGGTCAAACGCGCAGACGCTGCGATGCAAAAAGCGGCAAGCGATGGGGTGATCAAATACGCCGAGCTGATCGCGGATGAAGGTGTGGCCAAAGTATCCGTGGTCGGTATCGGCATGCGCAGCCATACAGGCGTCGCGGCCAAGATGTTCAAGGTGCTGTCGGACGAGGGCGTCAACATCAAGGTCATCACAACCTCCGAGATCAAGATCAGCGTTCTGATTGATCGCAAATACATGGAACTTGCCGTGCAAGCGTTACACGATGCGTTCGGCTTGGATAAAGCCAGTTGAGATCTTTTTACTTCAATGGCTTAATCGACTTAGTTCATATGATGAATTAAGATATCCATTGTGCTAAAGACGCGTGAGTGTGGTCGGGTAATTCCCTCTCCCCATTTGAATGGCTAGGCAGTATGCTCATGATTGAGCAAGTATCGGGGATAGCATGGCCGACCGGACAGAAAGCGATAGCCGAAAGCTGCTGGGGCGGTTGCGTGATGCCATGGCTGGCGATGACGCGGGTCAGGCGCGGCTTGATAAAATCACCCATCTGATTGCCACCTCGATGGGGTGTGAGGTGTGCTCGATCTATTTGCTGCGCGATGATCAGACGCTTGAATTGTGCGCGACCGAGGGTTTGAACAAGGATGCTGTGCATCAGACCCGCATGAAAATGGGCGAAGGGCTGGTGGGTCGTGTCGCCAAAACCCGCCGTATCATCAACACACCTGACGCCCCCCAAGCGCGCGGTTTCCGCTACATGGTCGAGACTGGCGAAGAGATTTATTCCAGCTTCCTCGGTGTCCCGATCCAGCGTTTGGGTGACACGCTTGGCGTGCTGGTGGTTCAATCCAAAACGGCTCGCCAGTTTAACCCTGATGAGGTTTACGCCCTTGAAGTAGTGGCTATGGTATTGGCCGAAATGACCGAGCTTGGCGCGTTTGTGGGTGAGGGTGCTGCGATGTCGGCCCGCCACAGCCAGCCTGTGCTTTTGCGTGGCACCGTGGCGCAGGACGGGGTTGCCGAGGGTCATATCTGGCTCCATGAGCCGCGTGTCGTTGTCTCGAACCTGATCTCGGATGATCCCGAACGCGAGGCGCTGCGGTTGACCGAGGCTGTCGATACGCTGCGGTTGAGTGTGGATCAGATGATGACCATGTCGCTGGGCGACAAGGACCAGCAGGAGGTGATCCAGACCTACCGGATGTTCGCAAACTCCAAAAGCTGGATGCAGCGCATGCAGGGTGACATCACACAAGGCTTGTCCGCAGAAGCGGCTGTTGAGAAAGAGCAATCGCTTGCGCGGTCACGGATCGGCCAATCCTCAGACAGCTATCTGCGGGAACGTCTGAGCGATCTTGATGACTTGTCCAACCGTCTTTTGCGCATTCTGACGGGGCAGGGTAAGGACACGGGCGCTGAAATGCCTGCCAATCCCATTCTGGTCGCGCGCAACATCGGCCCTGCGGAGTTGCTGGAATACGGGCGCAGCCTTCGCGGTATCGTGCTTGAACAAGGTTCCGTTGGCTCCCATGCCGCGATTGTTGCGCGTGCGCTTGCAATCCCGCTGATCGTGCACACGGGCCGGATCACAAATGAAGCGCTCAACGGGGATCATGTGATGGTCGACGGGGAGCAGGGGATCGTGCATCTGCGTCCGGAAGATACAGTCGCTACAGCATTCCGCGACAAAATCGCGATGCAGGCAGCGGCGCAGGAGCGCTATGCTTCCATCAGGGAAAAGCCAGCTGAAACCAAATGCGGCGAAATTATCGGTTTGCATATGAATGCAGGTTTAATGGCCGACCTGCCGTCGCTTGTGAACTCCGGTGCGGAGGGCGTAGGCCTATTTCGCACAGAACTACAATTTTTAGTGCGAAACCAGATGCCAAAGCGGTCAGAATTGAACGTTTTGTATAAGCGTGTGCTGGATGCCGCAAATGGAAAACGCGTCGTTTTCCGCACACTCGACATCGGGTCGGATAAGGTTTTGCCTTACATGAAGCCCAACGATGAGCCGAACCCTGCGCTGGGGTGGCGGGCGATCCGTGTGGGCTTGGACAAGCCGGGGATCATGCGGATGCAGTTGCAAGCGCTGTTTCGTGCGGCGGATGGTGGGCCGCTAACCGTGATGTTCCCGTTTGTCGCACAGTTTGAGGAATACCGCGCCGCGCGCGCGGAGGTCGACAAGACGCTCGCACGGGAAAAACGGCTGGGTCATACGTTGCCATCCTCCATTGAGGTGGGTGCGATGCTTGAGACACCAAGCCTTGCGTTTGCTCCGGACAAATTCTTTGAAGAGGTAGATTTCCTGTCGATTGGCGGCAACGATCTCAAGCAGTTCTTCTTTGCGGCGGACCGCGAAAACGAACGGGTGCGCAAACGCTACGATACGCTGAACGTGAGCTTTTTAACCTTCCTCGAGGGGATCGTGAAGCGCTGTGTGAGTACGGGAACGCCTTTGTCGTTCTGTGGCGAGGATGCGGGGCGCCCTGTCGAGGCCTTATGCTTCGCGGCTATCGGTCTGCGGACGCTTTCCATGCGGCCTGCCTCTATCGGTCCGGTCAAAAGCCTGCTGCGCCGGTGTGACCTGACCGAGGTTTACGACGTGATCGAGACGGCGCGGGACAGAGGTGACATGTCCGTGCGCGGCGCTGTTATGGAATATTTGCGCACGCAATACTGATTGTCGGAGCGCGGGAGAAAAGTCTTCCGCAATACCTTCACCGACGCGTCACAGATGCAGGAACTGTTCCACATGGCTCCGTTCTGCCGCAAACTTGGCGTCGTCGCCTTTCCAGACAATCTCACCCTTTTCGATGACGAAGTAGCGATCAGAGATGCGTGATAGCTCTTCGAGGTTTTTGTCGATCAGCAGGATAGAGAGGCCATCGCGCTTCAACCGGCCCAGCATGGTCCAGATTTCTTCGCGGATCAGCGGTGCAAGGCCTTCGGTGGCCTCATCCAAGATCAACAACTGCGGGTTGGTCATCAGGGCGCGCCCGATGGCAAGCATCTGCTGCTCCCCGCCCGACAATTGAAAGCCGAAATGGCGCTGACGCTCGCCCAGACGGGGAAATGCGTCATAGATGCGCTCCTCGGTCCAGCCTTCTGGTGCGGGCCGTGCCGTCGCTCTTAAATTCTCGCTCACACTGAGGGAGGGAAAGATACGCCGCCCCTCGGGAACCAGCCCCAGACCCGCCTGCGCGATCTGGTAAGGAGGGGCGCCTGCCATGTCGTTTCCGGCAATCGTAATCTGCCCGTCAGATGGTTTTAAAAGGCCCATCAGACAGCGCACGGTGGTTGTTTTGCCCATGCCATTGCGCCCCATGAGCGTGCTGACCTGACCCGTTGTGATATCAAGGTCGATGCCGAACAGCACGTTGGTATTGCCGTATCCTGCGCGCAGTCCGTTGATTGTGACCATGGCTGTCATGCGGTCCCCTCCCCAAGGTAGGCCGCGCGGGCGGCGGCATCTGCGCGCACCTCGCCGGGTGTGCCACGCGCGATGACACTTCCGTCAACCAGCACAGAAACAGTGTCGGCGAGTTGGAATATGGCGTCCATGTCATGCTCGACCAGAAGCATGGGCAGCGTGCCGCATAACTCGGATAATAGCGTCACAAGTGCGGCCCCTTCGGTGCGGCCGAGACCGGCCATCGGTTCATCCAACAGCAAGAACTTGGGCTCGGCGGCAAGTGCGATGGCCAGCTCCAGCAGGCGCAATTCACCGTGCGACAAGTCTGCGGCAGGGATGTCTACACGAGCAGCAAGCCCGACGCGCTCCAATGTGGCGTATGCGGTCGCGTTCAGCGTATCCTCGTGCGCGGCACTGCGGAAAAACCGCATGCTGGAGCCTGATTTTGCCTGTGCGGCAATCGCGACATTCTCAAGCACGGAAAAACTAGGAAGGACCGATGTGATCTGGAATGTCCGGCCAAGCCCTGCCTGCACCCGTTGGGACACTGACAGCTGCGTGATGTCGTGGCCATCAAGTGTGATCTCACCGGAATCTGCCCGTAAAACGCCCGATACTTGATGGATCAGCGTGGTCTTGCCCGCGCCGTTTGGCCCGATGAGTGCATGGCATTGACCCGCACCGATATTGATCGAGATGTCCTTGCTCACGGCGAGTGCGCCAAAGCTTTTGTTCAGGTTACGTATTTCAAGCGTGCTCATTTTGCCTGCACCCGTTTTGCGCGTGGCTCCAACAGATCATTGAGACCACCCTTGGAATAAAGCACCATGAAGACCAGAAGCGGACCATAGATAAGCCGCCATTCATGGATAAAAGAGCCCAGAACCTCCTCTACGATGACAATGAAGAACGCCCCGAGCAGTGCGCCATTCCGGCTTGCCAATCCACCCAGAACGATGACGACGATCAGATCACCGGACCGCTGCCACGTGGCGAGTGCGGGGCTCACGAACTCTGCGTGTTGGACCAGCAGCAGTCCCGAGACACCGGCAATCATTGCAGCGATCACATAAGCAACAAGCCGGTAGCGCGCGACATTGAACCCCATCACTTCGGCACGCTCGGGATTGTCCCGTGCGGCCCGAAGGACGCGGCCAAAGCGGGAGCGGCTCATGCCATAGACGCCGAGCCAAGTGGCGAAAAGCGTGCCCAGAACGATGTAGTATAGGCCCTCACCACCTTGGACGATGTCGCTGCCGAACAAGGTGGCAAGCGACCACAGGGTCAGCCCGTCATCGCCGCCATACGCCGCAAGGGACGTGAGTGTGAAATAGATCATCTGGCCAAACGCCAGCGTGATCATCAGAAAATAGACGCCGCTGGTTCGCAGGGCGAGAACACCGGTGATCAGGGCCACAAGGCCGGTTACAGCAAGTGTGATGAGCAACAGAACAAGGATATTCTCGATGCCATTTTCCAGACCGATGGCCGCAGAATAGGCCCCAACCCCGACGAACGCGGCGTGTCCAAGGCTCACCAGACCACCGTGCCCGATCAGCAGATCAAGGGATATGGCTGCGATGGCCAGTAACATCGCCTTAATGATCAGCCCGACCAGATAGCCTTCACCGATGAGTGGTAGCAGGACAGGCATCGCCAGCAGCAAGCCAAAGATGAGACCGCCGATAAGCGTGGAACGCTCCATCATGCGACCCCTTTGGCAGGCAATAGCCCTTTGGGCCGGAAAATGAGGATTCCCGCCATCAGAATATAGATCAGCATGGATGCAAGGGCGGGTCCGATCTGGTTGGCGAAGGAGGGGTTGAAGACGGCCGACAGCACCAGCGTGGCAAGGCTGCGCCCTAAGGTGTCGATCAATCCGACAAGCAGGGCCGCCACGAACGCGCCGCCGATGGACCCGATGCCGCCGATGATAATCACCACAAAGGCCACGATCAGAATGTTGTCCCCCATGCCCGGCTCGATCGCGAAAATCGGCGCGGCGATCACGCCCGCGAACCCTGCCAGCATGGCACCAACCCCGAAAACGATCATGAACAACTGCTGGATGTTGACGCCCAAAGCGGAGACCATTTCCGGCGTAGTGGCACCTGCACGGATCAGCATGCCGATGCGGGTGTAGCTCACGGTGAAAAACAACGCGACTGCCACGGCCAGACCGGCAATGATGGTTACAAACCGGTAGACAGGGTAGCGCAACGTCTCGGTCAGCTGGATCGAGCCGGACAGAAATTCAGGCGGCGCGATGGAGAGAGTGGCAGGGCCAAACAGAACCTTCGCCAACTCATTGAGGAAGATGATAATGCCAAAGGTGGCCAGAACCTGATCAAGGTGACTGCGGGTATAGAGGTGCCGGAACACGAAATATTCCAGCAGCAGTCCGAAGATCAGCGCAGTGCCCAGCGACAGCACAACAGCGGCGACAAAACTCCCGGTGAGCTGCATATAGGCGAACACCAGATAGGCGCCGACCATATATTGCACCCCATGGGCAAGGTTGATGAACCCCATCACACCAAACACAAGCGTCAGGCCTGCTGCGATCAAAAACAGCAACATGCCGTATTGTATCCCGTTCAGGCACAGGATCAAAAAGAGGGTCATCGACATATGGTCTACCTTTGGGCGGAAATGGGGGCAGAAAGTGCAGGCCGCACGACGCGTGTGCAGCCCGCTTTGGTATGAGGCCTACATCTTGCAATCTTGGTGAAAGCTGTCGGCGTAATCTTCAACAATTGTGCGCACAAAGGATGTATGGAACTGCCCGTCATCGCGCTTGACCACGTTGAGCATGTGAAAATCCTGCACGGGGTAGTGATTGTTGTTGAACGCAAAATCTCCACGTAGCGATTTGAACTCCGCCGCTTTGAGGGCGGCACGTACCGCGTCTTTGTCGCTCAGATCGCCGCCGGTTTTGGCCACTGCACTGTCGATCAAGCTGGCTGTGTCATAGGCCTGCATGGCGTAGGAGCCGGGGATATACCCGAACTTTTCCTCGAATGCTGCGACAAAGGCGGTGTTGGCGTCGTTTGGCATGTCAGGTGCCCATGACCCCGCCGCGAGAAAGCCGACTGCCGCATCTTTTTGACCGGGCAGGGTTGTCTCGTCTGTTGTGAAGACGGACATGAACTTCATGCTGTCGGACAGGCCTGCGTTGGAAAACTGGTTCACCAGCCGCACGCCCATACCGCCCGGCATGAAGGTAAACATCGCATCGGCCCCCGATGTCGAGACCCGCGCCAACTCTGCCGAGAAATCCTGATGGCCAAGGGGAGTGAATACTTCGTCTGTGACGCTGCCTTTAAAGCTTTGTTTGAAGCCTTCCATGTTGTCGCGGCCCGCCTGATAGTTCGGCACCATGGCAAAGACAGATTCAAAGCCTTCTTCGTTCGCGATCATGCCGCTGACTTCGGCGTTCTGGTTGTTCTGGTAGGAAGTCACAAAGAAGTACGGATTGCAGTTTTTACCCGCAAAGGTCGACGGGCCTGCGTTCGGGCTGATCAGGAATGTGTCGGAATCGATGATGGGTTTGAACACCGCTTGCAGCATGTTGGAAAAGACGGTGCCGACGACAAAATCAACCTCGTCCCGCTCCACCAGCGATGTAGCTTTGAGCAGGGCAACATCGGGCTTCAGCTCATCGTCCTCGATGACCAATTCAACGGATTGGCCACCCAATTTACCACCTTTTTCATCAAGCGCAAGCTGGAAGCCGTCCACAATCTGCTGGCCCAAAGCCGCCGGAGGGCCGGACAAGGTGACGATCATCCCGATCTTGATGTCTTCGGCAAAGGCCGCTGTACCCATCAAGGCGCTTAGTGCCAGACCGGTGGTTGCATGTTTGAAATGTTTGTTCATTTTTAACTCCCTTTTGTTGGTTTCTTGTTTCGGTCTTATTCGTCGTTCGTGGTGCAGCCGTGGATTTGACTGCATCAGCCGGTTTCCTGCTGCGTGGCAAAGCCCGCCATTTTCGCGTAGCCTTTCACGATGGCCTCCCTTTGTGTGTGGCTGAGGACATCATCAATCTGATCAAAGCCTGCGGGGCTGAGTTTTTCAACCTCGTCGATGACCCTTTCGGGTCCGCCAATACGGTTGTCGTGAACGATTTGCGCTGTTTTCGGCAGGCGCTCTTGCTCGTACCGGTACAATGCTTCGCGCGGGTGGGCAGCGTGTGAAAGGTTATCGGCAAGGCATCTGGCGTCGAGGATCGCCTGCGCCGAGCCGTTGGAGCCTACGGGATACATCGGATGTGCCGCATCGCCCAACAGCGTGACGCGACCGTGGGTCCAGCGCGGTAGCGGATCGCGGTCGGCCATGGGGTATTCGAAAATCGCGCCACTGCTGCGTACCAATGCGCCAATATCTATACCGGGCACTTGAAAGCGTTTCGCATAGGGCAGAACCCTGGCCAACGGCGCAGTCCGTGACCAACTTTCGGGGGGTGGTGGTGAGGTGCTGGCATCGGCCATGCGAATGTTCACGACCCAGTTCATCAGCTGTTTACCGTCCTTGGGTGGTGCGATGGGATAAAGCACCAGCTTTCCACCCAAACCGCCGGCAATTGCCATGGTCTCGCCGTCCTCCCATATGGGCCACTCGACGGCACCGCGCCACATGACAACGCCTTCCCAGCTTGGCGCGCCCTCATCTGGATAGAACTGCCGACGTCCCACGCTGTGGATGCCGTCCGCACAGATCAGCACTTCGCCGCGCAAGGTCTGTGACGAGCAACCATCCTTGGCGTCGGTGAAATGGGCGGTGACGCCGCCTTCGTCTTGAACAAACCCTGCCAGCCGCAAACCGGTCAGCACCGCCTGCGGCCCCAGACGGGTGATCACGGCATCGAACAACAGCTTTTGCAGTCGCCCGCGGTGAATGGAGAATTGCGGATGGTCATGGCCCGCGTGCATGCCGCGCAATTCACGCCACACTTCCTGTCCCGTGCGGGTAAGATAGCGTAGTTCACGCGTGCGCACGCCAACATCATCAAGTGCCGGTAGCAGATCGAGTGCGGCAAGCTCCGCGATGGAGTGGGGCAGGGTGTTGATGCCCACGCCCACCTCGCGCACCTGTGTGGCCTGTTCGACAATCTGGACCTTGATGCCGCGCTGGTGCAGCATCAAGGCTGTGGTCAGCCCGCCAATCCCTGCACCGGCAATCAAAACTGTCATGTGGCATTCCCGTCAGGCGGAGGCGGCAGAAAATCGACCGCGTGCGCCGCCGATACCGCCACGACGTTTGCAGGATCGGGTGTCGGTCCCATGTTGTGCAGCGCCCAGAACAGATCATAGAGCCGCAGAGACGGTGTCACCCAGAACAATGTTTTGACCGACTGATCGGTTTTGTTGAAAATGCCGTGGGGGATGCCGCGTGGCAGTTTCACCAGATCACCGGGTTCTGCGATCATGTCATGCCCGTCGAGTATCAGATCGAACCGTCCTTCGAGGATATACAGAAATTCGTCCTGCTCAGGGTGAATATGAGGCGGCACAAAGGTGCCCGGCGGTAAGGTGGCATGCCACGAAAAACAGTCCTCTGTCAGCTGCTTGGGCACGTAAGACTGCCCGAGAATGTTCCAGCGGATTGCATCAAGGCTGTCGTGGGATTTGACTATTCCGGCTTCCATCTTGGTCATTGGCTGCTCCGCTCTACTTGGGTGTGGTCCGTCTTGGTGGCTCCCTCAGATGGGTGGCCCATATGCGCTGTGGCTTCGATCTCCAAAAGCGCGCGATCCTCAAGCAGCCCTGCCACGATCAGCATCGACATGGCCGGAAAATGCCGCCCCAGAACGCGCCGGTAGACCTGTCCGACCTCACGCTGCCGCGCGAGGTATTCGTCCTTGTCGAGGACAAACCACGTCAGACGGGTGATATCTGACGCCACTCCGCCAGCTGTTTGCACGATCGTCAGGATGTTGCGCAGTGCCTGTTCCATCTGGTCAATGAAATCATCGCTCTCGAATTTCTGATCGGCAGTCCAGCCAATTTGCCCGCCGACATATAGGGTGCCATCAGCGGCCAAAATTCCGTTGGCATAGCCCAATGCCGGTGCCCATCCTTCGGGGTGAATGACTTTATTGCTCATGTGGAACTCCGAAGGTAAGGGGAAAAGGCGTCTCTTGCAGGGTCGGACCATTTTTGAGGGCGGCCTGTGCCATCCACATAAACAAGGGTCGATGTTGCGCTGAATTTGGAGGTATCTCCGCAGGTCGCGTCAAAGCTCAGGCTAAGGCTGGCCCCGCCGATGCGGCTCACCTCCACTGCGATGATCAGCGTTTCGCCATGTCTGCTGGGGTTGTGAAACGTGGTGGAGATTTCGGCGGTGGGCACAGCGTGGGTCTTGTGGATATCCTCGAACGGCAGGCCGATCTCGTAGAAAAAGGCCTCCACGCAATCGTTCACCATCTCGAAATATCGCGGATAAAAGACGATACCGGCGGGGTCGCAATGCTTGAACAGCACTTTTTGGGTATACTCGAACCTCATGGCGCCGCCTTGAGCCGAAACCGCTGGATTTTGCCGCTTTCGGTTTTGGGCAGTGCATCGGTGAACTGGATGTTGCGGGGATATTTATAGGGCGCGATGGTCGCTTTAACGTGATCTTGCAGATCCTTGATCAGCTCGGGCGATGGCGTGCCTCGGGCCAGAACTACATGCGCCTGCACGGCCATGCCCCGCTCAACATCCGGAATACCGATTACTGCACATTCCAGTACTGCCGGATGCGACAGCAAGGCCGCTTCGACCTCTGGTCCCGCGATATTATAGCCGGACGAGATGATCATATCGTCATTGCGTGCGGCAAAATGCAAATAGCCGTCCTTATCCATCGAAAAGGCGTCGCCGGTGATGTTCCAGCCGTCCAGAACATAGTCGGCTTGGCGCGCGTCCTTGAGGTATCTACACCCTGTGGGTCCACGCACAACAAGGCGCCCGACCACATTGCGCGCCACTTCGGTACCGTCTTCATCGACGATCTTGGCCTCATACCCTTTTATGGGCTTGCCGGTACAGGCGGGTTTGTGATCGTCGAACCGATTAGAGACAAAAATGTGCAGCATCTCCGTTGCGCCGATCCCGTCGAGCATTGGTTTGCCGGTTTTTGCAATCCAGTCCTCGTATACGGGCGCGGGCAAAGTCTCGCCCGCTGAGACGGCGGCGCGTAGACTGCCGAGGTCTGCTCCTTTGTCAATTGCCGTGAGCATCGCGCGATAGGCCGTGGGGGCGGTGAAGCACACGGTCGCTTTGTATTTCTGGATGATCTCGATCATCTGTGGAGGCGATGCGTTTTCCAGCAGGGTCGCCGCCGCCCCGAACCGCAGCGGGAATATCGCCAGGCCGCCAAGGCCGAAAGTGAACGCAAGGGGGGGCGAGCCGACAAAGACATCCGTCGGCTGCACATCAAGCACTTCGCGCGCATAGCCGTCAGCGATGATCAGCAGATCACGGTGAAAGTGCATCGTAGCCTTTGGTGCGCCGGTGGAACCGGAGGTGAAGCCAAGCAGAGCAACGTCATCTTGCGCGGTATCCACGGCGTCGAACTTCACCGGCTTTTCAAGCGCGAGTTTGTCCAGCAAAGCATCATGTTGCGACGTGCCGTCAAAATCAATGACGTGTTTGAGGAAGGCGCTGTTCTTGGCGCAGGCGGTCATTTCCTCCATCAGGCGGGTGTCACATAGTGCGTGCGTGATTTCCGCCTTGTCGACGATCTGGCCCAATTCGGACGCGCGCAGCAGGGGCATTGTGTTCACGACAACCGCACCGACTTTAGTGGCGGCAAGCCAGCATGCGACCATCGCAGGATTGTTTGCAGAGCGGATGAGAACACGATTGCCGGGGGCCACACCAAAGTCATCGACCAGTACATGCGCGATGCGGTTGGACCAATCGGTCAACTCTTTGTAGGTGCGGCGGCGTCCGTTCCCGATCAATGCCGTATGATCCCCGAAACCTTTGGCGACCATAGCGTCCGTAAGCTCGACCGCCGCGTTCAGCCGGTCGGGATAATCGAACCCGTCCAGCAGGAGGCGCGGCCACTGCTCCGGTGGGGGCAGGTTGTCACGGGCGAATGTATCGGTGTGGGCGCTTTTGCCAAACATGCATCACCCGTTCGCGTCAGGCGGCAGGAAATTCACATCATGCTCTGCCGAGATTTTGACAACCGCATCCACGTCGGTCATGTCATGAAGCTGCTCGAACAGGTCTTTCAGCTTTCCCATGGGTGAGACCCAGAATAAGGCGCGGCACGGTTTATCCGATTTATTGAAATAGCCGTGCGGGACGCCCATTGGCATGCGGACGATGTCGCCTGCGTATGCTTTGCTCCACACCCCATCAAGTTTCAGGTCAAGCTCACCCTCTTGAACGAGGATGAACTCGTCCTGCGTCGGGTGGACATGCACAGGCACCGCGTCGCCCGGCATCGAGTTTGTTTCGAACGCGAAAGAGGATGCGCAGGCGGCTTTGGGAAAATAGGTCTGGCCCAGAATGTTCCATTTTGTGTCTTCGAAACCGGCACCGTTTTTTGTGATGCCTTTGGTCAGGTCTGTCATCGTCTTCTCCCCTTGTTTTGCAGGCACGATGGCCCGGTTCACTGGTCTATTGTTTGGCGCGCTATGATGACGCGCTGGACGTCTGATGCGCCTTCGTAAATGCGCAAGGCACGGATTTCGCGGTACAGTTTCTCGACGGTCTCACCTGAGCGCACACCATCGCCGCCATGCAATTGCACGGCACGGTCAATGACCTTCTGCGCTTGCTCGGTCGAGAAGAGCTTGGCCATCGCAGCCTCGCGGGTGATGCGCGGTGCACCGCTGTCCTTGGCCCATGCCGCGCGATAGACAAGCAGGGCACTGGCGTCGATATCGACAGCCATATCCGCGATGTGGCCCTGAACCATTTGCAGATCAAACAGGGGCACCCCTTGGACCTTGCGGGTGGTAACGCGGGCAATCGCCTCATCAAGGGCGCGCCGCGCGAACCCCAATGCTGCTGCCGCCACGGTCGAGCGAAAAACATCCAGCACGCCCATCGCGATTTTGAAACCGGCACCACGCGCCCCGATAAGGGCGGAAGCAGGGATGCGGCAATCGGTAAAGCGCAACGTCGCAAGCGGGTGGGGCGCAATTGTATCAAGGCGTTCGGCCACTTCGAGGCCGAGTGTATCTGCAGGCACGACAAAAGCAGACAGCCCGCGCGCGCCTGATCCTTCGCCAGTTCGGGCAAACACGGTATAGAGATCCGCAATGCCACCGTTGCTGATCCACGTCTTTTCACCGTTCAGTACAAAATCATTGTCATCCGGCGTCGCTGTCATGGTGGAGTTGGCGACATCGGAACCCGAGGTAGGCTCGGTCAGGGCGAAGGCTGAAATGGCCGTCCCGCTGCGGACCTTTGGCAACCATTCGTCTTTTTGCTCCTGCGTCCCGAAAAGCGAAATCGCGCCTGTCCCAAGCCCTTGCATCGCGAAGGAAAAATCCGCCAATCCGTCATGGCGCGCCAGCGTTTCGCGGATCAAACACAGGCTGCGCACATCAAGTGGCGCGGTGCCTACCGGATCAACGGCAGCATGTTCAAGCCAGCCTCCGGTACCAAGGGCGCCAACAAGGTATTTGCACGCGGCGTCAGTATCGCTGTGGTCGATCTGGCCAAGGTTTTGGGCCGCCCAACCGTCTAGGCGATCGGCAAGGTCACGATGCCGATCCTCGAAAAAAGGCCATAAAAGAAAGGATTTATCCGCCATCAGTTACCCTCAAACACTGGTTTGTCCTTGGCAACGAATGCGTCAAAGGCGCGTTTGAAATCGGCAGTTTTCATACAAATCGCTTGGGCCTGTGCTTCGGCTTCGATGGCTTGTTCAATTGACATCGACCATTCCTGCATCAACATCGTCTTTGTCATCATGTTGCCAAAGTTTGGACCGGCTGCGATCCGCGTGGCCAGTTTGAGCGCCTCTGCGTCCAGATCAGCGGCAGCAACGACCGAGTTGTGAAACCCCCATGCATGCCCTTCATCCGCGCTCATACTGCGTCCGGTATACAGAAGCTCTGCCGCGCGGCCCTGACCTATGATGCGGGGCAGGATCGCACAGGCGCCCATATCGCATCCTGCAAGGCCGACGCGCGTGAACAAAAATGAGACTTTTGCATCAGGAGTGGCGATACGCAGGTCAGAGGCCATCGCGATGATCGCACCTGCGCCGACACAGATGCCGTCGATGGCGGCAATCACCGGTTTTCCACAATTCACAATCGCTTTGACCAGATCGCCGGTCATACGGGTGAAATTCAACAACTCTTTCATCGACATATTGGTGAGCGGCCCGATGATGTCGTGTACGTCACCGCCGGAGCTGAAGTTGCCGCCGTTTGAGGCAAAGACAACTGCTTTCACCTCGTCGGAATATTGCAGGTCCCGGAACCAGTCGCGCAGTTCGGCATAGCTGTCGAAGGTCAGGGGATTTTTGCGATCTGGACGGTCCAAAGAAACAGTCGCGATTCCGTCTTCGATTTTGCATTTGAAATGCTGCACATCAGTTCGCATGGTCACGCCCTTTGTCTTTTTTTTCGCTGGGTTTTTTGTTGTCTGTGCGGATGTCGAGTTGTTCAAAACATGCGTTGATCATCTGTGCCTCCTGAGCCGAGAAGTCAGACAGCATTGTGTCGATCCACTGCTCATGCGCTTGCGCCTGTGCGGCAAACTGTTCATTGCCACGGCGCGTCAAGCGCACAAGCCACGCGCGCCGGTCGCCGGGCACGGGCACCCGAACCAGCAGGCCGTCCTTTGCCAGCCGGTCGACGATGCCGGTGACATTCCCGTTCGAGACCCGCAAAATGCCGGACAGCTGGCTCATTTTCAGGCCTTCTTCGTAGCGAGACAGGGCCGCCATTACGTCAAAACGGGGCAGGGTGGTGTCAAACTCCGTGCGCAGGTTTTCACGCAGCTGTGCCTCGATTGTTCGGCTCGCCCTGAACAGTCTGAGCCATAGCCGCAGCCGTTCTTTGGACGGGTTCTCAAGGGTATCTACCAGACCAGGGTGCATCAGATTTCTCCGCCAGACATGCTCAGCGCGTGGCCGTTGATGGATTGTGCCGCATCTGAGCAGAGCCAGAGGGCGGTTGCTGCCACTTCTTGCGGGTCGATCAACCTGCGTTGCGGATTGCCTTTGGTTATTGTTTTGACAGCGTCTTGCGCGCTCATTCCGGTCTTTTCCATGATATTTTCGACCGAGCGTTCCAGCAAAGGCGTATCAATAAAGCCGGGACAGATCGCGTTCACGGTGATGCCGGTCTGTGCCAGTTCGAGTGCCAGCGCACGGGTGAGGCCCACAACACCATGTTTGGCCGCGCAATACCCCGATACATAAGGGTACCCTTTAAGGCCTGCGGTCGAGGCAATGGCAATCATCCGGCCCTCCTTGGCCGCCTTCATATCCCCAAGTGCAGCCTGCCAGACGTTGAAGACACCGGTCAGATTTACATCCGTCATCGCGGTAAGGTCTGCGGCAGTCATTTTCGCAAATGGAATGGACGTAGCAGCGCCGGCATTGGCGACTACGGCACCGATGGGTCCGTGATCGGCGCGGGCCGCATCAAAAGCATTTGCCACGGTCTCTGCGTCGGTTACATCGCACAGCTGATAAGGGAGGTTTTGCGCCTTTAGCGTCTCTTCGGTCCGGCCCATGATCGTCACAGAATGGCCTGCTTCGGCAAACTGCCGCGCGGTCTGCGCTCCGACGCCCGTGCCCCCCCCAGTTA
>JBATTJ010000037.1:0-3145 GCA_049670485.1 Sulfitobacter sp.
CTCCACTTGGGTAGCCGGATTTCTTGTAGTGGCCATTGTTGCGTGGATGGGCAGCGGTTTCATTTTACCTTCGCAAGAGGAAGAGCCCGCCGCGACGCGCGCCGAGACAAAACCGGTGTCTGTTGCCGTCACCATGTCCAAGTCGGAAACTGTTACACAGTTCTATCAGGCGGAAGGTCAGGCCTTGCCGGATCGCGATACGCTTTTGCGGGCTGAAATCTCTGGCGATATTGCCGAAGTGCTGGTGTCCAAAGGGCAGGATGTCGAGGCAGGCGAAGTCATTGCGCGGTTTGATCCGGCAAACAATGCGGCAGACATCAACCGCGCCGAAGAAGAGCTTGCTCGTGCGCAGCGGGAGTTTGACAACGCGGAGCAGTTGCTGGAGCGCGGTGTGGCAACCGTGGACCGCGTGTCCCAAGCGCGCGCGACCCTTGCCGCTGCGCAGGCACAGATGACCCGCGCACGGCAGGACGCCAAGGCGCTCACGATCACCGCACCCTTCGCGGGCCGGATTGAGACCCTTGATCTGGACGCAGGTGAATTTGTGGCGTCGGGCGCCGAAGTGGGCAGGCTGGTCGATATCACCCCTCTGACCGTTGCCATTCAAGTGCCACAGCAATCGTTGACGCGGCTGTCCGTGGGCCAGTCTGCAACAGTGAAGTTCATCACGGGAGAGGAGCGGGACGGAACCGTCACCTTCGTTGGCACCTCGGCTGCGTCGGAGACGCGCACATTTCTGGCCGAGGTCGAGGTGGAAAATACAGACCGGGTGATCCCCGCAGGCATATCGGCAGAGGTTGTCATCCCCACCGGCGCGGTAACGGCGCATTTCCTGCCTCCGTCGATTGTATCGCTCGACACTGATGGCACGCTGGGCATTAAAACGGTGAGCAGCGACAACACCGTCGCATTCTTCCCGATTGAAGTGGTGCGCGCACAGATTGACGGCATTTGGGTCACGGGCCTTCCCGATACAGTGGACGTGATCACGGTCGGCCAAGGTTATGTGAACCAGAATGAGACCGTCGCCCCCTCTGCGCAGGAGCCGAAATAATGGACAGCATTATCAACGCCGCATTTTCGCGCTCGCGCGTGGTGGTCATGGCCCTGCTGATGGTACTGACTGTAGGAGCCTATGCCTATACCGCGATCCCGAAAGAGGCCAATCCGGAGGTGCCTCTGCCGCTGTTCTACGTCTCCACCGGATTGGACGGGATCAGCCCCTCGGATGCGGAGCGTCTGTTGCTTGAGCCGATGGAGACGGAGTTTTCGTCCATCGCCGGTCTGGACACGATGAAATCCGACGCCTCCGAAGGCTTCGCAAGCATCCAGCTTGAGTTTTTGCCCGGTGGCGACAATGACGAAGCACTTGATAAGGTGCGCGAAGCCGTCGACCGCGTTGAATCCGAACTGCCCGACGATGCCCGCGACATCACCATCACTGAGATCAACACAGCGCTTTTCCCGATTATCACGGCGATCCTTTCAGGACCCGTGCCGGAACGGACGCTGAACAATCTGGCCGAACAAGTACAAGAAGAGATTGAAGGCCTCGAAGGGGTACTGGAGGCCGAGATTGGCGGGCAGCGTTTTGAATTCCTCGAGGTGTTGATCGACCCCACGGTGTTCCAGACCTACAATTTGTCCTTTGACGAGTTGATTGGCCAGATCCAGCGCAACAACCGCCTGATTGCCGCAGGTGCAATCGAGACGGGGTCAGGGCGTATCGTGCTCAAGGTGCCGGGCCTCATTGAAGACCTTGAGGACGTGATGGCAATGCCGATCAAGGTGCGCGGCAATGCCGTTGTCACCTTTGGCGATGTGGCCACGATCCGCCGCACGTTCGAGGATCCGGATTCGTTTGCGCGCATCAACGGACAGCCTGCACTGGCGCTGGAAGTAACGAAACGATCGGGCGCGAATATCATCGACACCGTTGATCAGGTCAAAGAGCGGATAGAGGCGCTGCGCGCGGACTGGCCCGACAGCATCGAGATCACGTATCTGCAAGATCAGAGCAAACAGGTCAAAGACATGCTGAGCGATCTGGAGGCCAACGTCATTGCGGCGGTGATCCTTGTGATGATCGTGATCGTGCTGGCGCTGGGCATGCGCTCTGCCATTCTGGTGGGGCTGTCGATACCGGGTGCGTTTTTGGCTGGTGTGATTGCCCTGTGGTCGATGGGGTTCACGATGAACATCGTCGTGCTCTTCTCGCTGATCCTTGTGGTGGGCATGTTGGTGGACGGGGCGATTGTCACGACCGAACTGGCGGACCGCAAACTCCAAGAGGGCGCGCCACCTGCGCAGGCTTACGCTTATGCGGCCAAACGCATGGCGTGGCCGATCATTGCCTCCACCGCCACAACGCTGAGCGTGTTTTTCCCGCTATTGTTCTGGACCGGCATGGTGGGCGAATTCATGAAATTCTTGCCGATCACGGTCATCCTCACCTTGTTTGCCTCGCTGTTCATGGCGTTGATCTTTATTCCCGTCATGGGCGGGCTGATCGGGAAACGGCAGCCGCAATGGGCAAGTGCAAAAGCATCTCAATATGCCGCTGAATTCGGCGACCCGCGCGATATGGGTGGATTTACCGGCCGCTACGTGCGGATGCTCGAATGGGCGATCTTGCGGCCTGTGGCGACACTGTTACTGGCGGTAGCACTGCTGTTGGGCGGTTTTGGCATGTACGGAACGTTCGGCAAAGGGGTCAGCTTTTTCCCGTCTGTCGAGCCTGATTTCATGCAAGTTCAAGTGCGCGCGCGCGACAACTTCTCGATCTTCGAGCGTGATGCACTTGTGCGAGCGGTTGAGGAGCGCATCCTCGGATATGACGAGATCGCAAGCGTTTATACGCGCTCCACAATGAGCGCGGGGCAGGGCGACGAGGAAACCATCGGCACGCTGCAGCTTGAACTGACGCCATGGGACACCCGCCGCAAAGCTGCCGAAATCGGCGCGGACATCCGGCAAAGCGTGTCCGACATCGCGGGCATCGATGTGCAGGTCCAGACCGAAAGCGGTGGGCCAACGGCGGGCAAGCCCGTGAACCTGCAACTCACCGCGCGCAATCCAGATGTACAGGCCCAAGCGGTGCAGCAAGTGCGCGATATGATGGACCGCATCGGCGGCTTTACCGATG
>JBATTJ010000038.1:0-30942 GCA_049670485.1 Sulfitobacter sp.
GAGTAGCGCGGATGAACGATGTGATCGAGACCGATTATGACAACCGTTTCATCAAGGTTCAGACCGGGCGTACCAATTTGAGCGTCACAGGTGCCGTTGAGGAGGACGGGTTTTTCTACGCACCTGATCCAAGCAGCCAACTTGCCTGCGCCATCGCAGGCAATATCGCGATGAATTCCGGTGGAGCGCATTGCCTTAAATACGGCGTGACCACGAACAACCTCATGGGCGTAAAAATGGTGATGATGGACGGTGAAATCGTCGAGATTGGCGGTGCGCATCTGGATTCGGGTGGATTGGACCTGTTGGGTCTTATTTGCGGCTCCGAAGGGCAGCTTGGCGTTGTGACGGAAGCGACATTGCGCATTTTACACAAGCCCGAAGGCGCGAGGCCCGTGCTTATGGGATTTGATGACAGTGAAGTTGCCGGTGCCTGCGTCACGGCCATCATCAAGGCCGGTGTGTTACCTGTAGCGATTGAATTTATGGATCGCCCTTGCATTGAGGCGACCGAGGCGTTTGCCCATGCAGGCTACCCTATGTGCGAGGCGTTGCTGATCGTCGAGGTTGAGGGGTCGGACGCAGAGATCGACCATCAGCTTGACCTGATTATGGAGATAGCACGTCAGCATAACCCCGTCGAGCTGCGCCAGAGCAAGTCAGCAGAGGAAAGTGCTGCAATCTGGCTGGGCCGGAAAAGTGCTTTTGGTGCTATGGGTCAGATCAATGACTACATGTGCCTTGACGGTACAATCCCTGTGTCGAGCCTGCCTCATGTGCTCAAACGCATTGGTGAAATGTCCGAAGAGTTCGGCCTGAAAGTGGGTAACGTTTTCCACGCAGGTGATGGCAATATGCATCCGCTGATCCTGTTTGATGCGAACAAGCCGGGTGATCTGGAATTGTGCGAGGCGATGGGGGCTGAAATTCTCAAGCTGTGTGTTGAGGTAGGTGGTTGCCTGACGGGCGAGCATGGTGTGGGCATCGAGAAGCGCGATCTGATGCATGTGCAATATGCCACCGATGATCTCGAAGCGCAGATGGCCGTGAAGGATGTGTTCGATCCGCAATGGTTGTTGAATCCTGCAAAGGTGTTCCCGCTTGATGCCTCGGATGAGCGCCGTGAGCAGGCTATAGCAGCAGAGTAAATATTGTCCTTGGGGGACTAGCCCCCCAAACCCCCCAGAGGATTTATGGCCAGAAAAAATATGTACGAGCCGTCGGGTGAAGCCGAGCTGTCCGAGATCGTTTCGAGTGCGAAAGAGCCGCTTTGCATCGTAGGTGGTGGGACGCGTGGGATATCATGTGGTGGCGATGTGCTTTCTACGAGCGGTCTTAGCGGGATCACGCTCTATGAGCCCGGTGCGATGACCATTGTCGCGCGCGCAGGCACGTCAGTGGATGAGATCGAGGTTGCACTGGCCTCCGAGAACCAGCGCCTTGCGTTTGAGCCTATGGATTACCGCGCCCTGCTTGGTACTGATGGCGAGCCGACGATTGGTGGTGTGATGGCAGCGAATGTAAGTGGTCCGCGCCGGATATCTGTCGGCGCTGCGCGTGATTTTCTACTGGGTGTCCGGTATGTCGATGGCATGGGCCGCACCGTGAAGAATGGTGGGCGGGTGATGAAAAACGTCACCGGCTACGATTTGGTGAAGCTGATGGCAGGTGCGCATGGAACGCTCGGGGTGCTGAGCGAGGTGTCGCTGAAGGTTCTTCCGCGGCCCGAGACACAAGCCACGCTTGTTCTACACGGGCTTGATGATGTGGCTGCTATCGGCGCACTTGCCCGCGCGCTGGGGAGCCCGTTTGAAGTGTCGGCTGCCGCTCATGATCCGGACAAGGGCGAGACAATGCTCCGTGTTGAGGGTTTTGCGGATTCTGTTAGCTACCGATGTGCGGAACTTCAAAAGCTGTTGGGTGGTGAAAGTACGATTAAGCAGGAGTGTGCCGCGCGTTGGCGGGATTGGCGCGATGTGTCGGCATTTACGGATACCTTGGGGGACGTTTGGCGCGTGTCCTGCAAGCCCTCTGACGGGCCGGTATTGGCTGCGAAATCAGGCGCTGACGCGGTGCTTTATGACTGGGCGGGTGGCCTGATGTGGATGAAGGCAGCGGCAGGACATGATTTGCGCGCGGCTCTTGGTCGGTATGACGGGCATGCGACCGTCATACGGGGCGATGCACATGCTCGATTTCAGCCGGAACCAGCGGGCGTCGCGCGTATCACCGCAGGTTTGCGGGCGCGGTTCGATCCGCGTGGCGTGCTGAACCGTGGTTTAATGGGATAAGACGCGCCTTCGCAAAATTACGATCATGGTGCGGGCGGGACGATCTCCTCCTGCTGACCGTTTAGGGGAACGACATGCAAACCACATTTACCGAAGACCAGCTCAAAGATCCAGGCACAAGCCGCGCAAACGAGATCCTGCGCGCCTGTGTACACTGTGGTTTTTGCACAGCGACTTGCCCGACTTATCAGGTTTTGGGTGACGAATTGGACAGTCCGCGCGGACGCATTTATCTGATCAAGGATATGCTAGAAAACAGCCGCGTGCCGGATGCGAAAACTGTGCTGCATATTGATCGGTGTTTGAGCTGTCTGGCCTGTATGACGACCTGTCCATCGGGTGTGCACTACATGCATCTGGTTGATCATGCCCGCGATTATATCGAGCAGAATTACAAGCGCCCGTTAAGTGACCGTGCATTGCGTTGGGTATTGGCGCGGATTCTGCCCTATCCTATGCGGTTCCGTGTGGCCCTTTTGGGTGCAAAGATCGGTCGGCCTTTTGCACGATTTATGCCCGATGCACGTCTGCGTGCCATGCTTGAGATGGCGCCGAAGGTCATTCCTCCGGTGAGCCGCAATGACGATCCGCAGACGTTTGCACCGCTAGCGCCAAAACGTATGCGCGTAGCCCTTATGACGGGATGCGCACAAAAAGCCCTTAATACCGATATCAACGATGCTACTATTCGGTTGCTGACGCGGCTCGGAGCGGAGGTGGTCGTTGCCGAAGGGGCAGGCTGCTGTGGAGCATTGACGCATCACATGGGAAAAACAAGCGAGAGCCATGCGACAGCGGCCAAGAATATCGCCGCGTGGACGCGTGAGATGGATAATGGCGGCTTGGACGCGATTGTGATCAACACGTCCGGTTGTGGTACCACCGTCAAGGATTACGGTCATATGTTTCGCAATGAGCCACAGGCAGCCGATGCTGCACGTGTGGCTGGTATTGCACGCGATGTCTCCGAGGTCGTGATGGCGTTGACCGAAGGTGATTGGCTAGCAGACCCTGAATGGGCCAATGTTTCGAGAACGCCGCGCGCGCCCGACGGCATGGTCGTCGCGTACCATGCGGCATGTTCGTTGCAGCACGGCCAACAGATCAAAACGCACCCGAAAACACTGTTGAAAAAGGCGGGATTCACCATTGTAGAGCCTGCGGATTCCCACCTGTGCTGTGGCTCTGCGGGAACCTATAATCTGATGCAGCCCGAGATTTCCAAGCAACTCAAAGACCGCAAGGTCCAGACGTTGCAGGCCAAGAACCCTGATGTGATTGCGGCTGGTAATATCGGCTGCATGATGCAGATCGGATCTGCGGCGCAGGTTCCGGTCGTACACTCGGTTGAACTGCTGGATTGGGCATGGGGCGGGCCGAAACCTACCGCCCTTGATGGTCAAAATACACACGATGAAGGTATTCCGCGATTGCGGTGATATGATGCCCTAATTCTGCCTTATCTGACCCCTACGCAAAGACACTGGTTAATGGTTTTGGGGGACGACAGGTGCGGTACTGGATTGCGTTGGCTGTGTTTGGTGCGTTTTTTGCGACTGGCGCGGTGGCAGAGGACGCGGACCTCAGACGGCTTGATACGGGTGATGATGCAAAGGCATGGGAAGCAGTTGGCCGCCTTGATATCGACGGAAAAGGTTTTTGTACCGGTGCGTTAATCGCGCCGAAACTGGTACTGACCGCGGCGCACTGTTTGTACGATAGCGAGACCGGCGAGCAGATTAACGGCGGGCGTATCGAGTTTCTGGCAGGATGGCGCAACGGGCGCGCGGGGGCGTACCGCGACGTTGCCCGTGCGGTGATCCATCCCGACTACAGTTATTCCAAAGTCGCATCTTCGGAGCGTGTCCGAAATGATCTGGCCTTGTTGGAGTTGGTTCGCCCCATTCGCAACTCTGCAATCAAACCGTTCAAAACAGCAGCCCGCCCTCGTACCGGTGACCGCGTGGGCGTCGTAAGCTACGCATTGGACCGGTCCGAGGCGCCCTCATTGCAGGAAATATGCGAGGTTCTTGCGCGGCAAGAAGGTGTGCTTGTGACCTCGTGCTCTGTTGATTTCGGTTCCAGCGGGGCACCGATATTTATATTCAAAGACGATGAGGCTCAGATCGTTTCGGTGGTGTCGGCCAAAGCGGAGGTCGAGGGAGAGAACGTATCACTCGGTACAGCGCTCGGGCAGCCATTGGCAGAGTTGCAGGCCGAACTGGTTGCAGGACGCGCAATTTATCTGGGTGCCACGCGCGGTGAACGGCGCGTGCAAGTGGGCGATCGCACAATAGGGAGTGCTAAATTTGTTTCTCCGTAGTCTCGCTTTTCTGAGCATTTTGTGGGCGCTGCCTGTGCAGGCGGACAGCCCGCTGATCGGCCTTGACCGGATTGAGAAGGCATCGCCTTGGAAGGCCGTCGGGCGCGTTGATATGAGTGATGGCGGATTTTGTACCGGTACGCTGATTGCGCCTGATCTGGTTCTGAGTGCGGCACATTGCACCTATACGACCGAGGGTGTCCGCCGCGGCCCTAAGGACCTCACATTTCGGGCAGGGTTTCGTAACGGGCGCGTGGATGCGGAGCGTAAGGTTGTACAAATCGCACGGCCGGAGGAGTACCAATACAAAGGTGGCGACACAGTCAAACGCGTTGCCAATGACGTGGTTCTTTTGCGGCTTAGCACGCCTATCGCAAGCCACATCATCTCTCCCTTTGTGGTTGAGCCGCGCAGGTTAAGCTCTGGTGAGGTGAGCGTTGTCTCTTATGGTCAAGGGCGCGAAACGCTCCCCTCGCTTCAGCATACCTGCTCCGTTCTGCGCAGCTTTCAGGGGGTTATGGCGATGGATTGTAACACGACCTTTGGCTCGTCCGGGGCGCCGGTGTTTTACCGTGATGGCACACAGATCAGGATTGCATCGGTAATTTCCGGCTCTGCCGAGATTGATGGCACGCGGCTTACAATCGGGATGGAGCTTCCCACGCTTGTATCCGACTTAAAGGCAAAGATGTACGCAGAAGGCGCACCACCAAAACCGCGCCTCAAGCGGATCGGCGTTGGAACGCGTACGGAAGGTGGTGCAAAATTCATCCGTCCCTCAGGGTCTTGAAAGCCGCATAATCATCCCCAAATGAGTGAGGTTGCGATGCCTATTAAAGGGTCGCGGCAATTTGAAATGGGGCCTGTTCGTTTTTGGAAGGCTCTGACCAACAATCGCTCAAAGATGAGGATGAACACATGCGTAACTATGATTTTGCACCACTTTACCGCTCCACAGTCGGCTTTGACCAAATCGCCAATATGATGGATCGGGTGCTGACCTCTGAAACAGCTCAGCCAAGCTATCCACCCTACAATATCGAAAAGCTTGAGGATGATGCGTATCGCGTATCTATTGCTGTCGCAGGCTTTTCCGAGAATGACCTGAACGTTGAAGTGCGGGAAAAAGCCTTGATCGTGTCTGCGCGTAAAGCTGACGAAGATGAACAGAAGACCTATTTGCACCGTGGTATCGCCACCCGCGCGTTTGAGCGTCGTTTCCATCTGGCCGACCACGTCGTGGTCACGGGTGCCACCCATGCCGACGGCATGCTGCACATCGAGATTGAGCGTCAGGTGCCCGAAGCGCTCAAGCCGCGCCAGATTGCGATAGCATCTGACCAAAAAGGCGTAACAAAAGACGTCATGGACGCGAAAACGGTGAACTAAGCGCAACGCTCCAACATACGAGAGGCCCGACGTATCGGATTACGTCGGGCCTTTTTATTGCATTGCGCGCCTCGACAGTAGATAGAGGTCAGGGCCAAACGCCGTGCGTTCAGTGCATGTCCATTCCAGCCAAATGACGACGCGGGATAACAGGTCGGCAGATATGCGCATGTGACGCATTGGCATATTTAAAGCTGTCATTGCCCGCAGTCCCGTACACACCGGCCTTCAACCAACCCTGTGCGACTGGTCCCAAATACAGGCTTTCTGCTTCCGCGCCGTTCGCCAACAAAACCTGATGATCCTCAAGAAGCAGATGGTGATAGCTGATCTGTTTTCGGCCATAACCGATCCGCGCGCGCATTCCTTGAATAGTAGGAAGATCCTTCGCCTTAACAAACTTGCCACCTACGGTGATCCGGTGCTGTTGCGAGACGGTCAAGGGACGGCTGTTTCCAATGGCGCCAGTGGCGATGAGCACAGGTTTCAGGCTGTTGTTGCGTCGCATTGCGGCTTCATTGATAAAACGATGCCCGTGCCATAGCACTTCTTTCACACCCCCGTCGACGGTTTGTATCCGGTCGCCGGGTTTGATCAGTTCAATCGGACACTCACCCTGCTCCATGCGGATAAACGTACCTTCTTCAAAACAAACGGCACCCCCGCCAAGGCTACTGTCCGCGAAGGTGGCGTAGGGTACGCCATTTGCTTCGCCATCACCCGGGGAGAAATTAATGGTCGTTACATTATAGACGATATTGGGATCAATCGGTCCGTCAAAGATGAACACGTCCCCTAAAAGTGCGCCATTGCCGAATGAATTGTTGTCCTCGGTCAGTCGGACGCGGCCAACCTGAACCGTATTGCCGGTCGCCGGATCAGTCAGGGTCAGAACTTGCTGGAGTGAGGCGACACCGGATACCGTATTGCCAGTCGCTGCATTGAAAAGCTGTCCGGTCTGGCGTCCGGGGCCTTGTGTCTCAGACGGTTGTGGGCTGAAGGATGCGAAATCGGTTTCGTCATCCTGTGCTGAAAACGAGAGGTCCGCGAAGGGCCCTGGCCCGAGGGTGAAGGTGCCACCAACAAAGGAAAAAGAGGCGTTGGTATCACTAACGCTGACAGCCGTAATATTTGAAAGTTGTTCAGTCATGATCTCACCATTTAACTCGCGATTATACGTAACAGAATGCGCTTCGTTGCGTTAAGACAACGTGTAAGGCCCATATATTATTCAGAAATTTGCGTCACGTTCAGGTGATTCTCACTGATTAAATAATCGTATCGTGAGATCCGTAACAAGGATAAGTCTCTTTGGTCACCGCCATGTTACTGGTGTTTGATAGAGTTGCTCATCGCATACGCACTAAAAATGTTTTGCAAAACAAACTTTGGATTTCACACCGTGGAACGGGTGTGCGTGAAAGCTTCAAAGTGCGCGCATTATTCTCAGATGCTCTCGCTCAAGCCTTGTGCAAGGTCCGATACACGGTCGTTGTCTGATCCGCCGATCAGTACAAACCCGATCCCGTTGTTGACCCAACTTGCAGTCGCAAGCGCATGGGACTGTTCGTTCTTGATTGCGCGGTCTTGTTCAGCGACGCGCACAAGGCACAAGGCAAATGTCGTCCCGTCGTCCGCCAGATAGGCAAACTGGATCAAGGTTCTATCGTCAATCGCCAAGATCTGCACGCGCTTGAACACCATACCGTCTAGCTGCGGCACACTATCCAGATCGACGCCAAGCTTTGCTTGAGTCTGCTCAAGAACCAGTTGCGTGACCGCTACATCCTGTACCTTACCCATCAACGTGTCTTCGACGTAAAGGGCCTGATAGGAGGCAACCCGATCAATCCAGCCGGGTGCAGGGCGTGTGAAGTTGGTTGTCACCACGCCAAGGGCAAAAGACGCCGCAATTGCCAATGGAAGAACGAATGAAGATCGCTGCGGCGTAGGCGCGGGTGTCAAATACGCGGGCATCTCGGGCGCGCGCAGCGTTGAGAGCGCAAACGCCTCCTGCATAGCGGCTATGGGTGCTTTCAGGGTGTCGACATGGGCGGCGAATACCGGATCATCCCGCATCGCAGCAGCAATTCTATTCTCGAGGCCGGTATCGGCTTGACCATCAATATACACAGCTAATTCCTCGTCGGAAAACGCGGGGGTAGTTTTATTCATATTGTCACTCCCTCCTCATTCGCTAGTTCCGAAATCTTGCTACGTGCTGCAGATAGTCTGCTCATCACGGTACCGATAGGAATTTCCAGCATATCTGCGGCGTCACGGTACGAATGCCCTTCGACATATACCAGCAAAACACACATGCGCTGACCCTCAGGAAGTGCCTGTACCATGTCAAACACCTGACGCGCAAAAATATTCGTTTCTGTCGACGGCGATTGATCTTCAAGGTCGGTTTCTTCGACTAAAACCAACCCTTTGCCTTGGCGTACTTTGGTCGCGCGTACGTTATCCAGCCAAAGGCGGCGCGCCATGGTAAACAACCAACGGTCCAGATCGGTTCCAAGTTTGAATTTGTCCGCATAGACCAACGCGCGCTCGCAAGTTGCTTGTGCGAGATCATCCGCCGCCGACCGGTTTGCGGTCAGGACCAGACAGAAACGCCACAGCCTAGGATATATCGCCGGTATCCCGTCGGCCACGCCTCTCCTCTGAGATTTTATACCGAGCCAGCGAATAAACTTACCCTCAGAGGTGTTAACTGATCAGCCAACGGATTTACCCAGCGGCATCGCATAATCCTTTAAGGGAGGGAAATCCTATGTGCAAACTCAAAACCTTTGCCGTCGCCATCACACTTTCGGCACTGGCGAACGTGGCATTCGCGGACGGTCACGGCACCAGCTGGACGCTTGATCCGGCGTTGTCGAACGTATCGTTCGGATCGATCAAGAACGACTACACCGGTGAATCCCACAGCATCAGCCAGATGACAGGTACCGTCGATGCGACGGGAAAAGTTGACATCACCCTTGGTCTAGGGTCGGTCGAGACGATGATCGATATCCGCAATGAACGGATGGCCGAGTTTGTTTTTAAAAACGCGCCCTCCGCCACTTTGACAGCAGAGTTGGACATGGCCGAGCTTGATAAGCTCGATGCAGGCGAGGCGATGACCCTGAAGGCCGAAGGTACACTCAGCCTGCTGGGAACAGATACCGATTTGGACGCCTCGTTTTTTGTCATGCGTCTGAGCGATGACAAAGTGCTTGTCACCACCAACGGCATGCTCATGCTGAGCACTGAGGACGCCGGATTTGATGAGGGGATCGACAAGCTGCAAGAGCTGGCAAGCCTCGATTCTATTACCCGCGTTAGCCCTGTTACCATGCGACTGGTTTTTGACGCTGGCAAATGAAGGTGAAACCATCTGTTTAGGGGGGGCAAAGAAAAAGGGGCCCAAAATTTTTCGGACCCCTTCTCGCAATATGGTGGTGAGCTTTAGACGCTCATGCAGATGTATTTCATCTCTAGATAGTCTTCGATCCCGTGGTGGGAGCCTTCGCGGCCAAGGCCCGATTGTTTCACTCCGCCAAATGGTGCCACCTCGGTCGAGATCAGGCCGGTGTTGACGCCTACGATGCCGTATTCCAGCGCTTCGGCCACTTTGTAGACGCGGCTGAGGTCGTTGGCGTAAAAATAGCTTGCCAGACCAAAGATCGTATCGTTCGCCATCGCGATCACATCATCAACCGTGTCGAATTTGAAGAGGGGCGCAAGCGGGCCAAACGTTTCTTCGGTTGCGACCATCATATCTTGGGTCACGCCGGTCATGATCGTCGGCGCAAGGAAGTTGCCGTCCATCTCGCCGTCCTTACCAAGGATCACGGTGGCCCCTTTGGACTTGGCATCCTCGATATGCTCTCTGACCTTCTCGCCTGCCGCAGGATTTATCAGCGGGCCAAGGTCCGTACCGTCTGCAAAGCCGTCGCCGACCTTCATCTTTTTGACGGCTGCAGTAAGCTTCTCTGCGAAGGCGTCATATACACCGGCCTGAACATAAATCCGGTTGGCACAGACGCAGGTCTGACCGTTGTTGCGGAATTTGCACAAGATCGCGCCATCAACGGCAGCATCAAGGTCGGCATCATCAAACACGATGAATGGCGCGTTGCCGCCCAACTCCATCGAGCATTTCATGACCTGATCAGCGGCCTGCTTCATCAAGATGCGGCCCACTTCAGTCGATCCGGTGAAGGTCAGTTTGCGCACGGCAGGGTTTTCGCAAAACTCTTTGCCCACGGCTGATGAGGAGGAAGAGGGCACCACATTGAACACGCCCGCCGGAATGCCCGCACGTTCGGCCAGCACACCCATCACAATCGCGCTTAGCGGTGTCTCGGCGGCGGGGCGTGCCACAAATGAACAACCTGCTGCAAGCGCGGGTGCGGCCTTGCGCGTGATCATCGCATTGGGAAAATTCCACGGTGTAATAGATGCCGCGACACCAATCGGCTGTTTGATCACGGTGATGCGCTTGTCACGCTGGTGGCCGGGAATCGTCTCGCCGTAAACGCGCTTGGCCTGCTCACCAAAAAACTCGATGAACGATGCGCCATAGGCAACTTCACCTTTGGCTTCGGCTAAGGGCTTGCCCTGCTCGGCGGTCAGGATTGCGCCAAGGTCATCCTGGTTTTCCATCATCAGGTCGAACCACTTGCGCATGACCGCTGCGCGCTCTTTTCCGGTCCATGCGGCCCATTCTTTTTGGGCTTTTTCGGCCTGCGCGATGGCACCTGCCACCTGTGCGCGGCTCAAATTGGCAACTTTTGCCACCACATCGCCCCTTGCGGGGTTGGTTACGTCGAATGTCCCGTCGTCGCCATCTACCCACTGTCCGCCGATATAAGCGCGTGTTTCCAACAGGCTAGGGTCTTTTAGAAGGGATTTGAGGTCGGTTGTTGAAGCAGTCATTGTGCATCCTCCATATATTCTTGGTGGCACCCAAACCAAGGAACGATATGATTGTCCAGTTCACATTGAAAGGATCCGCGATGAAGCTGGATGATGCCTATGCTAACGGAGCCTATATTGAAGACGCGGAGAGCTATCCACCCAAGTGGGAAAGCGCTGCAAAAGCGTTCCGTGAGACGTTGGGTGCGCGGGGGCAGCAGGGCGTTTCTTACGGTCCCGGTGCGCGAGAGGTTTATGATATCTTCCAGCCCGAAGGTGTGGCACGCGGCACGATGATCTTTGTGCATGGCGGCTACTGGAAAGCCTTTGATGGCACGTATTGGTCTCATCTTGCGGCGGGTGCACTTGCAAAAGGATGGGCGGTTGCCATGCCGACCTATGACTTATGCCCAGATGTGCGGATCACCGACATCACCCGCCAGATTGCTGCTGCCGTGACCAAGATTGCGGGCCGCAGTTTTGGACCTATTGCCCTTGCTGGGCATTCTGCCGGCGGGCATTTGGTGTGTCGCATGACTGACCGTCTGATCCTGCCCGCCGAGATCCGCGAACGCATCAGCCGCATCGTGGCAATCTCGCCGGTTGCTGATCTTGCGCCGTTGATGGAGACGTCCATGAACGAGATCCTGGGCATCGACGCAGCGGAGGCGCAGTCAGAGAGCCCTGTTAACATGCAGCCGCCCCATGGCCTTGATGTGAGCGTCTGGGTCGGTGCAGATGAGCGCCCTGCATTCCTAGAACAAGCCGAGCAGCTCGCCCGCACGTGGGGGGCGCGAAAGGTTGTGGATGAGGGTCGCCACCACTTTGACGTGATCGAAGGGCTGGCGGATACGGATGGTCCGATGATCAAAGCGTTATTGGGCCTGAAGTAAGCGCAACGTACCGTTTCGAATGTTCTGCCAACCGGCTCGACTGTTGCTGCTAACCGCCTATCTTGCTCATAGCATGGTGCATAGATATGACCATCGCATCCCGGAGATGCACAAGGAGATGAAACATGGCCGCACTTGTCCGCCTGATGGTGGTTGGATTTATCGTGCTGACGGCGATTTATTTGTGTCTGTCGCTTTATTCGCGCGCCGTGCGTAAAGGCAAATTACAGTTGGAATGGCACGAAGGTTCACAGGATCAAACACAGGACGCTTTTGTTCAGGAAGGGCTGGCCGAGTATGATAAATCCTTGCGCCGCAAATTGATCCTGTCGGTCTATGTTATTCCCATCATCCTTGTGTCAGTAGTGATTTATCTGACGAACTTTGCCTGAAAGGGACCTGCATGTTGCGCTATTTGATATGGATTGTCCGGATTGCCGTGATCGTGCTGGTGGCTGCATTTTTCCATTACACGCTGCCGCAAACCGATATCGTGCGCATCACTGACACCTACGAGTCGCGTGAAAACCCATCGGAGTTTTCCATGTTCTGGGCGTCTCCGGATGTGGCTGCGGATGGCACTGCGCTGGCGCGGGATGTTTTCTTTATCCAGACGCGGCGCGTGGACGGGGATGTAATGGTCTACCGCAATGAAGATACTGGATGGGGGTGGCCACCGTATTTCAAGTTCGACACTTCTAATCTGCAGGCAGAGGCAAGCGATCTACGTTCTACCGAAGCGTCACCGCGTTTCGTGGCGATCAAGCATTACGGTTGGCGCAATGAGTTGATGACCATTTTTCCCAACGCTGTATCCGTGCGTGCAGTATCGGGTCCGGATGCGCCGAAGGGCGTGCCGGTTCTCAATATTATTATTCTGACACTGTTCGCGGCGCTGACCTATGGCATCTGGGTGCGTTGGCGACGATTTCGCATGGCACGCATCGACCCTACGGTCGAAGCGATCGAGGACGATCTGGCGGGCGCTACCGGTGCTGTTTCCCGCTGGTTCGGATCGTGGCGCAAAAAGCCCTGAGGCCCTAGCCTTGGGGTTGAACCATCCGGCCCATGACACGACCACCCAGAATATGCACATGCAGATGCGGTACTTCCTGCACACCGTGATCGCCCGCGTTGCTGATCATGCGAAACCCTTGTGATGCGTCCAATGTGACACCCTCCATACGGCAAACTTCGGCAATTGCGCGGGTATAATCGATAATCTCCGCATCTGAAGCTTGCGCCGCAAAGTGGTCGTAGCTCACATAGGCCCCTTTGGGGATCACAAGCACATGCACTGGTGCTTGTGGATACAGATCGCGAAAGGCCAGCGTATGCTCGGTCTCAAGCACAGTGGTATTCGGAATTTCGCCCCGCAGGATTTTGGCAAAAATGTTCTGGTCGTCATAGGCGTATCCCATGGGCAGGCTCCTTAATCGGCAAATAGATATTCGGTGCTGGTTATTTCATGGGCTTTCTCAGGGCTCACCCCGAGAAACTTCGACAGCTCTTCTGCGTTGCCGGCAGGCGATGCCACCTCGCGGATGCGGCAATGGTTTTCGAACTGCGCATCACGGATTGCGTCACCTTCAAAAACCATATCGTTGCGGATGGTGGGTAGAAGCCGATCGAGTGTATCTTGTGACGTCTGCTCACCTGCGAGACCCACGCGCATCGCGTGACCAGTGAGGTATTCATCCGAAAACGTGCAATCAATCTCGAGGATGCGAGTCACAGAACGGTCGGCAGCAAAGTCCTCCAACAGGTCCAGATTGCTTGGGTCCATGCACACGATTAGGCGGTCCGTCTCGAAATAATCGAACAGCATCCGCATCAGCGCGCGGCGGTGGCGCGTGCGCTTGCCCAGCGTTTTTTCAATACCGCCAAGTGCGGGCAGGGGCGTATCTTCTTCGTTAAAGACATATTCGATAGCCGGCACATTTGTGGTCTGCCGGATGCGTTCCAGCACTCGTTTGGCCACGTGCCATTTCTTGCATACCACGATGAGCAACTCGCGCTCGCGGCCCAGCGTGCTTTCCGTCTCCCAGAACCGTGTCGAGAACCGCCGCCCGATCCGTCCACGTCCGGTCAGGAATTTAAAAAGGCTGCGCCCCTCATTGCTGATCTGGAAATTCACACCTTTCGCGGCATAAAGCAGACCCAGACGCCGTTTGAGGTCTTGGGCGTTGGCACTGATCTTGCGCGCAAAGAGGTAGTCTTGGCTGAGCAGCAAATCATAGTGGTCGTTATAGAACGTCACAGGCATGCCATAGTCGGTGAACATCAAAAAAGTCAGCGTGCGGCCACGGATTTCGTTTTCTGGCACCACATGGCGCACGATGGTTTGGAAATACGTCTCATCCGGAATCCATGTCGTGCGGAAGAACCGAACCACATCACGGCGCTGCTTTGTGAACTCGAGCACCCACTCGATGGTACGGCGGCGCAGACACCACCACTGGCTTCCGATCTGAACCTGAATATCCGCAGGTATTTCGCGTGTCAGTCCCAGCCGTTTCTGAAGATTGAACATCGCATAAAAGCGCCGCTTCTGGGCGCGCTCGTTGAACCAGTGACGGTAGATCAGCCGCTCTTCGGTCCAGCCCGTCTTGATCCAGTCGCTTTCAAAGTAGTCAAAGCTCTCGATGAAATCGGCATCATTATTGTCGAGGAACTTGTGAGTGTACTCTGCGGATTTTATTGCCATGCAATCTCCCGACAGCATGTAGAAGTGTGTAGCGCGCGGAAAGGCGTCGACCGCAGCTTCAACTGCGTTCAGGGTTGCCTGTACCAACGACCACTCACCCCAGCCACATTTGATCCGCTTTTTTGCAAATGTGACCTTCGGGTTGGATCTGAGTGCTTCCTTGATAGTCTGAAACTCAACGACATCCGCACTCGCATCAAAATGGATCGACATGTAGTCGCCCACAGCTGTCAACCGCTCTGCCTGCTTGATGATGGCATCGGAATCTTTATGACACAGAAGGATGTAGGCAATCTTTGCCATTCAGGAACCAATCACCACAGATATTCTCGATTGTTTACATAGATAATCGTGAAGACACATTGAATAAACACCAATTGTTTGCTTTTGTAGAGCAAAAGCTGTTCACAAAGACAGCATTGTAGTTTGAGCAGGAGTGGCACGGCATGGGTTTCCCGGGAACTTGGATGACCGAAAGTGAGAGTGTCGTCTACCGTGTGGTGCCGAAATGCGCCTGCTCGACCATCGGACAAATCATGTATTATTCCGATCATGGTGCGTTTTTCGACGGTGATATCCATGATGCAAAGGGCGGCCTGCACAAATGGGCGCTTGAAAACAGCCAGGATCCGATCTCGCGTAATGTGCAAAACCACAGCTCTTATGCCTTTACCTGCGTGCGCAATCCCTACACCCGAATTTTGAGTTCGTTCTTCGATAAAATTTGCGGCATTCAACGTAACGGAAAGCGGTACCGTGGTAATTTAGTCCCACTTTTGATCCAAAAATATGGGATCGAAGTCGGCGGCAGCGATGGTAAGCAGGAATTCGACCAAATCGCGAGCTTCCGCCGGTTTTTGCTATTTGCGCGCGATACCATCCGTTGGCGTCGTCCAATGGATCCGGACATTCACTGGTCCGGTATGGCGGGCCACGTAAGCACATTTATCGTGAATGGCGGAAAATACGACAAAATTGTCTGGACCGAGAGTTTTAATGACGGCATGCGCGATGTGCTTGATGCGGTAGAAACGCCCCACGCGATTGACCTAAACACCATCCCCCGTTTCAACGAGAGTGAGGGCCACGGCCCCAAACGCGCACATCCTGTTGAGGACTATTTTGACGACCTGTCGATGCATCTGGTTTATGAGATCTACAAACGCGATTTTAACCTGTTCAAATACGACTTTGAAAATCCTGCCAACAAGATGCCCATAGGCGAGATTGATCTGGACGAGGTTCACGCCAAACTGGGTGACTGATCATCCGTGATTGCGTACTGCAGTCCTCGTAGTTCAACAGAATGTTCCGCCTGTGGAACGCATGCTTACAAGGTGTACACCATGGCTTATGTCATTCCCGCCCCAGTCCAGCCAAGCCTTGCTGTACAAGGCTATGACATGCGCTTTCCTGTGCGGCGTATCTTTTGCGTAGGACGCAATTATGAAGCCCACGCCCGCGAGATGGGAAACGACCCTGACCGCGAACCGCCGTTTTTCTTTACGAAGCCTGCGGATGCAGCTTGTGACACGCCCTGCACGATCCCCTATCCACCTCTGACCGAAGATCTGCATTACGAGATTGAGCTTGTGATCGCCATTGGCAAGGGGGGCACGAACATCGCTGCGGCGGATGTTATGGATCACATCTATGGTGCGTCCGTGGGCGTCGACCTTACCCGTCGCGATTTACAGGCACAGGCCAAGCAGGCGCGCCGCCCGTGGGATTGGGCAAAGGCATTTGATTTGTCCGCCCCGATCGCTGCGATCAAACCACTTAGTGAGATCCCAAGCTTGACCCAAGGCCGCATCTGGCTAGCCGTGAACGGTGAAGTCCAACAGGATGCCGATATTGCCGATCTGATCTGGCCCGTTGCGGATCACATTGCCACGCTCAGCGAGGGGGTCACACTTGCCCCCGGTGATTTGATCATGACCGGTACGCCTGCGGGTGTCGGTGCGGTGGTTGCGGGTGACGTGATCACCGGTGGTGTTGATGGCATCGCAGAACTTGAGCTGACCATCGGACCGCGCGCCTGACTGATGGTTTAGGGGGCAGGCTCGGGGCCCCACTGATTTGGTGTGTCCTGTGATCTGGTGCAGAAAAAGACCAGCAAGACGATAAAGCCGACAATCGGCACCAGCATGATCAGATACCACCAGCCAGACCGCCCGATATCGTGCAAACGACGAATGGCGATGGCCAGTGACGGCAGAAACATCCCCAACGAGACGATCATGCCTATGGGTCCATTTTCTGCGGTACCCAAAATGACATCGAGGAAACCCGCCACCACTCCGAAAATAATCACCCACAGGGTCCACCACCAGAACTGAGAGCGGGTCGAGCGGCTTTTGAAGTCCACATAGCGCGCAAACCCGTCCTTGAGTGCGCCAGTGAACGTATTGGCGTCATCCCGTGCGGGGTCATAATCGCGGCCCATCGGTGCGTTGGGCGGAGGCGGCACTGACGCACCTGCGGTGTCCATCCGGCCGTAAGGAAGCCAGTCATCCATGCCTTCCTGCCAGACAAGCGTGTCGCGGTGAACGGTGCCTATTGCCCGCGCAGCGTCAAATTCCTCTTGGTTGATCGGTCCTATGGACAGCCCTTCAACTGCGTAATACCAGTCTTTCGTCATGATACTGCCCGCCTGTCTTGCCTTGCCATGGTCAGCCTAGCCGCCTGTCGTGCGCCCTGCAATCTGCCTTATGGATTTTGGGCGGACAGTGTGTTTGCCGCGCGCACATGCCTCTTGCGCGAGCTGATGCAGGCCCGATGTGTCACATGCATCGCCCAGAAGCAGGTAAGGTGGCATGTTGGCCGGACCGTACGCGTGCTGCATCTCATCGTGCATCTCGCTTCTGCCTTATTCAAACTCTGGCATTGGCGTCATTCCAGCTGGGCATGATATCTGACTCCACTGATCTCGCGGCAAACACTGCGCGGGCAACTGCACGGCTTAGACAGAGGGCGGCAGCGTGACCAGTGAGTAAGACATCCGCCGCAGGACGTGCACCCGTGCTCAAAGCGAACACCAGATCACCGTCGTTTGGTGTATGGGCCGGCACGCATGCCCGTGCGATGCCATCATGTGCGGCTATCGCCACGCGGTGACATTCAGCTTTTGTCAGAATTGCGTCGGTGGCAACAATTGCGATAGTGGTGTTGCTGCGTTCCGACATCGCACTCATTTTTCTGCTCTCGAGCGTGAGGCCAAGCCCGCTTGCCGGATCAGGACCAAGCCCGCCAAATTCATCCCCCAACTCGAAGGGTGCGGCGTAAAAATACCGGTCCCCCGGTGTGGTGGCAGAGCCCACCGGATTTGCCGCGACAAGGGCCGCAACTGTGCTGCCGTCGGGCAATACGAGCGACGCGGTCCCAAGTCCCCCTTTGAGCATAGCGGTCAACGCGCCGGTACCCGCACCCGTACTTCCGATTTCGAACTGCGGTGCGGCGGCGCGGTAGGCGGCAAGCCCCAGATCGCGGTAGGGATTGGTGGTCCAACTTTTGTCCCCGCCATTGAGCAAATCAAATAGAATTGCCCCCGGCACCAGCGGAATTTTTGCCGTCCCTACGCGAAACCCACGACCATCGGCGCGCAATCCGTCCACCACACCCGAGCAGGCATCAAGCCCGAAGGCAGAGCCGCCTGACAAAACAAGCGCATCTACAGCAGCGACAGATTTGTCAGGTGCCAGCAGATCAGTCTCTCGCGTGCCCGGGGCGCCGCCCATCACCGCAACAGAGGCCACAAACGGGGCGTTCCCGACCACCACTGTCGTGCCGGATTTGAGGGTATGGTCCTGCGCATTGCCGACGCGCAGACCGGCAATGTCACAAAGGCTGTTGCTGGGGCCGGGTTTCATGCAGTGAGACCTTTCAGGGCGGGCAGCACAGGTGCCGCATCAATTAGTGATTTTGTATAGGCGTGTCGCGGATTGGCAAAGACGTCATCGGTCGCGCCCTGCTCGACGATTTTGCCGGCTTTCATCACCATCACGCGGTCGGTGATCGTGCGCACGACGCTTAGGTCGTGAGAGATAAACAGATAGCTTAATGCATAAACGGTGCAAAGCTCTACTAGCAGATCAAGGATTTGCGCGCGGACCGATACGTCGAGCGCACTCACGGCCTCGTCAAAGACGATCAATTCGGGCCGAATGATCAAGGCGCGCGCGATTGCGATGCGCTGGCGCTGCCCGCCTGAGAATTCGTGAATGTATTTGTTCGCGTCCGCAGGGGTTAGCCCCACGGCCAGCAATGCTTCGTCAATGGCTTTTTGCCGAGCAGCGCCTGTTGGCGGTGCATCAAGCAGGTGAAAAGGCTCTGTGATCTGTCGTGCGACGCGGTGACGTGGATTGAAGCTGCCGAACGGGTCTTGGAAAACCACCTGCATATGGCGCCGCACGGCGAGGTTGGGCTTGGCACCTATAAAAACAGGCTCGCCGCGCAAGGTGATCGTACCTTTCTGCACAGCCTCCAGCCCCAACAGGGCGCGGGTCAGGGTGGATTTGCCACATCCGCTTTCCCCCACAAGACCAAGTCGCTCACCCCGGTGCAGGGTAAAGCTTACGTCGTCTACAGCCCTGAACAGACCCGGCTTGCCAAAGAGTGTTTTGCGCGGCGTGCGGTAGTCGCGGCTGACACCTGTGACTTCAAGCAGTGGTGTGGTTGTTTCTGTCTTTGGCAAGTTGACGGTGTGGCGAGAGGCTGCGAACAGCTGTTTGGTGTAGGCATGCTGCATGTTTTTCAATAACGCCGTGGTGGTACCCTGCTCAACGATTTCGCCACGTCGCATGATGACGATGCGGTTGGCCATCTCGGACACTACGGCAAGGTCATGCGTTATCATCAGCAGGCCCATACCGTCCTTGCGCGCCAGCTTGCTGAGCAAGGTCAGGATCTGTGCCTGTGTGGTGACATCAAGGGCAGTTGTCGGCTCATCCGCAATCAACAGACGGGGGTGTCGTGCGATGGCCATAGCGATTACCACGCGCTGGCGTTGTCCGCCCGACAGCTCATGTGGAAAGCGGGATAGGGGAAATTCTGAGTGTGGCAGCCCGACACGGGCTAGCGTTTCGGCCGCGCGGACGCGGGCCTGTGCCTTGGTCGTACGTTCATGAATGAGGATCGTCTCGGCCACCTGATTCCCGATGGATTTGACCGGATTGAGCGCGGTCATGGGCTCCTGAAAAACCATGCCGATATCATTGCCGCGGATGGCGCAAAGCGCATGCTCGGGCGTCGCCGCAAGGTCAGTCTTACCGAGCATGATGCGACCTGTGGTTTGCGTACCTTGCGGCAGAAGTTGCATTGCCGCCAATGCCGTCATGGATTTGCCCGACCCGCTTTCGCCGATGATTGCGATGATCTCGCCTGCTTCAACAGCGAAGGAGATACCCTTGAGGATTTGAGCGCCATAGATCGACAGGTTGAGGTTTTCAACGCGCAACAAACTCATGAGCGCGCCACCCGCAGCCGTGGATCAAGGTAGTCGCGCAGCCCGTCGCCCATCAGGTTCAGCCCCAGCACTGTGAGGATGATCGCAAAGCCGGGCATCAACGCCATATGCGGTGCGATGCTGACCATTGTCTGCGCATCGGCAAGCATACGACCCCAGCTGGGCATAGGTGGTTGCGCGCCAAGGCCCACATAGCTCAGCGCGGCTTCGGCCAAAATGCCGAGGGAAAACTGGATCGTTGTCTGCACGATAAGCAGATTGGTGATGTTGGGCAAAATATGCTCAACCGAGATACGCAGGCTGGATTTCCCCGACACCCGCGCGGCAAGAATGAAGTCCCGCTCCCACAGGCTGAGCGCAGCACCGCGTGTGATACGGGCAAAAACGGGAATGTTGAAAATGCCGATGGCGATGATCGCATTGACTGCTCCCGCCCCGAAAACGGCAGTGATCAGGATCGCAATGACAAGGCTGGGAAAAGCAAAAATGAGGTCGTTGCCGCGCATGATGACCTCGTCAATAAGGTTCCCCCGCCGCGCTGCCGCCCACAGACCAAGGGGGATGCCCAACGCTATGCCAATGCTAACCGCAACAAGGGCGACCGCAATAGATGTGCGCGCGCCGACCATAATCAGGCTCAAAATGTCGCGTCCAAAGTGGTCCGTGCCCAGAAGATGCGTGGCGTTTGGCGCTTGTAAGCGGTTGGGGATGCTCAGCACTGCGTGATCAAATGGGGTCCATACAAATGACAGCAATGCGGCAAGAATAAACAGCGACGACAGCAGTCCGCCAAGTATGAGGTTGCGCCTCATCTGCGCGCCCGCAATCTGGGGTCAACTGCTGCATATGCAAGGTCGACGCAAAAATTTACAAAGATTACTGCAAAAACCAGAAGCATCGTCACGCTTTCTACGACGATCAGATCACGCGCAGAGATTGACTGAAAAATGAGCCGTCCCAGACCGGGCAGATAAAAGACCTGTTCGATGATGATACCCCCGGCCAGTAGGAACGAGAATTGTAATCCGATGATGGTCAGAACGGGGATCATCGCGTTGCGCAAACCGTGCCGCCACAATGCCTGCCGCGCAGTCAGGCCTTTGGCGCGCGCGGTGCGCATGAAATCCTCCCCCAAGACATCAAGAAGGGATGAACGCATCACCCGTGCAAGGATCGCCGCCTGTGGCAGCGCCAAGGCAACAGCGGGTAGGGTAAGCGAGCGCAGCGCGGTAAAGATGCCTTCATCCCAACCGGCAAATCCGCCAGCAGAAAACCACTGTAGCTTGATCGAAAAGAGCAAGACGAGCATCATCGCAAACCAGAAATTCGGGATCGCAACGCCTAACTGCGTCGCCCCCATCACGCCGATGTCGCCCGCACGTCCGCGCCGTGCCGCCGCATATATACCTGCCGGAAACGCGATCAGCGTCGACAGCGTAAGCGCATAAAGCGCCAAAGGAAGCGAGACCCACAACCGCTGCGCCACCATATCGGCAACCGGCGTACGATAGGTATAGGACATGCCGAAATCACCTGTCAGCATGCCGCCAACCCATATGAAATACCGCTCAACTTTGGGCACATCGAGGCCAAGCTCGGCGCGCAGCGCCGCAAGGGTTTCGGGCTGTGCATTGATGCCGAGCATGAATGAGGCAGGGTCACCGGGGGCGACTTCGATCACGGCAAAAACCACCAACGATGCGATGGCAAGGCTGATGATCAAGGAGAGCAATCGTTTCAGGGTATAGTACCACATCGCGGTGAGCCTAGGCGCTGGGCCTGTGGCGGTCCAGCGTGATTTGGGCCTGTGCCACGTGCGAATGCGCAATGAATGGCAGTGGATCGGGCGCACACTCTTTCCTTTTGGGCGCACGCACCTACAGTTTGACCGTGAACATCCCTGTATTCATAGGTCACGAGATTTTTCGCGGTTCCAGCTATGGGCTGCACCATCCGCTTCGGGTGCCGCGGGTGTCGACTGTGATGGACATGAGCCGGGCCATGGGATGGCTGCCGCGTACGCAGTTCATTACCTCCCCCCGTGCCAAGCCCAAAGCGCTGGAGGTATGGCATGATCCGGCATACATCGCCGCCCTGATGCGGGTGGAGGCTGCCCAGCAGACGCAAGCCGGTGATCTGGAACAGTTCGGCATCGGGAGTGTGACCAACCCCGTATTTCCCGAAATTTTCCGCCGCCCCGCAACGGCAGCAGGCGGTGCAATACTGGCCGGGGAGCTGTTGGCCCAAGGTGGTGTGGTGTATAATCCAGCGGGTGGAACGCATCATGGGATGCCCGCGCGGGCCAACGGGTTTTGCTATCTTAATGACCCGGTTCTGGCGATGTTGTCTCTACGTTATCACGGTGTGCAGCGCATCGCCTATGTGGATATTGACGCGCATCATTGCGACGGTGTCGCGGTAGGCTTTGCCGGTGATCCCGATTGCCTGATGATCTCTGTGCATGAAGAAGGCCTTTGGCCGCGCACGGGATTGATTGAGGATGATGCGGGGGGCAGTGCCATCAATCTGCCGGTGCCGCGGGGATTCAACGACGCGGATATGGCCCACGTCTGTCGTCAGTTAATCCTGCCTAAAGTGGCCGCTTTTGCCCCAGATGCCATAGTGTTTCTGTGTGGTGCGGACGGGGTAAAGGACGATCCGTTGGCCCATCTTGGAATGAGCAACAATGCCCATTGGGATGTGCTGCGCGGGCTAATGGATCTGGGAGCGCCGCGCCTGTTGGTGTTGGGCGGTGGTGGCTATAACCCGTGGACAGTGGGTCGGATGTGGACTGGCGTTTGGGGTATTCTGAACGGTCATGTCCCAGAGCGAAAGGTCACACCGGATGCGGAAACTGTCCTTCGTGCGCTCACGTTCAAGGGTAACAGTCGCGGACGCAATCCACCCGAACATTGGTTCACGACTTTGCGGGACGCACCGCAGGAGGACGTAACGATATCGCCACAGGTCCGCCAACGGGTGGCACTTCTCGCAAAGCGGTCGACAAGGTCGCGGTGCGAATAACATGGAAGGATGGCGGGCTGAGTGTCAGCAGCGATGCGGTCAACGCCACAGCAACCAAAGTCATCGCATGCAACATCCCAATGGTGTTTAACCTATGGCCAAAGGGTTGTTTGTACGATTTGTGGCGCAACCTGCGCTGGGCGACCTTGGCACCTGTCCAGCCACCGATGCGCGCCCAGAACAAAAGCGTCTTTTCCGGCGTGCGCTGCTGCTTTTGGATGGCGAACTGTTTATCGCGAGCAAACGCGCGGTAGGTGATGAGGTTTACGCATGCCAGATAGGCAAGCACACTTATAAAAATCACCATAAAGGGCCATCCGCTACTGACTGTTTGAAATCCCTTTCTAAGTGCAAAAAGCCCCCGCATGGGGGGCCTTTTTAGGGTTATTTTATGTCTATTCAGGTCTATTTGGCCCAGCTAACCGCAGTCAGGTCGTTGGCTTGGGTTGGTTGGTTGGCCCACAACCCTTGCAGGTCCGCCTTTGCGACCGATAGCGCGGCAAGTTGGAACAGGTATCCGTTGACGTAATCCTGCGCAATTATCTTTTGGGCGTCACCCAACATCGCGGTGCGGGTGTCGGGATCAGTGGTACTGTTGAGCGTGGTCATCAGCTCCTGAAGCGCGGGGTTGTCGTATTGGAAGTAGTAGTCCGGATTGGCGTAGACACCAATGTCCATCGGCTCTGTGTGGCTCACGATGGTGAGGCCAAAATTCTTGCCATTGAACACTGATTCCAACCACTGTGCCCATTCGACATTGGTGATCTGCGCTGTGATGCCAACCTGTGCCAGTTGTGCCGCAATAATCTCACCGCCACGACGGGCATAGGAAGGGGGCGGCAGAAACAGCGTCGTCTCGAACCCGTCGGCAAAACCTGCCTCGGCCAGCAATGCTTTTGCCTTTTCGGGATCATAATTGCTCATACCTGTCAGATCGATATAGGCGGGATTGTGCGGGGCGAAATGCGTGCCGATTGGTGTGCCATAGCCGAACATCGCACCATCTATAATGGCTTGACGGTCGATCGCATGCGCCAAGGCTTCGCGTACTTTCACATTATCGAAAGGGGCCATTTTGTTGTTGGTGGACAGGATCGTCTCTCCCTCTGTGGAGCCGACAAGGACCTGAAAACGCGGATCAGCCTCAAATTGAGGCAGGTTTTCCGGCGCGGGGAAGCCTGAAAAGACGTCGATATCTTCGGCCATCATCGCACCCAGCGCGGCAGTGGGATCTGAGATGAATTTGAACGTGGCATTGGCGAGGATGGCAGGCGTGCCCCAATAGTCGTCATTGCGGCTCAACTCGATCTTGTCGCCTTGGGTCCAGCTGTCGAATTTGAACGCGCCGGTGCCTATGGGTGTCTGTTTGATCCCTTCGATGCTTTCGGGTGCGACGATCACGGCGTCCCCCCATGCAAGGTTGAACAGCATGTTGCCGTTTGGCTCTGATAACGTGACTTCAACAGTCGCAGGATCGACCACGATCACCGAAGCGATGGTATCATAGAGCGCTTTTTGCGCGTTCGCGCTGTCGTCCGCGCCGATACGGTCGAGGGAGAATTTCACATCTTCTGCATCCATCGTAGTGCCGTCATGGAAGGTTACGTCTTCGTTCAGCTTGAACGTGTAGGTCAGACCGTCCTCGGAAATCTCCCAGCTTTTGGCAAGACCGGGGATCACGGCACCTGAACTGTCAAACCGCGTCAGTCCCTCGAACACGTTGGAATAGAGCACTGAATCAATGGCTCCTGCGGCGGCACTTGTGGGGTCAAGGTGCGGCGGCTCAAGCTGGATTGCGATGATAATATCGTCTTTGGCGCTCGCGGCACCGGCAAGAAGGGCCGCGGCAGAAGCGCCGAGCAAAAGGCGGGACAAATGGGTCACGAAAGACTCTCCTTGGTGTGGTTCGCGAAGAGGTTAGGTGAGGGATTGATGGATGGCTAGGGAAACCTTGCGGGCGGTTTTGTGCTGGGGTAGGCAGGCGCTCTTGTGTTGGGGGAGGGATCAGGCATGGCAGTATTGGGCGTGGATTTTGGGACCTCGAATTCGGCGGCAGCCGTGGCGCGCAACGGGGCCGCACATCTGATCGCGCTTGAAGATGGCAACACAACGCTGCCGACGGCTGTTTTCTTTGATTTTGATAACAAGCGGATGTTGATCGGATCGGATGCAGGGGCCGCATTGCTGGCAGGGCAGGAGGGAAGGTATATGCGCGCGCTGAAAAGCTTGCTAGGCCAACCGCTGATGCGTGAAAAGCGTAATCTGCTGGGTGAAAAGCTGGATTTTATTGATATTGTGGCGCGGTTTTTGGCGCGGGTGAAGTCCGGCGCCGAAGCGCAGACTGGTGAGCGGTATGACCGTGCATTGTCAGGTCGTCCGGTCCGGTTTCATGCAGATGATGTGCGCAATACGCAGGCTGAGGAGGACCTGCGCGAGGCCTATCTGCGTGCGGGGTTTGAAGATGTGGCGTTCATGTATGAGCCGGAGGCTGCGGCGCTGTCCAATCGGGCGGTGTTGGGGGAGGGCGATCTGGGCCTGATCGTGGATATTGGTGGCGGGACATCAGATTTCACGCTTTTTCGGAATGGGACTGCAGGCATAGATATTCTGGCCAGCTACGGTGTGCGGCTGGGTGGTACTGATTTTGACCGCACGGTCAGCCTCGAAACTGTGATGCCGTTATTGGGCCGTGGCAGCCAAATCCGCCACGCATTCGGCGGCCAGACCCACGACGCGCCCACAACGATCTTCAATGATCTGGCAACCTGGCAGAAAATTCCGTTTTTATACGCGCCAGACAGCAGGCGCCTGGCCAAGGATCTTGCCCAATATGCGGTCGAGCCGGAAAAGTTGGAGCGGTTGCAAGCTGTGCTGGTGGATGAGTTGGGGCACGATATTGCCTTTGCCGTGGAGGCGGGCAAGATCGCCGCGAATGCAGGTCGCGGCCAGATTGATTTGGGCGTGATCGAGCGGGGGCTTGAGGTGTCCTTAGGGTCGGAGGCGGTCACGCAGTTGCTGGCCCCGATGGCCGCAGACATGGCTGCCGCAGCTCGTGCAACGGTTGCGCAGGCGAATGTAGCACCGACGGCTGTGACCCATCTTGTGTTCGTTGGTGGGTCGAGCCTTATGCAGGTGACGCGTGCGGCGATGGGGGATGTGTTCGAGCGTGCGCACGTGCATCACGGTTCTGCCTTGACGGCGATTGTAGACGGTCTTGGCCTTGCGGCGCAGACGGCGTTTGACTGAGGGAAAAGGAGGGGGCCAGCCCCCATCTTCGCACAGCGAAGCCTCCCCCGGAGTATTTCCGGCCAGAAAAATAGGAGCTACTGGCGCGGGAGAAGCAGGGTTTCTAGGGCGGCCGCCATGACGCATGCGCTGTCAATCATGTCGTCCACACTGATCCATTCATCGGGCTTATGAGCAAGTTCCAGCACGCCGGGGCCATAGGCGATACAGTTTTTCAGTTTGCCGATGCGGTCGATGTGTTTCTGGTCGTAAGTGCCAGGCGAGGCCACATATTGCGGTTGTTTGCCCATGACGTCTTTGATGGCTTTTGCCACTGTGCGGACGACAGGCGCTTTGCGGTCAGTCATGGATGGCAGCACTGAATTAATTTCGGTCAATCGGTAGTCGAAGTCAGGGCGAGTGGTGCGCAATCCCTCCAGAAGGGCGGTGATTTCGTCACGGACATCATCAAGTGGCTCTTCGGCCAAAAAACGGCGGTCGATGGTGATGCGGCAGCTGTCAGGTACGCAATGGGACGGCAAGCCATCAAAATCCTCATCTTGCTCTTTTGCGCCGCCGTGGATGGAGTTGATGTTCATGGTCGAGCTGCGCGCCCCTTCGGGCACGACGGGCATGTCGGTGGTGCGCAGAGCCATGGCGGGGAAAAGCTTATCCTCGAATTCGGACAGGACAGCGCCCATGTGGCGCACGGCGCAATCGCCTAGAAAGGGCATAGAGCCGTGGGCAATTTCGCCTTTCGTTTCAATCTCTGCCCACCAGCCACCGCGATGACCAAGGCAAATGCGGTCTTTATTCAACGGCTCGGGGATTATGACGTGTTGCACGCGCTTTGGATCGAAATGGCCTTGCTCGGCTAGATAGGCGACACCGCCATAGCCGCCCGACTCCTCATCGGCGGTGCCAGAAATTTCGATGGCACCGGAAAAATCCGGGTACAGCTCGATGAAGGTTTCTGCCGCTATGATAGACGACGCAAGCCCGCCCTTCATATCACACGCACCGCGCCCGTATATCTTACCGTCTTTGAGTTCTGCGCCAAAGGGATCGAAGGTCCAGCCGTGTCCTTCCTCGACGACGTCGGTGTGACTGTTGAAGTGCACGCAATCTCCTGCATGTGCTCCTTCGCGGCGGGCGATGATGTTCCAGCGGGGATATTTCGTACTGTCGCCTGGTGTTCCGTGGGCGCGGATGAGTTGCGTCTCGAACCCGTGCGCGGTGAGCCGGTTATCGAGGTATTCGCAGATGGCGCGATAGTCGCGGCCGGGCGGATTAAGCGTGGGGATGCGGATAAGATCTTGGGTCAACGCGATTATATCATTCCGTTTTGCGATGATGGCCATTGAGAGAGACGTATGCATCGGGCATCCTTTGATGAACGAAATAGGCGGCTTGTGCGTTATAAGCTGATGGGCAGCACCCATAGGTGGCATCATTGCGCAACCTGACGACAGTGCAAAGCCCGAATTCGGCCCTCACCGGCCACCAAGGAGAGAGCAAGATTCATGAGCCCACAAAAAAAAATTCGCCAGCAAGCCAAAGAAGCCGCTGAAGAGCAATCCCTTGATGATGCGGCAGCCCTTTCGCCCCGAATGATCTATGAGGTGATCCGGCGGGACGGTGAAGAGGAGCTTGCCCGGACCAAACGATCGCTTTTCTGGTCCGGTATCGCCGCAGGTATTCTGATCAGTCTGTCGGTGCTGGGAGAGGCGATTTTCCGGACCTACCTTCCCGATACACCGCAACGTTTTCTGATCGAGAACCTCGGGTATTCGCTGGGGTTTCTAGCGGTGATCATGGGTCGCATGCAGTTGTTCACGGAAAATACGATCACGACTGTTTTGCCGATCATGCGTGAGCGGACACTCAGCTCACTTGGGGCGATGTTGCGGTTGTGGGCGATTGTTCTTGGGGCCAATGTGATCGGTGCTTTCGCGGCTGCGGCGTTGTTCGTCTACACGTCTGCACTTCCTGCGGACCTGATGCCTGCGATCATCTCACTGTCCGAGCATGCGACCGGCATGGGTGCATCGCAGAGTTTCTGGCGGGCCATTCCTGCGGGAGTTATTGTGGCATTGATCGTGTGGATGTTACCGCAGGCAGCGGAAGCTGCGTTTTTCCTGATCTTGATATTCACATGGCTCATTGCAGCGGGGGATTTTACACATATCGTTGCCGGTTCTGTCGAGATGGCCGTTTTGATGTTGCAAGGCAGTTTGGGAATTATTGATGCCCTATCAGGGTTCTTCATACCGGTACTGTTAGGAAATATCGTTGGCGGTACTGTAATCTTTACGCTGGTAGCTTGGGGTCAGGTGCGCGATGACGTAGACGAAGCGGAGAAATCCTGAACGGAGGCCAGATGAGCGAAGCCGGAACAAAGACGGTGCCAAAAGGCACGTTTGGGAAAATTCGTGTTGCGCTGTGGGAAGGGTTTTTGCAGATAGGAGAGACCAATCTGGCCCTGATTTCGGCTGGTGTCGGGTTCTTTGGGATGTTGTCGCTCTTTCCGGCGATCGCCGCGCTGATAGCGATGATGAGTCTTGTCTCTGATCCGGTCGTGGTCTTGGCTCAGCTTGAGGATATGCGTGGGCTTTTGCCCGATGATGTGTATGAGATTTTCAATACTCAAATCGTCAGTCTGGTTACGACAAGTCCCGACACCCTGGGATGGGCTGGTGCGATATCGATTGGCGCGGCGCTGTGGTCGGCAAGGGCGGGTGTGGCCGCTATGATGACAGGCCTGAATGCAGTTCATGGCGAAAAGAACCGTGCGACTGCGTCGCATTATGTACGTGCACTGGCGCTGACGCTTGCCTTGGTGAGTGTCGGGCTCGTCGCACTTGTGACTTTGGTTGTCGCACCGGTGATCCTTGCGTTTTTCCCGTTGGGCGGAATTGCAGCAATCGTGGCAGAGGTGTTACGCTGGGCAATCGCGGTCGGCGTGCTGCTGGCGGGTGTGAGCGTCCTTTACCGGTTTGGGCCTAACCGCGGAAATCTTGCCCGTCGGTCCATCCGACCCGGTGCCGTAGTAGCTGTCCTAAGCTGGGCCATCTTGTCAGTAGCGTTTTCTTACTATGTGGCGAATTTTGGCAATTATAACCGCGTTTATGGTTCTATCGGTGCAGTGATCGCTATGCTGGTCTGGCTATGGCTCAGTAGCTTTTTGATCCTTCTGGGCGCCGTAATCAACGCGCAGGTCGAAAAGCATGTTTACGGCGCGAACGTGCCCGAGGCAGCATCCCCTTTCCTCGATCTGCCGGATGTACCTGCAGAGGAGATTGTCGACGGCACACCAAAAAGCCCACTGCCCTGAGTTACAAGAACAGCGGGTTATTGTGGGTGTATAGTGATTGTTTCAGCGGCGTTGCGTAGCGAGAAGGCCGATTAGGAATCCTGCACCGACCGCCATGCCAATTGCGGTGCCTGGCTGCTGTCTGACAAATTCGACTGCTTGATCCCGCGTATGGTCAATGCGTTCCTGACTTGCAGATTGCAGATGTGATGCTGCATTCGCCGCGTTTTGCTTGGCTTCGGCTGCCTTGTTCGTGCTGTAGTCAGAGACGGTTTTTGTTAGCCCAGCGATGTCTTTCTTTAACGTCTTGATCTGCTTATTCAGATCATCGACAGAACTAAAAGATTTCTCATGTGTTGTGGTTGGCGATTTTGCCATGGCTAAATTTCCTTTTAATAACTTACGGACAAACGCGAAGCTGTTCCGTTGGTTCCAAAGAAGACGCCCCACCGGTTGCGGAGGGGCGTTCAGGCAGTGTGGTATGACTTGGAGCTCTTAAGCGTGAAGGGTCTCGGTTGATGAGAAAAACATCGCTTGGCTCACTGCCGCGATAACTTGATCTTCGGTATAGGGTTTTGAGATTAGGAAGGCAGGCTCTGGCTTGTCACCGGTGAGTAGCCGCTCCGGGAAGGCGGTGATGAAGATCACAGGACGGTGACCAAGTTCGGTCAGCAGATCATTGACCGCGTCGATGCCGGAGGAGTTATCGGCAAGCTGGATATCCGCAAGGATCAGGTCAGGCACATCCGCACGACCCAGCTTCACAGCTTCGTCGCGGGTACGTGCGATGCCGGTTATACGGTGACCCATGTCGGCGACAATACCTTCTATATCCATGGCGATGATTGCTTCGTCTTCGATGATCATGACCGAACCCATGACGCTATCTGCCATCTCGCTGCGGGCGGCGGCGACCAGTTCCTCTGCTTCCGACGTCTCTACACCAATGATCGTGCCGATATTCGCGTATGAGAACCCCTCAATCGTATAAAGTAGCAGTGCTTCACGGCTATTGCTTGTGAGTTTTGCAAGATGCTTCTGCGCCTTCGCCCGCGCGCCCGCTTCGCCTTCTTCGACAGGGGCGCCTGCGCTTGACCAAATTCCATAGAGGACGCGGAACAGTCCGGTTTTAACGTCCGTCCCGTCAAGTACGGAGCGATCTGCGAGAATTGCTTCGAGAGAAGCTGCGGCGAAGGTATCGCCACTGGTCTGGCTGCCGGTAAGGGCACGTGCATAGCGTCGCAGATATGGAATGAAATTTCCGAGCTGGTCGCTGACGCTTTCTGATGTAGTTGCATCACTCATCGGTGTGAGTCCCTTTTTTTTCACATTACGGGAACCGAACGCTGGAAGCTTGCGTTAAGTTCCGTATCCAATAGAAATATTTCAGGTATTTTAGCAG
>JBATTJ010000039.1:0-1697 GCA_049670485.1 Sulfitobacter sp.
ACCCTGTCCATAACGGCAGCCCATATAGGCTAGAAGATCGCGCTCCGCCTGCGTTTCGATCCCTTCTGCAATAACTTCAATTTGTAGGCTTTGTGCCATTGCGATCATAGCCTGGACAATCAGGCGCGACTGATGGTCAGAGCTGATTACGTTCACAAAACTTCGGTCGATTTTAAAAATATCGATGGGGAAATCACGCAAATGGGTGAGCGAGGAATATCCAGTTCCAAAGTCATCGAGTGCAATTTGCATTCCTGCCTGCTTTAGGTCGCTAAGGACTCTTCGGGCCGCATCGTCATCGTTGACCATCAACATGGTCTCAGTAACTTCAAGGGTCAATGTAGCGGGATCAACGCCAGCATCGCACAATTGGCTGAGCAAATTGGGTGCGTAGTTTTCGCTGAGCAGATCCGCCTCGCTTGCATTGAGGCTGATGTATCGAAGGGTCTCTATTTTGTTGAAAATCTTTGAGTGTTCAGTGCAGATGTTAGACGACATAGCCTCACCAAGTTCACGGGAGACATGGGGATCGATGATGGCTGGCATTACATTGCTGGCAGTAAGAACGACGTCATCGCGTGTGCGTAACCGCATAAGGGCTTCAAGTCCGACTACATCGTCAGTCAGAAGGTCTGTGATTGGCTGATAGGCTGCGAACAACCTCTTGCATTGAATCGCTTCACGAACCTCAGTGACAGCTTGGAGCTTTTCGGTGTGCTGGCGCGCATGGGCCGCATCGTAAAAGCGCAAAGTTCCAGTGGCGCGTTGCTTACCAGTGTACATAGCCAGATCCGCCCTACGCACGATCTCGCGCCCTCCGATAACTTCATTGCTAATCTCGGCTCCACCGGTCCCGTGTACAACCAGTTTTCGACCGGAAATGAGGAAGGGCTCATGCACGGCTTGGGATAACACCTCCCACAGCATTTCGATGTCAGCACGTGTTGTTCCCAGAGGAGGAACGAAAACAAATTCATCTCCGCCCCAACGGGCAATAGCGACGTCGTCGGGGACGGCTTTACGCAACCGTGCGCCGATCTCTTTCAGCAACATATCGCCGACAAGGTGTCCAAATGTGTCGTTGATCGCTTTAAAGCCATCCAGATCGAGCAAGATGATTGCAAGGGACTGACCCGTATCACGTTGCGCTCTAATCCTCTCACCTAGAATACGGTCGAATGCATTTCGATTCAGAAGGTCTGTGAGCCGATCATAGTCGGCTGCGCGCTGTAGCGCCGTCTTATCCTGATGGCTTTCAGTGATATCATGGATTACACCCACGAGACGGTCCGGATTTTTCGCGTCCCCCTTAATGCACTCACCGCGTGACAATACCCGACGGGTAACGCCATTTTGGCCCTTAAGGCTTGCTTCAAATTCAAATGGTTCACCGCCAGATATTGCGGCTTCCACGAGAGTTGCGACATGATCTCGGTCCTCGGGAGCATAAGCCTCAATCGCATCATCAATTGTTACTGGCTGACCTAGCGGCACACCATGCATCTGGTACACGCCTTCAGACCAACTGAGTTCCATTGAGTTCAGATCAACTTCCCACGAACCAACCCGAGCCGCCTTTTCTGCGGCAACAAAAATGCGGCTCGCCTTTTCGAGTGCATTGTGCTTCGCCTTCTCGCGTTCAGCGATGCCGGCCATAGCGATGGTTTGTTTGTGAGCCTGCATCAAATCTTCGACAA
>JBATTJ010000040.1:0-23824 GCA_049670485.1 Sulfitobacter sp.
AACCAAAGTGGCGAAACAGTAGATACTGCAGATATTGACGAACTAACCAAACTGATCGCTCGCGAAGCGGATGCGGATGCGGATGCGGATGTTAAGATGAACAAAGGGTCCGCTGCAAGAACCACGCGCCAACTGGAAAACCGTTTTCGCGATTGTTGTCGCTTCATGCTACACGAGGTTGTTTCCTAAATCGGAATATTCGGTCAGCCACTGTCCATAAATAACTGGATTACACATAATTAATGTAAAATGGTGCCCAGGGGCGGAATCGAACCACCGACACGAGGATTTTCAATCCACTGCTCTACCCCTGAGCTACCCGGGCACCGGGACCAGTTAACTGGTCGGGTGAGCGCGTTTTATGGTCTGAGCGCGCGGGTGTCCAGCCCCATTTTACGGCACCTTTGAACAAGTTAGGCGCGCGCTTTAATGGGGCTTCTGCTCGGGTGGGTTTTCGGGTGCGTCAATCGCTTTTTCCACATCTTCGGGATCTTGAGACGGGGTCGCATAGGCCCCTGAAAACCACTTTGCGAGGTCGATATCGGCGCACCGGCGCGAGCAGAAGGGCCGGTACTTCTTGTTGGTGTCGCCCGCGCAGATCGGGCAACTCATGCGAGCATCTCCGCCAAAGGCGCGCGGGCCCGCTTGCGCTGTAACTCATAGTGGCCAAGGGGGGTCCATCCGACCAGCGTTGTCTCGATCTCGTCTTGTTTGAATGCCGCGCGCAGGGCGGTCTCGAAGGGGCGGCGATCTTTCTTTGGCATGGGGGCCAGATCAAGCACGATCTGCCCGCCAAGGCCGCGCAGACGCAGCGCACGTGGCAAGGCCCGCGCGCAGGCCATATTCGCCTTGATCCCCGCGGCCAGCGATACGTCAGCGCCCGTGTTCACGTCCACAGCCACAAGAGCGCGCGTAGGCTCCACATACATCGAGGCACCGCCAGACAGCGGCACAAGATCTTCGGCGAGGTGGTCCAGAGCATCAAGTACGCCGTATTCTTCAAAACCGCCCGCCTCTGTCACAACTTCGGCCTTTTCGACCCAATCACGCCAAGCAAGCACATGGGGGCCGTCGCCCTCACTCAGGGTTTCCATGTCGCGGCTCTCGTCATCCAGCACGGTTTGGGCAAGACCAAGCATCGCTTCGATATCTTCGGAGATGACATCGCTGTCGACACCCACACAGCAAGACCGCAGGATCAAACCGTATGTCGCGCCATCCATTGCCTCATGCGCAATCTCTAGAAGGCGGTCGCGCTCTGGCTCATCGCGGATCGCGCGGGAGATATTAAGGCCGGGGGCCTCGGGTGTGATGATCGCGTATCGGCTTTTAAACAGCAGTTTGGAGGTGACGGGGATCGCCTTTCCCTCTTCGGCAAAACCGGTGACCTGCACAAGGATCGGTTGGCCCGGTGCGAGGCCTTTAATCTGGCGCAAAAACGCATGGCCATCAGGCGTTTTGAGGAACATGCCGCCCTGCCCCTTGACCGGGCGATCGGCGATGGCGCGATAAATGGTACCGACGCGGGCAGCATCAGGCGTATCCACCAGCAGGTCGTCAAGCTGCCCATCCACCATGAGCGCGGCTGCCTCGACCGTACCAAAGTGATCCAGAATAATCGTGCGGCCTTTCATGAGCCTTCTCCATATAGCGGGTAGCCGCTGGCGCGCAGCAAATTTGCAGTTTCAGCGAGGGGCAGGCCCACGATGCCAGTGAACGAACCTGATATCCACGGGATCAGCACACCAGCCGGTCCCTGAATGCCGTAGCCACCGGCCTTGCCTTCCCAGTCGCCTGTATCAAGGTAGGCATGCAACTCATCTTCAGCGAGGGTTTTCATCCGCACTGTGCTCATCACATCGCGTTCCCAGATTTTATCACCGCGTTTCACGGCCACGGCGGTGATGACCTTGTGACGTCGCCCCGACATCGCACGCAGAAAACGCATAGCCTCGCCGCGGTCGGCAGGCTTGCCCAGAATACGGCGGCCCAGGGCCACGGTCGTATCCGCACACAGCACGATGTCATCCGCATCCGCATGCACGGCGGCCACTTTCTCACGTGCCATCCGCGCGCAATAGGGGCGCGGCAGCTCTGCATTCAAGGGTGTCTCGTCAATATCGGGAGGCCTGATATCATCAGCGACAACACCAATTTGCGCCAACAATTCCTTGCGGCGCGGGGATCCTGATCCGAGGATGAATTTCATATGCGTCTCCTCGCCCGCACCAGCGGGCAGGCGGGGGTGTCGTTATTTGAAACGGTAGTTGATCCGGCCTTTGGTCAGGTCATAAGGGGTCATTTCGACCTGTACCTTATCGCCTGCCAGAACACGAATGCGGTTCTTGCGCATTTTGCCTGCCGTATGTGCGATGATCTCATGGCCGTTTTCAAGCTCGACCCGGAATGTCGCATTCGGCAGGAGTTCCTTTACGATACCGGGGAATTCGAGCGTATCTTCCTTGGCCATGGTTTCTCCTGTAAATTCGTCCCCCCATCGGGGACACGCGCCTAAATGAGCGCGTTTTGCCAGATTTTCAAGAGGAGATGCATCACAGAGGTATATTTAACGCAGGTTGGTCGCGTCCCAGCTGCTCGTGCCAGTGGGCGCGGTTGAGAACGACACCGTCGCGGCGCACATGGGCAATTGCCTCAATGTCCACATCGGCATAGCTCCAGCCCGGCACACATATCTCTCCGGCGGCCAAAACGCCCGTTGGCGGGAAACCGGTATCGGGGGGGCAGAACACGCCGCCTGCCCCCACGCACGAACCAAGTGCGTCAGACCAATCTGCCTGTCCCACGATTGACGACATCACCGTCACGCACTGATTCTCGAGCGCGCGGGCCATCGCACCTATGCGCACCCGCCAATAGCCTGCCAGCGCCTCCGTCACGCTGGGCACTGCGATGATATCACAACTCTCAAGCGCGCGGCCCAGAAGCGGGAACTCGCTATCGTAGCAAATCAGGATACCAATCCGTCCAATTGCCGTTTCGAACACCTGCAACGGTCCACCGCCGATAACACCCCAGATGTCACGCTCAAAGCGCGTCATGATCTGTTTGTCCTGCACCCCGATTTTGCCATCCGGCGTAATGAGGCGCGCGCGGTTTACAGGGCGGGTATCCGTCGCCGCAGGTGCAGAGGCCGCAACGATGTGCACGCCGTATTGCGCAGCGAGTTTTACATGCAGGGCATCCGCCGCCTCCAACCGGTCCGATACCGCAAAAAGCGAACGTTCAAGATCACCAGCAACGTCCAAACCGTCGAGCGTAGCAAGTTCCATCGCGCCATATTCGGGAAACACCAAAAACGTCGCACCGTTTGCTGCGGCTTGCGCGACCCATGCAGCGATCTTGTCCTCATACTGCGCCCAGCTTTGCAGCACATCGAGGGGATAGGCGGCTGTCGCAACTCTCATATCGGTCTCTCCTTCGGATATCTTCGTAATTTGCACGGCATCCGACGCACGGGCAAGCCCGCCTTGACGCGCGCGCCTTGCGGACCCAAAACATGTATCAATCGAAAACGGAGCACTCCATGACCAACATCGTTATCCTGACAGGTGCGGGCATATCAGCCGAAAGCGGGATCGAGACCTTTCGCGCGGAGACGGGCCTGTGGGCGCAGCACCGTGTAGAGGATGTGGCCACCCCCGAAGGCTTCGCGCGCGATCCCGCACTTGTCGTCTCGTTCTACAACACCCGCCGCGCACAAGCGGCTGCTGCCACCCCCAATGCGGCGCATAAGGCACTGGCAAAGCTCGAAGCAGAGCATGACGGTAACGTCCTTGTAGTTACACAGAATGTCGATGACCTGCATGAGCGGGGCGGATCAGAAAATCTCATCCACATGCACGGCGCGCTGAACTCCGCGCTTTGCGGGACCTGTGATCACCGCTGGCCCGCGCCAGAGGTGATGACGGTGGGCGACACCTGCCCTTCGTGCGATGCGAACACAGCGCGTCCCGATATCGTGTGGTTCGGGGAGATGCCGTATCAGATGGAGCGGATTTTCAACGCACTTGGTGAAGCTGATATTTTTGCCGCGATCGGCACATCGGGGAATGTCTATCCGGCGGCGGGATTTGTCGCGGAAGCCGCACGTGCAGGCGCACAAACGCTGGAGATCAACCTCGAACCCTCGGCGGTAGGGTCGCAATTCGATACCGGTATCATGGGGCCTGCAACACAAACCGTTCCTGATTGGGTCGATAGCATTCTGAACACGCGCTAAACCGCCATTGGCGCCTCAGGTAATTGGCACCATCAGCGGGTCAGATCGACAGGAATGGTAATCTCGACTTCGCCCGCCTGCTCAAACACAAGCGTGACCGTCACAAGCTGTCCTTGGCTCAGCGGCGCATCGAGACCCATGAACATCAAATGATCACCACTGCGCGCAAAGGTATGGGTCGCCCCGTCCGCCAGCGGCACACCGCCTTCAATCTGGCCCATGCGCATCACGCCGTTGTCGTCCTGGCTGTGACTGTGCAACTCTACCCGCCCCGCCAACGCAGAGCGCGCGGCGACAAGCCGGTCATCCTGCCCCGTCTGATTGCCCAGCACCATAAACGCCGCTGCGGTGGTGGATGTGGGCAAGGTGCTGCGCAAAAACGGCTCTTCGACGGTGAACGCCGCATCGTTCTGATCGAGTGGCGACATCTTGACCGTGACCACGGCCATCACCACCGCAAGGAGGGCGAACAAGGCCACGATACCGATGGCTGCTTTGGGTTGTCTCATATGTCCTCCGGGCTGGTTATTGCCTGATCTCACTTCATGCGTCTCAAACGAAAGCAGCCCCAACCTAAGCTCAGGTCGGGGCCGTTTCAATTACGTCAAAGCGTTTGGCTCAGGACAGAATTTCTGCCGTTGCACTTGATTTTGCGACCGCTTTTTTGATCTTCAGCGCGTTGTCGGACAATTCTGTGTCTTTGGCTTTTGCCAGAAACTTATCCAGACCGCCGCGGTGGTCAACACTGCGCAGGGCAGCAGCAGAAATCCGCAGCTTGAACCCACGACCCAACGATTCGGACTGAAGCGTGGTGTCGTTGAGGTTCGGCAGGAACCGACGGCGCGTGCGGTTCTTGGCGTGAGATACGTTGTTGCCCGACATCGGGCCTTTTCCGGTCAATTCGCAACGGCGCGACATGGGTTCATCCTCTTGGTTCGGCGCGGTGCTTGATCGACAGCACCACAGCTAATCAGGCGGCATGTAACGCCACCCGTAAATTGGTCTGCTGGCTTTAGGAGGAATCGCAATGCAGGTCAACCCGACAAGCCCGCTTTCTCACTTATCCGCGCGTAATTCGCGCACAAAAGTTGCGGCAGCGGCGGCAGGCTCATGCGCACCTGCGGCAACCTCATCGCTCAGCTTGGCCAGCGCGATGCGCGCTTCAGGTGTTTGAAGCTGTGCCAGAAGCGCTGTTTTCACCGCATCTTCAAACCAATAGCGCGCCTGATCCGCACGGGTTTTCGCCCAAAAGCCTTGCACGTGGCGCCACTCCGATAGGGTTTGCAAGGCCTCCCAAACCTCCGGCAGCCCCCGCTGCTCGAGCGCGGATACCGTCATCGCACAGGGGTAGCCCTCAGGGTCCTGTGGCCGTTTTCGCAACAAACGCAAGGCACCTGCATAATCCGCCTGCGTGCGCACGGCCGTCGCCTTGAGATCACCATCGGCTTTGTTGACCACGATAAGATCGGCCATTTCCATGATCCCGCGCTTCACGCCTTGCAACTCGTCCCCGCCAGCGGGAGCCAAAAGTAAAACAAACAGATCGGACATTTGCGCCACGACCGTCTCGGATTGGCCCACACCGACCGTCTCGATCAGCACGACGTCGAACCCTGCAGCCTCACACAGGGCCACCGCTTCGCGCGAGCGGCGTGCCACGCCGCCCAGATGCGTCTGGCTGGGGCTGGGCCGGATAAACGCATTTGGATCACGGCTCAGCAAATCCATGCGGGTCTTGTCCCCCAGAATAGAGCCGCCAGAGCGCGAAGAGCTGGGATCGACCGCCAGCACCGCCACGCGCAGGCCCTGCCCCGTCAGCATCAGACCGAAGCTTTCGATAAAGGTGGATTTGCCAACACCGGGCGTGCCCGACAAGCCGATACGCAGCGCGCTGCGGTTCTGGCCCAGTGCAGCCAGCAATTCAGTCGCCTGTACGCGGTGGTCGCTGCGCCCGCTTTCCACCAGTGTGATGCACCGCGCCAGTGCCCGCCGCTCGCCCGCGCGGATGCGCGCCGCCATATCGGTGATGTCCATCGGGTGCCTCCGCGCCGGTCCGTACGCTTGTCTGTGCGGTTTTCACGCGCCACGCCGCAAATGTCCAGTCTTGCCCCGCACCTGCCCTGCACCGATAAGGGCGCCATGCAAACGGTCTTGCCCATTGATGATGTGATGCCCGACGTGCTGGACGCACTGCGGACCCATGGCCGTCTGGTACTACAAGCGCCCCCCGGCGCTGGCAAAACCACACGCGTCCCCCTCGCCATGCTGGAGGCGGGGCTGACGAGCGGTCGCATTCTGATGCTTGAGCCACGCCGCCTTGCTGCGCGCACCGCAGCAGAGCGTATGGCACAAACGCTGGGTGAGGATGTGGGGGAAACAGTCGGCTACCGTGTGCGCGGGGCGTCCGCTGTCTCAGCCAATACACGGATCGAGGTGGTGACCGAAGGCATCCTCACCCGTATGATGCAGAATGATCCCGAACTGCCCGGCGTGGGCGCGGTGATCTTTGATGAATTTCACGAACGGTCGCTCAATGCCGATCTTGGCCTCGCACTCTGCCTCGAGATTGCGGGCGCGTTGCGCGATGACCTAATGCTGCTTGTGATGTCGGCCACCCTTGATGCCGCCCCTGTCGCCAGGTTGATGCAAGCGCCCGTTGTCACGTCGCAAGGGCGCAGCTTTGCGGTGACGCCCTATTGGCTGGAAAAACCGCTGCCCAAAACCCAACGGTTCGAGCAGTCGGTCGCTGATCTGGTGTTGCACGCGATGCAGCAGACAGAAGGTTCTGTTCTGGTGTTTTTGCCCGGTGAAGGGGAAATCAGGCGCGTCGAAGGCTCGCTTGCCCGTCAATTGCCTGCCGATTGCACCCTTGCCCCGCTGTTTGGAGCAATGGATTTCAAAGCACAGCGGGCTGCGATCAATCCAGCCAAATCAGGGCGCAAAATCGTACTCGCCACCTCGATTGCGGAGACGTCCCTGACCATCGAAGGCATCCGCATTGTAGTTGATGGCGGGCGCTCACGGCGGGCAGAGTTCAATCCGTCCTCGGGCATGTCGCGCCTTGTCACCACCCGCGTGACGCAAGCCGAGGCGACCCAGCGCGCGGGCCGTGCGGGCCGGATGAGTGCGGGCGTGGCCTACAAGCTTTGGACCCGCGGCGAAGACGGTGCACTGGCCGCCTATCCCCCCGCCGAGATCGAGAGCGGCGATCTGAGTGCCTTCGCGCTCGAGCTGGCCCTGTGGGGGGCACGAGCGGATGAATTAGCCTTTGTGACGCCACCACATGCCGGACGGTTAGAGGAGGCAAAGGCGCTCTTGTACATGCTGGGCGCGCTGGATGTGGCGGGCCGCATCACAGATCATGGACGGCAGCTGGCCAAACTCCCGCTGCACCCGCGACTGGCACATATGGTCGCGCGCGGCGGGCGCGCAGCTGCCACATTGGCCGCTATTCTGTCAGAGCGTGATCCGCTGCGCGGCGCGCCGCTCGACCTCAGCCACCGCATGCGCGCAGTGAACGGAGAACGCGTGCCCGGTGAGGTGCATCACGCCACATTGGCCCGTATCCGCCAAGAGGCCAAGCGCCTTGCCCGTGCGACATCGAAAGACGGGCCAGAGGACATTGGCACGCTGGCCGCCCTCGCCTATCCTGACCGCATCGGGCTACGCCGCAAAGGCAACGATGCGCGGTTTGTGCTGTCGGGGGGCAAGGGAGCGGTGATCTCCGATGGTGATCCTCTGGCAGGTGCACGCCTGATCGTGGCGACCGATCTGGACGGTGATCCCCGCGAGGCGCGCATCCGTCAGGGAACCGCCCTGTCCGAAAGCGCATTACGTGTCGCATTTGGCGACCAGATTGCATGGCATGATCACTGTGTCTGGTCACGCCGCGACGGACGGGTTGAGACACGGCGGCAAGAACGCTTTGGCGCATTGGTGCTGGACGACCGCACGTGGGGCGATGCCCCCCAAGAACAGGTCGCACTGGCCATGCTCCAAGGGATTGCACAGCTTGGCATGCGACCGGACAAAGCAGCCGCAAGGTTCCTGCGCCGTGCGGCCCTCATGGACGGGCAGCCCGACTTTCCCGACTATTCAGAGGACCACCTTCTTGCCACGCTCGAAGACTGGCTGCTGCCACATCTAGGGGATGTCCGCAGCACTGCGGATTGGAAGCGCTTTGATCTGCTGCCTGCCTTGCGTGCGCGTCTGAGTTGGGAACAGCAACAGCAGATGGACCGCACCGCACCTGCACATTTCGAGACACCATTGGGGCGGCGCATCGCGATTGACTATGATGGCGACACGCCCCAAATTTCCGTGCGTCTGCAAGAGATGTTCGGCGTGACCCGCCATCCAGCAGTTGCCGGTCAGCCCTTGCAGGTCACGTTGCTGTCACCCGCCCAGCGCGCGGTTCAGGTCACAATGGATTTGCCGGGATTCTGGGACGGCTCATATGCGGATGTGCGCAAAGACATGCGCAGCGCCTACCCCCGCCATCCATGGCCCGAAAACCCGCGCGAGGCCGATCCCACCCTGCGCGCCAAACCGCGCGGTCAGTAAGCGTCGGACCACCCCGCGCGCTTCACGAATTTGCATGCAACCCGTCGCGAATTTGCAAATTTGCAAACCAGCCCCTACATTGAGAGTAATAATAATATAATTTTCAGGCAGACATCACATGACACCGTCGGCAAAAAAGCGATCCGCGCAGGCGGCCAGCACACAGGAGTTCCGCGCACAGGTTGCGGCCCTTTGCTATCGCAATACAGCGCGCGGCAGGCAGGTTTTGCTGATCACCAGCCGCGATACAGGACGCTGGATCATTCCCAAAGGATGGCCCATCAACGGATTGAGCGGCCCGCAGGCAGCCCTGCGCGAAGCATGGGAAGAAGCCGGTGTACGCTGCGCCGACATCACGCACGCACCTGTCGGCACCTACACCTATGACAAAGGGCTGGGAGACGGCAAATCAGTTCCGGTGCGGGCAACCGTTTACAACGCGCTTGTGACCGAGCTGGCTCAGCAGTATCCCGAAGTCGATGAGCGGACCCGCAAATGGGTCACACCACATGACGCCGCAACGTTGGTGAACGAGCCGGAGTTGAAAGCGATCCTGCGCAGTTTCTAGCGCCTGAGATTGTCGGGGTTGTGCGCAATCGGTGACTGCCCTTGCGCCGCTTTTACCGCTTCCAACATCCGTTCACACAATGGCGTCGGAACCGATTTTTCTCGCCCCATCGCAATGATAAGCCCCTGAAGAGCGTCGATTTCGGTGACCCGCCCCGCTGCCAGATCATGCGCCATTGAAGTGCGTGCCTGCGGATCGATCGTCAGCATCCGCGATGCAAGCCGCCGGAACACGGGCGTGGGCAGGCGCAGGATATGCGGCACCAAACCCACAGGCACAGATGTTGTCGGAGCCACTTCACACCCATGCGCGCGCAAGACACGCAGCGCTTCTGCCATCTGATCCGCCATCAACCGCCGCCAACCGCGGTCGAGCAGTTGCGCATGCAAGCTCAGCCCCGACAGTGCGTTTGGTGCATTGTTCAGATTGAGCAGAAACTTACCCCATTGAACCGCCTCGATCCGCACGCTTTGCGAGATACAAAGCGCGTCGACGCTCAGGATGTCCGGTAGCGCACCGTCCCCCGTTCCAATGACGATGTCGCCGCTGCTTGCACGGTGGAACCCCCCTTGCGCCATTGGCACCACGTTGAACGGCACCATGCCTGCGCGGATATCATGGGCGGGCAGCGTAGCCCCCAAGGTTTGCGCGTGGCCCATGCCGTTTTGCAGGCTTACAATGATTGCCCCCGCCGGTGCATGTTCGGCGATTTGCTGTGCGATGGAGGCAGTCGCCGCTGACTTCACACAAACCAGAATGATATCGGCACGGGCGAGGACAGCAGAATCTTCGTGCAGGTCAAGCTGATCAGGCGTCAGCGTCACATCAAGATCGCCATAGTCGGTCAGCCGCAAACCGTGGTGGCGCAAATCATCAAGGACACGCGAACGCCCCAAAAAGCTGACCGAACGCCCGCCACGAACGAGCATGCCGCCGACAAAGCATCCAACAGCCCCTGCCCCCGCAATGACGATATGCGGCGCAGCGGTGGTTCTACTTTTCAAGGCACCACCGCATGATCGCTTTTTGCGCATGCAGCCTGTTCTCCGCCTCGTCAAAAATTACGGAGTTCGGACCATCCATTACCGCACTTGTTGCCTCGTCATCGCGGTGCGCAGGCAGGCAGTGCATGAACAGCGCGTCGGGTTTGGCCTGCGACATCAGCGCCTCGTTGACTTGATATCCACGCAATTGGTTGTGGCGCCGCTCCCGTGCGGACTGCGGATCATGCATAGATACCCATGTATCGGTCACCACCAGATCGGCACCTTGCACAGCTTCTTGCGGATTGCGGATGGTGGTGTAGAGCCCGTCCAACGCGCGCTCGGGGTCGAGTGTTTCGGGACCGGTATATACCAGATCGAAATCGAATTGCTTGGCCGCATGGGCAAAGCTTGCAAAGACATTGTTGCCATCGCCTGACCAGACGACACGCTTTCCCTTGATGGGGCCACTGTGCTCTTCGAACGTCATGATATCGGCCATAATCTGGCAGGGGTGCGAGCGGTTGGTCAGCCCGTTGATCACCGGCACGGTCGCATGCTCGGCCATCTCCAGCAGGGTTTGCTCCTCGAATGTGCGGATCATGATCAGATCGACATAGCGCGACAGAACCCGCGCCGTATCGGCGATCGTCTCACCGTGACCAAGCTGCATATCCGCACCGGACAGCACCAATGTCTGCCCCCCCATCTGTCGCACACCCACATCGAACGACACGCGCGTGCGGGTTGAGGGCTTTTCGAAAATCAGCGCGACCATGTGGTCTTTGAGCAGTTGATCATCATCCAGCGCACCTCGCGGACGCCCTTGGCGCGCGTTTTTCATGGCCGCCGCATTGTCGATAATGGCGCGCAGCTCTGTTTGATCGGTTTGGTGAATATCGAGAAAATGTTTCATAAAACTGTCTTTGCTGGATAGAGCGCAAATCGGGGGAGAGGCCCCCGACAATGAATGTGCATGTGTAGACTAAGGATCAGGCGGAGCTGAGGCTTGCTGCAGCGCGGTCAAGACGGGTAACGGCCTCCGCAATTTCGTCGTCGGTGATGGTCAGCGGCGGCAGCAAGCGCACGACATTGTCTGCCGCAGGCACTGTAATCACCTCATGGGCATAACCCGCACTTACCAGATCAGCCGGTGCCACGTTGCACTTCAGACCCAGCATGAGGCCCGCGCCGCGCACGTTCTCAAACACATCTTGATGGGATCCCACCAGCCCTTCGAGCTTTTGACGCAGCAGGCCTGCCTTGCGATTGACCTCTGCCAGAAATGCAGGATCGGCCACGATGTCCAGCACCGCGCACCCCACCGCACAACCCAACGGATTACCGCCATAGGTGGAGCCATGGGTGCCTGCGGTCATACCACTTGCCGCGTCTTCGGTGGCAAGGACTGCCCCGAGGGGAAAGCCGCCGCCAATGCCCTTGGCAACCATCATAATGTCAGGAGTCACGCCGGACCATTCATGGGCAAAAAGCTTGCCGGTGCGCCCCACGCCGCATTGTACCTCATCAAGGATCATCAGCACGCCGTGCGCATCACACAGATCGCGCAACCCTTTGAGACAGGCGTCGGGCAGCGGTCTGATGCCACCCTCCCCCTGCACAGGCTCAACCATCACGGCGCAGGTCTTGTCTGTAATCGCGGCCGTCAGCGCCGCGTGATCGCCAAACTCAAGGTGCTTGAACCCCCCCAGCAGCGGACCAAAGCCTTTGGTCATCTTTTCGGAGCCCGCAGCGGCGATACCCGCAGAAGAGCGTCCATGGAAGGAGCCGGAAAAGGTGATGATCTCGACCCGCTCCGGCTGATCCTTGTCGTAGAAATACTTGCGCGCCATTTTCACGGCCAGCTCACAAGCTTCAGTACCCGAGTTGGTAAAGAAGACCGTATCCGCAAAAGTATGTGCAACAAGCTTGTCCGCGAGTGCCTGTTGTTGCGGAATGTGGTAAAGGTTTGAAGTATGCCACAACGCGCCCGCCTGCGCAGTCAGTGCCGCTGTCAGATTAGGATGCGCGTGACCCAGCGCGTTGACCGCAATCCCCGCACCCAGATCAAGAAAGCGTCGGCCATCCGCCTCGATCAGCCATGTGCCTTCCCCTTTGACAAAGCTGAGAGGCGCGCGGGAGTAGGTCGGCAGAACGGAAGCGATCATCTGGATCATCCTTATTCGAGTGAGAGAGCCGCAAAAAGGCAAACAAGCCATGGGTGTTGCGGCGGGTCAAGTGGGGGTTTTGGAAACGGTGCCTGTCGACGGCAATCTGTTGATCAATCCCGCACAAAGTCAGGAACGCGCGAGCATACTAGCTGCGGCGTCGTCGGTACGTGGTATGTGAGTGTGTGATCATGCACACAGTTCTACCGCGACCGGACAGTTTTGCAAGACCGTGTTTGACCGCTTGCGGCACAAATCCTTCTCCGCCATAGCAGCGGTATGTTTATCGCAAAGCCCCAGAACAATGCCCTTGCTGCCGGACTGATCGTGGTGGCGGCGATGTTCATTGCGGCCACTACCCTGATGGCGAAAAGTCTGGGCACCGGCACGCTGGGTAATCCGCTGCCGGCACTCCAGATCAGCCATGGCCGGTTTTTGTTTGCGTTTCTCGCGCTCAGTAGCGTTGCGGTGATCGTGCGGCCCAAGCTCTCGAAACCCAACTGGGGCCTGCATCTGGCGCGCACAAGCTTTGGCTGGGCCGGTGTGACACTGATGTTTGCATCCGTTGCGTTCATCCCGCTTGCCGATGCAACGGCGATTTCATTTCTCAACCCTGTATTTGCCATGATGCTGGCCATTCCGATGTTGGGCGAACAGGTCGGCCGCGTGCGGTGGTCGGCGGCTGTGCTGGCGCTGATCGGCGCGTTGATCCTGTTGCGCCCCACCCCCGACAGCTTCCAACCCGCCGCCCTTTTGGCCCTTGGCGCGGCGATGATCATGGGGATGGAGCTTATCTTCATCAAAAAACTTGCTGGTCGCGAGAACCCGTTCCAGATTTTGCTGGTCAATAATATGCTGGGTCTATGTATCGCGACCCTTGCTGTGTTGCCCGTCTGGCAACCACCGACAGTGCTGCAATGGGCGGTGCTCGCCGGGATCGGCGGCTGCATGGCGCTGGCACAGACGTGCTTTGTAAACGCGATGGCCCGCGCCGACGCAAGCTTTGTCGCCCCGTTCAGCTATGCGACGCTTGTTTTTGCCGCCCTCTACGACGCGATCTTCTATGGCGTGCGGCCAGATGGCGTGACCTATACCGGGGCGGCGATCATTCTGGCGGGTGCGCTGTGGCTTGCTCTGCGCGAGGCGCGCCTGAAAAAGCCGACGCCTGTTGTCCATACATCCGCGTGATCCCTTGCACCTGACGCCACAGCCATTACTATAGGGTACTGAATTTGACAAAGCGGTCCCACTGAGGGCCGCTTTTTACACTAGGGAAGCTTCCATGTCCTGGACCGATGACCGCGTTGAGATTTTGAAGAAAATGTGGGGGGAGGGCCAGTCCGCAAGCCAGATCGCCAAGGAGCTGGGCGGTGTGACGCGCAATGCCGTCATCGGCAAAGTGCACCGGTTGGGTCTATCCAATCGCACCACCGCAGGAGCCGCTACCACCAAGGCAGAGCCGAAAGCCAAAGTTCCTGCAAAGGCCAAGGCCGCGCCAAAGCCCCCCGCAGAAGCGCCGGAGCCGACACCCGCCTCCTCCAAGCCCGATCTCAAGACCGAGCCTGCGATCTCTCCCAATGCTGTGCGCCCGCCGCGCAACCAGATCATTCCCGCAGGCCAACCCCTGCCACCGCAGCCGTCCGCCAACGAGATCAGCCCAGAGGCGCTCGCGAAGGTCAACGCAATCGAGAAGAATGCCAAAAAGCTGAGCTTGATGGAGCTGACCGAACGGACTTGCAAATGGCCCGTGGGCGATCCTGCCACGGAAGATTTCTGGTTCTGCGGCCTGCCTGTAAAAGCGGGCAAGCCTTATTGCGAGGCGCATGTTGGCGTGGCGTTCCAACCGATGAGTGCACGTCGCGACCGCCGCCGGTAGCACTTCTGCCGTGCGCGGTTTTTGACCACATTTGCCCGACGTAGACGCGGCCCTGATCACACAGTCTTGAGTTGCGGCGCGCGGCGCTCCATGGTTCTGCTCACTGTCCTTCATTGAATTAAGGTTGCTCATGTCTGCTTACTCCACAATCCGCGCGGCGGATGCCATCGCCCGTCGTCTTTATGCGGCCGGTTGCCGACATGCGTTCGGCATGCCCGGTGGCGAGGTTCTCACGATTGTCGATGCGCTGGAGGCTGCTGGCATCACCTTCGTGCTGTGCAAACATGAAAACGCCGCAGGTTTCATGGCGGAAGCCGCGTGGCACCACACCGGCGCGCCCGGCATTATGGTCGCAACCATCGGGCCCGGTATTCTCAACGGCGTAAACTCAATCGCGAACGCCCATCAGGACCGCGTGCCCTTGATCGTGCTGTCGGGTTGTGTCGATGCAGGCGAAGCGCAGACATATACCCATCAGGTTCTCGACCAACAGGCGGTTTTGCAGCCCATCACCAAGGCGAGCTTCAGGCTCAGTGCGGATGCGGCACATGTGATCGCCGACAAAGCCGTCGGCATCGCCATGGAAGGACGGCCCGGCCCTGTGCATATCGACGTGCCAATTTCGGTCGCCGATGCAAAAGTACCCGCTGAGGCGCCCGCACCCCGCGCCCTGCCCACCCCCACTGCCCCTACGGGCAACGGTTTGGCGACGGCGCGCGATTGGCTTGCCACGGCGCAACGTCCGGTGATGGTCGTTGGTGTCGATGCAATGAACCAACAGGCAGGCCCTGCACTTACCGAGTTTGCCCAGCGGTTTGGCATCCCCGTCATCACAACCTACAAAGCAAAGGGCCTCATCCCCGAAAATCATGCGCTTGCCCTTGGTGCCGCGGGCCTGTCGCCCTTGGCCGACAGCCATCTGGTCCCGTTTGTGGAGCAATCCGATCTGGTGATATGCGTCGGCTACGATCCCATTGAGATGCGCCCCGGATGGCGCGACATTTGGGATGCCCGCACCAAGCACGTCATCGACATCACCGCAGAACCGAACCACCACTATATGCATCAAGCGAGCCTGAGCTTCATCGCTGATTGCGCAGCAAGCCTTTATGCCATCGGGGACGGTATCGCCGCGCGTGACACGTGGACCAGTGGCGAAATTGCCGCGCTGAAAAACGCGCTGGCCCAAGCGTTCCCGACGGATGACACATGGGGCCCTGCGGCTGTCATCGACACATGCCGCACCGTCCTGCCCGAAAACACAATCGCCACCGCAGACAGCGGGGCACACCGCATCTTGCTGAGCCAGATGTGGACCTGCACGGAGCCGCGCGGCATGCTGCAATCTTCGGCCCTGTGCACGATGGGCTGCGCGCTGCCCCTCGCGATGGGCACGGCATTGTGCAAGCCGGATCGCCCCGTTGTCTCCTTTTCCGGCGACGCAGGGTTCTTGATGATCGCAGGCGAACTTGCCACCGCTCAGGAGATGGGCATCAAACCGATCTTTGTGGTCTTTGTGGATGCGTCACTGGCCCTGATCGAGCTGAAACAGCGCCAGCGTCAAATGCGCAACGCTGCCGTCGACTTTGGCATGCATGATTATGCCGCCATGGGCAGCGCCTTCGGAGGTGCAGGCCACACAGTGCACAGCCGTGCCGAGCTTGAAGTCGCTTTGGCAGCAGCACAATCAGCCGACACATTTAGTGTGATCGCCTGTGTGATCGAACGAGGAGCGTATGATGGCCGGATCTAGCACCAAAGGCGCCCTTGACGGGCTGTTTGTCCTCGACCTCACCCGTATCCTTGCCGGACCGACAGCCACCCAGATGCTGGGCGATATGGGTGCGACCGTGATCAAGATAGAAAACCCCAAAACCGGCGGGGACGATACCCGCGGTTGGGGCCCGAATTACGCCAAGAACACCGATGGCACGCCCTCCGACCTGTCGGCTTACTTCATGTCTTCCAACCGCAACAAACGGTCGGTAGCGGTTGATATCGCCACCGAAGAGGGGCAAGATATCATCCGCCGCCTCGCCGCGCGCGCCGATGTTGTCGTGGAGAACTTCAAGCCCGACGGGCTGGTGAAATACGGACTGGATCACAAAACGCTTTGCGACGCACATCCCGGATTGGTCTATTGCTCGATCTCGGGATTTGGCCAAACCGGTCCGAACCGTGAAAAGCCGGGCTATGACCTCATGGCGCAAGGATTTGGCGGGATCATGTCGATCACCGGTGATCCGGACGGTGTTCCCACCAAAGTCGGCGTCGGCATCGCGGATGTGATGTGCGGGATGTATGCGACCATCGGGATTCTGACCGCCCTGCGCCACCGCGACAAAACCGGCGAGGGCCAGCATGTGGAACTCGCGCTGATTGACGCGCAAATGGCATGGCTCATCAATGAAGGGCTCAATTATCTCACCTCCGGCGATCTGCCGGTACGACGGGGAAATGCGCACCCCAATATTGTGCCTTATGACGCGTTTGAAGTCGCAGACGGGCATTTCCTGCTCGCCGTGGGCAATGACGCGCAGTTTGCGCGATTCTGTGACGTTGTGGGGATGCCCGCGCTTGCTGCTGATCCCGATTACACAACCAATCTTGCGCGTATCCACAACCGCGAAGCGTTGATGCACAACATCCGGCCCGTGCTCAAATCATGGACGAAAGACGATATTCTCGAAGCACTGCGGGCCGTAAAAGTACCCGCAGGACCGATCAACACGATTGCAGAGGCGCTCGGATCGGATCAGGCGCAAGCGCGCGGTACAATCCAACAGGTTGCGGCAGAAGGTATTGAGGGCGGGCACGTAAACCTGCTTGGAAACCCTCTCAAGTTCTCTGCCACCCCTGTGACATACCACCGCGCACCCCCGCGCTTTGGTCAGGATACGGACGAAGTTCTTGAAACATGGCTTGGAAAAGACGCCAAAAAATAGTGCTTTGTTTCCTTAGTTTGGCGGATTTATGCCCAAACCGGCAGTGAAAATTGAATGACTTTCTCCTAAATTCACAAAAGCTGTAGACAGCTTCACGATCACGTGTGAGACGCCTCACAACCCTGCCGATAAACCCGATGTTGGGCTATATCAGGGGTGAGGCTGTAAATCGCTCATTGATGATACAGCAAACCAAAGGTGCCGTTATCGTGACCCAGATTGATATTTGTTCTTGCCCTGTTTCCCTCTCCTCTGCTGGCGCGCTTGCTGATTGGAACGGCGTTATTCACGGGCTTTTGTCACATGGACGCCAAACGCCGGTGCACTTGGGCCGGTTGATGGAAGCCGAACCTGATTTTGCCATGGGCCATGCGGCACGAGGGATGTTCTGCCTGATGACGGGCCGCGCCGAGGTGCTGACTGCTGCGCATGATGCATTGGCAACCGCACGACGTTGCGCCGCGCAGGGTGATGTGACGGCACGCGAGGCTGCGTGGATCGACGCGCTGGCACTCTGGCTGGACGGTAAGCCATCGGCAGCGATCAAAAAGATCGAGACCGTTTTGCGCGTGCTGCCCCATGATACCCTTTCGGCCAAGCTGAGCCACGGCATCCGCTTTATGCTTGGCGACAGTGCAGGCATGCGCCGCTCGGTCGAGCGTGTGCTGGACGCGCATGGAGAAGATCACGCATGTCGCGGCTACCTGATGGGCTGTCATGCATTCACGCTTGAGGAAACGGGCGAATATGCCCGTGCCGAAGTGACAGGCCGCGAAGGTCTGACATATGCCGCCGATGATGCGTGGGGGCTGCACGCCGTTGCACACGTCCACGACATGACTGCGCGCCCTGACTGCGGGATCAAGCTGATTGAAGAGCATACGGCCGCTTGGGAAGGGTCGAACAACTTCCGCTATCACGTTTGGTGGCACAAGGCGCTGCTGCATATGGAGCGCGGTGAGATGGACAAGGCACTGGGTCTGTACGATGCGCAAATCCGGGCCGACAAAACCGACGACTACCGCGATATTTCCAACGCAACTTCCTTGCTTTCGCGATTGGAACTGGAAGGGATCGACATCGGTCCACGTTGGGAAGAACTTGCTGATTTCTCCGAAAACCGGGTCGAGGATGGTTGTCTGGTCTTTGCCGATCTGCACTACCTTCTGGCGCTTACAGGTGCGGACCGTGGTCAAGCACGCGACGCCATGACCGCAAGGTTTGCACGCGATGCCATGAAAGACGGCGAAATGCCTGCTTTGGTCGAAGCGCCGGGCACTGCTGCACTCGCGGGCCTCAACGCATTCTCCGAAGGCCGCTATGACGCCGCGTTCATGAACCTAGCTGCCGCGCGACCACTGATGCCCAATATCGGCGGCAGCCACGCACAGCGCGATGTGTTCGAGCGGATTACGATTGATGCAGGTCTGCGTGCCGGCCGCTATGACGCAACTGCTGCCATTCTGCGGGACCGTCAGAAACTTCGTGGTGGACACATCGACCGGTTTGCTGCAACGCGGCTTGAAAAGCTCAACACCGCCCGTGGCATTGCCGCGCAATAGACAGAGACGACCGCACCCATGACCCTAGCTGCTGCTGATGTTACCTCGCTTGGCGCGACCCCTTCTGCTGCTGCATCTGCTGCGGCGGCAGCACCACGTGTCCGCGATCTGAGGCTTGATTTCTTTCGCGGCATTGCGATGTTTATCATTCTCATCGCCCACACGCCGGGGAATTTCCTGACTTCATGGATACCCGCACGCTGGGGGTTTTCCGATGCCACCGAGATGTTCGTGTTCTGCTCTGGTATGGCATCTGCGATCGCCTTCGGCGGCGCGTTCCACCGTGCAGGTTGGGTGCTGGGTTCTGCCCGCGTCGGGTTCCGCATCTGGCAAGTATACTGGGCGCATATCGGTCTGTTTGTCGCCATCGCAGCATTGCTTGCGGGTATAGATTTCTATGGTGGGTACGACAAAAACTACATTGGGTCGCTGAATCTGTGGAAGTTCTTCGAAGATCCGGCTGTGCCGCTCGTCGGGCTGGTCACGCTGACCTATGTGCCCAACTATTTTGATATTCTTCCAATGTATATCGTCGTGCTCGCGATGATGCCGCTTGTGATGGCGCTGCAACGCATTCACACGGGGTTGGTCTTTGCCTTTATGGCGGTGGTCTGGCTGGGTGCCCAAGAGGCGCTTTTGGGCGATGCACACCTCGCCTTTCCAGCGGAACCGTGGTCCGACCGAAATTGGTTCTTCAATCCGTTTGGTTGGCAGCTCATATTTTTCACCGGCTTTGCGTTCATGCGCGGCTGGATCCCCAAACCACCGGTACATACGGCCCTGATCGCGCTGGCGTTGTTCATCGTCATTGCAAATATCCCGCTGAGCAGCATCGGCATCCGCGCAGTGGCGCGCGACTGGTTCTTTGTCACCGAAAGTGGCAATCCCGTCATCTCTGCGCGACTGGCAATCCGGCCCCTGATCGACAAAAGCGACTTTGGTCTTTTTCGCTACATACACTTTCTGGCACTTGCCTATTTGGCATGGGTTATGGCGGGCGACAAAGGCAATAACCTTCTGGCCCATGGCAGCAGCCTTGCAGCGCGCGCGTGGGACAGAGTTCTTCAAATCATCCTGAAGGTCGGCCAGCAATCGTTGGCGGTCTTCATCGTGTCGATGTTCACAGCGCGCGTTATGGGCTTTGTTATGGACCTCACCGGTCGTGACACGGCGACCACGCTTTTGGTCAATCTGGGCGGTGGCATGATCCTTGTGGCGACCGCCTACGGGGCGAGCTGGTTCAAATCCCAACCCTGGAGGACGAAAAACTGATGTTGCGCCGTGATGTATTGAAAACTCTAGCCGCTTTGGCCGCCCTTCCCACGTCGGCATTTGCCGCTGATGCGCCTTTGCGCGTGGGGGCGTCCGAGCCATTCAATGCGCAAACAGTCAAGCGCCGCGCGCGCGAGATGGCCGGAAGGGAGTTTTCCCTGCGGCCCAAAATTCCACCAGAGTGGGAAAACATCAGCTACGACCAATACCGCAAAATCTGGTTTGATACGCGTAATGCCCTGTGGCAAAACACGAACAAGCCGCAACGGCTGGATGTCTTCCCGCCCGGTCTTTATTTCCCCCGCGCAGTTGCGATCAACATCGTTGAAGACGGTGCATCCAGCCCGTTGATGTTCGATATCGGCGTTTTTGACAGCACCGATAAGTTTCCTGATCTACCTCTGAACGAACATATGGGCTATTCCGGCCTTCGTCTGCGTGCCGATTTGCTGGGCTCCGGCAGCCACACGGAATACGCAGTGTTCCAGGGTGCCAGCTATTTCCGCGGTATTGGTACGGGCGAGATTTACGGCCTGTCTGCGCGCGGTCTGGCGCTAAATACAGGCGATCCGCGTGGAGAAGAATTCCCTGATTTCACCGACTTTTGGCTTGAGACACCGACAGCGACCGACAAATCTGTTACCCTGCACGCGCTTATGGACAGCCCAAGTTGCACAGGCGCGTTCCGCTTCGAGATCACCCATGGTTCGGTCCTCGATATGGAAGTCGAGGCCACTATTTTTGCGCGTGCCGATATGGACAACGTGGGCATCGCACCGTTGACGTCAATGTTCCTGTTCGATGGAACCGACCGCACCCGCTTTTCCGATTTCAGACCAAACGTACACGACAGTGACGGTCTGCTGATCCACAATGGCGGGGGGGAGGTCATCTGGCGGCCCTTGGCCAACCCGACAACACTGCAGATCAGCGCATTCGGGGATAACAATCCAAAAGGCTTTGGCCTGATGCAACGCAAGCGCGAATTCAGCGATTATAACGACCTCGAAGCGCTCTATCACAAGCGGCCTTCTGTTTGGATCACACCGCGCGGCGACTGGGGTGCAGGTGCCGTGACATTGGTTGAAATTCCTGCCGATCTCGAGATTTACGATAACGTGGTTGCTTACTGGCGCCCCGCTGCGAAAATTCTTGCAGGCAGCGAACACGAGATGCGCTATGGACTTCAATGGGGTGCTGATCCCTCCCCCGAGACACAGACGCTATTGTCCGTGCGTGGCACTGCGATGGGCGGGCGGCCCGAGGGCGGCCTTGTCATGGTAATTGATTTCGATAACGGCGAAGCACTGTCCGAAGATCTTAATATGGTCGATATCATCCTGCGCAGCAGCCATGGCAGCACGACACCAGGAATTTTACAGCGCAACCCTGAAACCAATGGACCCCGACTTGCGTTTACCTTTGAGCCGGGTGATGCCCGATACGCCGAATTCCGCGTGCAATTGCGCACCGGCGGTGCCCCATTGAGCGAAGTGTGGCTATATAGGTGGACGCAAACCTGATGCATGACATGACCGAACCCTGCAGTATGCCACCGGCTGCGCCGCTGGTGGCTAACGCGCAGGCGTTGGGTATTGTCCCGCCACGCATCTCCGATCCGGTTGCAGCACATGGTGGCCTCCTCTGGCGGATGGCAACTTTCATCCCTGCCCTCATCGGTACTGCTCTACTAATGTATGGCCTCTACGGCTGGCTAGCGCAAAGCGGAATGAGTGGGATGGAGTGGGCCCTTCTGAGTATGATCGGCGCGACCTTTGTCTGGGTCAGCCTGTCAGTGAGCACGGTCGGCGTAGCCATTGCCGGTCTTCTGGCTCGTGAACAGGCAGATGCACGGCCTGTGGATGCGGTGATCGGACTTGATGTGGCCCTGCTCGTCCCAATCTATAACGAAGTGCCACAAAACGTTTTTGGCAACGCAAGTGCAATGCTGGCCGATCTGGCTGCGCGCAAAGGGCCGCACCGTTATACGCTGTTCGTGCTGTCGGACACACGTGACGAGGCGATTGCAGCGCTCGAATGGCAGGCGTTTGAGGACTTATACGCCAATGCGCCAGAGGGTTTTTCGGTCCATTACCGCCGCCGCACAATGAACACGGACAAAAAAGTGGGCAACATAGCCGATTGGACCCGTGGGTGGGGTGCCGCCTATGAGGGCATGGTGGTCCTTGATGCTGATAGCTTGATGACCGGCCGTGCCATTGACCGTTTGGCATCAGAACTGTCGTCGGACCCCCAAGCGGGCTTGATCCAGACATTTCCCATGCTCATCGGTGCGCAGACTGTATTTGCGCGGCTGCAGCAATTCTCCAATATCGCTTATGGTTGGTTACTGGCCGAAGGGCTCGCTACTTGGGCGCGCTCAGAGGGGAATTACTGGGGTCATAACGCGATCATCCGCACCCGCGCTTTTGCGTCTTGCGCGATGCTGCCACATCTCAAAGGTCGGCGTGGTCGTGATGAGTTGATCCTGAGCCATGATTTCGTCGAAGCGGGATTGCTGCGCCGCGCGGGCTGGGGCGTGCGCTTTCTTCCGCGCGTAACCGGCAGCTTTGAAGAGACGCCCGCAACCCTCATCGACTATGTGATCCGCGACCGCAGGTGGTGCCGTGGCAATCTGCAACACCTGCGCCTGCTGGGCACCAAGGGGCTGCATCCCGTATCACGCTTTCACCTGTTTCACGGTGCTGTCGCCTATCTACTGAGCCCCGCATGGTTTGTGCTTCTGGTGATCTGGGCGCTACTTGGAAAAGACGCGGACACCAATGTGATCCGCTATTTCAACGAGGCCAATCCGCTGTTTCCCGACTGGCCCCCCGCCATGAGCCATATCGACAGTGCAGTCTTCTTGGTCATCATGTATGCAATGCTGTTAACGCCCAAGATTGCGGGCGCCGGGATTATTGCGGCCACACCACGTGCGGCGCGGGTGTTTGGCGGGGTCGGCCCATTTTTGGGCAGTTTCGCAATCGAGGTCGCATTGTCAGTGGCCTATGCGCCGCTCATGATGATCCAACAAACCAAAGCGGTCGTGCGCGCACTCACCACACGTTCGGACGCGTGGGCGCCGCAATCCCGCGAGGCGCGCAGCCACAGCTGGGGCACGCTCATCAAGTTCCACTGGGTCGAAATGGTTATCGGCCTTGTATTGCTGAGCGGTCTGATTGCGGGTCTAATCTCGCTGTGGCTGGTGCCGATTGTGGCAAGTCTGGTGCTTGCTGTGCCGCTTTCTGCCCTGTCAGGTATGCGCATCTCGCATCGCGCGCCTGCCACGCTCAGCCTCAACAGCCCCTATACCCTGCGTGAACCGGCGATTTTGCGCAACGCAATGAAAGAACGCGCGCGGTTGACCACGGCGCTGAACACACCCAAACAACCTGCTGAATAAGCAGACCTGCTTCAATGTGAAGCGCCGACCTGAGTAGTCCTCAGATCGGCGTTTTTTTCATTACTATTCGCGACGTGTGATACGCGCTAGGCTGTTACCTGTTCACGCAGGATCGCAGCGGTCAGCGAAAGCATCAGATAAATCCCACCGAAAATCAGGAATGCCAGAATGGTATTCTCGAACTTGCGTGGATAGCTCGGCTCTTCGCTTGGCACCGGCCGCACAGCCACGGTGAGGTAGC
>JBATTJ010000041.1:0-4558 GCA_049670485.1 Sulfitobacter sp.
CATATTGATTCCTCCCAGATGTTATGACTGAAAGTGTAGCACAAAAACGGAAATTACGAGATTTAGCAAAGGGTTCGTTGCGGGTATTTAAAGCGTTTCAAATCCCCGCTCCCGTTGACATGATCACAAAATACTATCAAAATTGAGCTATGTGCATGAACGCCAATAATTTTGTGAACTATTACCACCGCCTCATTTGAGAGCGGTGCATTTCAACATGATGCCGCCGTATGGTGGCACATGGTAGGGCTCCTGCGGCGCAAAGGAGCTTTTGAATGGGACAAGATACCCGACTTTTACATACGCATTTTGGGATGGTCAGGGACGCGCGCGCATCAGATACGGACAGTATTGTGCAGCTGGTGGGCAAACTAGCTGCACATCATGGAGATGCTGTTGCACTAACGCCAGAAGATCTTGCGCGAGATGCCTTTGGAGAAAAGCCATGGATTTATGTTCTTGTCGCTGAAGCGGATGGGGCATTGATTGGCTATGCTGCCCTATGCGGTCTGATCCAGCTTCAATTCGGGGTGCGTGGCTTAGATATGCACCACCTGTTCACCGAGGAAGGGTTTCGCGGGCGCGGCATCGGAACCGTCCTCGTTGATGCCTGCAAGACCAAGGCGAAAGCGCTATCTTGCCGCTATCTGATGGTAGGAACGCATCCCGACAATCACGAAGCTCAAGCATTCTATGAAGCCTTGGGCTTTATGCGTCGAGACGGCCATCCTCCAAGATTCTCGCTGCGACTTGAGAATTAAAGGGAGAGCTCCAATCGATCATTCAGCGTCGTGTGTGCAACCTTCCAAAAACTACCCTTTCTGAACGTTCACAAACCAGCGTTTTTGGAGCGTGGCGACATCGCTTAGCGCACTAGCCAGCCAAACGCTTGCCGCAATGCCTCTTGTCCACCGGACTGCATCGGAGTGCCATGCGCCATGACGAGACGTTGAGTAGGCCATTCCAAGATGCGCTTGACGGCATCTCGCGCGGCGACTTTGTCGGTCGTCGCCAAGCGGAACTTGCGAGGCACAGACGGCACGGGGGCTGTCATTAGGTCAAGTCGGGCCACTACGGCTCGCCATCCACGATACCAGCCTTTTGGTATTTGCTGCACGAGGTCCGTCACCAGCACCGTAGCCGCCTCGCGATGGAAGAACACCACCTCGGTCGTAATCCGGTTACCCCGCACGATTACCTGTTCCATCGCCCCAGCCCAGTCTGGGTCGGGTTCATCGCCAATGACCGAATGAAACTCAGTTCCTGCGATTTGTCGCGTCAAACCGGGCGCGGCGTGGACCCGTGCATCTGGATAGGCAGCGGCCCATTCTGCAAGAAACGTGTGATGCAGACTGTTGGGAGCGATCAGATGACGGACAGCGCCAAGGGTATCAATGGCGATGCGCACATCTTTAGTCAGTGCTACAGGGGACCAGACCCATAATCCGCCGTCATTGGGCAGCCTAGCCACGGCCATGCGCGTGGGAAACTGAAAACCCGCTGCACCTGTTACCGCAGGACCATCAAAGAGCCAAAGCTCGGAGCCAAAGGGTTTCACTGCTGAGACGTCCGTTTCTAAGTATGTTCACAGCAAAACTATACTGCGGCGTCCGATCATTCCAAGCCCCCGTTCGTGCGCGGCGCTGCCGACTGCCAAAAACGACCGATATCGGTGAAAAACTCAGCCCACTGAATGTGGTGCTAGAGGTGAAGGCGCGTTCTTGGCCCCGCCTTGACGACGGGTTTGTTTGGCGGTGGTTTGATCTTTCACGTCTTCATATAGGCACGAGCTTCACGAGGCGTTTGAGGTTTTGGGCGGTTGCGGCGAGGAGGAATTCTTCGTTGGCTCCTGATAGACCCCGGAGCCTGAGGCGGGTCAGCTTCAGCCATCGTTTGAGATGCGCGAACAACATCTCGATCTTTTTCCGGCGGGCGCGAGCGGTCTGATAGGCTTCGGTGTCGACCAGATCACGTGCCGTTTGGCGGGCTTCCTCGTCCATTAGGCGAACGATGGTTCGGAACGGTGCGTCGGTGCATTTGCCGCGAAGCGGGCAATTGCCGCAAGTGGATTTGCGTGCCGTGTAGCGTTTGACACGAGTTTTAGTGTCAATTCGGGCAAGGTTGAGGGTGTGACCCTCGGGGCAGACATAGACATCTTTGTCGGCATAGTAATCGAATGCGTCTCGTGTCAGTTTGCCAAAGGTTTGCGCTTTGCGATCCAGAACTGGGATGTACGGGGTGACCTCCCGTTCGAGAAGCCATGACAGAAATGGTCCGGTGCCATAACTCTTGTCGGCTGCGATCGAGTTTGGGTAAAACCCAGCGGTCTTGCGCTCCAGCATCTCTTTTGCCGCAACGATTTCCTGGCTGAGCCGCGCGGGTGTCGCGGCCACATCAACGATGATAGCGTGTAAATCATCGGCCAGATAATTAACTTCGTAACTGAAGCGACCGGGACCGTCTTTGAGTGACCAAGCCGCCTGTGGATCGGTCTCAGAGATGTATTTCGGCGGCTTGTGTTTTGGGCCATCTGGCGGATTTTCTACAGCATGGTCCAGATCGTCCAGATAGGCTTGAACCGGGCGCGTGATCGTTTCCATTTCATCCCAGGTTGACTGGATGGCATCCGGTGCCGCGCGCTTGTCGCGGTTGGCGTCCGCATGGACCGTGCTGCCATCAACCAGCGCACCCGTGCCGCCGACAAGGCCATTTTCCTTGCAAAGACCGACGACCATTTCAAAGACCCGCCGCAAGATATCCCCGTCTGCAAACCGACCGTGTCGGTTCTTCGAGAACGTGGACCGGTCCAGTACCTGGCCCTCAAGCCCAAGGCGGCAGAACCACCGGTATGCAAGGTTAAGATGAACCTCCTCGCAAAGCCGTGTCTCGGATCGAATGCCGTTGAGATATCCCACCAGCAGCATGCGGATCATCAGCTCAGGATCGATGGATGGACGACCTGTGTGACTATAAAGCGATGCGAGATCGGTGCGAAGTGTCTCAAAGTCGATAAACCGATCCACTTGGCGCAGAAAATGGTCGTCAGGCACATGGTTCTCCAGCCTGAACCGATAGAAAAGCTGCCCTTGATCTGCCAATCGCCCCATCATGAACTCACCCTCCAATCCAATAACTAAATTGAATCATAGGGTTATAGTTCAATCAAGGAAAATAAAGAGTCTAGAACACAACATCTAGTCAGTCGCGTTTTTCACCGATATCGCTCCTTTTTGGCACAGCCTCAAAACACCTCGATTGACGCTGCCATAAACCCCGTTCAAAAGCCATGTAGTTGTTGAAGGTTTTTGGTCGCTCTCGTGATAGCGGACATTCGAGCGCTCCGCAGCATCGGTAAGTCTGGGTTTAAACCTGCAGTTTGCTGTACCATGCATTGATGTCCGCTGAGGGCAGTGTGCGTAAACACACGTTGCATCAGAATTAACCATCATACCGCAGGTTTTTTACCGATGCCAAATTTTCGGCGTATTCATCCTACAAGATTTCTAGGGATCCTTACCATAGAGGTGTAGATGGCTCACTCTGTGTCAGTGCTTGTCGATGGAGACAATATCAGCGGCAACTACGCCAAACAAATTCGTTCCCTTGCTACAAAGCATGGGGAGCCAACCGTGGTTCGGGTCTACGCTGATGCGCAGCGTCCTTCGGACTGGCACGATGCGCTTGGCTATCGCATGTTACATGCCGGAACAGGCAAAAATGCTGCTGATATTTTACTGGCATTGGATGCGATGGAGTTAGTCCTAAACAGCAATATACGTTTCTTCATTATTGCGAGCTCTGATGGGGATTTTAGCCACCTTGCTACCAGATTGCGTGAGCATGGGGCAACGGTTATCGGAATGGGCGAAGCAAAAGCGCCGAGAGGTTTCCGGGCCTGCTGTACGGATTTTGTTGAAATCGGCATAACGCGGCCAGTGCGTCCCGTGCCAAAAACAGGTGCAAATGTAACGGATTTGGACCTGAACATCCGCTGTATGATTGCAGCCCACAGCAATCACGGAGCTGGCATGCGCATTGCGGAACTCGCTCCGAAAATGCACAGTCAGCATGGCATTCGGATAAGCTCATACCCTGAGCGAAGTTGGCGTGCCTATCTTGTCTCACGTTCATCGCTTTATGAGCTAGACCCGCGTGGCCCGGAAGCCATGGTTCGCTTTCGTCATGAAGGCTTTGTCGACGCGGCAGAAGCGTATTAGCTGCGTACCGTTTGTTCCGCTCGAAATCTCAGGTGTACCAGCATGGCCTGTAGCAGGCGGATCATGGGAGATTGAGCGCCACATCCACTAAATCTTATAAATAATTCAATGTGTTATTCTGGTGACACAGGATATAAACCCTACATACCGGCTTCCGATAATCTTTCGAATTTATTACGGTTGGTAGCCAAAAAAAGGCGCGCCAGTTAAGTGTAAGATTTCTAAACCTTAAATGGTGCCCCCACACGGACTCGAACCGCGGACCTATTGATTACAAATCAATTGCTCTACCAGCTGAGCTATAGGGGCACTGCGGCGTCGTTTAATCCGTATGTTGGGTT
>JBATTJ010000042.1:0-33355 GCA_049670485.1 Sulfitobacter sp.
AGGCACCCAGCAGGATCGGCACGCCAAGGCTGTGAAACACACTCAGCCGCGCAAGGAGTGCGAGATTATGCGTGAGCGTTTTGCCGAAACCGATGCCAGGGTCGGCAATGATACGGTTGCGCGCGACGCCCCGCACCTCAAGCGCCTCGATCTGGGTTTGTAAAAAGTCATAAACATCGAGAAGCACATCATCATAACGCGGATCGTGGTGCATGATGGCGGGATCGACAGGACCGTGCATCACGCAAACCGGCACACCGGCGCGCGCGGCAACCGATGCCAGCGCAGGATCATAGGTAAAACCCGACACGTCGTTGATCATATCCGCGCCCGCATTCAACGCAGCGCGTGCCACCGCCGCCTTGCGGGTATCGACGGATATCCTCCCTTTGAACCCTTGGGCGCGCAGACCGGCAATTACCGGCACCACCCGCGCGATTTCTTCCTCTACATCGACAGTTTTCGCGCCAGGCCGCGTGCTCTCCCCGCCAATATCGAGGATACCCGCACCGGCTTTTGCCATGGCAAGCCCACCCGCGATGGCATCTTTTGCCGCCGCATGAAGGCCACCGTCGGAAAAACTGTCCGGTGTGGTGTTCACGATACCCATGATCTGGGGGTATGCAGTGCGGGACTGTGTCAGTGCGGTCAATGCAGCCCCTTGCAGATCGGCAGCCTGCACAACCTGCGGCGCGCGTTTGCGCTGCAACAGCTCCGCATGAGTAAACCAATCGCCAACCGCACCAATAGAAAATGCACCAGACGGGCGCGCGATATCGCGCTGCACAAGTGGGCGAATGTAGCGGTCGGTCATGCTAAAGCGTCTCTGTGTCCGGCGCGATATGGCGTAGTGTAACGGCGGCTTTCGTCGGCAACGCCGCCCCGATCACCAACATCTCGGGTGTGTCACAAATCGCGGCGAACCAAGCGGCAAGGGCCACGGCATCACGCGGCTGCACCGAGGGGCTGTCAACACTATCAAGGACGATCTTGGATGGGGCCCATACGCAGGTCTGGCCGTTCTTCATCGCCCAATCCAGCTCCGTTCGGGTCTCCACCACGACACAGCGGTCGTCCCGCGCCGCCAGCACCCATGCGTTTTGCTCTATCGCCAGCAGGTCGATCCGGCGCTGCGCCATTTTGTGCGCGATTTGCGGCGCGGCGGCACCATCAGGCGCGCCAACGCACAAGATCATGGGCTGCGCGCGGGCGTGAAGCTGGTCCAGCCACCCTTTGAGATGGAGCGATGCGATGGCGTCATTGCCAAGAAATATAAACGCAGCTCTCGGCGCAGGCTCCGCTGCGATTTCTGCGGGTGGCGCGCCATCACGCGCCCGCACAATTTCCACACCCAGCGCACCCGGTCCACGGTCCAGTTTCTCGATACGCACAAAGACGCGCATGGCCTGCGGTTCCAGCAAAATCCGCTCTGCCACACGCTCTGCCAATGTCTCAAGAAGGGCCAAACGCTCAACCGCCAGCTCTGTCCCTATGGCTTCGGTCACGCGGTCATAAGACAGGATGCGGTCCACATCGTCATCAATCGGCCCGCTCAGCGGCTGGACCTCGACCACAATATTGAAACTGATGCGCTGGTTTACACCGCGCTCGGCCTGAAATGCGCCAATCTCGACCTCGACAATGTGGTCGCGCACCGAAATGCGGTCCAGCGCATCGGTCATTGTAGTCGCTGCCGCACGCTCGGACGGGTGGGCAAAGGCAAGGCGCGTCTCGGACGACATGGGGCAAGCTCCAGCTAGGGGTGTCGCGGGTTTATACCGCGTCACCGCCCCCGTCGAGAGCCGCTTGCGCCTGATAAAGGGCGCTTTGCGTCAGTTGCTGGCGGTACGAGCACCACGGGCATAGAACAGGTGCACACCAAAACGCGCAGTATTGGTAAATTTGCGTGACCAGCTCGGGCGCACGGCTGTGGTGTGATAGAAGGTGGCGCCGTTAGTGATGTCGGGGGAGCGCCCATCAATGGTCGCGCGGGCAACTTTTGCCACACGGGCGTATGAGCCTTTTTCCGAGATCACTTCGGGGCGGCCATCACAGGTATAGGTAAACTGGCACTGGTACTTGCGGCCTGTGCCTTGGTGAATGACACCGCAATAAGAGTTTGGAAAACGGCTGGACTTTACGCGGTTGCGGATGACTTCGGCTACGGCAAATTGGCCTTTGACCGTCTCACCGCGCGCCTCGAAATACAGCGCTTCGGCAAGGCATTTGAATTCTTCGGAACCCGTCGCTCTTGGCTGGCTGGCAAGCCACGCACGGCTGAATACTACGTCGCCGGATCCAGCACCGTTTTGAGAGGGAGATGTCGTCAGATAGGACACACGTTCAGCAGATACACCAGAGAGGCCACGCGCCTCGATCTGCGCAAGGTTCGCCGCAGTTGTGTTGGCCATCGCACCTGTTGGCACCGCTGCAGTCATTGCAGCCATCAGGCCCAGCGTCGCACCACGTACATATTTTCCAAACGGTCTCATCAACATCCCCGAGATTGTTTCAGTGATGCTGCGCCTAACTTGATTGAACTTATCCAACAAGCGAAGCGGTCGGCGATTGGCAGGCTCCCGCCGATCGCCCTAGATGTTGTGGTTAGTGGCCTGAGATATCAGCCTATTTTGTCTGCGATTGCCAGTTGTGCCGCGGCGAGGCGTGCAACCGGTACACGAAACGGGGAGCAGGACACGTAGTCAAAACCCGCCGCGCGGCAAAATGCGATTGATTCGGGGTTGCCGCCATGCTCTCCGCAAACCGACAATGTGATGCCCGGCTGTGCCGCGCGACCGCGCTCTGCCCCCAGTGTGAGCAGCTCTCCGACACCGTCATGATCAAGGGTGTGGAACGGATCTTCGTCAAATACGCCCTTTTGCACATAGTCTGACATGAACCGGCCCGCGTCATCGCGCGAAAGGCCATATGTCATCTGTGTAAGGTCATTTGTGCCAAAGCTGAGGAAGGCGCAGTAAGGCGCTATTTCGGCGGCGCGCAGGGCAGCGCGCGGCGTCTCGACCATCACGCCAAGGCGGTAGTCAAACTCGACCCCGGTTTCCGTGCGCACGGAGCTTGCCACACTGTCGATCGCGGCCTTCACAAGCTCGACCTCGCGGCGCGCCGATACCAGCGGGATCATGATCTCCGCTTGCACAAGTGCGCCGTCTTTACCGGCCTCGACTATGGCCTCGAAAATCGCGCGGGCCTGCATCTCGTAGATTTCGGGCACAGTTACACCAAGGCGCACACCGCGCAGACCCAACATCGGGTTATATTCGCGCATCGCCTCGATCCGCCGGGTCACATCGGAGCGCGGCAGACCAAGTGCTTCGGCCAACTCCCGCTGGCCCCCGACGTCCATCGGCAAAAATTCGTGCAGGGGCGGATCGAACAGGCGGATGCAAACCGGCAGGCCCTTCATGATCCCAAAAAGCTGGGTAAAGTCATCGCGCTGCATGGGCAGCAACCGCTCCAACACCGCGCGTCTGCCGTCAGAGGTATCAGCAAAGATCATCTCGCGCATGACAGTGAGGCGCCCCGCATCGAAAAACATATGCTCGGTCCGGCACAGGCCGATGCCTTCGGCGTTGAAATTATGCGCCGTCTGCGCGTCAGCGGGCGTATCGGCATTGGCACGCACCATGATGTCGGCACTGTCGGACGCCCATGACATAAGCTGCTGGAAGTAATCGTCGAGGGCGGCCTCTTGCATGGCGGCAGCACCCACGAGGATCTGGCCCGTGCTGCCGTCGACGGTCATCTCGTCGCCTTCGCGAAAAACGCGGCCATCTTTTGCTGTGATCGTCTTTTCGGTCAGATCGAACACAAGGCTGGACGCACCGACGACGCACGGCAGGCCGATGCCGCGCCCGATTACGGCGGCGTGGCTGGTGATGCCGCCGCGCTCTGTCAGGACCGCACTGGCCGCATGCATGCCGCGCACATCCTCCGATGACGTTTCACGGCGCACGAGGATACAAGGTTCATTGCGCGAGGCACTGGCCTGCGCCTCAGCCGAGCCGAACACCAGACGGCCCGTGGCCGCCCCGGGGCTTGCGGCGATGCCTTTGCCGATCACGTCGCGTTTGACCGCCGGATCAATCTGGCGGTGCAGCAGTTCTGTCAGCAGACGCGGCTGAACCCGCATCAGCGCCTCTTCGCGGCTGATGATGCCATCGTTGGCAAGGGTCACGACGATCCGCACGGCGGCACGCGAGGCACGCGGCACCCGCATGCCATCAAGGATATAGACCACACCATCATCGACGGCGAATTCAAGCTGCATTTCCGCGCGCAGTTTTTCCCGCATCAACCGCGCGTAGGATTTGAGCGTCTCGAACGCCTCCGGCAACTTTTCCTCAAGCGAGGGACCGCGCGGATCGCGGGTGAGATAGAGCGTGCCCGCCTCCCCCTCAAGCGCATCGCGGCCCTGACTTTGGCTCAGATAGCGCCCCGTTACCTGCGGCGCGCCTGTATCACTGTCCACCAGTTGCAGCACGCCGGAGCCGCATTGACCTGCACCCAGACCAAAGATCATTTCCTGAACAACAAGGCCCAGACCCGCCTCGGCAGGCGCGCCTTTGGCCTGGCGCAGCAGGCGGGCGGAGGTGCCGTTCCATGCCCGCGCCATAGAGCGCAGGACCGCAGAGAGCTGCACGCGGCGCGATTGCGGGAATTTCTCTTCTGCCTCAAGCTCGTAGGCAGCGATGGTCTGGTCAAGCTCGGCGCGCCCTTCGCCTTGGACGGCGTCGAACATATCGGGGTCCAGACGCACGACGTTGATCGCATAGGACTGAATAAAGCGTGCATAGATCGAGGCCGCAGCCGCCTCTCCCATCGTCTCGGAATAGCGGGCGAACCGCGCGTCGTTCATCCCGATGTTGAGCACGGCACCCGGACCACCCCAATCGGGGTCCTCGCTGGACGGGCGCACACACAAAAGCGCATCTGTCGCGAATTGATCCACCACGAAATTCACATCCGGCAACTCACCCTTTGCGATGCGCGCGACAGTGCCGAACGACAGCGCCACAGTGCGCGGCACCGGCAGATCAAGGCGCACAAGCCGCTGCAAGCACTTGGCCCGCCCGCCATGGGTGGCCGTGGTGACGGGCGCCGTTTGGGTGATCAACGTGGTTTCGGGGTTATTCTGCACTGCGGCATCCTTTGGTTTCAAATGCAGCATAGGCACAACGCCGCACAGAGCAAGCTTTAGCTTACGTGCAGCGCTGTGAGGTTAGCGCGCCCCGCGCCTATCCGTCGATGCGCGTGAGGTCGGCAACGGAGGTACACAGGCTGCGAATGCGGCTCAGCAGATTGAGGCGGTTGCGGCGCACGGTCTCGTTGTCGGTGTTGATCTGCACCGCCTCGAAAAACGCATCAAGAGCGGGACGCAAAGACGCCATTGCCGACATGGCCGTGGTGAAATCCTGCGCATCCATCGCGGGCGTAATCGTGCCTTCCGCCAGATCGAGGGCGGCAAACAACGCACGTTCCTCGTCGGTTTCGGCGAACTTGGGATCGGCCCCATAGGAGTATTCAACCCCGTCCGCCGCTTCGGCCTGCGACAGGATGTTGTTGGCGCGCTTGAACGCCTGCAACAGGTTTTCACCATCGTCGGTCTTGAGCGTATCGCTCAGCGCGCGCGCACGTTTGACCAAAAGGGTGAGATCGTCGTTGCCCTCCATCGCGATGCAAGCGTCGATGATGTCGTGGCGGATGCCTTGGTCTTTGAGATAGACTTTGAGGCGGTCGTGGAGGAAGGAGAGGAGGTCGTTGACCGAAACATCACCTTCCCGAACCGTTGTGTTGAACTGAGCTTCTTGACGCCCAAGAAAATCAATATGCGGTAGACTGAAAGTCATATCATCAACGGTACAAATTATTTCAATCCCGCCACGGCCCCATGCTTCGGCATCGAACTTTTCAAATACCATTTTCTTGAACCAGCGATCTTGATCAAGAGCAAGTGACCAGTCAGCAAAAGGACCCTCAACTACTTCGGCCTTCAGAGCTTCGAAGGCAGCTATCTCTTCGCCTACTTCAGCAATACGGACATTATACTTTCCGTTCCCATCACGTATCGATTTCACAGTTTCTTTGAATGAACCCAGGATTGTTGAAGAGAGACCTAAGCTTACATCATTCTCAACCAGCGTCCGAATAACCCCCAGCGCAGCCCTGCGCAGCGCGAACGGGTCTTTGCTCCCCGTAGGTTTCTCGTCAATCGCCCAGAACCCTGTCAGCTTGTCGATCTTCTCGGCCAGTGCCACGGCGACAGACACAGGCGCAGTCGGCACATCGTCTGACGGTCCCAGCGGGGCGTAATGCTCCTCGGCTGCTGCTGCCACCGCGTCGCTCATCCCTGCGGCTTTGGCGTAGTAGCGGCCCATCAGGCCTTGGAGTTCGGGGAATTCATAGACCATCTCGGAGCTAAGATCAGCCTTGGCAATGCGCGCAGCCTTCTCGGCGGCGTCAGGATCGGCCCCCACCATCGGTGCCAGTTCGCGGGCCAGCACGGCCATACGCTCGATCAGCTCCGCCTGTGTGCCCAGTTTGTTGTGGAAGGTCACGTTTTTGAGGTTCTCGACCCATGCGGCCATGCCTGCGTCTGATTTCGCCACACGCAAGTCATTGTCCCAGAAGAATTTTGCATCGGCCAGACGCGCGCTCAGCACCTTCTCGTTCCCCGCAAGGATCGTCGCGCCATTGTCCGCCGTGGTGCGGTTGGCCACGGTGATGAACCGCTCGATCTGGCCGGTCTTGGGGTTGCGCACGGAAAAGAACTTCTGATGCTCTTTCATGGAGGTCTGCAAAACCTCCGGCGGCAGATCAAGGAAGGCCTCCCCGATGCGCCCCATGAGCACGACCGGCCATTCAACCAGTCCCGCCACTTCGGCCAGCAGGCCCGCGTCCTCGACAACCTCAAGGCCATTGGCAAACGCCATGTTGGTCGCATCGTTCAAGATCGTATCGCGCCGCGTGGCCGCATCCAGCACCACATGCGCGCGCGCAAGCTTGGCGGTGTAGTCGTCAAAACTGCTCACTGTGAGTGGCGCAGGCGCCAGAAAGCGGTGGCCATACGTGGTGTTGCCCGATGTGATCCCGTCAAGCTCGAAGGGGACAACTTCTGCCCCGTCTTCACGGCTCAGGATGCACAGGATCGAATGTAGCGGACGCACCCATTTGAGCGTGCCATTGCCCCAGCGCATGGATTTGGGCCACGGAAAGGTGCGGATCGTCTGTGTCAGAACTTCTGCGATGATGTCGGCGGCGGGCCGTCCTACTTTGGTGATTTTCGCAAACAGGATTTTGCCCTTGGGCGTGTCGCGTTCTTCCAGATCATCACGGGTGAGGCCCGCACCGCGCAAAAATCCCTCGATTGCCTTTTCGGGCGCGTCGGCTTTGGGGCCTTTACGCTCTTCTACCGTACGCGGGCTGGCATCCAGCAATCCCTCAACGGTCAGGCACAACCGGCGCGGCGTCGCAAAGGCGGCGGCAGAAGCATAGGTCAGCCCTGCCTCAACCAACCCGTCGGTCATCAGCTTTTTGAGGTCATCTGCGGCACGTGCCTGCATGCGCGCAGGAATTTCTTCGGAGAACAATTCAATCAGCAGGTCAGCCACTGGGATACCTCGTCTTTGCCTCGCAAGGCGTTATTGGGTCGGTTGCGCGCGGGACGGCAGGGGCGGACATTCCTCGCCCACGATGGTGCCGTCATAGGCTTTGTCGCCGCAATCATTCAGCTCGTGCCAGACATAGCCGCGCCCGTCCGTGGTGATGGCAACGATGCGGTCCACACCGAAATGGATGTTCTTCTGGCTCAGAAATGTGAGGGCCGTGCCCGCCTCAAGCTCGGCGCCGATGGCCTCCGCGTTAAAGCAATCGAACCAGCCGGGCGCGTTGCGCGGCACTGCATTCTCGACCATTGTGAACGTCTCGGTGAGCAAAGCAAGGCTGTAGGGCGTGGTAAAACACGCGCGGTAGCGGATGGGCGAGCTGTCGGCGTCGATTGCGCGGAAGGCCTCGGTGGGGATCACTTCGGGCATCGCATCCACAAGTGCAATGAGCGGCACACCGTCCGCAGGCGCGTCCACCTCCTCGTAAAAGCCGTAGACCTGTAGATAATACAGCAACGCACCCGCAGCCAATGCCGATATCATAATGAAGGCTCCTAGTAGTTTACCTGCCATGGGGTGTTTTATACTCCGCTGATGTGATCACGCTGCATCCTCGCGCCAGCCGCCTGCCCGCGTGCTGACAAAGGCATCGGCGCACATTTTGCTCAAGGTGCGCACGCGCCCGATATAGGCCTGACGCTCGGTCACGGAAATGACGCCGCGCGCGTCCAGCAGGTTGAAGATATGGCTCGCTTTGATGGCCTGATCATAGGCGGGGTGCGCCATGATGATCCGCTTGCCGGTCTTGGGGTCGGCGGCACCTTGCGACAGGATGGCGGTGCACTCGGCCTCTGCCTCCTCGAAGTGGCGCAGCAGGACGTCCGTGTTTGCCACGTCGAAGTTCCAGCGCGCGTATTCTTCCTCGGTCTGTTTGAAGATATCCCCGTAGCTGAGGGGGATGGGCGCATCGGGATCGTTGAACGGCATGTCCATCACGTGATCGACCCCGAGGATGTACATCGCCAGCCGTTCCAACCCGTAGGTCAGCTCCCCCGAGACGGGCGTGCAATCATGGCCACCAACCTGTTGGAAATACGTGAACTGGCTCACTTCCATGCCGTCGCACCAGACCTCCCAACCCAGACCCCATGCGCCCAATGTCGGGCTTTCCCAGTCATCCTCGACAAAGCGGATGTCATGCAAATCCATGTCCACACCAATCGCCTCGAGCGATCCAAGGTAGAGGTCTTGCAGGTTGGGCGGGCTTGGTTTGATCAACACCTGATACTGGTAGTAATGCTGCAACCGGTTGGGGTTCTCACCATAGCGCCCGTCAGTGGGGCGGCGCGAGGGCTGCACATAGGCTGCGGCCCACGGCTGTGTGCCGAGACTGCGCAGAGTGGTTGCGGGATGGAAGGTGCCTGCCCCGACTTCCATGTCATAGGGTTGCAGGATGGCACAGCCATGGCGCGCCCAATAGGCTTGCAGCCGCAGAATAATCTCTTGAAACGAACGGGGCGTATCTGACATGTCAAAGTCCTTTGCCATTTGGCGCTCTTACTAGGGTGCGCGGCGCAAAGGGTCAATCGGACCCTGCGCCACAGCGTCGGGCCGTATGACGCATTGAAAACTGGGCACAACACGCGCTTCGCATATGGGAATCAGTGGAAAATACTGTTCTATGTGCCCGAATGTCCCCATTTGAGAGCGCCTACGCTGATGTTGCGATTTATCCTTGTTTGTTTTTACGCCCTGACACTGACCTTTTCTGCCGCCGTGGCCGTCCACGCACAAAGCGATGATGACGTCGTCTGGGTCCAGATCGAGGCGCAGCAATCGCTGGCCCGCGCAACGGATCGCGCGCGCGCCTATACGGCACTTGTGCAGGACGTGAACGGATTTGCCGTTGGCGGTGGATGGTACGCAGTCGTCGTTGGTCCCTACCGGCGCGATGATGCAGAAACGGTGCTGGCCCGCTATCGCCGCGAGAGTTTGGTCCCGCGCGACAGTTTCATCCAGACCTCTGATCGTCTGCAACAGCAGTTCTGGCCAGTGGGCGCAAATGTGCTGGGCACCGACGCGGCTGACATCCCGCAGAGCGCAACGCCTGAGCCTGATGCTGCCACCCTTGCACCCACCCTTCCCGAGACGCCACAAATCTCGGAGCCGGCTACGCCTGATGTCCCCTCAGAGCCGGTGATCCAGATTGCCGACGAAGCCCCCGCGCAGGCCCGCCGGATCGAAAGCGCGCTGAGCCGTGAGGAGAAGCGTGAGCTGCAAATCATGCTGCAATGGTCTGGCTTTTATACAGCGGCGATTGACGGCGCGTTCGGGCGCGGCACCCGTAATTCCATGGCCGCGTGGCAAGAAGCAAACAACTTCGAGCAAACCGGCATCCTGACGACCCTCCAGCGTGCGACGCTAAAAAAGCAATACAATGCCGTGCTCGAGTCCCTCGGCATGCGCACCGTGCGCGACGCGCAGGCCGGTATCGAGATCGCACTGCCCATGGCTGTGATCGACTTTGACCGCTATGAGCCACCGTTCGCCCAGTATACTCCCACCGGCGACGTCGATGCGCGCGTGTTGCTGATCAGCCAGCCCGGTGATCAGGATACGCTTTTTGGTTTGTATGAAATCATGCAAACGCTCGAAATCGTCCCGCTTGGTGGTCCGCGCGAGCGTGGCGATGCCTCTTTCACGCTGACAGGCGAGAACGGCGAGTTCGTGAGCTATACCGAAGCCGCGCTGCAAAACGGGGAGATCAAGGGCTTCACCCTGATCTGGCCCGCGGGTGATGAAGAGCGCCGCCGCCGGTTGCTGGCCCAGATGCGCAGCAGCTTTGACCGCATGCCCGGTGTGCTAAGCGCGTCCGCTGGGCAAGCATCCCAGCAGTCGATTGACCTCATTTCTGGCCTGCAAATTCGCAAACCCACAAACTCCAGTTCAGGCTTTTTCGTGACAGCCTCCGGTGACATCGCGACCACTTCTGCTGCGGTGCAAAGCTGTACGCGCATCACCGTGGACGGGGACACGGAAGCGACGCTTATCTCGGATGATGCGGCGCGCGGGGTGGCCTTCCTGCGGCCATCTGTTGCTCTTGCACCCTTGGCTGTCGCCAATTTCACCGCACAGGCCCCGCGCCTGCAAAGTGAGGTCACATTGGCCGGCTACTCCTTTGGCGGTGTGCTTTCTTCACCCTCGGTCACCTTCGGGACACTCGCCGATGTGCGCGGTCTGCAGGGGGAGGAAAACATTAACCGGCTTGCCATGCGCAGCCGTGCAGGTGATGCGGGTGGTCCGCTGCTTGATCGTACGGGATCGGTGATTGGCATGCTGACCACAGCACCCGCAGGCGGCCCGCAACTGCCCCAAGACGTGAGTTTCGCCTTTGACGCCGCCACACTGGTCGCAGCAAGTGCAGAGGCCGGCCTGACCCTGCCGAGTGGTGCAACTGCGCCCAGCGCGGGTTTGACCGCGTTCCAGCTGTCCGAACAGGCGACGCAAATGACAGTGCTGGTAAGCTGCTGGGAGTAGACTGTGACGCTTAGGCGGTAAGCGCCGGTGTGATGTAGATCAACGTGGGACCATCCGCGTCGAGTGCCGCGCGCACCGCATCCTGAAACTCCGCCACGCTTTGTGGCGCAGCAGAGCGCGCGCCGAATGCTTCAGCCAGTTTGCAGAAATCGGGATTGCGCGCGACGACCGCATTGGGCGCGATTTGCGCGCGCACCATGCTGTCCTCAATCTCACCCAGCTTGCCATTGTCCCACAGGATAATGGGCAGGCTCAGACCCAACTCCACCGCCACGCCCAGCTCCTGCATCGTGTAGTGAAACCCGTAATCCCCGATGATCGCAACCGTTGGCTTGGCCTTGCGCGCAATCGCCCCTCCGATGGCAGCAGGCGTGGCATAGCCCAGCGTGCCAAAGCCGTAAGGGTGGTGCCAATGACCGGCTCGGTCCATGTCCCACACCTCTTTGGCGACATAGGCGAACTGAGTCATATCGGAATAGATCATCGCATCCTCCGGCAGCGCGTCCTTCAGAGCATCACACAGAGGGACAATCCCCGGACGCTCTGCATCCACTTGAGCGCGCCACTGCGCGCGGTGCTTGGCCACTTCCGCAGGCAGCCATTCGGTGGCGGCCTTGTGATCCAAAAGCCCTGCCAACAGCGCGTCCAGAAACAGGCCTGCGTCCATCTGCACCGGTATTTGCGCGCGCTGTGCGTCACTCAACACTTCGGCATCAAGGTCCACACGGATCATCGGCGCACTATGGCCTAAATGCGCGCGCCAGATATCCACTTCGGCAAGCTCGGTCCCTACTGCGATCACCAGATCGGCCTGCGCGATGATCCCTGCACTGTCGGGCCGCGCAAGTGCCGCCCCGAAATAGAGCAGATCATCGGGCGCCATGATACCGCGCCCCGCATAGGTGACAAAGCTCGCTGCGTCCAAGGCGTGGACCACGGCGCGCGCTTGCGCAATGGCCTGCACCGCCCCACCACCAAAGATGAACATCGGCTGGCGCGCTGCTCTGATCTGGCCCACCAGCGTGCTGATATCTGCCTTGGCGAATTGCTCACGTCGGGCGGGTACAATCGGTGCAGCGGCTGCGGGTGCGTTTGCTTCCAGCTGGGCAATGGGCACCTGAATATGCTTGCTGCGCGGGCGGTTGGCGGCGAATTCCTGCAGCGCACGGTCGACCAAGCCGTAGGCCGCCTGCGCAGTATGCGCCGTATGGGACCAATCGCACACTGTACCTGCCGCAATCTCCTGATCCCGCATCTGGTGCAGCTGGCCGCGCCGCGTAGACGTCTCGTCCAGACAGCTAGAAATCACCAGCATGGGAACAGAATCGCTATAGGCTTGCCCCATCGGCGTCATGATATTGCACAGGCCCGGCCCCGTGATCACATAGGCCACGCCCGGTTTGCCCGAAGCGCGCGCATAGCCATCAGCCATAAAGCCCGCCCCCTGCTCGTGTCGTGCAAGGACATGGGTGATGCCCGCTTCCTCGATCCCGCGGTACATTTCCTGATTATGCACACCGGGAATGCCAAAAATGACGTCCACGCCGCGCGCCTTGAGCATGTGGGAGATTTGCGCGCCCAAGGGGCGGGTTACGGGACCGGACATCAAACTCTCCAGAATTTTACGGTAAAGATGACATAGACGACCATCAATTCAAGCCTTCCGAGCAGCATCGCCAGCGTCAAAATCCACTTTGCCGGATCGTTGAGCGACGAAAAGTTGCCGGCAGGTCCAATGATATCGCCAAGGCCCGGACCAATATTGCCCAGTGCCGCCGCCGCCCCCGATACCGACGTAACAAAATCAAGACCGGTGAGCGACAGGGCCACAGCCACCAAACCCAATGTCACGATAAAGAACATGAAGAACGACATTACGGAGGTGAGGACATCCTCGCTCACCGGTCGTCCGTCATAGCGCGGTGTGAAGATGCCATGCGGTGACCGGATACGCTGCAACTGCGCGCGGATGGAGGCGAACAAAAGCTGATAGCGGAACACCTTGATCGAGCAGGCCGTCGATCCCGCACAACCACCGATCAGACCGATGAAAAAGAACAGAGCCACAGCAAACCCGCCCCATTTCATATAATCAACCGAGGCGTATCCGGTTCCTGAAATAATCGAGGTCACGTTGAATAAGGCTTCGCGCACCGCCTGCTCATTGGTCAGATGCACCTCCGCTTCGAGCAACAGCACAAGCACCACGACCAGCACGGCAATCGTCATCACAAATCCGCGCACCTGCGGGTCGCGGTGCAGAGCTGTAGGGTTGCCATTGATCAACTGCACGTAGCGCACGAACGGCAATGCAGCGAGCAGCATGAAAAGGGCCGCGACATATTCAAGCGGCCCTGAGAATACGCCAAACGACGCATCGTAATTGGAAAAACCACCCGTCGAAATTGTGGTCATCGCGTGGGCGGTCGCGTCAAACACATCCATGCCAAAATACATATAGACCAACGCGCAGATGAGCGTGAACGCCACATAAAGGCCCGATATCTGGGTGGCAATTTGCCCTGCGCGCGGCAGGATTTTCCCGAAAGTGTCAAAACTTTCGGACTTAAAGATTTGCATGCCGCCCACGCGCAGTTCCGGCAAAAACACCATGGCAACAACGATGATACCGATACCGCCCAGCCATTGCAGGATTGCACGCCAGATGAGCAACCCTTTGGGCAGCTCGTCCAAACCCGAAAAGACTGTGGCGCCAGTGGTGGTAAGGCCCGACATCGCCTCGAACACAGCGTCAACCGCACGTGCGTCCGTTTGGCCGATCACAAATGGCAGCGCTCCGAACAACGGCAGCGCCACCCAAACCGATGACGTGAGAAGGAATGTCTGTTGGATCGTGAGCCCTTCACGAACGCCACTGGCACAAGCAAGCGCAATCGCTGTGCCGCCCAGAACGGTGATCACTCCACTTTGTAAAAAGACGGTCCAATGGCCTTTGCCCTCGGCAAGATCCACCAGCAAAGGCACCATCATGGCCACCCCCAGCACGGCGACCAACAGGCCGATCACATATCCTACAGGGCGCAGATCCATCTGCGCAGGGTTGGCGCGCGCGCGGCCCCGTGTCAAGCGAGGCCGTGCCGCTATGTTGCCTGCCAGATCAATCCAAAATGCAGAAAACCCGCCGTGTGCCGTGTCTGAGGCAAATACCAGCGGGTTTTCACGAGGCGTATTGCCCTTTTCAGGGCATTTATAGATCAGGCGAAATAGAGGTCTTTAAAAACGTAATGCGCGATCTGGTCACGGCGCAGGCCCATGCGGGCCAACTCGGCGTCGGATTTCTTGTGCAGAGCCTCAATCTGGTGGGTCCGTGCGGAAGCGTCGGAAGCGCGCATCAGCGCGGAGCCGAAGGAGGATCCGATTTTCAACACGGCCATCCAAGCGCCACGTGCGCTCAAAAACGGGGTGGTTGCGTTGACTTGGCCACGGGCTGGCATGCGGGCGGCGAATTGATCAGCAGTAGATTGGTAGCTCATGATATGTGCTCTCGTTCTCATATTCTTGTCGTCTCGGGATCATTCCCATGACCTCCAGATAGGTTTCGCTGCACCGCAGCACCACCGCCAAACTTGCATAGCCGCCAACCGCTGTATGCATTGGGTGCACAGCAGCGATTGACCTATCTTGGGTTTCGAACAGAGTAGAGACACGGGCCGCCCGTCCGTGAAGTAGTCACCCGCTTAGGGGCTATTACCCGACATGAAACAGCGTGTTGAACAGCTTTGGATCAAGGCTTGCTTGAGAGAACGTCGGCCCTTCGGTCAGCACACTCACAGCATCATGGCTGTGCAGGCTTTCTTGATGGCTGGCGACAATGCGAAAATCCGAAATGCGGGTATCTGCCAGCAACTGCTCACAGAAAAGCCGTGCGGCATCCTCGACGAACACCGGATTGGCGGCGTTCAGCTCGGCAAAGGCCTGCTCGTCCTCACGCTTGACCATAACTTGGGTCTCGGTCGGGACCGCGCGGCGGCAGGCGTCAATAAGGTCTTCGAACCACAAACACTCCGCCCCGTCCTCAAGCAGCACGGAGATGCGCGCCACAGAGCGTTGGGAATGCGGCGTTGCCAGTTGATTGCGCATGGCGCGGGCGTGCTCTGACAACTCGAGCGAGCACGGGCACGTGCTGGAATAGACATAATCGAGGTGGATGATTTGCTGGCGCACACCGGCACTCTCGACCAACTCAAGCGCCACGTCATAATATTGGTAGCCCTCAAGCCCCGACCGCAGGCTGGAGATTTTCATCGGAAATGAAAATCGCATCTGGATGCGCGCATCAAAACTTTCCAGATCACTGATGTAGTCATCAAGCGCCGCCTCAACGACCTTGAAGCTGAACGTCTGCTCGGCATGTTTATAAAAACTGCGCATGATGCGCGACATGTTGATGCCTTTTTTATCGGCCTCAAGGCTCACCGTTCCGGTCACCGATGTCTCGAGCGTGAGTGGACCGCCCGCGCGGGTTTCGAAACGTACAGGCAGACGGAAATTAGAAATACCGACGTGCTGGATCTGCTGCTTGGCGCCTTTGATCAAGCTGGACGGGCCGTTTTGCAGATCTGGCAGGCTGGCTTTATACTCGGGCTCGATCTCGAAATCAGCGGGGTAGGAGCGCTCGAACAACGGATAGGCCTTGCCGCCTTTTAGCATTTCCACCACTGCAGGGTCGAGCGTTGCAAGCTCGCTGTCCTGAGCGTTGGCCGCCCAAGCGCGCAGTGTCTCGAGTGCGGCTTCCGCTTCGGAGCGGTCCGGTGTCGGCTCTATCGGTGTGACGATGTTCATGGGCAATCCCCCTGTCTCTGAGACACCTAATGTAGGTTCCCGCCCCGAGTTTACCAAATAATAAAACCATCGGCGCGAGAAATCTCAGTCTTCGCAGTTTAGCTAACGCCCTCAAGGGCTTGTAAAAAGTCGGCGGTTAGATCGCTTTCTTCTTCCAGACCGATACTGATCCGGACCAGCCCTTCGGTGATGCCAAGGCTGGCACGCTGGGCCTCTGGCAGACGCTGGTGTGTGGTGGTTGCGGGATGGGTAAGGATCGTCTTCGCATCCCCCAGATTATTGGAAATCAGCCCGATCTTGAGCGCGTTCAGGAACTTGAAGGCACTGGCCTTGCCACCTTTGACGTCCAGCGCGATCACCGTGCCGCCTGCCCCCATCTGGGTCTTGGTCAGCGCGTGTTGTGGATGGCTTTGCAGACCGGGATATATCACGGCATTGAGGTTTCTGTGCCCCTCAAGCGCTTGTGCCACACTCTGTGCGGTCGCTGCTTGCGCGCGCACCCGCAGGCCCATTGTCTCAAGCCCTTTGAGCATCACCCACGCGGTAAACGGCGACATGGAGCCACCTGTGTGCTTCATATAAGGCTCGACAGTTTTGCGGATAAACTCACGACTGCCAAGGATCACACCGCCCAAGGCACGGCCTTGTCCGTCGATGTGCTTGGTCGCTGAATAGATCACCACATCTGCGCCCTGCTCGAACGCGCGCGAATAAACGGGCGTGGCAAAGACGTTGTCGATGAGCACAAGCGCCCCTTTGGCATGGGCCAAGGCACAGACCGCTTCGATATCAATCACCTGCAATGTAGGGTTCGAGATCGATTCAAAAAATACTGCCTTTGTGTCGGAGCGGATCGCGCCCTCCCACGCGTCCAGATCGGTGCCATCGACAAATGTGACCTCAACGCCAAAGCGCATCAGGATATCTTCGAGCACATAGAGGCATGACCCGAACAGCGCGCGCGCGGACACGACATGATCGCCTGCCTTCAGCATAGAGGTCAGCGCGCCCGACACGGCCGCCATCCCCGATGCGGTGGCGAATGCGTCTTCGGCCCCTTCAAGGGCTGCAATACGCTCTTCAAACATCTTGACCGTAGGGTTGCCATAGCGCGCGTAAATGAACTCGTCATCGCCGCTCGCGATGAACCGCTGCTCGGCGTGCTCTGCACTCTCGTAGACAAAGCCCTGCGTCAAAAAAATCGCTTCGGATACCTCGCCATACTGGCTGCGCCGTGTCCCTGCATGCACTGCTGTTGTCGCCGGTTTCCAAGTGTCGCTCATATTCATATCCTTTGCGTGCTCTCTCCCCCGAGAGCACAAAAAAACCCCAAACGCGGTCAAGCGAAAGGGGGCTTTCATCCTGACCTTTTAGCGGAATGTTTTACGTGGCCCGCAATCCGGTAACAAATCGCCACGGTTGAGGGATTAGTGTATCGCACCTGACCCGTCAAGCTGGGCTTGGCGCCGTTTGCTGTTCATCACGCCCTTGTCAGCGGCGGGCCGCGCACCCCTTGCCGCGGATGCAAAAACAGGCATCATGACGCCTGAAAACCGAGGCGAAAGGCGACATCATGTGCAAACCGATTGATCTGTATTACTGGCCCACACCAAACGGCTGGAAAATCTCTGTTTGTCTCGAAGAGATGGCCCTGCCCTATGACACACATCTCATCAACATCGGCAAAGGCGACCAATTCGCGCCGGAGTTTCTGGAGATTGCGCCCAACAACCGGATGCCCGCAATTACCGACCCTGATGGCCCTGACGGCGAGGCGGTATCAATGTTCGAGAGCGGGGCGATCTTGCAATACCTTGCGCGCAAAACGGGCCAATTTTGCGGCGATACCGAGCGGGAGCGCATCGCTGTCGATCAATGGCTGATGTGGCAGATGGGCGGTTTGGGACCAATGGCAGGCCAAGCGCATCATTTCCTGAAATTCGCGCCCAAGGCCGACCCGCCGCAGGACATCCCCTATGCCAAAGACCGCTACCGCACCGAAACGGCGCGCCTGTATGGTGTGCTCGACCGGCAACTGGCGCAGAATGAATTTGTCGCGGGCGACTTTATCTCGATTGCAGATTTCTCGATCTGGGGTTGGGCATCGCTTTGGGAGGGTCAGCAGCAAACGCTGGAGGACAAACCGCATATGGCCCGCTGGCTTGATCTGATGGGCGCGCGCAAGGGCGTACAGGCCGGACGCGCGCTTTATGCAGAGCTGCGCGCCTAGACTTTGTCGTTTCCTTCTTCAATCACATAAGGTTGGAGAATGGCAAACTGCCAGAACAGGAACACCATCAACGCAATTGGAAAGCCGAATGTCTCGATCTTGACCCAGGTTTCGGTCGACATCGTGCGCCATACGATTTCATTGGTGACGCCAAGGGCGATGAACGCCAGCGTCAGCCGCCGCGTCAGGATCATCCATCCCTCATGGCGCATCGGCATCGCATCAGCCATCACATATTCCAGCCATGACCGGCCCCGTAAAATCCCCACGCCAAGGATCAGTGCCAGCAGCCCATAGACAATGGTGGTTTTCATTTTGAAAAATCGCTCATCATTGAACCATGCTGTCAGCCCCCCGAAGAAGATGACCATGAAGGCTGTAAAGACCTGCATGCGGCTCAACTTGCCGGTGAGGGCCCACAAAATTGCCATCGCAACCAACAAGATCGGCACAAACACAACAGCAGAGACGATAAATCCAGTGTATTCAGTGCCGCCGAAGATGAACACATCATCCTTGATCCGCAGATACAGCACGAAGAACGCCAGCGTTGGCCCCAACTCCAGCACTTGTTTCAGGATGGGGTTGATCTCACGCGTGTCTGCCATCGCTAGCCTCCGAATTCCACAATCACGGCCCCCACAGCAATCAGCGCCATCAGGGCGATGCGCCGCGGTCCAACCGTTTCTTTGAGCACAAGCCACCCGATAAGGGCCGCAAACACCGTTGACGTCTCTCTCAATATTGCGGCCTCGCCCACCTTATCAAGGCGTGTGGCCATCATTATTGACCCAAAGCTCAGGAATGCGACAATCCCGCCGAACATCCCCCGCTGCATCAGGGGCCCGACTTCAGGGGGATTGCCCATCCTGTGCCAGCGGAAATAGGCAAGGATCGGGAATAAAAACCCGTCAATCATGAAAAACCATGCAAGGAAGGTGAAGGGATTGGCCGTCGCGCGAATGCCGTAGGCGTCAAAGGTTGTGTAAAGTGCGACAAACAGCCCCGTCACCACCGCCAGCGCAAGGGCGACGTTCAGCGTTTCCCGCTCCGCTTCAAGATACAGCATGTTGTAGACCGCCAGCCCGAAGATGCCCGCTATCAGCACGCCCACGCCTGCGATTTGCGTTACTGTGAGCACCTCGCCAAAAATCCAGTAGGCACCAATCACTGTAAAAAGCGGCCCTGTCCCGCGCACCACGGGATAGACAACCGTGTAGGCACCTTTGGTGTAGGCTGCTGCCTGCAAGAACTTGTAAGCGGTGTGGATGACCCAGACACCCGCAAAGATCAGCCACATGTGCGGCTCGGGCCATGGCACCACAAACAAAGCGAAGGGCGCGGCCATCAGGCAATAACACCCGTCAATGGCCCCCCGCGTGAGCCACGGATCATGCCGTCCCTTTTGCAGCGCACCGAACACCGCGTGCAGAAACGCTGCCAGCAGCGCCAGCCCGAGCGCCACGGATTGCCCTGTCTCGGTCCCCTCAATCGAGATGAGCCAGTCTGTCATGCGGGTGCTAGCGGTCCAGCCCAGTGAGCGCGTCTGCAAACTCTTGCGGATCGAACGCCTGCAAATCGTCGATTTGCTCACCCACACCAATGGCATGGATCGGGAGGCCGAATTTATCGGCCAATGACACCAACACACCACCTTTTGCCGTGCCGTCCAGCTTGGTCATCACAAGGCCGGACACGTCCGAGATTTCCTGAAAAACCTTGACCTGATTGATGGCGTTCTGCCCCGTTGTCGCATCGAGCACCAGCAGCGTGTTGTGCGGTGCGTCGGGGTCTTTCTTGCGAATGACGCGCACGATTTTGGCCAATTCTTCCATCAGATCGCCGCGATTTTGCAAACGGCCTGCGGTGTCGATCATCAACAGGTCCGCACCGTCCGCCTCTGCCTTGACCATCGCATCAAAGGCAAGGCTCGCGGGGTCGGAGCCTTGCGGCGCGGTCAATACCGGCACGCCTGCACGCTCCCCCCAAACCTGCAACTGCTCGACAGCGGCGGCGCGAAACGTGTCACCTGCCGCAATCACCACGGACTTACCCGCCGCACGAAACTGGCTTGCGAGCTTGCCAATTGTCGTCGTCTTGCCAGAGCCGTTGACGCCCACGACCAGCACGACTTGCGGTGTCTTGGCATAGATCGGTAGCGGCTTGGCGACCGGCTCCATGATCCGCGCGATCTCGTCAGCCATCAGCGTCTTGATCTCTTGCACCGACAGCTTTTTGCCCAACCGCCCCTCGGCCATGTTGGCCGTCACGCGCAGAGCCGTATCCACGCCCATGTCTGCCGAGATCAGCAACTCCTCCAATTGCTCCAGCATCGCGTCATCAAGCACACGGCGCGGGGCCGCAGCGGCCTCACCGCCACGCCCCATGAGACGGCCCAAAATGCCGCGTTTTGGCACGGGCTCGGGCGTCGGTGTTGGCGCGTCGAGGATGGGCGTTACCGGAATTGGCGCGGGGCGCTTTGGCTCGGGAGTGCTGCGCTCTTGGCGTGCTTCAAGATCGGCCTTTGCCTCTTGCGCCGCGCGCTCTGCCTCTCGCTCTGCTGCCTTTGCGTCTTCGCGGGCCTTATCCGCTGCGCGCTCGGCTTTGGCCTTTTGCTCCGCCAGTTCTTCTTCTTGACGCGCGTTGTCTGCCGCGCGCTCAGCATCTTGTTGCGCTGCGTCGCGAGCCTCTCGTTCAACCGTCTCTCGGTACTGGGCTTCCGCATCTACGGTAGGGACAGCGTCAGTCATCTCCTGCTCCGCGCCTTCACCGACAATCGCCTCCAACCCTTCGTCGATTTTGGACGACGAATTGAACAGACGGTCTTTGAGCTTTTTGAAAAACGCCACGTGTGAAGGTCTCCGGCTTGGGTGTCTCCCATGATCTAGCTCCTTGGGCCACCGGATGGAAGGGCGCGCGATTGACAACATGCGTAGGTCGCGCCACCAAAGCGTCATGCACTTTATCCTGCTCTTTCTCGCGGTCTTTCTGGCCTCTACCGCCCATGCCGATCCCCGCGCACTGCAGTGCAGCAGTGGCAAATGGGGCCATGCCCATTGCATCCGCGAAGCGCATTTTGTGCATGACACCTGCTCTGCCATCGAGGTTTTCGCGGATCGCCATGATCTGGACGTGGGTTTTTTCGCGCGGCTCATCTGGCAAGAAAGCCGCTTTGACCCCAACGCCCTCAGCCCTGCAAACGCGCGGGGGATTGCGCAGTTCATCCCCTCTACCGCCCGTCTGCGCGGTCTTAAAGACCCCTACAACGCCGCCGACGCACTTGAGCATTCCGCGCATTACCTTGCCGAGATGGTCATGCGCTATGGCAATGAAGGATTGGCTGCGGTGGGCTATAATGGCGGCGAGGGCCGCGCGGCAGGGTTTATTGAAGGTAAAGGGTTGGCGCAGGAAACAGTCAACTATGTTCCCATCGTCACCGGCCTGAGCGCACAAGCTTGGCGTGACACCCCGCCCGCGGCGCATGATTTCAGCCTTTCGCCGGATAAACCGTTTTATCCCGCCTGTACCGCAATGGCGCGCAACCGCGCGCTTACGCCGGTCAAACGACCGGTCCGGCCAGAGCCTGCGATCAAACGCTGGGGTGTACAGCTTGGGTTCGGAACGACAAAAGAGGCCGCACGCACAAAAATACGTAGCCGAACCGGGAGTTGCCGCGCACAGGTTACACAAGAAAAACTCGATCTGATCTTCGTGAAAAACTGCGTGTCAGGACGAACCGGTTTTTACTTTGCGCGCATCGGCCGTGAGGACAGGCGCGATGCGCAAAACCTGTGCGCAAGCCTCAGACAGCAGCAATGCGCTTGCCTTGTGGTTGAGAATAAATAGATATTTTTCAGCGCACTATAAACCACAGCTCACCCACTGGATGAGCTGTGCATACAGCATCAGATCTCGTCGGGGAAATGCTTCATTGTGAGACGAATGGGGTTCGGGGCGGCCTGTCCCAGGCCACAGATCGACGCATCGAACATCGTCTGCGACAGCTCCTCAAGCAGTCCCTGATCCCATTTATCCGCCTGCATCAGCTGCACTGCCTTACCGCATCCGACACGACACGGCGTGCATTGACCACAGCTTTCGTCTTCGAAAAACCGCAGCATATTGAGGGCAGCATCGCGCACACGGTCCACATCTGACAACACCACGACAGCGGCGGAGCCGATAAAGCTGCCGTGCGGTTGCAGCGTGTCAAAATCCAGCGGAATGTCATCCATATGCGCAGGCAGCAGTCCCGACGACGGCCCACCGGGCTGATAGGCTTTGAATGTATGACCTGCTGCCATGCCGCCCGCAGCCGCGATAATGTCGGTAATAGTCGAACCTGCGGGCAGCAGATAAACACCCGCTTGCGCTACGCGCCCCGAGACGGAATAGCTGCGCAAACCTACGCGGTCGTTATGTGTGACATCCGACAGGATTTGCGGCCCTTCGCGACAAATTCGCGCGACCCAGTGCAGAGTTTCGACATTATGGACAAGCGTTGGACGACCAAAAATGCCAACTTGAGCGACGAACGGAGGACGGTGGCGCGGGATGCCGCGCTTGCCCTCAATGCTCTCGATCATCGCGGATTCTTCGCCGCAGATATAGGCACCTGCCCCGCGCCGCAGCTCGATATAGCCTGCGGGAACAACGCCCGCATCCTCCAACGCCGCAATCTCACGGGCGAGGATTTCGAGAACGGCGGGGTATTCGTCGCGCATGTAGATATAGGCGCGATCCGCCTCAACAGCCCAGGCAGCGATCAACATGCCTTCCAAAAACAGATGCGGCACGCGCTCAAGGTAATAGCGGTCCTTGAATGTGCCGGGCTCCCCCTCATCTCCGTTCACGGCGAGATAGCGCAGCCCCTCGTTTGCGCGCACAAAGCCCCACTTCTTGCCCGATGGAAAACCCGCACCGCCCAAGCCGCGCAGGCCTGAGGACAGCACTTTCTCCTGTACTGCCTCCCAGTCACCGCCATCGCGGAAGCCTTGTAGCGTGCTGTACCCGCCTGTTTCGGCGTATTGGGCATAGGTCTCATAGTCGGGAATTTTGGCGTGGGTGCCGCCCGCTGCAATCGCGGCATGTACTTTTTCGACCGTCGCATTGTCGATATGCGCATGGCCCAGTTCCAGAACAGGCGCGGTGTCGCACCGGCCCATGCAAGGCGCGCGCAGAACGCGTACTTCGCTGGCATCAAGACCATCCTCAAGCGCGGCTTTCAACGCTTGTGCGCCTGCCAACTCACAGCTGAGCGAATCGCAAACCCGAATGGTCAACGCAGGTGGCGGGGCCTCCCCTTCTTTCACCACATCAAAATGGGCGTAGAAGGTCGCGACCTCATAGATTTCCGCCATGCTCAGCCGCATCTCTTCGGCCAGCGCACGCAGGTGTGCTGCGGAAAGATGGCCGAATTTATCCTGAATGAGGTGCAGATGCTCGATCAGCAGGTCACGATCACGCGGCTCTGCCCCCAGCAGATCGCGCACTTCGCCCCACGCCTTATCCTCAAGCTGGCGCCCCTTTGTATGGTGGCGGCCCTTGCCTTTACCAGATTTCCAGACACCCTTGTCCGGTCCGTTTTTCTGTGTGTCCAGCGCCATATCAAGGGTCTCCTCATTCCTTGCGCAGGTGTACCAAAGCGCAAGGCCCGCGTTGAGGCGAAAAGCGACAATTCAGCAGCCCTTTGCGCGGTGGGCGGGCGCACGCTGAGGCGCATCGGAAACGCGGGCGGGCTCTGGTCCATCGGTCCGGTATCTGGCAAGGTTGGATTATGAGAATATTGACCCTAATCCTACTCTTGCTCACCGCCCTGCCCGCAGCGGCGCAATCCACCATGACCGCGCAGGAATTCGACGATTATACCCGTGGTAAAACCCTGTATTATGGCAATACGTCAGAGCCATATGGCGCTGAAATTTATCTGCCCAACCGGCGCGTCCGCTGGTCGTTTCTGGACGGGATGTGCAAGGACGGATCATGGTATGAGGAAGACGGGCTTATCTGTTTTGTCTATGAAGACCGCCTTGATCCGCAATGCTGGAGTTTTGAGCAAGGGCCACGCGGATTGATTGCGCGGTTCGAGAACGATCCGGCACTTTCGCCCTTATATGAGGCCACCGAAAGCACGGAAGAGTTGCTGTGTTTGGGGCCGCGCATCGGGGTTTGACGCGTTTTATGGCGTACAATTGGGGCGCTGCCCCCGATCTTGTCCTTAGGGGACAAGACCTCCCCCGGAGTATTTCCGGCCAGAAAAAATACGGGGTCAGGATTTAGGTTTGACCTGTAGCTTGCCATCGGCAAACTGGATTTCGAGATTGGTCTTATTCTTCGCGGTTTGGCTTGATGTCACAAGCTGTCCGGCGCTGCGCACGACGGCAAATCCACGCTCGAGCGTTGCTTCATAGCCCATCGTGCGGCGCAAACGCTCGGCCGTGGCAATGCGGGTTTGCCAAGTATTGACCTGTCGCTGGCCCACATCGGAAAGTGCTTTGCTGGTGCGCAGGTAGCGTGCCTGTTGCAATGCGCGTTCACGGTCGAATGCGGGCACGAGACGGGTTGAGACGCGCAACAAGCGCGCGTGATCTTGGGCCAGACGGTTGCGCAGCGTGGCGGGGCGCAGGGCACCCGACAGGTCGGAAAGCCGCATTTTGCGTGTTTGCACCCCTGCATTGAGGGCGGGATCAAGGCGGAGGGCCGCGCGCTCATGCCTTTGGCGGGCAGGCAATACAAAAGATGCGGCGGCATGCCCGATGCGGTCGCCTGCACGGTCGAGACGTTGTCGCGGAGTGTCGAGCAGGCTGTCGGGGCGGGGCAGCGCACGCGACATATCGCGCAGGCGTTGACCACGGTTCACCAGCCCTTGGCTCAGCGCGCGGCTGAGACGGGCGTGTTGTTGATCGAGATAAGCCAGCAGTTCGAGCCGGACCGGCACTGCCAATTCCGCTGCCGCAGTGGGGGTAGGTGCGCGTTTGTCAGAAGCAAAATCAATGAGCGTTGTGTCCGTCTCGTGTCCCACAGCCGAAATCAGCGGAATCTCGGAGGCCACCGCTGCACGCACCACCACCTCTTCGTTGAAGCCCCACAGATCCTCGACCGAACCACCGCCCCTCGCGACGATGATCAGATCCGGGCGGGGCATCGCGCCCCCCCGTGTCAGCCGGTTGAAACCCGCAATGGCGCGCGCCACTTCGGATGCGCATTTGGCACCCTGAACAGCAACGGGCCAGATCAGCACCTTGCGCGGAAAGCGGTCCCTTAAACGGTGCAGGATATCGCGAATCACCGCCCCTGACGGCGATGTCACCACACCGATAATTTCGGGCAGATAGGGCAGCGATTGTTTGCGGGCGGGATCGAATAGACCTTCGGCAGCAAGTGCCGCTTTGCGCTTTTCGAGCACGGCCATGAGGGCACCCATGCCTGCAGGCTTGATGTCTTCGATGATGATCTGGTATTTCGACTGACCCGGAAAGGTCGTGATGCGGCCCGTGACAATGACCTCCATCCCCTCCTCGGGCATGGTATCAAGGTGTGAAGCCACACCTTTCCAGATAATGCCCGCCATCACGGCCTTGTCGTCCTTGAGATCGAGATAGACATGGCCGGAGCGTGGCAGGCTCACGCGGCCCACCTCGGCCCGCAGGCGCACATGGCCGAATTCATTTTCGATCACCCGCTTGATCGCACCCGACAGCTCACCCACGGTATATTCGGGACTGTTATCGCCTGCAGGCGTCTCGTCGGGGCCATCATCGAACAGATCCATCGGTGCATCCTTGTACAACTGGAATACCCACCCTAAAACGCCTGACAACCAAGGCCAAGGGAGTGTGCGCCATGAATATTCTGATCCTCGGTAGCGGCGGGCGCGAGCATAGTCTGGCATGGGCGGTTTTGCAGAACCCCAAATGCGACAAGCTGATCGTGGCACCCGGCAATGCAGGCATCGCACAGATCGCGGATTGCGCCAGCATCGACATCAACGATGGCGGCACGGTCATGCAGTTTGTCGAGCGCAATAACGTGGATTTCGTTATCGTCGGGCCCGAGGCGCCGCTCGCCAATGGTGTCACAGACAGGTTGCGCGAGGCGGGTGTGCTGGTCTTCGGACCCTCTCAGGCTGCTGCAGAGTTGGAGGCATCCAAAGCGTTCACCAAAGAGATTTGCGCAGCGTGCAACGCGCCGACCGCTGCTTATGGTCACTTTACCGATGCGGCGGCCGCCAAAGCATATGTGCAGGCCCAAGGTGCGCCAATTGTGATCAAAGCCGACGGGTTGGCCGCCGGAAAGGGCGTTATTATTGCGCAAACCCTGCCAGAGGCCGAAGCCGCGATTGACGATATGTTCGGCGGTGAATTTGGCGCGGCCGGTGCCGAAGTCGTCATTGAGGAGTTCATGGAGGGGGAGGAAGCGTCCTTTTTCATACTATGTGACGGCAAGGATGTGCTGCCCATCGGCACCGCGCAGGATCACAAGCGCGTGGGCGACGGCGATACGGGCCCCAACACCGGTGGCATGGGTGCCTACTCCCCCGCGCCGGTTCTGACAGAAGAGATTGCGGAGCGCGCGATGGCGCAAATCATCCGGCCCTGCATCGCAGAGATGGCCAAGCGGGGCACACCCTATCAAGGCGTGCTTTACGCCGGCCTGATGATCGAGAATGGAGCGCCCCGATTGGTGGAATACAATGTCCGCTTTGGCGATCCAGAATGTCAGGTGTTGATGATGCGGCTGGGTGCGCAAATCCTTGACCTGATGCATGCCGCATCCGAGGGGCGTCTGGCAGAAATGAAGGTGAACTGGGCGCAGGATCATGCCCTTACTGTGGTGATGGCAGCACACGGATACCCCGGCGCTTATTCAAAGGGCACAGTGATCGGTGGACTGGATGATCTGCCCGAAACCAGCAGCCAGATGATGTTTCATGCAGGCACTGCGACGCGGGATGGTGATGTCGTCGCAAACGGGGGCCGCGTGCTTAGTGCGACGGCACGTGGCGACACGTTGGAGGAGGCGCAGCAGCGCGCTTATACAATGGTGGATGCAGTGGATTGGCCCGAGGGGTTCTGCCGCCGTGATATCGGGTGGCGTGCGCTGAGCTGAGCGCAAAGCACGCGCGTCATGAAATTGGGGCCCCTTCGCAAGATATCGGCGTATCGGCAACCTCGCTGATGCGCTGCACTTCGGTCGTGCGTTGGGACAGCACCAGCAGTGCGCCATCGTCCAAAAACGGTATCCAGCAGTTATCTGGATCGGGCGCGTCCTCGTAGATAAAGCACAGCAAGGGTCCGCGCACTTCAATCCGGCCATAGGCGCAGCGGCCGCTGTCATCCGCCCAAACCGACAGATCGCGGCGGATGAATTGCTCTATCCCAACAGTGCCCCCGCTGATCACACTTGAAAAAGTGAGGGTCCGACCCGTCGCCAGATCAAGAAAGCCGTCAGGGGTGAGTTGTTCCTGCGCGTGTATCGGCAGGGCGAATAGCGCCGCAATCACGCCCCATGAGGCTGCCTTTAGTCGCATACAAACGCACGGGCAAAGCTGACGCGTCCCTCATGCGGGCCGATCTCACGCAGGCTCAGGGATGTGCCGTTGAATTTCACCGCAATCAGCTTGGACCAATCGCCGCGCGCCACGATCATCTCGGGACCGGTGCCGCAAGTCCGCACCCCCCCTGCGATGTCACGCTCTCCGATGCGGTGGTTCGTCAGATCAGGTGCGGTGGCCACCTCGGTCAGCGCGCCTGCCTCAAACCGCCACACCCGCAGGATTTTCGCCAGATGGGGCCGGTCGATATAAGAAAGCTCGACCAAGCCATCCCCATCCAGATCGGCCACAGCAACAGGCGCAAGCCAGCGGTTGCGTTGTCCGATGTAGGGGGTCGCGGCTATCAGTCCGGCAGTGTTGTAAATGGCAAGACGCGCGCCTTGGTCCTGATGGCTTTCCACCACCACGACCTCTGCACGACCATCGCCGTCCACATCGACCACACGCGGGGCGGTATCCTCAAACACCCGCTCAAGCGGCAGGCGAAGTGTGATCGGAGCCGCGCCGTTGTCGAGTATCAGTTCAAGTGCACCATGCTCAACCGCATCGCCCAACACGCCATGCGCGTAGCGCGTTGTAGGCTCGGTATAGCGCGCGGCAGTGATATCCTGCGCGACTGCGGGGCCAACTGCGGTGACCGACACCAGCACCACCAGCGCCATACGAACCAGCCGCTGCATGCGGCGCGCGGGGCGGCACTGCTTTCGCACCGCCAGACGCCGCGCGCCCGCCCGCATCAGATTTGCTTTTCGGGCATTTTGACTTTGAGGCCGTCCAACGCATCGCTGACCTTAAGTTGGCAGGTCAGACGCGATGTTGCGGGATCAGGCTGGTAGGCAAAGTCGAGCATGTCTTCTTCCATGTCGTCCTTGGCGGGCAGTTTTTCCACCCATGCCGCGTCCACATAGACATGGCAGGTCGAGCATGCGCAGGCCCCGCCGCAATCGGCTTCGATGCCCGGAATGTTGTTGTCGCGTGCGCCTTCCATGACCGTCAGGCCATTGGCAACCTCGACGACATGCTCGGTTCCGTTGTGTTCGACATAGGTAATCTTGGCCATGTAATCTGCCCTTTTCCAAGTGATTTTTCCCTTTTTACGCAAGCCCTCACCCGCACACCAGCCCCTTTGTGACAGATCGGCTGAGAAGCTATCTCACTTGTTTGCAGGACGTGGAAAAAGCGATAGGTTCGCGTCATAAAGAAGCGTCTGATGATGGTGACAGTGGATATACTTCGCATAAAGCTGACGGTGCGGGCCGCCCTCTTGGGAGCAGTAATGCTGAGCGCGTGTGCGCAAGGCCAGACAGTGTCCCAAAACGGTGTCGTGTCGGGCAACGGCCTTGCCCCTCCGGGCGCGGCAGCGGGCACATGCTGGGGTAAAATTCCAACGCCTGCAGTGATCGAGACGGTGACCGAACAGGTTATCGTCACACCGGCCAAGGTCAACTCCGATGGCACCATCGCAACCCTGCCCGTGACCCGCGCGGAAAGCCGCCAACGAATTGTGACACCACGCATGGACCGTTGGTTCGAAATCCCCTGCCCGCCGCTGTTTACTGTGGAATTCGTCTCAACCCTGCAGCGGGCCTTACAAGCACGCGGTCAATATAGTGGCCCGATCACCGGCAATCTTGATGCGGCCACGCGCAGTGCGGTCCTCGCCGTACAAACTGCTGACGGGCTTCCCAGCGATGTTTTGTCGATCGAGATGGCCCGCGAGTTGGGTATCGTGGCAGCACCGCGTCAGAGATAAAAAGGCGGCGGCGCCCCTAGTCTAGCGACGCATACAAACAAAAAAGGCGCCCCCGAAGGAGCGCCTTTCGTTTTTCACTGTCCGAATTTTATTCGTCGTCAAGCGTCAGTGCGACAAAACGTGGATCACCGGCACGACGGATCAGCAGCAGCAGGGACTTGCGCCCCGCATCCCGTGCCGCTTCGATACGGCCAGTCAGGTCAGCCACGGAAGTGACTTTTTCTTGGCCTGCCTCGGTAATGATATCACCTGCACGCAGACCTTTTTCGAACGCTTCGGAGCCTTCTTCGACATTCGTGACAGCCAGACCTTCTGTGCTGTCACCAGCAGCCAGCTCTTCACGCAGTTCGTCGGTAAGGGGCGTGATGGTCAGACCCAACATAGACGACACTTCCGGAGCAGCAGGTGCCTCAGACTCTTCTTCGGCCTCGGGCGTCGCTTCGTCGTTTGCGTCTTCACGGCGGCCCAGCACGACCGGGATCGTTTCGCTGTTGCCTTCGCGCAGGACGGTCACACGGACCGTGGCACCCACAGGGCTGTTGCCGACCTGACGTACCAGACCGCGTGTATCCGCGACGTTCACACCGTCAAAGGACAAGATCACATCACCAGTCTCAAGCCCTGCATCTTTTGCCGGACCATCGGGAACATCGGTGATCAACGCACCTGTTGCATCCTCAAGACCCATCGCGTCGGCCACATCCTGTGTCACATCCTGAATGCGCACACCAAGCCAGCCACGGCGGGTTTCACCGAATTCCTGAAGCTGGTCAACAACACGTGTCACTACGTTTGCCGCCATGGAAAAGCCGATCCCGATAGAGCCGCCGTTGGGCGACAGGATCGCAGTGTTCACACCGATGACATTGCCATCCATGTCAAACAACGGCCCACCGGAGTTGCCACGGTTAATGGCGGCATCGGTCTGAATATAATCATCGTAGGTACCTGACAGCGCACGGTTGCGTGCACTCACGATACCGGCGGAGACGGAAAATCCCTGTCCCAGCGGGTTGCCCATTGCAATAACCCAGTCACCCACGCGGGCGGCATCGCTATCTCCAAATGACACGAAAGGCAGCGGCGCGTCTGCTTTGACCTTCAAAAGGGCGATATCGGTATTAGGGTCGGTGCCGATAACCTCGGCAATCAATTCTTCACCGGAGAAGAACTCGATTGTAATCTCGTCCGCGCCTTCAATCACGTGGTTGTTTGTGACGACATAGCCATCCTCGGAAATGACGAATCCCGATCCAAGTGCGGAAGAACGGCGCGGTGTCGGTGTATCGGTATCGTCATCACCGCGGTTGCGGTCCTGAAACTCACGAAAGAAATCCTCGAACGGCGATCCTTCGGGCACGATGCCCCGTGGCCCGGTGCGTCCTTCGACCAGTGTCGATGTGGTGATATTGACCACAGACGGGCTGATCTTCTCGGCCAGCGGTGCAAGGCTTTCTGGTTTTGCATAGGCCATGACGGTCTGCAAAATAACGAGGCTGAGCGCCATAAGCCCGATCAGGGCAAGGCGCAGGGCTGCGGGGAATGAGGTGGATTGTGTCCGGGCGACCGCTTTTGGTTGCATATGTTGTCTCCTGATAGACATCTTGCCCACGTGGGGCGTTGTACGATGAGCAGAGTGCAACCTGTGCCCCCTGTTCGCAATATAAAAGATGTGCCGTATCATGGCGATTTCAACGGCTGTTAACGATCCCGTGACAACATATCCGGCAGTGTTTTGAATTCATGCGACGTCTTGGCGCGTACATGATAGGGCTGGGGCACCGTTATTACACAGGAATACCCCCGTCATGAGCCACGTTCTTCGCCGCAGTCTGACCGCAACCCAGCCCAGCATTGTCGCGGGCAGTGGTGCCTACCTCATTGACGACAGTGGTAAACGGTACCTTGATGCGTGTGGCGGCGCTGCGGTTTCCTCGCTTGGCCATGACAATGCTGCGGTTCGTGCGGCGATCTGTGCGCAGGTCAACACGCTTGCCTTTGCGCATACCGGCCTGTTCACAAACCAATGGGCCGAAGATTTATCCGACTATCTGATCGCCCGCGCGCCTGAAGGCACTGGCGAGGGCCGTGTGATGTATCTGGGCAGCGGGTCGGAGGCGATGGAAGCCGCGTTGAAGCTTGCGCGGCAGTATCATGTGGAGCGTGGCGATACCGACCGCGCGCATGTCATTGCCCGCGCGCCATCGTATCACGGCAACACCCTTGGCGCACTGGCTGTCAGTGGCCATGCAGGTCGGCGCGCGCCCTTTGCACCCCTCCTCATCGAGACCCATCATATTGATACAACATATAATTACCGGCTCCAGCTTGCGGACGAGACAAACGAAGCCTTCGGCCTTCGCCTGGCCAATCAGCTGGAGGCGAAAATCCTCGAGCTAGGTGCTCACTCCGTCTGCGCCTTTGTCGCGGAGCCTGTGGTGGGTGCGTCGCTTGGCACGCAACCACCACCCGAGGGGTATTTCAAGCGCATCCGCGAGATTTGTGACACCCACGGTGTGCTCTATATCGCCGACGAGGTCATGTGTGGCATGGGCCGTACCGGATCGCTTTTCGCGCTCGAGCAAGAAGGGATTGCTGCTGATATCACCACAATGGCCAAGGGACTTGGTGCCGGATACCAGCCTATCGCGGCTGTCATGGCCTCGCAGAAAATATGTGATGCGATTGTTGCAGGATCAGGAAAGCTATGGAACGGGCACACGTATATGAGCCACGCGGTCGCGACTGCGGGTGCCATGGCTGTGATGCGCGAGATTGATGATCGTAGTCTTCTGAACGCCGTGAAGGAGCGCGGCGCGCAGCTGGAGGCAGGTTTAAAGTTGCGGCTGGGCCAGCACCCCTATGTGGGTGACATTCGCGGGCGCGGCCTGTTCTGGACCACCGAATTTGTTGCGGACCGCGCAACCAAAGCGCCCTTTGACGTGACGCGCAATGTTGCGGGCAAGGTGCAGCAGGCTGCCATGCAGGCCGGTATGATATGCTACCCGGCGCAGGGCTGCGCGGATGGCACAGCAGGCGATCATGTTTTGCTCGCGCCGTGCTTCACCTCAACGCCAGAGGAGATCGACATCATCGTCGACACACTGGCCTTGGCGATCGACACCGCCACATCGTGATGCTGCACAAAGACGTTTGAGCATAAAAAAGGGGCCAACACTTGCGTGTGGCCCCTTTCGTAATTCTGTCTAAGAGCGTCTAGTTGCGCTCACCCTCGACGGAGCGTGACCCCTGATCCGAGCGCAGATAGTTGAAGAATTCACTATCGGGCGACATGACCATCTGGGAGTTGCTGCCTTTGAGGGCTTCTTCGTAGGCGGCAAGCGAGCGGTAGAATTCAAAGAACTCTGCATCCTTGGAATAGGCATCGGCAAAGATGCGGTTCCGCTCGGCGTCTGCTTCACCTTCGATGATGCGTGCATCACGGCGTGCTTCGGAAATGATCTCTTCAAAGGTACGATCCGCAAGGGCAGTCACACGTTGGGCAGCCTCACGACCACGCGCGCGTTCATCCGTTGCTTCACGCTCCCGTTCCGCAATCATCCGCTGCAATGTCGCATCAAAGTTCTGCTCCGGCAGGTTTGTCTGGCGCAGGCGCACATCCACAACCTCGAGGCCCAGCGCATTGGCACGCGCGTCGGTGCGGTTGCGGATCTGGTCCATCAGTGCAGACCGTTCTGGCGACAAGATGGTGTTGGATGTCACACCCTGCGAACCCAGCACCGCACGAATTTGCGATTCGAGAATACCGCTGAGGTCGTTGGCCGCGCGGGCCTCGCCACCAGAGCCGACAGCCTGACGGTACTGCACGACATCGTCGATACGGTAGAGTACGAAGG
>JBATTJ010000043.1:0-16122 GCA_049670485.1 Sulfitobacter sp.
GATTGATACATTACCCGCCGCAATTGTTCACCGCGCGCGCCATTTTCTTCCGGCTAAGCCAATACATGGCCGTGACCCGACTTTCGACACCAAGCGTACTGATTTATTCCGTACCGCCATTTCTGCACTGGTTCTATCGGAGGGCGCATCGTGAACGTTCCACTGCGCGCAGTCAGGGTGTCAGCAGCTGAAGCGAACCGCCGGATAGCAGCGCATGATATTGTCACAACTGCCCGTGCCGAGGCTGCGGGCCTGATTGAGCAAGCGAAGATAGAAATCGCCGCTATGAATGCTGCGGCCATCGAAGCCAACAGAACGCTGGAAGAACGCACGATTGCGCAGGCTGAAAGCACCCTAGAGAAATTTGTTACCGCCAAGCAACATGAGTTAGAGCCGGACATCGCCCGCCTCGCACTGGAGCAAATTGCCACGCTTCAACATGACTATGCTTCAATGCAGAACTGGATCGTCGACCTGGTGATAGAGGCCGTAGAAAAAGTTGTGGGCGACATTGACCGTGACACACTTCTTGAGCAGTTAATCGTTACTGGCATTAAGGATTTCGGCACACGTTGGCAGTTCAGCTTGCATGTTTCGCCTGCAGAATATGACATTTGCCGTGAATTGGTCGCGAATGCCACGCCGCGTTTGGACGCGGTGCAGCGTGTAGTTCCACAGACGGGGTTGGAGGAAGGCACACTGCTTTTGCGCGCCCCGGGTGAGACACGCGATGTTGGCTTTAGCGTACAACTTGATGCGTTGCGAAAAATTCTGAACGAAGGAGTGGAAAGCATCTGATGCTGGATCACACCTTCTCTGATCCGCGTTCTGTTTTCGATGCGCTCTCGGGCAGCTTGAAGCACGCGCCTACACGGCCAATATGTGGTACGGTATCGGGGTTGCGCGGGATGGCAATCGCCGTTGAAATGGCTGGTCTTGCACTTGGCCAAACATGCGCCATTATGCGACCCGCTGGCGCCGAGCCACTGCTGGCCGATGTGGCCGCCTTAACTGAAACCGGCGGCATGCTGATGCCCTACGGCTCAATGCGCGGTATCGTTGCCGGCGCGCTTGTGAGGCCACTCGATGTGACACCGCGGATCGCTGTGGGTGCCCATTTGCTAGGTCGTGTTCTGGATGGACTAGGTCGCGATTTAGTTGATCCGTTCAGTGACGCGCTTGCCCGTGCTGCTGGCCCGGACGCTATTTTTCGTCCTTTGCGCGCCGCTGCCCCCGATCCGATGGGCCGTCCACTAATCAATACGGCTCTTTCAACCGGAATACACGTCATCGACTCAATGACCACTCTTGGCCGTGGGCAGCGTGTCGGCATATTTGGATCACCCGGCACGGGCAAATCAACCCTGATCGCCGCCATTGCGCGCAATACCGACGCAGAGGTGATCGTGATCGGCCTTGTCGGTGAACGGGGACGCGAGGTACGCGAATTTCTGGAACGGGACCTCCCTGCAGAAAAGCGCAGTCAGGTTATCGTTGTCGCTTCCACATCCGACAGACCGGCAATCGAGCGGCTCTATGCGGCCCATACAGCAACCGCTGTGGCTGAAGGCTTTCGGGATCAGGGGAAAGACGTACTGCTGATCCTCGACAGCCTGACACGGGTGGCACGCGCCTTGCGTGAGATCGGGCTTGCTACAGGCGAAGCGCCAACACGGCGCGGCTACCCTGCCTCTGTCTATCCTGCGTTGCCCGAGTTGATCGAGCGTGCTGGCACATCCCCTCAAGGATCAATTACGGCTCTGTATACTGTGCTTCAGGAAGGCGATGGTGAGGGCGATCCAATTGCCGAAGAGGTGAAGTCACTGACCGACGGTCACATCACCCTTAGTCAGGACCTTGCGGATGCCGGTCATTATCCAGCCATTGATCCGCGCCGCAGCTTGTCGCGCCTGATGACCTCTGTCGCTTCTGCGCAGGTCGTACAGACCTCCCGCAAGGCGCGCGCGCTTATGGCGAAGTACGAAGACATCCGCCTGCTTGTCGAGGTAGGCGAATATAAGCCCGGTGTCGATTTGCTTGCTGATGAGGCGGTTGAGAAAGTACCGCTGCTACAAGAAGCGTTCCGTCAGGATTTGTCAGAGCCAGTCACAATTCGTGATGCCGGGTACCGCCTTGTTGTGGATGCCCTGTCATGAGTACACGCGCATCCCGCATCGGAGAGCTGGCTCGCATCCGCGCCTTGCGCGAACGGATTGGAACTTTGGTAGCGCAGCAGGCTGATGCTGCGTGTGTCATAGCGGAAGGTGCCATTGCCCGTGCGCGGACTCACGCCACTTTTGCACAGGTTGACGGCCAACGGCGCCGTGATGAGGCACTATCAAACGATAACCCGCTTAGCGACCCCGGAAGTCGATTTGCACACATTACGACCGCTCTGCGCCAGTCCCGCCGTGACGAAGGCCGGGCAAATCGTGCGGTGGCCCGGCGCGAGGCCGACTTTGAAGACCGTCTTGAGGACAGCCGCGCGGCTGTTCAGCATCTGCTGCGTGCGCGCCGCGCAAGCAATGCCATCGATACGCTCGCTTTAGGGGAAAAACGCACGGCTGCGCGCCGCGCAGAACTGCGTGATGACGACCTGGCAAACGAACTTGGCGCACTGGCTTTTGGGGATAATGACAATGCTTGATGATACCGCCCGCACATCTGAAGTCGTCAGCAACAGCTGGGCCAGCTATCTGAAAATGCGCAAAGCTGCGGTTAACAACCGTGTAGGCAACGCGCTCAGTGAGCTTGCCGAACGGCGCATCGAAATAGATCTCCTGCTTGGCGCGACCACGGCAAAGCTGATGTCACGCACAGCCCAAGCTGACGCGCGGGCCAGTTGGTACAGCGTAAAAGTGCTGGTCGCACAGATGCCTGATATTACCGACCAAACCACACCCGACTTTGAAGCAGGGTCCGTGGTCATATTGCATCTACCCCGTGAGGGTGTCGGTGCGGTGCTGAGCGGCAATTATCAAGGCGATTTGCTGAGCGATCTAACGGCTCAAACAACGGCGCTGGTTCTTGAGCATTTATTGTCAGAGCCACTATCACGATTGGAAACTTCACTATCCCGAGCATTGAGGATCGCCTCTATTGTCGCGGATGTGATGCCGCCCGAGCATGATCTGGCCTTTGATCTTGTTTATCCTGACAAGGCCCCTATCCCGGTGTTGTTCACAGGTCCGGTGGATATTCTTGATGCGCTTGCGCGCCAAATTGCGGACCAATCGCCGGAAATCATTCACAGCCCACTTGATGCAGAAACCTGCGAGCTTTGTCTTTGCACCCAGACGATGGTGATCGGCACAGAGGATATATACGATTTGGCGGCCGATGATGTGCTGTCGCTTGATCCAGCCTTCAACAGCTCACATTTCCGCCTGTTGCTTGATGGGCGTTTTACAGCACCACTGCGCACCACCGATGGCGGTTATGCGTTAAGCAATACGCCAGATGCGACACCTAAGCTTCGGACGTCTTCGGGCGACGTCGCGTTCTACATACGCCTCGATAGTACTGAATTGCCTTTGCTTGAGGTTCAGGAATTTGGTGAGGGGTCCGTGCTTCCTTTCGGTCTGCGGCGTGAAGGAAACGCCACATTGGTGATCGAGGGCATCGAGATGGCAGGCACGATCATCAATATGGCCGGCACGCCGGCTTTTCGCGTACACGAGCAAGACTGACATGGATGAACTCACCTCCCCGCTGATTATCGGATTTGTCGGCAGCTTTTTTCTGCTGGCAATTTTGTCCCTAACCGCTTTCATTAAGGTGTCGGTAACTTTGATGATCGTGCGTAACGCATTGGGTTTACAACAGGTGCCTGCAAACACTGTCGTTATGGTCCTGTCGCTGTTCATTTCTATATTCGTCTCAATGCCAGTGTTCACCGAAGCGACCGCCACCATCAGCGAGGCGAACATCGAAGGGGCAACGCCAAACGAATTGTTCGCACTAGCCAGAACTGCGATCGAACCGTTCCAGGAGTTTTTGCTGCGCCACACTTCGCCGGAACACCTCTCATTCTTCGTCACCGTCTCTAACCGCGTTTGGGAAGGGTCCGGCCTTGTCGGGACCGGTGATGACTTCATCATCCAAGTGCCATCCTTCATGATTACTCAGCTGACCGAAGCTTTCGAAATCGGTTTTCTGCTGTACCTGCCCTTCGTCGCTATTGACCTTGCTGTCACTGGCATTCTGATGGCGTTGGGTATGCAGATGGTGCAACCCAACATTATCTCTGTTCCTTTCAAACTTCTAACATTCGTCTTCGTCGATGGCTGGTCAAAACTTGTTGAGGGATTGGTGCTCACCTATGCCGCATAAACCGGGGGTCATGATATGAACGATATCGACTTTTCTTCGACGCTGGTGCAATTCATGCTCAACGCCGCATTGCTGGGTGGTGTGCCACTGGCCGCGGCGACATTGGTTGGCCTGACGGTATCCATCTTTCAGGCCATCACACAGGTTCAGGACCAGACCCTTAGCCAAACATTCAAGATCACGGTCATATCACTGATCCTGCTGTCGTTCGGCGGTGCGTTAGCCGGACCACTTATGAACAGCACAATTGAGGTTTTCGAGGGCTTTCCGTCGGTCTCGGACAGGTAGGATGGAATCCCGCTTACTTGACACGATCACATCGACACCGCTCGAAGCGCTGTTCCTTTTGCTGGCGCTCAATGCCCTGCGCATCCTAGGCCTCAGCTATGCTTTCGTTCCGTTCTCTTGGGCGGTTGGCTCGTCTTCTCTGTTGAAGATGGGAATAGCATTGCCATTGTCCGCACCCATCATCGTGGCCAACCTCGATGCTACCCTGATTTTATCCCGAGAGGCAAATCAGCTCCCGCTCATACTTATGCTGCCAAAAGAATTTGCCATCGGTTTCGGTATTGGTGTCATCGCTTCGGGACCATTCCGTATTATGCAATACGCCGGTGCTTTGACGGATACTTTCCGGGGCGAAAACGACAGTGGCATTCAGGCGCCGGATCAAAGCCAGCTGCACACATTCGGCCTCGCGTATCTCGTGGTCGGATTGTTCTTGTTTGCACAAACAGGGGGATGGGCACTGATGACTGGTTTGATGTACGATAGCTATCTCATCTGGCCCGTTGATGAATTTCTTCCGCCGCTCTCGAATTTTTCGTACATCATTGTGGGGCAAATGTTTGACGCAACTTTTCGTCTTGTATTTCAGGTCGCAGGACCGCTCCTTGTTATGTTGTTCATCATCGAGATGGCTTGCTACGGCGGCGCAAAGATCGGGCGGCGGATGGGTTTCTACGAGATGGCGTTTCCTATCAAGAACCTCATGACGCTTCTCACCCTTCCGCTAATAATGTTTTTATTTCAAAGCAACGCCGAAGGATATCTTGAGGCTGCCTACGAGTCGTTCGACGTTATGCGGATGCTGTTCGAGTGAGTTCGTCTAGCGAAGCCAAGAACAAACCGGCCTCTGCACGCAAGCTGAGTAAACAGCGCGAAGAAGGCAATGTTGCGCAGGCTGCAGACGCCGCTGCAATGGTCGCCGCATCTGCTACATTGCTGCTGTTGTGGGGTCTTTTCGGTAGAACGGTAGGGCTCTTGGTCGACAATTTTGGCATTGCCTTTGATGCCATGCAGCTGCCCATCGAAAACGCCGTGAACATCTCGGGGCGTTCTGTTGCAATAAACGTGATGATGATCCTTGCGCCGGTTGCGGGCCTCGCACTCAGCACTGCAATTGTTATCACCATTGTGTTTAACGGTGGCTTTCTATTTGCAGTCAAACCGATAGTACCAAAACTTGACCGGTTATCACCGCAGCAGGGTTTCAAACGGATTTATGGCAAACGCGGATGGCTGGAGACGGCAACTGGGGTAGTTCGCATTTCCCTTTGGATGATCTCGGTGGGCCTAACGTTCTGGTTTTCGCGTGGTGAAATTCTTGATTTGGCAATGTGTGGCTATCATTGCATCCCAGACGTTGCGTTCCGGTTGCTCTTTACTTTGAGCCTTATCATCATCGTATTGATGCTGGTTGCGGCTGGCTTAGACATGCTGGTGCAGAAATTTCTCTTCCTTGAAGAACAGAAAATGACTGAATCCGAGGTCAAGAAAGAGACCAAAGAACAGGCGGGCTCTCCCGAGGTTCGCAAAGAACGCAAACGCCAACAACGAAAGGCGACGCGCGCCGGCACGTCACTGGGCGTGGACCGTGCGAATATGTGTTTCTTTATCGCAGATCACGCGGTTGCCATGCGCTACCATCCCGAACACGCGCCTCTGCCTCGCATTACAGCAATCGCGCGCGGCGTAAATGCTGTGGAAAAGCTTCGCGATAAAGTGAGAACAAACGGATTTCCGGAAAGGTATGATCCTATTATGCTTGCAGGATGTAACGGCGTGGACCAAGGCGATCCTGTGCCCGAACCACTCTACAAACATCTGGCCCAAAGCCTGTCCGAGATCTTTAAGGGGCAAGCTCCACGTTAACTGTTCCGGTAGAGAGTACACGCTCTGTCACGCAAATATCTGGCGCGGATCAGAGCCGAGAATCGGCACCAGTATTCAATTATCGCGAATATTTTTGAAGCATCTCTGAGCTACATTCGTCAGCGGCTCACCTTCAACTCACCGATGAGCGCACCAAAAGATTACTCAGGCTGAAGCTGGATACTTTACATCATTCTAATAAGCTATTGGACGGGTCTGCTAAACGGACTGACGCGGATTTCTTACAGGTTCCGCGCGCGCGCGACTGACGGTGGCTGGTCCGCCAATAACTTCCAATGGGCAACACGTCACATCTGACGAAATCTCATGTGGGGCCAAGACGGGCAGGTGGATGTTGTTGGTGGTCAGAAAGTTGCGCAACCGGCGCCGGATGTCAGTCGATGCGACGACAGCAAGCTGATGGGAATCCTGCCCCTCGCCAATCTGTAGATTACGGAATTGCTGGAGCACCTCATCGGTCGTGTCATTGTCGAAAAGTAGACCATCGATGATGTTCGACTGTCCGGTCCGTTTAGCTTCTGTAATCGCGTTGCGTGCAAGTGTTTCCAGCTGCGGGTCCACCATCGCAACTCCCAGAACGCCATTTGGTCCAGCGATGGAGTGGCAGAGCTGCCGCTTCATCGATCCGCGCATGCATTCAGCGATCATAAGCGGCCCAAGACCTTCGTTTACGTGAGTCCAATGCGACAGTGAATCAACCAAAAGGCGAATCGGACGCAGCGGGACACCATCCTCTACCAGATAGCGAAGAATCTGCATCAAATTGTTGCGTCCAAGCTGCTGTTCAATCTGATCAACCATCTCGCTATCGACGGCGCGCGAGTCCGCAAGAAAACCCTCAAACTCGTTTTTAGACAGAAGCCTGCCAAGATTACGCTCATACAGGCGATAAATTTGCTGTGCCATGCGGTCCTCGACCACCGGAAGCACAATCGACAGGTTATGGAGCGCATCCGTAAAACGATCCGGCAGCCACCAGCCCGTAAAGCTGATCCAGCTTACTTTGACTGCATCCTCTTCGGCGCAACCAACAAGATCAAGTATCTCGGGGCCTCCAGCGACCAATATACAATTATTCGGTATTGCCATCGAATGGATTGGCACCTCGTCCAGCTCTACAAGGCAGCCATCATCAGGCGCGGTGGTCGATGTCTCAATCGTTGCCGCAAGGAACTTGATACCGCGCACCTGATAAAGGCGCTTGAAAGCACGATCAACCGAAGCTTGTAACGCTTGTAGGTCAAGCCCGCCCGCACCCGGTTGCAACAACACACGAAACCGGTCAGAGCGCGATACACCGTCATCGGCCGCAGGCTCTTGCTTGGCTTCTTCTGCTTTCAGCGCTTCTGCAACAGCAGCGGCTTCATCTGCCGCAGTCACCGCCTCTGCGGCAGCTATTTCTTCGGCTTCTCGTAGGCGAATGGATCTGCTCATAACCCACCAGATCATGACAAGGGCCGATGCAGCCCCTGCAAAAACTAGCATTGGAAATCCGGGAATAAACCCCATAGCAAGTACGACAACGGCAGCTACACCCGGTACCCGTGGGTCGGCCACCAGTTCGCTGACAATATCGGTGCCCAAGTCAACATTGTCAGCGTTAACGGCTCGGGTCACGATAACACCAGCACTCAGCGACATCATAAGCGCAGGAATTTGTGCAACCAGTCCATCCCCGATCGTAAGCAACGAATAGACCGATACAGCTTCGGAAAAGCCATACCCGTGAATGCTGACGCCGACTGCAATACCACCAATAAGGTTGATAACAATGATGATCAGTCCCGCAATCGCATCGCCTTTCACGAATTTCATGGCGCCGTCCATGGCACCAAAAAACTGGCTGTCCCGATCAAGCTGTTTGCGCTTCAGGGCACCCTCTTCTTGATCCAATGCGCCGGCGCGGATGTCGGCATCAATACTCATCTGTTTGCCGGGCAACGCGTCCAATGCAAAACGTGCACCAACCTCAGCGACACGCTCGGCACCTTTGGTAACCACAAGAAACTGCACAACAGTGATGATAAGAAATATGACGAGGCCGATGGCAACACTGCCTGCAACGACAAACTCACCAAAGGTTTCGACGATTTGGCCGGCATCTGCTTCAGACAGGATCAGGCGCGTTGTACCGATAGACAGCGCAAGCCGAAAGGCCGTACCGATCAGGATTACTGAGGGAAAGGTAGAGAAGTCGGACGGATGCTTGAGATAGATACCTACCATGAGCAACAAAACCGCCATACTGATATTGAGCGCAAGGAATACGTCCATGAGCGTTTGTGACAGCGGGACAATCATCAGCATCAAAATAGTGCACATGATCGCAACAAGCGCGAGGTCTTTTCTCAACACGGCAGTATCCCCGTATAATGCTTCCAGAACGGGCAGAACAGGGCGCGTGTGCGCCCTGTCCAGTTTCGTAGAAAGGCGTTAGCCTTTGCCGGCGAGTTGGTTGTCGGTCTTGAATGGCTCAACCGTTTCTTTGAAGGAGACCTGCTTCTCCATCAGAGCAACGTACAGATCCAGAAACCGGCCTTCGAGCGCTTCCTGGTTTGCTTCTGAAGCTCCGAGGCTGCTGTCTGCTTCGCCTGCGAGTTGTGGTGGTGCTACGCCCATGATCTTTTCCTTTGAGTTAATATCCCCGGGATTGGGGCTTACAGTAGTGCTGGTCGAAACCAGCCCTTGATCGGCGGATGCTTCCGCCGGTTGCGAGCCGGAACTTGTCGGCTGCGGACCCCCCTGTCGGGGGCCATTTGGAGCGGCGTCCTCGGACGCTGCTGTGTTCGATGTCGGTGCGGATAATTCGGCCGACGGTTCTGCTGCACCGTCACGTGGACGGCTTGCGGATGTGATTGGTGCGCTCGGTTCAGATGCGGCGCGATCCTGTAAAGATGGTGTTCGATCAGAAACTGCATTTGTCACCGCAGACTGGTCAATTAGCGTTGCGGCCACTCTGGCTAGATCAATGCCCGGAAACGGACGTGGCGCAGTTCGGCGCGCTTGCGTGCCACCCGAAGCATCTTGTTCAATATCCGCCGCGTCGGAGATTTGATCACTTTCGTTTCGTACGCGTGGAGCTTCATTCCTTGTGCGCGGCACTTCATCTCTTGTTCGGGGCGTCTCATCACGGGTTCGCGTAACCTCAACGCGCCGACGGCGGCCCGATCCTACATTCTCAACCTCACCTACAGCATTAACTGCAGGCGCAAACGTGCGGCTCAGTTGGTCCATATCATCACTGGCCGACCGCCGCGACGTTGATGGTGCAGCTGCTGACGAGCCCCGTTTATGTGCAGAACGAGCCTCGTGTGCAAAGGTGTCCGACCGACGCTCATCGCGCTGCTGCTGTCGAAATTCAGCCAAGACGTCAGCAGACAGAAAGTTGTCTGAACCAATTCGTGTCATCGTGCCGCCTCCTTCTTTCTGCGTCTGCACTTGTGCTGACCGGGTTGCCTTAATCTTGACTTAATACTGGGCCAATATTCAGTGAGGTGTGTGTGTGTCTCTTACGTAAAACTCTCAGTAGTCCGAGCGATAACCTACGGGTTCGCGCGTTATCTCGAGGCCACGGCGCACGACGATGTAATCTTCTGCAGCCTGCGGAAGTGGCGCAGGGCTTGCTGCGGCAACAGGTGACGGAATTGCCTCAATCACACTCTCGGCGTAGGCGATGTAGCGCGGTGGTCCTGATATAGCGATTGACGCGCCATTGGACGTTGAGGCGGTCGGGAAATCCTCAAAAACCAACCCTGCGTCGGTAAGAGCATCCATCGCTGTGCTGTAGGATATATCGCCTAACCTGGTCAGGCGCGTCGATGCTGTCCGACGCGGAGAAACGTAATACTTATCCTCAAACACAAACCACTGAAGCTGTGATGCTTGCGTCACATCATCCAGTATCTTCTCGATTGTACCATCGAACCTTGCACGAGTAAGCGTGCCTCTTACACCGTCTTCTATGTGCAGAAGGACATCCGCATCGCGTGCAAGAAGTTCAAGGAAGCTCCGCGTGGTCTGCGACAACAGATAGTACGACATTTCCTCCGACTTCACCGCATCGGCTCTATCAGCAGTCTGTTCCTTCGCGTCAGGAGTTTCTGCTGGGATCGACGATGCAACTTCTGGCGATTGTCCCTCTACCGCAAAGCTCTGACCTACGGAAAACGAGACCACCACTGCGGCCAATAAGCTGACTACATACCGCTGCTTGAAAAATTTTGTCTTTGGTAGCTTGCTGTATAGTGGTGCACAGAACGAAAATGTGCGGCGATCAATGTTTTCAATTTTAGTCATACAGCCCCCCAGGACATCTGTTGGGGTAAGCCTGCCGTTCAAACCAGAAAATTACTGCATGTGATACCCGCCCGATTCTGTGCACCACATTACGTATTTTAATACGTATTTACGCACTTGGATCAGTACGTCGGCTTAGTGAACCATGACGCCAGCGTGTTCCGGAATCATCTGCCGCAAGCGCATAGTAAGAAGAGAAATTAAGTAGTCACGGTATGTAAATTTGGAGAACAGCATATGATGGATGGTGTGGGCGCAGTAGGCGGAGTGAATGCTGGTACAGATGCAGCACCTGTAGATGATGAGGCTGCGCAAACGGAAATGTTTGCCGAAGAGGTCTTTGGACTCACGATATTTCTCGATCTCGTCTTGGATAATATTAATGACAACGAGTAATACTAATGGAGGGTCTATAGATGTCTGATCCAGTGGCAGCGCTTGAGGGTGTAGGCAGTGTTGCGCAGTCCAACTTGGATTTGCGGACAAATGCGGGCGATGGTCCCTCTGATGAAACCCGCGCGCTTAGCTTCGGGCGGGTCGCGGAAGAGGCGCTTGCTACAACCGTGACCCGACCAAATGCGCAGCCACGAATGGACGATCTGCGTGAGGAAATCAGTGGTGGCGAGGCCGGCCTAGTAGGCGAATTCCGTCAGGATATCGTGTCGAATGTGGAGCGCCCCGGAACTGCTGAACGTGACCCTGCTGAAGGGTCTGATGCACTTCAGGATGAGCACGAAACGCGTGTTCGATCACTCTACATGGATTTGTCAAACTACCAGATCGCTTGGAAAATTGCCCAGCGTATTCAGCAAGACATAACGCAACTGATGAGAGGCTAAACCGGGATGAGCAATTTCGCCCTTGAGACTCACGTCAGCTTCCTGCGCGAGCGTGGACGGCTAGCGGGGCGCAGTATGGTTCCAACCATCGCGCCCCCCCGGTTGGGGTTGCGGGTGTCGGATGGTCTTCAGGCGAATGCGACCGCGTCACTGGACGTCGAGCGCGTCACTATCGGGTGTGATCCTGAATGCGACATCGTGATGCCGGATGAAGGTGTGGCTCCTCAACATGCTATTCTCGACATGCGGCGCACCCTTTTTGGAGACGCTGTTGCCGTGACTGCACTGGCGCAGGATGTAAGCATTGAAGGCCGTGCTATCGCTATTGGCGAACGGTCTCCCTATCTTAGAGCACCCAACGTAGTGCGTATGGGGCCGGTAAGTATCGTAATCGAAGCCACCAGTATGCATACCGGTGCACCGCTCAAGCGTAGGTCCATGCGCAGAGCAGCAATTGGCGCAGCCGCTTTGTTGGCCGCCATCGTGATACCAGCGGAATTTTATCAATCTTCCCGCGCAGATTGGGACGTAATCTCTTCTGAAAAATTGGCTGAAATTGACGCGGTACGCCTTGTAAGTTTGCAGCAGAATAGGCCTATCTCCATAGACGACGCGACCTATGGTCCGACCTTGCCGCTGCCTAGTGAAGCTGATGCTATGAATGCCGAGTTAGCGCGCATGGAGCTTGACCGCTTCCTTAAGGCAGAAAGCTGGAACGATGGATCTGTGCTCGTATCGGGAAGCCTACCGACAAACATGTTCGGTGCATGGCAAGCAGCGCATGTTGCATTCGACAAGACACATTCAAGCTCAAATGTAATCAGTCAGGTGGAGCGTGCACCGGAACTGCGCGCGTTTCCCACAATCGCAGCCGTACGCCTTGGTGCAGCACCAGAAATCATTTTCGTCAGTGGACAGCGTGCTGGCATCGGCGACAAGATTTCTTCTGACTGGACCATTACAGATATCGCGGAAGGGTCACTGACCTTAGAGCGCGGTTTCGAGACACTCGACGTCGCGTTCTAGGAGACTACAATGTCCACAATTGATCCAAACCGCAGAGTAGGTCCGCAGCCTTCCGGCAGGGACTACGAAGTTGATGGGGCCGATATCAACAGCGCGCTGCGTCAGGGCACTGAAGTTGCCGTCCCACTCGACATTTTCAATCCGGAACAGCTCTCGACAATGATCTCGGTGGTCCGGCGTCCGCCGGAGCTACCTCTCAATGAGATTGGTGCGCCATTGATGACCCGCGCCGAAGATATCTCGACGCGTGATCTTTTGGATATAAGTGGCATTACAGGGAGCGATGACCTTGGCATTCGGACCGTCTCCTTGCTGGTGCGTCGAGAAACGGAGGCCTCCGCCTCGGGTGACCCGATGGTTCGGAGGGGTTTCGAGGGTGTAGCTATGTCGGCACGTATGCAAGAACATCTGAACATTATGCGTACGCGCGGAGGCGCCTGATCAATGGCTCAACTTGCACGACATCATGTTCGTACTGATATTGCATCCGAAACTGCGCAGATCGAAGATGCGCGCACCCTTAATTTTCTTGCGATCGCACAAATGCTGTATCGGCGCGACGAGGCCGCACTCAACTACCTGTCTTTGTCGAACGTCATTCTAGCGGATCATCCACCGACGCTACGATTGTTGGTGAAGGTGTTTTTCCGTACTGGCCAAGATGACCGGGTGATCGAAACAGTGCTCGACCTCGAGAGACTGGGTGCGATCGAGACGCCAGACGAGATCACAGAACTTAAGGGGCGCGCTCTTGCCCGATTAGGTCTTATTTCGGCGGCACGCGGCACTCTTGCGGTCTAGCTCGAGACCCTAGGGCATAGCTAGTGCAAACCAGATAGTTCATTCAAAATCTGAGTTTATAAGAAGAGGGGCACGTGTCACCAGACACCTGCCCCTCTTCTTGTCAGTCATGCAATTGCTCAGATCTCTTCGAGCAATTTATCGGTTGCCGCTTCATCACTCGCGAGTTCAATGTGAACAGCAGCGATTTCTTCAATCACGGTACCTACAAAAGATTCACGGAACGTCGAGGATACAAAGCCGCCTTCAGCTTCGACAGATTCGGCAATGATATCGGCCGCCACCCCGGCACCTTCCCGAATAGCTTGCTGCTCGGTCAGATTATCCGCCAAGACGAGCACTGCCGCACCACTATCCGTTTCCACCAATCGAGACTTTTCGCCCTCAGCGAGAGTGACGGCGACCTGTTCACCTGTTGGCACACCGACAAGAGTTTCAAGCCCCTGCTTAACTGCTACAAGATTTATATCAAGCTTGTCAGTATCCTCCACCTTATTCAAAGCATTCGATATCGCTTCAGCCTGACCATCAGATCGTGTTTCCGCACTTTGGCCGTCGATCAGGTTTGATAGAACCGGACGTGCTGCAGGGTCAGCGACCATAGCTTTACTTGCCGCGATAGCTTTACCGGCCGCCGCGATAGCTGGTGGGACATCCTGCGCAACTGCAGCAATCGCGGGGGCCAATGCCTCGGTTTCCGCCGGTGTTTCTGATGGACCCGGTACAGCCGCCGGTGCAGCGGTCGCGGCAGGCTTGGGCGCCAGTGCATTTTTTACGTCCGCAGCGACGACATTTTTAGGAGACTGGTCTGCAATGGGCGCTTGAACGAGATTGGCTGGGGCTAGCGCAGCAGGCGGTTGCGGCTCAATTTCTGCAGCAAGGCTTGCAACATCCGAACTCAGTGCATCATCTACTTTCATAATCTTAGTCTCCTTAAGTTACATTTTTTGATGTTGACGGACGGAACCGCCAAATTTCGCAATGACCATGCGAGGGCAGCGTTACATGCCCATCGTGCTGTGCTCCAAAACGTCGGGCAAGCTTGATCGAGCGGTCATTATCCGGGCTGATTTCAGCGACGGCGCTGTCATATCCTGTCCATTCCCAGACAAGTGGTAGCAGCAAGGTCATTGCCTCATAGGCAATGCCGCGCCCTTCCGCCGCCTCGGCCAAATGCCACATCAGCTTGGGCTCATCAGCGGGATCAGGGTGACGAACGCCGACACCGCCCAGATATGCGCCTGTATCTGCACATTCGATTGTACAGGCGCCAAACCCCCGTTTACCCCAGTGATCCAGATAGCTCACTAATGCTGTGCGGACGTGAACTTCCGGCAATGGAAAGTTAAAGAACCGGCCTCGTGTCGACTTTACCAGCTCCAGTTCCGGCGCGATATCCTGCAAAGTAGGAATACGCAAAATAAGCCGCGCTGACCGTGCAATAACAATAATATTATCCACGTTGGAGACAGGGTCATGCCGTGTGCCGCTCTGGGTCATCATCTTGGTCTATAATCCTGCTTCACACTGCATAGGCATAATTCTTGCGTCCTGTGCTTTCTCAATATTAACGCCGCAGCAGAGGCACAGTATAGGTCGGCGCATACGTAAAGCTCTGCGTGAAATGTAGGTGACTGTTAGCCTGAACGGTAAGGCGACTCCGAATTCCCAGAGTCGCCCAAAGAGAGCCTCTTTTTTCAAGACCTTTATACGGGGTCCTTGAGTGGATCACCGGATCGGTCGCCAGTGTGAAGCGTTTTCGTGCCAAAATCGGTGGCCATCTGTATTCTGGTCCGCGCCCCTTTAAAATCATTACTCCCGTACTTGCCTTCCCCAGGGACGAGATTCTTCTTAACAACCGGTGACAGCCGTGCAGCACCTGCTGCAAACCCCGTTGCATAGATATCTGAATAGCTCGATGCAAATCCCGCAGCCATACCAACATCAGCAAGCATAACGGTCACGTCGGCAGCAATATGAGCACCCGCCAATGCAGCCTGGGGATCTAAAACTTCGAGTTCTGGGTCTGCAAAAGTTTCGACAGCAAGTCCTGCGGCTGCGCCCGCGATACCAGAGGCGATTTCGATTCCAACCACAGCGGCAATATAGCCCCCTTTTCCAGCATTTTTCATAGAGCTAAAATCAAACTGCGAGTTAATCCCGAATCCCACATTCGCTGATATATCGCCCTGTGTGACAAAGTTTACGGCTCTGTTTGCCCAGGCAAATGGACCTGTTGCCGGTGGTGCTTCAGGCGACACTCCTGATCCAGCTACCTCGCCACCAGTTACTGGCTGAAAAGGCCCTGGCGGCATTGGCAAGCTTGGAGATCCGGGGGCTGATGAGCTTCCGCCAGACCGGGGGGAGATCGCTTCAATCACAGGCTCAAATGTTGTAAGCTCCTGCCCCTCATTATCCTTAGCTGGAACTTTTTTCAGAAACTTGTTACCGGCGTTTCTTAGCGTCGATCCTTTTCCAAAGGTCTTTTTTAATCCAGGAACCATATCTGCGGGCTTAACGGTAAATTCGCCAAATACACCCTCAGTTGCCGAAAGCCGAGTGTCCGTATTTGAAACCTTGTAATTATTTGCAGGATCCATTGTAAACTTGACGATATAGTCGTGGACCTATACCCCGCCCACGTCTACAGCAA
>JBATTJ010000044.1:0-4345 GCA_049670485.1 Sulfitobacter sp.
GGAATCAGAGGTTAAAGCTTCCGCTTACAGAAATTCAAACGACAGTACTTGATCGCAAAGGCTCGCTTATTGACGAGAAATCCTATGTAGTACGACCGAACTCGGCGTTACTTAACGTCTGGATGGCCAAAACAAGTGCGAAGGGTGGGCCAGCCTTACCATTATCGAACGCGTTGACCGTCGCAAGCAATCCACGGCCAAAAAAACAATACGTCGGCGCAGTGGGATATCTTTACGCGAGCAATAATGATATGCAGCACGCGGGACAGGAGACCTTGATCGCATCATCGATCTTCACTGGCGGTAATGGCGGCGGGATTTGGCTGACCGGCGCAAACCTTTGGCAGGCCGCAATTGTTTTTTCCGTCAGAATGCTTGCTGTGCATTCCTGGGTGAACCACAACGATCAGTTTCTGCAACCCTCTCAGCCTCTCACGGATGAATTCAAATCCGATTGTCTTATCTGGATGTTGTTCGCCGGAAAGAACCTGACCGCGGGGGCCGACGGGCTGCGCTGGAAAGATCAGGATTGGTCGCTCACCAATCACTTCATCCCCTTTTCTGAGGCCGAAGTGGGCGCAAAGGCGCGGTTTGAAAGCGATTTCATGGTAAGCTATATGTCTGGCATGGCGTTCTCACCCGAGGCGCAGGCCGTCCTTGACGAAGGCCGTAAGCTTTTCCGGCGCTTCCACACTATCAGCTTTCCCAACAAAATTAGACTGGAATTCAAGTTGGGCCGCGCAGATGCCGGTTGGTATCAGGTCCGCCGCGCGCTCGAAGCCTATAGCGATACGGAACTCACCGACTTTGACCCCTTCAAGGTTGCCTATGGGAACCTATCCGCAAAGCTGCGCCCACAGGTGTTCGAGCTTGGGTTTTTGCCGAGTTAGATTGGGTTGATGCCAGAAGGGACATGAAAGTCTGTCTGCCACCACAATTTGAGCTTAGCTGTCCGGGCGCTTCATGCCCGTCCGCGCGAAGCGCCGGGCCTGTCGGCGGGTGGCCTTCAGGTTGCCCGCCGACAGGTCACTCTGAAACCCTCCACGCCTAGGATCACGCCACAACGCAAAAGACCCCCGCCTGCTTACGGGGGCCTCAATAATTCGGCGAGACGGCCAGTTACTCAGCCGCCATCCGGTCAGCCTGCGCGGTGCGCTCCATGATGTAGTCCACGGCCTTCTGCGCTTCGGACGCGGCGCGGAAGATCGCGCGGCTGTCTTCCTTCATCGCCTCAAGCCATCCCTCGACATAGGCCGCACTCTGCTCGAATTCAGGTTCCACCCCGATCTGCGCGCACAGCATGCAGTTTCCGATTTCCGCCACCAGCTCCTCGAACGCATAAGCCTTGCGATCATTGAACCGGCCCAAACGGTCCAGCCGCTTTGTCGCCCCGGTCCAGTGGGTCAGCTCATGCGCCAAGGTGCCGTAATATCCTGCGGCCCTGTGAAACGTCGCGATCGGCGGCATGTGGATGCGGTCTGTCTTGATGTTGTAATAGGCGCGCGGCTCCTCGGTGCTGTCGATCTGCGCGCCACTCGCGGCAAAGAATGCCTCCAATGCGGGATCGGCCACGGTGCCAAGATCGCGGGGCGGATCGGGCAGGATGTAGAATTCGGCGGGTAAACCCTCGATCTGGTCGGCGTTGAACACACGGTAGGCCTTGGCATAGGGAATCTGCCGTTCCTCGCCGTTTTCGTCCTCACGCTCAACGGTGCCGTATTTCACCACGGTGGCGGATTTCTCACCTTTGCGAACATGGCCCCCAAGTTGCTTGGCCTGATTAAATGTCATCCAACGGGCCGATCTGTGATCCTTGTCCATGGCGGTCGCCCAAAGCATCAGGATATTAATGCCCCGATAGCCTTCACCGTTGAACCGCTCCGGCAAGCTGACCGACACACCGCCGCCGGTCCAAGGCTTGCGCCACGGCGGCGTTCCTGCCTTGATCTGCGCGACAATCTGATTGGTGACATGAGAATAAACGTCAAATTTCTCTTTGGTCATTTGTGACCCTCCTTGCGTGATGCGGTCGGGGTCTGTTTCCCTTTCCGCCAATGGGCGGGCCTTCCTGCTTCTGTTGTTTGGAATGCCCATGCATTCCGAACGGCAGAGCAGGTAAGGGCAAAGCCCTGCCTGCGGCCTGGCAGGGCCGTGACAACTGGGTGGAGGGCGTAATTTGGGAGGGAACCGCGCGCCTGCGCGTGGGAGGAACCGGAATTCTCGACCGGAACCGACGCCATAGGCGGCGCTTGCCGGTTTTCTCGGACCTGACAGGATGGCAGGCGGATCAATAGAATTTGGAAAACGTCAGGGTTGGGGTGAGCGGGCGTCAGCCAGTCGATCCCCTGCCCTGTCTATCGTTCAAAGCGAGACCGGCACACTGCCGGAATCACATAAGTTCGTAAGGTTTCAGGATGAGGCGCAGCTTTGCGTGCTACAGCAAGCCCACAAACTTGTTCTGTTCAAAATAATAACGATCCCGCGCTGGCTTGGTGTCTAGGGCCTTGTCGAACGGGTGCGCCTGAAGGGCCAAAACCGGCCAAGTGTCCGCGTCACGCACCGGCGAATACATAGCGATGATCTCGTCATCCCCTGTTAGCAAGCTTGGAAGACTATTCCAGACAAGCAGCGGGGCATCGGTTATGTGTCCCTCATCATTCAGAAGAACAGGGCCTGCTATGGCCTGTTGCCATGCTTGGATTTCATCGTCAGTTTCGAGCAGCACAAAGTCCGGCCTGGGATCAGGTGACAACAACGGGTCTTTCACTCGAAACGCGTAGATTGTCGGTAACGCCCCTTTTGGGGTCCCATCCGGCGCTTGGTACAGCATGGTGTCGTAAACGTCCGTGTAATTGGGAAGCGGCTGCGATTGCCTCTGGTCTTTGTCCTGGCGATATTCAAACACTACGTGGTTCCTTTCAGTTTCAACGTTCTCTATCTCTGTCGCGATCGCGACCTTGCCCACGCTCGGGCGCACTATCACGACCGCGCCCGAGAATGTCACCTCGCAACCCTTGGTTACGGCCCTCACCGTCACGGGCAGCGATGTCCCGCTCTACCGCAGCCGCGTCACGCTCCTGCCCGGTGTCGCGCGCACGCCCGAGAATGGCGTTACGGCGATCCCGGTCCGGATCATCTGGCGCAAGGCGCTCGCGCCCGAAATCTGGCGCTTGCGCCTCTGAACGATCAACGTCGCGTCCCAACACCGCCGCCCGGCAGGCCTCCATGTCATCAGGGGCGTCCCGCTGTATGACGTCACGATCATCCGCACCGTCGCGACCTTCGCCCCGATCCATGCCTGACTGCGGCCTCTCAACCTCGCCCATAACTCTCTCCTTGATCCGCGACATCGCCGCTTCAGCACGCTCCCAAAGCTGATCCAGCCGCTCGCGTGCAGTGGCAATAAACGCGCGCCCGCGCTCCACTAGTTCCAGCCGTAATTCCAGCTGCCGCCAGCCCAGCTCTTGGCGTGCAGCGTTGCGGTCCTGTGACGCGCGAAAGGCGTCACCGCGCTCCGTGATAATTCCGCGCTTTTCCTGGGCATTGGCCGATGGTCCGATTTTCGGCTCAGGCTCCCGGCTCAGCTCCACCACCTTCTTCTCGTGCTCAAGCGCCAGATCTTCCTGCCCGCCACCGCGCGCCCTCTCGACCTCTTGCTCGGCCTCGGCCCGCTGAACGTCAAGGGACCGGTGGTCGATCCGCTCAGACCGCCCTGCCCGCTCAAGGGCGGTGTTCGCATCCCGCGCCCAGGCTTCTCGCCAGCCCACAAGCAGGTCCGGCGCATTCCAGCTGCGATCCTTTTTGCCGAACCCGTCGCCTGTCAGCTCCCGCATGGTCAGCATGACATGGGCATGGGGCTGCGATTGGCCATCACGGGCGCGCGCCTCGTGAACAGCCACGTCCGCAATCATGCCGCGATCAACAAATTCGCGCTGCACAAAACCGCGCAACAGCTCCAGGCGCGCGCCCCGATCGAGCTCGCGGGGCAACGCCACTTCGATCTCGCGGGCAAGCTGCGCATCACGCCGCTTCTCGACGGCCTCAACCGCGTTCCAGAGCTGGTCGCGATCATGCATCCAGTCGGGCGAACTCGACGGGGCCATGATCTCGGAGTGCACAACGCCACCCTTACGCGAATAGTCATGCTCTAATCCCTGCCGGTCATCCCGCAGCCGCCCAGCCGTCCGGTAGGCGGCGGCTGCGACCGATGACCGGCCTCCTGCCCGGCTGATTACTTTCGCACTGAGATGATAGATCGCCACGTCCGAGCCGCCTCTCTTCAAAACAGGGTCCAGCGTCTGATTGCGCTGGCGGGGAGTTTGAGGGCCGCGCCCTCTGCATGCGG
>JBATTJ010000045.1:0-2972 GCA_049670485.1 Sulfitobacter sp.
GGTCTTCGCTGCCCTGCTCCATGTTCGGTGCATAGTAGTCAATCTTCCAAAATATTTTGCCAGCACTGGCCTGCTGAAATGCTCCAAAGTCATGTTCGCCGTAAGGGTCGTTGTCTTCGGTAAATTCATCAAAGGTGCGCACCTTGGTTATGATATCCTCCTGCACATCGTCAGGAAGCTGATGGATGCCTGTGGTGGTAAGAACTTTGCCACCAATGAAGGTTGTTCTTAGTAAATCGTTAAGCTTTGAAATTTGATTTTTCGACATAGTTTTTCTTTCTGTTTATCGGTCGGTTGATTCCAACCAGTGCGCCAGAAAGAGCGCTCGATAGCAGGCTCGTCATGCTCAACACGGGAGCGCAGCGAATGGAGCGGGCAGCGGCATTGACGACAGCGCAGCGGCCTGCAATCGAGCGCGAAAATGCGCTCAAATATGGTTGTAATTGACTGTCCGGTGAACGATTAGAACACCGCGAAATATGGCCTTCAAAATAGGGCTACTTACTTCATACCAAGTGTCTGGCAAAGGCGAACAATCGCCCAATATCCGCGATCTACAGAGAACTCGCGCAAGTCTGGCGCTGACGCATAGGGCAGCATTACCACCTCGTCAAAAATGGCCTCTGGCAAGCAACGCTTAATGTCGGTCATGTCTGAACACTCAATGCCATCAAGTGTCACCATGTACAGATTGCCACAAGAAAACGGCATCGTCGGCAGGTTATTGATGCGCTCAAACAGAGCTGCCATCAGGTCAGCATGGCCTGCCACAAGGACGCTTGGCCCATGCTGCACACCTGCGAAACGGTAGCCAATGACTTCACCGCTTATCTCGGTGGTCAACACCTCAACAAACTTACATTCGTCACTGTCGGTTTGGCTCAAAACTGTGTTCGACATATCCATGTTCATTCTCTCCTCAATACAACCCGTCACCGGATTTCATTCCCTTAAGCTGGGAAACTTCTTGTTGAGAGTAGATATACCGACCATAAATCCATGAGTAAAATTCAAATTACTTGCATATAAAACAAGTATTACAATCACTAAAGTGGTGACTTATCCTTGTACAGTAGCTCATATTTCTTTTCAGCATCCTGCCGCAGCGCTGCTCCGCGATTGATCATATCGCGGGCTTTCATATTTTTCTTGTGACCGACAAACCAGCCCGCCAGCAAGTTGCCTGCCTTGATCAGATCAAGACCTTCGTTCCATTGCTGGCCTAGCTCTGCTGCGGCACCACCTTCATCTATAAGAAGGTCGCCAAAATTGTCTTTGAGACGACTAGGAGCCTGCATCCTTCCCATAGAGACAACTGCGATGCCAGTTGCTACGCCCATGATCCTGTCCATATCGCATCCTTTCAAATGAAAAAGAGGATGGGTTTCCCCATCCTCCTATAAGCACAGTTGGTATCGGTACGAGGTAAGAAACCGCTACCAACCGTTCTTCAATTAGAAGCCGAGAACCAAAGACACACCAAGGGTGTTGTCTGTGGATTTCAGGCCCGCTGCTGGGTCTGTATTGTACTCAGAGCGGTAGCTGACCCGTGTAGACAGGTTGTCAGACATTTTGAAGTTCACGCCCGCATCGTTGGACATGATTGTATTGATATCAGAACCGAGGATATCGGTGTCGATTGTCAGCGATACAGTCTCGTTGAACGCGTAATAATAGCGCGAGGACACAATGAAACCGACTTCGGTTTCGTCAACGCCGTTCACATCATCAAAGTAACGCACACCGGGGCCACCTTGGACGCGCCATGTGTTGTTTGCGTTGTTGATGACACGGTAGCCGGGACCGAAGCCCAAGAAGGCGTCTGTTGTGTCGCCGTCGATGGACGCGCCAGTAACAGAATCTGTCTGGAAACCGTCAAACTGTACACGAGCGATACCGAAGCCATACAGGCGGTCGGAAAAGTAGCGGCTACCTTCGTAGGTCGCAAAGAAAGACTCTTCGCTCTTTGTGCCGTTGGCTTCGCCGTACTCGGCTGCGAAGCCGATCAGGTGGTTCCAGTCGCCAACGCCATAGGTCAAGCGGCCTGCTGCGGACAGCTCACCGTTGTCTGTGTTGCCGGATGTACCGGACGCAGACAGCGCGAAGGAGCCGCGCCAGCCTTGTGCTACGCCATTCGGGCCAAAACGCTCTGCGTCATTGCCACGGGCCAAATCTTCGTTCACATCATCTTGGATGTCGTCGATTTGGTCGTTCAAGCCTTCGATACCTGTGATAGCTTGCTGTGCAAACGCAGGAGCAGCAACCATCAGCGCCAGTGCAGATACTGTAGCCAATTTTGTAAATACGTTCATGGGTCATTCCTTTCCCAACAAGGAGACCGGTCAACCAGCACCATTGCTGGAGATCGAATACCTCTATTAAGGGAGGCTATACGGAGTCACTACATAATTGTCAAAACTCGTTTCATATATAGATGAAGCGGTAATTACTCATTTTATATTGTGCGATCTGATACAGGTTCATAATCATCCATTGCATCAATCTGTTCCATCACAAATTCCTGTTCCTTTTCAGCATCTTGCACCACACCCGCCAAGGTGCGGCGAGCCAACTCCGCAAGGTCTTTATCGATGTCGTCGCGATAGATTACCCATGATGGGTACGGAAAGCGTGGCGCGTCTGCCACAATGTGCAGTTTTCCTGCATCCAGATGCCGCTTGGCAGAGCGTGCAGGCACGTATGCAGCGGCGCGACGATTGACGATGTAGTCCATTGCCAGCGCACCAAGCGCCATTGAACGGCCTGAATCTGTCAGGTGCGGCAGTGCGATTGTAAGGGCATGCGTAAACTCTGGCCCCCAGTCTACCGCCACATAGGTGTCTTTAAGATCGAGGGTCGCATTGGGATAGGACGCAACGAGGACAAGCTCATCATCAAGGGCTGGCTCTGCAATCAAGCCCGGTCTGAGCTGAGGTGTATAGAGTAGGGCCGCGTGTATCACACCCTCAACC
>JBATTJ010000046.1:0-9287 GCA_049670485.1 Sulfitobacter sp.
GTTGTTCATTTGAACAAGAGAGCGACATTCCTGCTTTGCACAGGGGTGACATTATCGCTTTGCGGCTACATTGATAAAATTCGCATAAGGTTCAATATGTTTTATGGGGATTTACCCCAACTCGGCAACTTGCGCTGAACATCTTGAGTACAGCTAAACGCCTCTGTCTGAGCGGCGTTTCCGAGGGAATTGGCCATTCCGGACCAATTTAAGTGCGTTGTCCCGCTTCGTGACTTCGGCCAACCAGGTCCAATCCGCGTATTTGTCGCCAGTCTGACGTAGATGTGTATAGCGCTTCAGCGAAGTCCACGACCGGTGACCTGAGTTGGCTGCAACGTACGGAATGTTGAGGCCGAGCTCGAACAGGCGTGAAACACCGTCATGCCGGAGGTCGTGAAAGTGAAGTTCCTTTATTTCCAATAACTTGCAAGCTCGCGTGAATGCAGCGCTGATAGCATCAGTCGAGTAGGGGAATATCTCGTCTTCTATCAATGGCATGGCCTCGATGATCGCCAGAGCCTGTTCCTGCAGGTCACACCAGACATCGTTGCCGATTTTTTCGCCGGGGTTCTTCATGTCCCGGACCAACATGCGTTTGCCTTCCACGTCGAGGTCCTTCCAGCGGATGCGGACGATCTCTTCCTGCCGTCGGGTGGAAAAGATGGCAAAGGCGATGATCCTATGCATCGGGATGGACGTGGGGCGACGTCGGGAGCGGTCCAGAAAGTGCTGCATGAGTTGATTTAGTTCATCGAGTGTGGGACGCCGATCCCGTTCACGGCTCTTGCCCGTGATACCAAGTTTGTCCGCCACTTTCCGGGCGTCCTCCATAGCCTGCGCGTTTAGTGGAAAGCCCCATGCGGGTCTGGCGATGGAGAAAACAGCACCGAGATGGGCGAGGTAGTTGGAGACTGTTTGAGGCTGAACGCCGCTATTGAGCTTTTCTCGCGCAAATTCGACGATGTCAGCGCTGGTTATCGCGCCACAGTGTTGGTCCGCGATATCAAACGTCTTGATGCTTTTCAGAACTTGGGTCTTGGTCCGGCCGATCTGTTTGTTGCTTTCTTGGACATACCTGTCGATGGCATCGCTCAAGGTCGGTGTCTTCTTGCTTTTCGGTTGAGTTTTGAGCGCATCAAGGGCACCGGGCCGCGCCAGACTTTCTTCGCGGTTTTCGATCCACGCCGCAGCAGTTGATCTGCGCTCGAATGTCTGACTTTCGCGAAGTAAGACTTTACCTTGCCGCATCACTGAGATTTGTGCGAGCCAAGCTATGGTGCCATTCTTGCGACGACGCTTTATGATGGTTCCCATGATTTACAACATGGCCTTTCATTTTACAACACGTCTTGTAAATGTAGCAGATAATGGGCCTAAATGGCAAGATATCGAACATAGACGAACTTGAACACTCGGAGCTAAGTATTGGAAAAGGCGGTAAAATCGCAGATTGGCGTAAGTAGCAGATTATCCGTGGCTCCGATGATGGACTGGACGGATCGCCATTGTCGGTACATGCACCGGCTCATGAGCAAGCGCACACTCCTTTATACCGAAATGGTGACCGCGCCTGCACTGGTGCGGGGGCGTGCTTTGCATTTGCTGGATCATGATCCGTCCGAGCATCCTGTGGCGCTGCAACTGGGCGGCTCGGATCCTGCGGAGTTGGCGGAGGCGGCACGGTTGGGGGCTGCGGCGGGGTATGATGAGATCAACCTGAATGTGGGATGCCCGTCTGACCGCGTGCAATCTGGCATGTTCGGAGCCGTGCTCATGAAAGATGCGGCGCTTGTGGCACGCTGTGTGACTGCGATGGCCCAGGCGGTCGATGTCGAAGTGACGGTCAAATGCCGCATCGGTGTGGATGATCAAGACCCGTCCGAAGTGCTGCCGGAATTTTTGAGCCGGATGGTCGGGGCAGGGGTCGAGCGTATCACTGTGCATGCGCGCAAAGCGTGGCTTGACGGGCTTAGCCCCAAGGAAAACCGTGATATTCCGCCGCTTGATTATCCGCTGGTGCACGAGATGAAGGGTTTGTTCCCGAACCTTAACATCTCGCTCAATGGGGGAATTACGACGCTTGAGGCGGCGCAGGCAGCACTGGATGCGGGCGTGGATGGCGTGATGATCGGGCGCGCGGCGTATCACCAACCCGCGGAGATTTTATGTCAGGCCGACCAGCGCATTTTCGGCACGGGGGAGGATACCACAGCTGAAGGCGTGATCGCACAGATGCTGCCCTATATTGCGGCGCATCTGGAGGCTGGCGGCAAGCTGGGCCAGATCACGCGTCATATGATGGGCCTGTTCGCTGGCCGTCCCGGTGCGCGTCTGTGGCGGCGGATACTGTCGGAGAATGCGCACCGTGAGGGGGCAGGAACTGCCTTGATACTGGAGGCACTGGAACGGACATTGGAACAAACGGCGCTGGCAGAGACGGCGCGCGCGGTGTAGCAACGCACCCAATTCGACCCCCTTGCAGGAGCGCTTTGCCATGCCCGAAACCCTATTGCTCATCCAGATGGCCGTGCTTTTGCTGGTCATCGGGGCTTTTGCCGGTGTGCTGGCCGGATTGCTGGGCGTGGGCGGCGGCATCGTGCTGGTGCCTGCGTTTTTCTATGCGTTCCAAACCCTTGGGTATGGTGGCGATCAGCTAATGCAGATGTGTCTCGCGACCTCGCTTGCTACGATCATCGTGACCTCCATTCGCTCGGTTCTGTCGCACAACAAAAAGGGATCGGTGGCGTGGGACATCCTGCGCACATGGGCGCCCGGAATTGTTATCGGCGCGGTGATCGGCATGTTGGTGGTATCGGGCCTGAGGACGGGTGTGTTGCAGGCGATATTCGGCGTTCTGGCGTTGATCGTCGGGCTTTATATGGGGTTTGGCCGGGCGGAATGGCGGCTGGGGCAGGCGATGCCGCGTGGCATTGCGTGTGCCGCGTTGTCGCCAATGGTCGGCTTTTTGTCGGTCCTTATGGGGATCGGTGGGGGCAGTTTCGGTGTCCCGCTGATGAGCCTGTATGGCGTGACGATCCACCGTGCGGTGGCCACGGCAGCAGGATTTGGCGTCCTCATCGCGGTGCCATCCGTTATCGGGTTCCTTTTTGTGCCAATGGACCCCGCGACGCGCCCGCCGTTCACCATTGGCACAGTCAATCTTGTGGCGTTTATTCTGGTCATCGCCATGACACTGATCACCGCGCCGCTTGGTGCGAAGCTGGCCCATGCGATGGATCCAAAACCTCTCAAACGGGTGTTTGCTGTTTTTTTGGTGCTGGTGGCGCTCAACATGCTGCGCAAGGTATGGATGGGGTGACAGGGGCGGACGGATTTCGTGTATTTGACTATGATGTGCGGGTCGCGAAGTGGGCGGCTGCCGCATACCCCGTCGCGTGCGGGGTCGCAGAGCAGACGCAGATGCGCGGACCGGACAACCTGCGCCATGGGCAGACGTGGTTTGTAGGCGTTGATGCGCTGCCGAATGATCCCGACGGCAGCATTGGTGGCGTTTCTCTGTCCGGTCCGTGGAACGCGCATGTGCCGGACCTTCCTCTGGACCCTGCGCAATTATCGATCATCTATCCCGGGTATCCTGTGCAGGACGCGGGCGAAAGCGACGCAAACCATCGCTTTCGCCGTGATCGAGCCGCCGCACATGTGGATGGTCTGCTCCCCTTCGGGCCGGAGAAGCGGCGGTTTGCGCGCGAGTTTCACGCCTATATTCTGTCAATCCCGCTCAATTCCTGCGCAGCTTCGCCCACGGTGGTTTGGTCTGGCAGTCAACGGATCATGCAGGCCGCATTGCGCCGGACGTATGGCGCGCAGGACCCCGCAGATGTCGACATAACGGAGGTCTACAAGAACGCCCGCCGTGAGGTTTTCGAGACGTGCACCCAAGTGCCTCTGATCCTCGACGTGGGGCAAAGCGCGCTGTTGCATCCGTTTATCCTGCACGGAACAGCCCCTTGGGACGACACAACAGACCCCGATGGCGCGGGCCGCATGATCGCATTTTTCCGCCCCGAATGTGTGGGCGGCGCTGCTCAATGGCTGGCAACACCGTGACGGGAACCGTGTTCTTTGCCGTATTGGCGGCGGCATTTTTGCATGCTGTGTGGAATGCGATGGTCAAGGGTGGCGCGGACAAGCGCGTGACAATGGCCGCTGTGATGCTGGGCCATGTGCCGCCCGCGATGCTCGCGCTGTTGTTGGTGCCGCCGCCCGCATGGGAAAGCTGGCCGTGGTTGTTGGCCGGCATGCTGGCGCATCTGGGATATCAGATCTTCCTACTGGGCGCCTATGCCAAGGGCGATCTAAGCCAAGTCTACCCGATTGCGCGCGGACTGGCCCCGCTTGTGGTCACGGGCGTGTCTGTTCTTGTGCTTGGAGAGCGGCTGGCGCTGCCCGAGGTGCTGGCCGTCGCCCTTATTGCACTGGGGTTGATGAGCATGGCCCTGCTGCGCGGGGCAGACGGCGCGCGCAACACGGAGGCGGTGCGACTGGCCTTGATCACAGGCTGCTTTATCGCGTCCTACTCGTTGATTGACGGCTATGGCGCGCGGGTCTCGGGCAGCCCCGTCGGTTTTTACGCCTATCTCGGGACCGGCAATGCCGCACTTTTTGCGGCCTATGTTGCGGTGCGGCATCCCGGCGTTCTGGGCACGATGGTGTGGAGCGGTAAGCGCGTGTTCATCATCGGCGGCACTGCGTCATTTATGGCCTACGCCATTGTTATCTGGGCCTTTACCCAAGCGCCCATCGCACTGGTGACCGCGTTGCGCGAGACAAGTATCGTGTTCGCCGTCCTGATCGGAGCGTTGGTGTTCAAGGAGCGTCTGGACCGGCCCAAGATCGTGGCCGTGGCCGCGACGTTGCTGGGTGCCGGGCTTTTGCGTGTGGCACATCTGTAACTGTTTCGCATCGCGGCGCATTTATCTTTAAATTGCCTTATTGTCGCCAACACGGGATGGGATGTACCGTGGTGATAGACCCCCGCAAGAGGGGCACGCCCGTCGTCGGGCATTGAGCAGTATAAGAGGCACGACATGAAACAGATCATGACAGGACCATTCGGGCGCGTTGCCTATCACGGTGCGGCGGAGCAGGCGGAGTTTCCTGCGCTGAGCGTGCCATGCTGCGCCTTTGCGCAGGGGCGCGGGATGATGCCCGCAAACGAAAATCACGGACCAAACATCATCGCGATGCCGCGCAGATCGCGCGCAGGTGCGGCACTGGCCATGTTCGGCGCACCGGACAAACGCACACCGGCACTGCGCGAATACTAAATCTCAGGGTTTGCGCGCGAGCCGTGCAGCCCGTCCACCGCGCCGCTTGGTCAACGCGCCTGCGCGCTCGGGAAGTTCATCCATCACCGCACGCCTGATATCAGGCGACATGCGCGACCATGCGCCAATCTCGTCAATCGAACGTAGACATCCTGTGCACAGACGGCTTTGGGGATGGATCACACAGATTTTGATGCAGGGGCTCTCAATCTCGTCGCGCTTCCAGACGTCATCGCTCATCACTCAAGTCTCCTGTGCAGCGCGCAAGACGCGCAACCGGTCCAGCACACCTTGCAAGATATAGCTTGCTGCGACGTGGTCAATCACCTCCGCGCGGCGCTTGCGGGACGTGTCCGCCTCCAGAAGTGCGCGTTCGGCCGCGACCGTCGACAAACGCTCATCCCAGTAGCCGACAGGAAGGTCGGGATGCAAGCGGCTGAAATTTCGCGCAAAAGCGCGCGTTGATTGGCACCGTGGTCCTTCGGAGCCGTCCATGTTGAAGGGCAGCCCAAGGATGAGGCCGCCAATGCTACGGTCGGCGATAATCTCACCCAATCGCGCGGCGTCGAGACCGAATTTCTTGCGCCTTACCGTCTCGAGCGGCGTGGCCACGGATAGAAAGCTGTCCGTGACCGCGACGCCAATGGTCTTTTCACCCAGATCCAGACCGATGAGCGCCTGCATCGCGGGCAGGGCTGCTGCAAAATCCTCAATCCGCTCAAAGATCAATCGACCACCCCCGCCTGACGGCCTGCGGCATTGAGCAATTCGATTGCGTCAAGGTCGCCCGCAAAAACGTCGATGGCGTTGGTATGGATGGCTTGCGCGCGTTCCCATTCCCCCAAGACGCCCAGCGAGGAGATCAGCCGCGCCCAGTCGCGCGCAGGACCGCCATCCGTAGCGAGGCGTTGGGACAGACCGACAACCATGCTGCCGATCATCTCCATTCGCTCCGCAGGTGTCATGTCCTGAGCGTTCTCGATGTCGGCGGCGGTTGGGCCGGGCATTGCGCCATTGCCGATTTGCGGGATGGAATAGCGCACACCTGCGAGATCAGCCAATGCTTCAATCTGCGCCACAATGGGCGGTATCCACGGCGCTTCTTCCGGCCCTTCGCGCAACAGCGCGTCCCAGATGCGGAATGCCTGATCAGGTCGGCCTGTCTGGCTCAGCATCAGGCCGAGGTAGTAGCGCGCAGGGCCGTCGGTCGGGTTTTGCGACAGTGCCGCGCGCAGGCTCATCTCGGCCTCGGGCGAGACATAGCCGCCTGCGGCCAAAACCTGCAATTCACCCAGATCAGAGAGGTCTTGCACGCCAACGTCGCTGCCTTTCAGCGCGACAATGCGCGCTTGCGCCTCTTTCGCGGCGCGGAAATTACCCAAACGGCGTTCCTGCTGTACCAAAAGCGTGTGGCCCTGAATATCATCGGGGCGCGCGGCGACAGTTTCGCGCAACTGCGCCAGCAGGGCCTTATATTGTGCGCCCAAATCTGTGGGGTCCTCAAAAGGAGGCAAGGACCGCTCTGCCACTTCCTGCGCGGGGCGGGAGGTTCTGATCTCTTCCGCAAATGCAATCCGGTCCTTGAGGGCCATGTCGCCATAACCGGGCGCGCCCAGCCAAAGATAACTGCCGACACTCCCCAACAGCCCCACGGCAATGACGACAAGTGCGAAGGCAGTGGGCGCACGGACGGTGGTCTGCGTCTCTTCGGATTGCGCTTTGTCGGCGGCGATGAGGCGGCGCGCAACCTCGGCATGCACCCGCTCTGCATCGGCTTTCCCAATCACGCCGCGTGCGACATCGCGGTCCACTTCTTCGAGTTGGGCACGGTAGACGTCGACATCGGATGCGGCCCGCGATTCCGTGCTGCGTTCGGCTCCGCTCAACACCGCGCGGGCCAATACCCCTGCCACCAACAATGTGGTGACGGCGACTACACTCCAGAATATCAGCATCCCGCGTCCTCCGTTATCCCCTGCATGTAGTATGCCTGCGCCCCATGCAAAAGAGGGCATTGGCCCCGCCGCGACGAATAGACCGCACCGATCACTACCCGCTTGCGGCACATGTCGTAAATTGGGTACATAATGCCGCGCGGAGTATCCTATTTTCCGGCAACTCCCCCATGAAGAAGTCTAGGGACCCCAGTGCAGGTCCGAATCCATTCCTTTCTGCTCAGGGACACCAGCGATGAAAAAATACTCCGTATTTGCCGTGGCGCGTGAAGCCATGCGCCACCACACCGGCTGGACCCGCGCATGGCGCGATGCGGCGCCAAAGAAACGCTATGACGCGATCATCATCGGGGCAGGGGGTCATGGGCTGGCGACTGCCTATTATCTGGGCAAGAATTTTGGCATCACCAATGTGGCCATCCTCGAAAAAGGGTGGCTGGGCGGCGGCAACACCGGACGCAACACAACGATCATCCGATCGAACTATTTGCAGGATCCATCGGCCGCGATCTATGAGAAATCCCGTTCACTATATGAAACGATGTCACAAGATCTCAACTATAATGTGATGTTTTCCCCACGTGGTGTGATCATGCTTGCACAAACCGAACATGAAGTGCGCGGATATCAAAGAACTGCACATGCCAACATGCTACAGGGTGTGACCACCGAATTCATCGGCCCCGAGAAGGTCAAACAGCTCGTTCCGATCATCAATCTGGACGGTCCGCGCTATCCGGTGCTGGGGGGATTGTGGCAGGCCCGTGGCGGCACGGCGCGCCACGACGCGGTTGCATGGGGTTATGCGCGCGCGTGCTCTGATATGGGCATGGACGTGATCCAGCGGTGCGAAGTTACGGGTATCCAGTCCGAAGGTGGCAAAGTGACGGGCGTGCAAACCACGCGCGGCGATATTGCTTGCGATAAACTCGGCATGGTTGTGGCCGGTCACTCCGGCCATCTGGCCGATATGGCGGGCTTCCGGCTGCCGGTGGAGTCTGTGGCCCTACAGGCGCTGGTGTCCGAGCCAATCAAACCCTGCATGGACGTTGTGGTTATGGCCAACACGGTCCACGGCTACATGAGCCAGTCCGACAAGGGCGAGATGGTCATCGGTGGTGGCACTGATGGTTATAACAACTACACCCAGCGCGGATCGTTCCACCATATCGAGGAAACCGTGCGCGCCCTGATCGAGACGTTTCCGATGGTCAGCCGCCTCAAAATGCTGCGCCAATGGGGCGGCATTGTGGACGTCACCGGCGATCGCTCTCCGATCCTCAGCAAAACCCCTGTAGACGGCGTGTTCATCAACTGCGGCTGGGGCACAGGTGGCTTCAAAGCCATCCCCGGCTCCGGCTGGGCCATGGCGGAGTTGATGGCCAAGGGCCGCTCGCCGCTCACGGATGCCTTCGGGCTGGAGCGGTTTACGGAGGGGCGGTTTATTGATGAGTCAGTCGCGGCGGGGGTGGCGCATTGATGGCACAGAACTTAAGGCAAGCTAAGCGGAATACTGACATCTTGCGGCGCAAAATTTGTGGTCAATCATTGAAAGAAATTTCGGTGGCTATTGGTGATATTTCATATGGTCGAGTGGTAGATATATGGCGGTCCGAGCGCGCGCGTATCAGGCGACGTAGCGTAGAAGATAGAGTTCCACATATTGAGATTGCGAAAGAATACCAGCTGCCGGAAAGCGAGATACAAAAGCTAGTTGATGAGGAAAGTGATCGGATCGCTCGCGAAAGGGAAAGACTTGAAGCGGACGACCGCCTCCGACAGGATCGATACGAGAGCCAGACTTATGACAGTAATCTTGGAGCCTTGGAAGAGTTTTGGAAACCAATAGAAGAGTGTCCTGCTTACGTTATCGAAGCAATTCTGTTTGATGGCACCGATGTTTTTTTGGGGAGTAGATCATTTGAAATGGTGCGATGGATTGCCTGCAATCAATTGGTGAAGCCAACACATTTTATCCGAATTCCGGCCCCGCCAAAGGAAAACAGCGTATGCTAATCGTATCCTGCCCCTGCTGCGGCATCAC
>JBATTJ010000047.1:0-5604 GCA_049670485.1 Sulfitobacter sp.
GCGGTGACACCCTGAGCGCCCAACGCCACGCGATAGTGCGCCGAGAGCGCATCGGCGCCAAGGATCGCAACATGGCGGCCCAACCAATAGGGCCGCGCGCCCCCCAATTCGGACCCGATCAGCAGACCGGACAGCCGCGCGCGGGCGGTCTGCGGTGGTGTGTCGAACAACAGACCGGAAGCGCGCAGCGAAAACAGATGTGCAGCGACAGATTGTGGCCGTCCCATCGCGCCGTCCACCGCAGCAAGAAACGCCTCCGCATCCCACTCATCACTTATCACACTGTGGCGCAGAACCGAATTTTGCGACAGAAGGGCAAACATTTCACCTGTCATAAACGTCTGGAAACTTACAATCTCGCCCGCGCTGATGTGGACCCACTTTGTATGGGTGCCCGGCATGCAGACGACACCATCAAAATCAGGGTGCAGGCCCAGCAGACCGGCAATCTGCGTCTCCTCCCCGCGCATCACGTCAGGCGGGGCAGTTTGTTTGACGCCGGGTAAAATGCGCACGGCGATGTGCGGGTTCTGTGTCGGGGCGTCGACGGACCCTCCACCGCCCGTCACACTGCACGGCGTGGCCACATACGGTGCCTCGATCCATCCTTGCCGCGCGCCGACCATGCCTGTGCATAACACGGGCATAACGCGGTCTTGCGCCAGATAAGGCGCGATCAGGTCCAGCAACGCAGGCTCAAACGCGTCGGGGGTCAAAGTCCCCATCCCCTTTGCAGAGCTGTCTTGCGCAAGGACGCTGCCGTCCGCACGCATCATCCAGACGCGCAGATTGGACGTGCCCCAATCCACCGCGATCCATTCAACGGGCATATCACTGCGCTGAGTTTGCATCTGTGCCATGACCTATCCCGTGACCACGACACCGCCGTCCACCGCCAAAAGCTGTCCGGTCATCATCCGGCTTGAGGCAGAGGCGAGGAACAGGACCGTGTCGACAATGTCGTCGGGTGCTATCGTGTCCTTGAGACACTGACGCTCCAAATGCCCGGCGAGCGCTTCGGGCGTGACCCACATCTCTTTTTGTTTCTCGGTCAGAACCCAACCCGGCGCAAGCGCGTTAAAGCGGATTTTATCGGGCCCGAATTCGCGTGCCAGCGAACGTGTCATCGCGTTGATGCCGCCATTGGCCGTGGTATAAGATGGGTAGCCCGCCATCCCCATGATGTAGGAGATCGAGCTCATATTCACCACCGCACCGCCGCCCGCGGCACGCATGCCCTCAACGACGGCCTGACAGGCAAAGAAATAGGATTTCAGGTTGATGGCTTGGGACTGATCCCAAAACTCTTCGGTGACGTCTTGCGTGCTGTGGCGCGCATCGTTGGCCGCGTTATTGACCAGAACGGTGAGCGGGCCGTGATGCTCTGCCGCGCGCGCCAGACAGGTTTGCAGCGCAGGAATGTCAGAAATATCGCAGGATTGATAAAACGGACGCTGGCCATGCTTTGCCTCCATCTCGTCGCAAAAAGGCGATGCATCGCTGCGCTGGACAAAACTTACCTTTGCACCCTGCGCCATAAAGCCATCGGTCAGGAATGCACCAATGCCGGACCCGCCACCGGTGATGAAAACGGATTGGCTTTTGAGGTCGGGAAAGATGGCGTGTTGGGTCATAGCGTGCCTTTGTGATGTAGTGCCGCGACGGCTTGCTCTCCGTCGGGGGGAATTTATCGTTTATAGCGCCGTGCGCCGCGCTTTCATATGCGCGTACCTTCGACGACCCACATCCGTTCGGGAAACGACCAAGGCAGAGTGATACCATGCTGCATGAGGTACGCGCCCGATAGGGTCAGATCATCCTGTTTGAGGGCCGTCGTGCCCCGTGACAGGCCAGAGATTTCATCGCAGTTTACCAGCGTTATCTTATACCGCGCCGCAGGATCAAGCGCGGTGAGGCGCAGCGGGCGTGGCGAAATATGCGCCGATGTGGCAGCCTTTCCGGCAAAGACCATGAACCTGCCTGCGTCAACAGACAGCTGCTGTTCGGCCACCACCGCCTCATCCGCACTGTCGAGGCGGTGAATATCGGCGCGGGTCATCCAATCACGGTTGTCTTTCCACCACTGCGTCACCTTTTTCAAAACGGCGGTTTCGCGGGGATCAAGCTCTCTGGGGTCCATCTCGAACCCCATGTGGCGCTGTGCGGCGACCCATGCACGAAACGTAATATCGAGCGTGCGACCCGAGGTATGACAGACGCGCGGGCCGACATGGCTGCCGGTAACGGCAGCGGGCAGAAACAGCGCCGCTGCGTGCTGAATGTGCAAACGCTCCAGCGCGTCATTGCTGTCGGACAACCAAACGCGGGATGTGCGCGACAGGATGCCGAAATCAATCCGCCCGCCCCCTGACGCGCAACTCTCAATCTCGACCATCGGGAAATCCGTGCGGATTTGATCCAGCAGCGCGTAGGTACCGAGGGTTTGCGCGGCATCAATGACCGGCAGGACGCGGTTGTGGTCCCATTTGATATAGTCGATGTCATTGGCCCGAAGGATTGCAGCGATATGGTCATAAAGGTATATGCGCACCTCAGGCAGGGCCATGTTCAAAACTTTTTGCTGTCGCCCCAGCGTTTGATCTGGACTGCCCAAGACCCATTCAGGATGGGCGCGACAGATATCACTGTTGTCATTGACCATTTCCGGCTCGAACCACAGGCCGAACGTCATGCCAAGACTGTGCACATGCGCAATCAGCGGCGACAGCCCGTCGGGGTATTTGCGCGGATCAATTATCCAGTCACCCAGACTGCTTGTGTCGTCGTCCCGCCGCACGAACCATCCGTCATCAAGCACAAACCGCTCTGCACCCAGATCAGCGGCGCGGGTGGCAATATCCTGGAGCACGGGCAGTTTGTGGTCGAAATATACCGCCTCCCAACAGTTGTAGTGCACGGGGCGTGGGGCATCCGGTTTTGGCCATGTTACGATCCGGTCACGCAAATGACGCTGAAATCCGATGGCACAACCGTTCAGGCCCGCACTGGAATACGCGATATAAAGCGGCGCTGTCTCGAACCTTTGTGCGGGCATTGTGTGCGAGCCGGCGGCATGTCCCCACTGGATTTGGCGCCGCCCGTCCTGCAACTCTTCCGCGATCATCCGGTGGCCACCCGACCAGCCATAATGGAAGCCGTAGCAATCGCCGCGGGTATTGGTTGTGCCATGTGCGGGGATCATCAGGCCCGGAAAGTTCTCATGGCCTGTGCGCCCTGTCCGGCTTTCCCGCATATGGATACCTGACGACCATGGCGTGCGGTTCAGCTTGAACTCCCCGCACCAACGGCCCGACACGTCGATCATGTCGCAAGAGTGTTGCGGCGCAGGTAGTACAGGTGCGGCAAGCCAATCGATGTAGATCGGGGTCCCCGCCTCCAGCACGGTTGTGCAGGTGATGACATGCGTCTGCGGGTCAGTGGAGAACGCAAACGTGAGCGTCAAATTATGATCCTCATCCGTGCAGGCGACGGTGAGCGTCGTGTCACCCGCAACACCAGTGACTATAAACTGCGGTGACAAAGCCGCACCATTTGCGTCTCTGAGGGTCATACCTGCCTGACCGGGAAAAGCATGCGCCGCTTCAGGGCACAGCGACAGGTCGGGGTTCTGATCCAGCATGCCACCCGTCACATCAATACCGTGTGCCGTACTCAACGCCGCCAGATCTTCCTCCATCGGCAGCGGCGCACCCCAATAGACAACCTGTGGCAGCCGTTTTTTACATGACGCCAGAACAAGCGTCTGGCTTCCGTCATCAAGGCGGTAGGTGTCGATCATCGCCGTCTACTTTACCGCGCCAAGCGTGAGGCCCGCGATGAAGTGCTTTTGCATCAAAAAGAACATCGCTACAGGAGGAAGTGCGGCAACAATCGATCCCGCACTCATCAAATGATAGGCCGCGCGAAACTGCGAGTTGAACTCGGTTATGCCCGCAGTGACAGGTTGCGCATTTGGCCCTTGGGTCAGCACAACAGCCCAGAAGTAGTCGTTCCAGATAAAGGTGAAGATCAGCACGGCAAGTGCGGCCAATGCCGGTTTCATCAAGGGCAACACAACATAGAAAAAGATCCGCCATTCCGCGACCCCTTCCACACGCGCAGCCTCGATCAGGGGGAAGGGCAGCGCACGGATAAAGTTGCGCATAAAGAGCGTGCAAAATCCGGTCTGGAACGCGATATGAAACAGCACCAGCCCTTGTATCGTGTCATACATCCCCAAGTTGATCGTCAGGTCGCGCACAGGCACCATGAGGATCTGGAAGGGTACAAAATTACCGGCAATGAACATGAAAAAGATAATCAGGTTGCCTTTAAACCGGTAAATGCCCAGCGCGAAACCTGCCATGCTCGAGAGGGCAATTGCACCGATGACTGTGGGGACGGTGATGAATACCGAATTGAGCAGATAGCGCGGCATGTTGGATTCAAAGAACACCTTGCCATAGTTGGCAAAGCCCTCAAAGCTTGATGGCCAGCCCCAGTAATTTCCGTTGGCAAAATCCGCAGCCGGTTTGATCGAAAACATCGCCACCGCGATCAGCGGCAGCAGCCATAGGATGAGCGCGAAAGGCAGCATGGTCTGGTAGGTCAGTTGCCAGTTGCGCGACCGTTTTTCGATAGGTGTCGGAAACATCAGTGCGCCCCCCGCTCGTCGCGCCACATCGCATAAAGGAAGTAGCCGATAAATCCGAGCATGATGAAAAACAAGATTACCGCAATGGCAGAGCCGTAGCCCATGCGGAAGCCGAATTCAGACAGCGATTCCTCGAACATATAAAACGATAGCACGCGGGTGGAGCCGAAGGGGCCGCCGTTGGTCATGACGCTGATCAGATCGAAGGAGCGCAACGCACCGATGATTGTGACCACAAAGGCAATGAACGTAGCAGGCTTGAGTTGCGGCAGGATGATATGCCAAAGCATTTTGTATCCCTTGGCCCCGTCGAGGCGCGCAGCCTCTACCTGCTCGGGATCGACCGCGTTCAGACCCGTGAGGTACAAGATCATGCAATAGGCCGTTTGCGGCCACAGACCGGCGGCGATGATGCCATAAGTCGCCATGGACGGATCACCCAGAATGTTGACCGGCCCTGCACCGAAGACCGCCAGTATCGCATTCAAAAGCCCCTCGCGCGGCAGGTAGAACCACGAGAATACGAGGCCTACGACCACTTGGGAAATCACGAAGGGAAAGAAAAACAGCGATTTATACAACCGGATGCCGCGAACGGTTTGGTTGAGAAACAGCGCAATAAAAAGCCCCGCTGGCACCGCCAACAGATAAAGCACCAGCCATTTAAGGTTATTCCAAAAGGATGTCTCGAACTTGCGGTCGATGCTTTGCTCGCCCAAGCCCAAAAGCCGCTCATAGTTTGCGGTGCCGACATATGTCTTTTCACCAAGGCCGTCCCATTCATGGAAGCTGATGACAAAGCTTTGGCCGATGGGAATAATCACATAGACCGCAAAGAACAGCATCGCAGGCAGCAAAAACAGCCAAGGCGTCAACGCGATCTCGTTGCGCTTGTACCAGCCTGACTGCGCGCGCCTGGTGCCTGTTGTCGCTGATGACATGCCGTGGCC
>JBATTJ010000048.1:0-4288 GCA_049670485.1 Sulfitobacter sp.
ATGTCAAAGCGGTCAAGCTCCATCACTTTGACCCATGCATCGACGAACTGTTGCACGAACAATTCCTCACCGTCGGACGCGGCATAGACTTCGGCCAAGGCGCGCAATTGACTGTTGGAGCCAAAGACCAGATCGACACGGGTGCCGGTCCGCTTGACCTCTCCAGTGTGGGTATCACGCGCCTCAAAGACATCGCCGGTCTCGGTGGCGGATTTCCACGTCACGCCCATTTCCATCAGCGCGCGGAAGAAATCATTGCTCAGCGTGCCCGGCTTGTCTGTCCAGACCCCGTGCGTGGTCCCTTCATAGTTGGCACCCAGCACGCGCAGACCACCGATCAACACGGTCATCTCGGGACCGGTCAGCGTCAACAATTGCGCACGGTCGACCAGCAGTTCCTCGGCGGAGACTTTGAACTCGCGCGATTGGTAGTTGCGGAAACCGTCAACCGCGGGCTTGAGCACGTCGATGCTCTCGACATCGGTCTGCTCTTGCGTTGCGTCGCCGCGACCGGGTGTGAACGGCACGGTCACGTCATACCCACCTGCCTTGGCTGCGGACTCAACCGCTGCGGTCCCTGCCAGCACAATCATATCTGCCATCGAGACAGGCTTGCCGAATTCGGAACGGATCACATCGAGCTTATCAAGCACCTTGGCCAGTTGCGCCGGCTGGTTGACCTCCCAGTCCTTCATGGGAGCAAGACGGATGCGCGCGCCATTGGCACCCCCGCGTTTGTCCGATCCACGGAAGGTTGACGCAGACGCCCACGCGGTCGAGACAAGCTCGGCCGTGCTCAGACCTGAAGCGAGGATTTTCGCCTTGAGGTCCGCGACATCCACATCGCCAATTGGTGCGTGATCAGGCGTAGGCACCGGATCCTGCCAGATCAACTCTTCTGTCGGGACTTCTTTCCCCAGATAGCGCGAGACCGGACCCATGTCGCGGTGACACAGCTTGAACCACGCGCGCGCAAAGGCATCCGCGAATTGGTCAGGATTGGCGTGGAAGCGCTTGGAAATCTCGAGATATGCGGGATCTTCGCGCATCGCCATATCGGCTGTGGTCATCATCGGCGGGTGCTTTGCGTCCGAGTGTGCATCCGGCACAGCGTCGGCCATCGCACCGTTCGCGGGCTTCCACTGGTTTGCACCGGCGGGAGATTTGGTCAGCTCCCACTCGTTGTTCAGGAGCGTATCAAAATATGACATATCCCACGTGATCGGTGTTGGTGTCCACGCGCCCTCGATACCGGAGGTGATGGTGTGTACGCCTTTACCGCTCTCGAAGGTCGACAACCAGCCAAAGCCTTGGGCCTCGATGGCACCGCCCTCGGGTTCTGCACCGACATGGGCCGCGTCGCCCGCCCCGTGTGACTTACCAAAGGTGTGGCCACCCGCGACCAAGGCCACGGTTTCCTCGTCGTTCATCGCCATGCGCGCAAACGTGTCGCGGATGTCATATGCAGACGCTTGTGGATCGGGGTTGCCGTCCGGTCCTTCGGGGTTCACATATATGAGGCCCATCTGGACTGCAGCCAGCGGGTTTTCCAGATCACGCTTGCCGGTATAGCGGCTGTTCTGGCCACCGGATTCCTCGAGCCAGATTTCCTCGGACCCCCAATAGATGTCTTCCTCGGGCTCCCAGATATCTTCACGACCGCCGGCAAATCCGAACGTCTCGAAACCCATATCCTCAAGCGCGCAGTTGCCCGCAAGGATCATCAGGTCAGCCCACGACAGCTTGTTGCCGTACTTCATCTTGATGGGCCACAATAGGCGGCGTGCCTTGTCGAGGTTGCCGTTGTCGGGCCAGGAGTTCAGTGGCGCGAAACGCTGTGTGCCAGAGGATGCACCACCGCGCCCGTCCGCCGTGCGGTAGGTCCCCGCCGAGTGCCACGCCATGCGGATAAAGAACGGACCATAGTGGCCATAATCTGCGGGCCACCAATCCTGGCTGTCTTTCATCAAGGCATAGATGTCGGATTTAACCGCATCCAGATCAAGCTGCTTGAACGCCTCGGCGTAGTTGAATGTGCGACCCATCGGGTCGGTGGCGGGTTGGTTCTGGCCCAGAATTTTCAGGTTGAGCTGGTTTGGCCACCAGTCGCGGTTCGAGCGTGCGCTGTTTGTCGATTGTTTGGCCGCGCCAAACCCCATCGGGCAGCCGCCCTTTTCGCCGTTGTCAGATCCGTCCATTGCTCACTCTCCGCTATGATTGAAATCAGGGGGATTCGCATCCCTTATGGACTGCTTCTAACAAACTTACCCGATATCTTTAAGTTGGAATTTCCGATAACTGTGATAAGAAAATGTTATGATAAACTTCACCTTGAAACAGCTGCGTTATTTCGATGCCGTGGCACGCATGGGCCATTTTGGCCGCGCCGCAGAAATTTGTGCGATATCCCAGCCTGCCCTATCGGCGCAGATCGCTACGTTGGAGGCCGCACTTGGCTTGCAACTGTTCGAGCGGGGTGCGCGCCAGATCCGGCTCACGGCATTCGGGGAGCAGTTCGGCCTGCGTGCCCGTGACATCCTGCGCGACGCAGAGGCGCTGTCTGATTTGGCACGCGGTGCACGTGGCACCGCCCTGTCACGTCTGCGCCTTGGTGTCATTCCGACCATTGCCCCCTATCTGCTGCCCTCGGTGATCGGTCACATCACTGCCACCTATCCCGATATTGACCTTATGGTCCGCGAGACGATGACGCACCGCCTCATTGAAGAGCTGGGTGATGGCAAACTTGACTGCGCCATTGTCGCATTGCCCGTGTCCGAACCTGCGTTCACTGAAGTCGCCCTGTTTGACGAGGCGATGGTGCTGGTCCGTCCGGAACACGACGCGGACAAACCGGTACCGGATATGGACACGCTGGCACGCATGAAGCTGTTGTTGCTGGAAGAAGGGCATTGTTTTCGCGATCAGGCGCTGTCGTTTTGTGCCCAGCGTAATACGTTGCCGCGCGAGGGACTTGATGGGTCATCGCTGAGCACACTGGTCCAGATGGTAAGTGCCGGCATCGGCGTCACGCTCATCCCGCAAATGGCCGTTCCCGTCGAGACACGATCAGCCGCAGTAAGCATCGCCGCCCTGCGCGCCCCGCACCTCAAACGGACCGTGGGCATGATCTGGCGCAAGACCTCCGCGCTGGCACCGCACCTTGATGCGATTGCCGATCTGGTGCGCAGCGCTGCCGCCACGCACCCCGCATTTGCCGCCGATCCCTAGCGCACCCCGCCCTTCAGGTCGCGCTGGCACAGCGGGCTGACTGCTACTCTGCAGGTACTGCGCCTCGGACATTCTTGCGCTGCTTGCGTTCACCCAGCATCAACATCGCAGGTGTCACGATCAATGTCAGCACAGTGGCCACCACCAATCCGCCCGCGATGGCCGACGAAAGTTCGGTCCACCACTGGGTGGAGGGTGCGCCGTAGACGATTTCGCGGGTGAAGAAGTTGAGGTTAATCCCGATCACCATGGGCATCAGGCCCAGTGCAGTCGTTACGGACGTCAGGATCACGGGGCGCAATCGCTGGGCGCCTGTGCGCAGTGCTGCCTCTTGCGGGCCCTGCCCCGATTTGCGCAGATCATTGTAGGTGTCGATCAACACGATGTTGTTGTTCACCACAATCCCCGCCAATGCGATCACGCCGATGCCCCCCATCACCACGCCAAAGGGTCGACCGGTGATCAGCAAACCCAACAAGACGCCTGCAACGGAAAACACAATCGCACTCATCACGACAAAGGCCTGAAAGAAGTTGTTGAACTGGATCACAAGGATCACGAACATCATAAAGATCGCCGCTGCAAACGCACTGGCCAGAAATATCATACTCTCCGCTTGATCCTCCGCCTCACCTGCAAAGCTGTAGTTTACACCCTCAGGCAAATCGGCGGCATCAAGGGCTGCCGTCAGAGCCACAACCTGATCGTTTACCAACACGCCCGACGCCACATTCGCCTCAATCGTGGTCACGCGCTTTTCGTCGATGCGGCGGATGATGCCGGTCCGCTCTGACGGGGCAAAGGTCACAAAGTTCGAGATCGGCACAAGGCCGGAGGACGTCGGCACCCGCAAGCCCGCAAGCTCGGACAAGGAGCGCTCTTCACGCGGGAAGCGCACACGGATGTCGAGCGATCCGTCCACATCATCGGGGCGGTAATCGGCAACAGTGATCCCTTGGGTCAGCAATTGCACCGCCTGCCCCAACAGGCTTACGTCCGCGCCAAAACGCGCGGCCTCGGCACGGTTGACCAGAATGGACACCTCCACCCCCGGCAC
>JBATTJ010000049.1:0-2095 GCA_049670485.1 Sulfitobacter sp.
ACGCATCTTAATGCGCGGGTTGATGTGGTCGATCGTGATCTGCATGCTATGCAAGCCAGTCTGGAGGCGCGCCAGTCACACCTTGAAGATGCGGATGGCCGCATGCACCGCCTGTTTGAGTGGACGAAGCGCCATGAAACGCTGGCACAGGATCTTGTCGCCGATTACCGCACTGAGAGCGCCATCCTCAAGCGCACAGGCCAGTCTGACACGGCGCTGCTGGCGCGGATGTTCACGGATTTGTCGCGCCGTCAGGACGGGGCAGGGTCCAAACCGCCCAAATCCACCCCCGCCAAAACGGACCTGCCCGACACGGACGGCTTTGAGCTGTTCAAAGACAGCTTTTACCACCGCCTTGAAAACCGCTATCGCGGTGCCCCCGAGGAAATCGCCCGGCGTCTGAAAATCTATCTGCCGGATGTGGAAGCCGCATGGCTGCGCACCGCCAAGTTGCCCGCGATGGACATCGGTTGTGGGCGCGGCGAATGGCTGGGCCTCTTGAAATCCCACGGCATCGACGGCTTTGGCATCGACACCAATGCGGTGCAGATCGAAGAAGCACGCGAGGCGGGCCTTGATGTGCGCCTTGGTGATGCTCTGCAAGCGCTGGCCGACCAACCGACGGGCAGCCTTAGCGTGATCACCGCGCACCACCTCATCGAACACCTGCCCTTTGACGCTGTCGCCTGGATCACCCGCGAGGCGGGCCGCGTACTCGCCCCCGGTGGCATTTTGCTGTTTGAAACCCCCAACACCCGCAACGTGCTGGTGGGGGCCACGACCTTTCACACCGATCCCACACACCTCAAACCGATGCCCGAACAGGTCATGTCGATCCTGTTTGAAACCGCTGGATTTGATCCGGTGGATGTGCGCCACCTCAACCCCCATGAACGCCTCACCGAATTCCTCGACAGATCCGATTTTAACGACGAACTCGCCACGCTGATGTTCGGCCCCCAAGACCTCGCCATTCTTGGCACCAAACCTGTGGACGCCTGAGATGCGCATCGGAGTCCTCAGAACCCAAGTGCCCTTTGTCACCGGCGGGGCCGAACGTCACGCGGCCAATCTGGTCGCGGCGCTCAACCAACGCGGCTTTGAAGCGGCAGAAATCACCGTGCCGTTCAAATGGTATCCCGGCGAGGTACTGGCCGATCACATCATGGCGGCCAAGATGCTGGATGTCTCCGAAATTGAAGGCGTCAAGGTTGACCTGACCATCGGTCTGAAATTCCCCGCCTATCTGGCAAACCATCCCAACCGTCTCTTCTGGGTGTTGCACCAGCACCGTCAGGCCTATGATATGTGGGACAGCGGCACCTCTGATCTGCTCGATGATCCCCAGGGTGAGGCGTTGCGTGCGCTCATCCATGCCGAGGACCGCGCAGCTTTTGAGGGCAGTGATCACCCGATCTATGCCAACTCCGGCAATGTCGCGGGGCGCCTTCAGAAACATCTGGGGCTGTCCTCAACCCCGCTCTACCACCCGCCACCCAATGCTGACGCGCTGCGTACGGGTACGTATGGAGATTATCTCTTTGTGCCGGGCCGGATCAATCCGTCCAAACGGCTGGAACTGACGCTGGAAGCCTTGGCGCAATCACGCGCCCGCCTTGTCATTGCTGGCGTGGCGGAAAATCCGCTTTATCAAAACCACCTGCACCACATTGCGCAGGAAATGGGCATCGCGGGCCGCATCACATGGCTTGGTGCTGTCGATGATGCAACCTTGATCAAACATTACGCCGAGGCGCGTGGCGTGGTCTTTATCCCGCAGGACGAAGATTACGGCTACATCACGCTTGAGGCGATGCTTTCGGGCAAACCGGTGATCACCGCCACAGACGCAGGTGGCCCGCTGGAGTTTATCACCGACGGTGTCGAAGGGCTGATCGTAGAGCCAAACGCCGCCGCATTGGGCCAGGCCTTTGACCGTCTGATGGAAGACGCGGGTGCCGCTGAACGCATGGGGCAGGCGGGTCTGGCCCGCTACACTGCGCAAAACATCTCATGGGATCATGTGGTGCAAACCCTGACGGGGCAGGCGGGTATTCCTGTTGAACCCACCATCGCTCCGCCCCCCGCACCGGAA
>JBATTJ010000050.1:0-51647 GCA_049670485.1 Sulfitobacter sp.
AGATTTCTAAACCTTAAATGGTGCCCCCACACGGACTCGAACCGCGGACCTATTGATTACAAATCAATTGCTCTACCAGCTGAGCTATAGGGGCACTGCGGCGTCGTTTAATCCGTATGTTGGGTTCGTGCAAGGGGGATTTATGGTCCTTTTGCAGGTTTTACAGCTCTGATAAATGCAGGTAGACAAGATTGAAACAAAAGGGCGTGGCATAATGAAACTGGTCCTGCATGCAGGTGTACATTTTACCGAAGAAGACCGGCTGATGAAGTGTCTTTTGCGCAATGCCGAGCAGTTCGCGACCGATGGGACGATCGTGCCCGGACAGAGCAAGTACCGCGGCATCCTGCGCGAGACGTTGAATGCTATGGTGAGTGCGCCACCCTCTGACATGGCGCGTGATGTATTGTTGGATGCGATCCTTGACGACGGGGAGGCCAAGCGGGTGATCCTGTCGGACGCCAATTTTTTCCGGACGCCTGCGACGGCAGTGCAGGGCGGTATGCTTTATCCTGCGGCGCCCGTGCGGATGATGCGGATGGCGAGTATTTTCGAGCGTGACGAGCTCGAGATTTTTATGGCGGTGCGCAATCCCGCGACCTTGTTGCCCATTTTGCACGACAAAGCGGATAGTAAGGACGACGAGGCGTTCTGGGGCGGGCGCGATCCGCGTGATGTGCTTTGGTCCCAGACGATTGATCTGCTGCGCGAGGCGGTCCCGAACGTGCCGGTGACCATCTGGTGCAACGAGGATACGCCGCTCATCTGGGCGCACATTATCCGCCAGATGGCGGGCCTGCCGGACAACCAGAAGATCGTCGGCGGGTTTGACCTTCTGAACGCGATCATGAGTGACGAGGGCATGAAGCGGTTTCGGGCCTACCTTAAAGATCACCCCGTTATGTCAGAGCATCAAAAGCGCCGCGCGATTGCCGCGTTTCTGGACAAATATGCCCTCGACGATGCGGTCGAAGAGGAACTGGACATGCCGGGCTGGACCGATGATCTGGTGGATGAGATGAGCGATATCTATGACGAGGATATGATCCGGATTGCGGCAATGCCGGGCGTTCGGGTGCTAATGCCCTAGGTGCATTGTATTTGGGAGAATGGCGCAACGTATGAGTTGCCACAGGAGCCGCGATGAGTGAATTTGAGAGCGCTTCCAAAGGTGCTAAGATGGATTTCTCCAAGGATATGTCCTATGGTGATTACCTTGGTCTTGATCCAATCCTGACCGCTCAGCGGCCGTTGTCGGATGCCCACGACGAGATGTTGTTCATCATCCAGCATCAGACATCAGAGCTTTGGATGCGTCTGGCCATTCACGAGCTTGAGGCAGCGCGCACAGCGATGCTTGCGGGTGAGCTTCCGACTGCGTTCAAGATGTTGTCGCGTGTGGCGCGCATTTTCGAGCAGCTTAATTCCGCGTGGGACGTGCTGCGCACCATGACGCCGAGCGAGTATACCGCGTTTCGGCCCAGCCTTGGCAATTCATCCGGTTTTCAATCGCATCAGTACCGTCTGGTGGAGTTTCTGCTGGGCAATCGCAACGAGGCGCTGATGAAGCTGCACAAGCATCGCGAAGAAGCGTTCGCCCGTCTTGAGCAGGAGTTGGCCCGTCCGAGCCTGTATCAGGTGGCGATTTCGTTGCTGTGCACGCGCTTTGATGCGCCCGATCATGCCGGTGCGCCGGGATCGACGGACTGGACTGCCAACCCTGATGTAATGGACCTGTGGCAGCGTGTGTATGAGGATCCGCGTGCCCAGTGGGATCTGTATGAGTTGGCGGAAAAACTGGTCGATCTGGAGGATTATTTCCGGCGCTGGCGGTTCAACCATGTCACCACGGTCGAGCGGATCATCGGTTTTAAACGCGGCACGGGCGGGACTGCAGGTGTGGCCTATCTGCGTAAAATGCTCGAGGTCGAATTGTTTCCCGAATTATGGAACGTCAGAGGAGCGCTGTAGGTGTCCAATATCCTGAAAAAAGAAGAATTTATTCTACCCGACGGGGTCATTTACCTTGATGGTAATTCGCTTGGACCGATGCCAAAGGCGGTTGCCGCACGGGTCCAGAGCATGCTGAGCGATGAGTGGGGAGAAATGCTCATTCGTGGCTGGAACGGCGCGGGTTGGATGGATCAGCCGCGGCGTGTGGGCGATCAGGTTGCACGCATCATCGGTGCCGCCGAAGGGTCTGTTGTCATGGGTGACACGCTGTCGCTCAAGGTATTCCAGGCACTGGCCGCGGCGATCAAGATGGTGCCTGAGCGTCGGGTCATCCTCAGCGATACGGGCAATTTTCCGTCGGATTTGTACATGGCCGAAGGGTTGGTGGGGCTACTTGAGCAAGGCTACGAGTTGCGCACCGTCGCGCCGGAGGAGGTCTTGGAGGCGGTGGATCAAAACACTGCCGTGGTGATGCTGACACAGGTCGATTATCGCACAGGCCGGATGCATGACATGGCCGCCGTAACAAAAGCGGTGCAGGTGCAGGGGGCAGTCATGTTGTGGGATCTCGCGCACTCTGCAGGGGCGGTCGAGGTTGATCTGGCGGGGTGTGGTTGCGAATTTGCGATCGGTTGCACCTATAAATACCTCAACGGGGGGCCGGGGGCGCCCGCGTTCATCTATGTGCGCCCTGATTTGACCGATACGATTAAGCCCGCGCTGAGCGGTTGGCTTGGCCATCGCAAACCGTTTGACTTTGATCTCGATTACAAAGCCGGAGCAGGTATCGAGCGGATGCGCGTTGGCACACCGCCCGTGATCCAGCTGACCGCACTCGAGGTCGCGATGGAGCTGTGGGCGGATGTGGATATGGCAGAGCTGCGTGCCGCTTCTGTGGCGCTGCAAGAGCAGTTTATTTCAGAGGTCGAGCGGGATATCCCTGCCTTGACGCTGGCCAGTCCGCGCGACAGCAAGACGCGCGGCTCGCAAGTGTCATTCCGCTTTCGCGAGGGCTATGCGGCAATGCAGGCGGTGATTGACCGTGGCGTCATTGGTGATTTTCGTGCGCCTGATATCATGCGTTTTGGCTTCACACCTATGTACCTCGACAGTGGGGATGTCAGTGCCGCAGTGGCCATCATCGCCGATGTGATGAATAATGATCTGTGGGACGTGGAAAAATATAAAGTAAAATCAAAAGTTACCTGATAATGCAGTGGGTTGAGCGGCGAAGCTCAGATATTCGTGTGATTCACCTTATGCGTGTAATTTGTTTTAAGTCAACGATTTGCGAGCCGTCTCTAATCTCCTTTCTATCCGCGCCTTAGAAGGGGCGCGAATGCGGCGCTCAGAACAAATAATGCAGCCGCCATCGTCACGATGCTTGGACCTGCGGGTGTGTCAAAGGCAAAGGCGGCATATAAACCGCCCAGTGCCGACAGCCCGCCAATGGCTGTGGCATAGGCGGCCATTGCTTCGGGTGTGCGCGAAAACGGGCGTGCCGTTGCGGCGGGTATGACCAGCATTGCCGCGATGAGCAGGGCGCCGACCACCTTGATCGCTACGGCCACTGTCACCGCCAGTGCAAGGGTCAGGACCAGTTGTTCGTGGCGTGGTGAAATGCCGCTTGCCGTTGCAAGGTCCGGCGACAGCGTGGAGGTCAGCAGCGCCTGCCAGCGCCATGCCAGCAGCGCCAGCACCAATGCGGCGCCGGTCCAGATCACCAGCAGATCCTGCATAGACACAGCGAGGATTTCACCGAAAAGGTAGCTCTCGAGATCCACGCGCACCCCGTCGAGCAGCGACACCGCAACAAGCCCCAGCGCCAGAGCAGTATGGGCCAGTACACCCAGCAGCGCGTCCGAGCTTATCTGCCGCTCCGACAGAGTGGTGATGATTAGTGCCATGGCCAGTGCCACAGCCAATACGCCCGCAAACACCGGCAGGTCGGTGGCCAGCGCCAGCGCCACACCAAGGATGGCCGCGTGGCTGGTGGCATCGCCGAAATAGGCCATGCGCCGCCACACCACAAAGCAGCCTAGCGGTGCTGCTGCGATGGCAACGCCGACACCGGCCAACCCCGCGCGCACGATGAAATCATCCAGCATCACGATGCCTCCGCATGGGTATGATCACAGGCATGATCGGGGTGGTGATCATGGTCGTGGTCATGGCGATAAAGCGCGAGCGCCCCTTGGGTCCCGGTGCCGAACAGCGCACGGTATTCAGGCGCGTCGGCGACGACTTGCGGCGTCCCTTCGCAACATACATGCCCATTCAGGCACAGCACACGGTCGGATGCGGCCATCACCACATGCAAATCATGGCTCACCATAAGAATAGCACAGCCGCGCGTTTGGCGGACCATTTCGATCTGGCGGTAGAACCGGGCAGCACCGGGTTGATCAAGGCCTTGGGTCGCCTCATCAAGGATGAGAATGTCAGGGGACTGCAACAGCGCCCGCGCCAGCAGCACACGCTGGAATTGCCCGCCCGACAGCGCGCCAAGCTGTTGTGTGGCAAGCTCGGGCACGCCCGCATCAACAAGCGCGCTTTGTGCGGTTTGCGCAGTTACGCGGTGGGGCAGGTTCAGAAATCGCGCGACCGTTAGTGGCAGCGTCGTATCAATCGCGAGCTTTTGCGGTACATAGCCGATGCGCAAGCCGTCTGCGCGGGAGACCTTCCCCGCCGCAGGACGCACCGCGCCGATGAGCGCGCGTAGCAGCGACGATTTGCCAGAGCCGTTCGGCCCCACCACGGTGACAATCTCACCGCGGGCAATGCCGATGGTCACATCGCGCAGCACCGTACGACCGCCATAGGCAAGCCGTAGGCCGCGCGTCTCTATCAGCATGCTCACGCGGCGGTCCCCACACAATCGGGGCACAGGCCAGTGGCCTCGACCACCGTATGTTCGATCACAAATCCTGCCGCGCGCGCCGCATCGCCCAACCGCCCGTTTGCAAGGCTGGTATCGGCCTCTGCCACGGTCGCGCAGTTCCGACAGATCAGGAAGGCCGGTGTGTGAAACTGGCCGGGGTGCACGCAGGCGGTATAGGCGTTGAGCGCTTCGATCTTATGGGCGAAACCCGCCTTCACAAGAAAATCGAGTGCGCGGTAGGCGACCGGCGGCTGACTGCCCAGACCCTCGGCAGCAAGATGGCCAAGGACATCGTACGCGCCCATCGCGCGGTGCTGGGCCAACAGAATTTCGAGTGTCCGGCGACGCACGGGCGTCATGCGCAATCCAACAGCCGCACAATGGTCATCGGCCAGCGTCAGCATGGTATCAACGCACACGCTGTGATCGCGACATTGGAAACCGATGGGGTTCGTCATGTTGGGCGTACTCCGGATTTTTAAAGTCGACGTATTGATATGTTATAACATTCACAGTAGCAAGTGCGTGAAGTCAATTTACAGGAGTCACCTATGCGTCGATTAATATCAACCGTCTGTTTGGGGGTCGCACCCATTTTTACCGGTGCCGCCTTTGCACAGGATGCGCCGCGCGTGGTCGCCGACATTGCACCGGTGCGTGCAGTCGTGGCGCAAATCATGGAAGGGGTGGGTGAGCCGCAGCAGATTTTGCCTACCGGCGCGTCGCCCCATGGATACGCCATGCGTCCTTCAGAGGCACGTGCGCTGCGTGAGGCTGATTTGGTCGTTTGGGTGGGGCCAGCACTCACGCTCTGGCTGGAAGAGCCGCTCGATACACTTGCTGGCACTGCTGCGCGGCTGACGTTGATGGACATTGAAGGAACGACAGAACTGCCCCTGCGCGAGGCGGAGTTTCTGAAAGCGGATGCCGATGCTGACGGGCATGACCACGACCATGACCCCGAAAAAGAGCATGCGGATGAGCACGGCGACAAACACGGCGATGAACATGCTGACGATCATGAAGGTGAGCACGGCGATGAACATGCTGGCGAGCATGGCGAGGAAAAAGGGCATGATGATGCTCATGATCACGACCACGCGCACCACGGCGATGTTGATCCGCACGGGTGGCTCGACCTTGATAATATCCTGACATGGGGCGAAGTTATCGCGCACGATCTGGCAGAACTCGATCCCGCGAATAAAGCGATTTATGCCCGCAACTGGGCGGAGATGCGCGATGAAGTGACGGCCTTGCGAGCGGAAATCACGGATACGCTGTCGGGTGTCACAGGCGAGCCGTTCATCGTGCTGCATGACGCATTCCAGTATTTCGAAGCCTCATTTGGCGTAGAGGCGGATGCGTTTATCATTCCCGGTGACGGAAGCGCGCCTGGCCCCGCACGTCTGAAGGCGCTGCGCGACTATCTGGCCGATCATCCGGCGACGTGTGCATTCACCGCGCCGCAGGAAAACGAAAGCCTGATGCGGACAGCGGTGAACACCGACACCACCCGGTTTGCTGTATTGGACCCGATCGGAGATGGAGCTAAGCCTTATGCAGAGTTGATGCGCAGCTTTGCGGCTGACATGGCAGGCTGCTTGTCAAAATCCTGATCCGTTTTGTCACACCATACAAAAATGGCCCGCCGGTGACGGCGGGCCATTCGCTTCTGAACTTGGTCAGACTGCCGTTCTAGACAGCGATCTTGCCACCGCCTTGCTTGGTGATGACCACAACAGAGGGGCGCGGTGGCATCGCGGGATCAAAGTCCGGCCAGCGTGTAGCAGGATCCTCAAACGTGCTGTCGCGCTCGAACCCTTCGAGGTCTTTGGTGCCGTCTGTGCCGGGGTGTTGCACCGCGACAAACAACGTCTCCGCGTCATCGGTGAAGTAGGGGCCGCACATCTCTCCGCCCACAGGGCAGCGGAAGAAAAGCTTGGACGTGCCGCGTGCCTCGCCTTCGGTCTCTACCGCATAAAGCCCGTCGGACTTGCCGGTTTTTCCCCAGTTGCTGCCCTGATCGGTGGATACCCAGAGGCGGCCATCGGCATCAATCGCTGCGTTGTCAGGTGATCCGAACCAGCCGCTTTGCGACGTCTCGGGGTTCCAGACCGCGCCGACTTCGGCGACGGAAGGATCACCACAGCGCACAAGGATCGACCATTTGCCAAGAGGTGCGCCGTGATCGCCGCCTTCTTCCTTGACCTCGATGATGTGACCAAACGCACTTTCGGGGCGCGGGTTTGCAGCATCAATTTGGTCGGGCTTACGCTTGGAGTTGTTGGTGAGCATCAGGTAGACCGTACCATCACCGCGCGGTTGTGCGTCTTCGGGACGGTCCATTGGCGTCGCACCCATCAGATCAGCAGCGATACGCGTGTCGATCATAACATCGCCCTGATCCGCAAATCCGTTTTCAGCGGTCAGCGGCCCCTCACCATGCACCAGCGGCAGCCAGACAACAGTGCCATCCTCGTCAAAGCGTGCGGCATAAAGGGTGCCATCGCTCAGCAGGGCAGAGTTGGCGACCGGATCACCACCGACTTTGCCGTTCGAGACGTATTTGTATTGGTAGTCAAACCGGTTGTCGTCTCCGGAGTAAACCACCAGACGCCCATCGCTGGCCAATGTCGTCTCACAGCCTTCGTGGCGGAAACGGCCAAGAGCGGTGTGTTTGACCGGCATCGCATCGGGATTGCGTGGATCAACTTCAACAACCCAGCCGAAGCGATTGGGTTCATTAGGTTCTTTGTCGATGTTAAAGCGGTCGTGGCGGGTGCCCCAATTGTACCAGCGGCCCGGAACGCCATAGCGTTTCATCTGTGTTGCCTCTGGCTGTGCGCTCAGGTCCGGCTCGCCTTCTGCATCCAGTGCATCGGTCCAGAAATACCCATGGAAGTTTTCTTCGGCCATGAGGTATGTGCCCCATGGGGTCATCCCGCCCGCACAGTTGTTGAGCGTGCCGATGATGGTCATGCCTTCGGGGTCTGCGGTGGTTTTCATCCGCGCGTGGCCCGCTGCAGGGCCGGAGACGGTCATCGCCGTGTTAAGCGGCGTGATGCGGCGGTTGTATTTGCCATTGCGCTCGACGCGCCACTGACCTGTGGTTTCTTTTTCGATCTCGACGACCGTGCCGCCGTGTGCGGCCATCTCGATGTCGATCAGCTCGGGCGTCATGCCCTTGAATTCGGCGCGGTCCTGACGGCCAAGGCCGGGGAACATGACCTCTTCATTGGTATACTCGTGGTTCACACACAACAGCCCGCGCGTGCCTGCCTCGTTGAGCGCGGTAAAGCCTACGTAGTCGTTGTTATAGCCGAATTGCGTCAGTTGGGCTTCGGCCGTCTGGTTCATCACATCGAACTCGGGTGCGTCTGCGGTGATCGGATCGCCCCAGCGCAGCAGGATTTCCGCATCATAGCCTTCGGCCACATGGTGCATGGTGTCGTTGCCCCATGCCAGCTCCGTGAAGTTATAGCGCGACGTGCCTTCTGCGGCGGCCTGCTTGGGCGCGATCATCGCGGAGGTGCCGAAAAGGGCGGTTGTCGCAGTAACAGCGAGCGACCCTTTGAACATGTCGCGGCGGGAGTAGCGTGCGGCGACGACCTCGCCGATGGTGCGGCTGAGGTTGGGATTTGTTGGAATGTCATCAAAGGCCTCGAAGGCTTCTGCTTTGTTTCCGCTGGCGGGATCGTTGATTGCGTTTTGGCGGGTCATGGTTTGCTCCGGCTTGCGTTGATGTTGGCGACGTTTTGGGCCGATTCTGTCACAGATTTATGACGCCATCAGTTTGCTGCGCGGCCGGCACATGCGCAGATTGGACGCCTATGCCAAAATCCTAGGGGTCCATTGCCCCTGCCACAAGGCTACCCTGCGAAACGGTCCATCAGATCAGGAATATGCTTACGGAATTTGAAAAAACCGGCAGTGGCCAAGGGCCACGCAGCAGTGTCGATGGCGCGGCGCACCTCGCTGATGTCCGCGCCATCCTTGCGGGCGCGGCGCAGCGCACTGCGAACCGCACCGACAGGGGCATGCGGGGTGACGATACGGTCAAGGCCTTGATCTGCCTGCCATCTTTGCACTGCGTCGCGGTCGGGTAGTACCTCAATCCCCTTCCACATGTCGCGGGCGAGTGCGGTGCGGAATTCCGCGACCATTGGCGCTGCGGTCCACGGGCTTTGCGCGTCTGTGAGGTCCAGATAGGCGATACTGGCCGGCGCGATATCCAGCGCCTCGAGAAACGGTGCGCCGATATCATCGGAATGGAACAGCAGGCCTACCCGCTCGCCGGGAGCGCCTGCGTATGGCTCAACCTCGGGGATATTCTGACGCTCGGGCGGGGGCGGGGCAGAGACGGGCGGCGCATCGTTTGCCAACCCCTGCACATTCTCGAACCGTCCATTGGTGAATTTTGCGATGTTGTCGGGGCGCGCCATATAGGTCTTTCCCGGTGTCTGGATGCCCGCAACCCAACGCCAGCTCAGTGTGTTGACCGCCGCATCGCCATCCAGCAAGTGGCGCAAAAAGAAATCCGCGCCCAATTGCCACGGTAATTCGAGCGTGAAAATCCAGATGGAGGCAAACCACATGCGCGCGTGATTGTGCAGATAACCGGTTTGCGTCAACTCTCGCGCCCAGTGATCGAACGGCGCGATCCCTGTTTGCCCGAGACACGCGGCTTCCCACCGCTGGCGCAGGCCGCCTTGGGTCTGAACCTCGTTGTGCAGCCGCGTCAGATCATCGCGGTAGCTGGCCCAGACGGCCGGCCGCTGCTCCATCCAGCCTTTCCAATAGGTGCGCCACCACACTTCGGCGGTGAATTTTTCCGCCGCCGCTGCGTCCACCTGCGACAGGACCGCGCGGCAGACATCGGCCTCGTCCAGTACTTTCATGCGCAGGTAGGGCGACAGGGTGGACACATGGCTGTGCGCCCCTTTGCCCAGATCAAAATTACGTTTTTGCGCATAGGCAAAGCCGGCATCGGGCGCAAATTGGTCAAGCCGGTCGCGGGCAGCCTGAACGCGGGGCGGAAAGTTTTTCTGCGGTGTATTCATCGATGAATAGATAGGGCGCGACAATCGGTGTTCAATTGCGACACTGATCACAGGTCAGCCCCCCTTGAAGCTCCCCAGCCACAAGACTAATCTTGTGCCAACACTTGGGCGGGTATGGTCCCGCACAACCCCATTGAAGGCAGACGCATATGCAAGATCCCGTCGAGACATACATGAACCTTGTTCCCATGGTTGTGGAGCAAACCAGCCGTGGCGAGCGCGCCTATGACATCTTCTCGCGCCTGCTCAAAGAGCGGATCATTTTCCTCAACGGCCCGGTGCATGACGGCATGTCACAGCTGATCGTGGCGCAGTTGTTGCACCTCGAATCCGAGAACCCTGCCAAGGAAATCTCGATGTATATCAACAGCCCCGGCGGTGTCGTGACCTCGGGCCTGTCGATCTATGACACGATGCAATACATCCGGCCCAAAGTGTCCACACTTGTGATCGGGCAGGCAGCCTCTATGGGGTCGTTGCTTTTGCAGGCGGGTGAGCCAGGCATGCGGTTCTCGCTGCCCAACTCGCGCGTCATGGTCCACCAGCCCTCCGGCGGCTATCAGGGTCAGGCAACCGACATCATGATCCACGCGCAAGAGACCCAAAAGCTCAAGACGCGCCTGAACGAGATATACGTCAAACACACCGGCAATTCGCTCAAAGAGGTCGAAGCAGCGCTCGAGCGGGATAACTTCATGTCACCCGAAGAGGCAAAAGACTGGGGTTTGATCGACGAGATTGTCGAGAACCGTGGCAAAGCCGACGATCCGGACGACAAAAAGACAAAACCCAAAAAGGGCAAGTAAGACACAACCCGGTGCACCCCGTTTTTCGCCATTGAAGGACGGGGATGCCTGACTTAGGGTTGAACCCAACACGCATCATGCTGCCCGTTCCGGGGTGGCAGAAACAGCATCAGACCTGAAAGGGCTCACATGGCCAATTCAAACAGCGGCGACAGCAAAAACACCCTCTATTGCAGCTTTTGCGGTAAAAGCCAGCATGAGGTGCGCAAGCTGATCGCAGGCCCGACCGTCTTCATCTGTGATGAATGTGTCGAGCTTTGCATGGACATCATCCGCGAAGAAACCAAGGCGTCCGGCCTCAAGGCGACAGACGGCGTGCCGACGCCCAAAGATATTTGCGACGTGCTTGATGATTATGTGATCGGGCAGGCGATGGCGAAACGTGTTTTGTCAGTGGCTGTGCACAACCACTACAAACGCCTCAATCACGCCCAAAAAGGCGGCGATATCGAGCTGGCGAAATCCAACATCCTGCTGATGGGCCCGACGGGCTGCGGCAAGACGTTGCTTGCGCAAACACTGGCGCGGATTTTGGACGTGCCATTCACGATGGCCGATGCGACGACCCTGACGGAAGCGGGCTATGTGGGCGAAGATGTCGAAAATATCATCCTCAAACTGTTGCAAGCGTCGGAGTATAACGTCGAGCGCGCGCAGCGCGGCATCGTCTATATCGACGAAGTTGACAAGATTACGCGCAAATCTGAAAATCCCTCCATCACCCGCGACGTATCGGGTGAGGGCGTACAGCAGGCGTTGCTGAAGCTGATGGAAGGCACGGTTGCATCTGTGCCTCCACAGGGCGGGCGCAAGCATCCGCAGCAGGAATTCCTGCAGGTCGACACCACGAACATTCTGTTCATCTGCGGTGGTGCGTTTGCAGGTCTCGACAAAATTATCGCGGCGCGCGGCAAAGGTTCTGCCATGGGCTTTGGCGCGGACGTGCGTGACAACGATGCGCGCGGAATTGGTGAAATCTTCACTGAGCTTGAGCCGGAAGATCTGTTGAAATTCGGTTTGATCCCGGAATTTGTGGGTCGTCTGCCGGTGCTTGCCACGCTTGAGGATCTGGATGAGGACGCACTTGTCACCATCCTGACCCAGCCAAAGAATGCTTTGGTCAAGCAATACCAGCGCCTGTTCGAGCTTGAGGACACACAACTCAGCTTTACCGAAGACGCGCTGAGCGCCATTGCAAAACGGGCGATCCAGCGGAAAACCGGTGCACGGGGTTTGCGGTCCATTCTTGAGGATATCCTGCTCGACACTATGTTCGAGCTGCCCGGTCTGGACACGGTGACCGAGGTGGTCGTGAACGAGGAGGCGGTGAATTCGGACGCCAAGCCGTTGATGATCCACGCCGATGCCGAGAAAGAGCCTGCATCCGCTGGGTGATCCGAAGGGCAGTATAGTTCTGAAAGGCAGGCCCGTTGCGGCCTGCCTTTTTCATTTGGAGAGACAGATATGAAACGCATTTCATCAGGTGGCGAATTCGAGGCCAAAGTCGGCTATTGCAGGGCTGTTGTGGCGGGCGGTTTCGTGCATGTGGCGGGGACCGTTGGGCAGGGAAACACTGTGATTGAGCAATGCCGCGATGCCCTCAGCATTATCGAGCACGCGCTGGCCGAAGCAGGATCGAGCATGGCGGACGTGGTGCGCGTGACCTACATGCTGCCCGACCGGAGCGAGTTTGAGCCATGCTGGCCGCTATTGTCTGCGACATTTGGCGAAAACCCGCCCGTCGCCACCATGATAGAATGTGGTTTGATCGCACCGCATTACCGCATCGAGATCGAAGTCATGGCACTCGCGCACGGCTGACGCCCCTAGACGTCTGGGCCTGAATGCGCCATATCAGAAACAACTGCACAAGGGACGTATCCATGGGACTGATCAGCAACATACTCAAGGCATTCACTTGGTGGGACGGTCAAACGCTCAACACGAAATTCTTCACCTGGCGCAAGGGTGAGAAGGTTGGCGAGGACGCCCAAGGCAACATCTATTACCGCAACAGCGACGACAGCAAACGCTGGGTCATCTTCAACGGAGAGATCGAGGCGAGCCGGATCAACCCCGATTGGCACGGCTGGATGCACCGCACCTATGATACGCCGCCAACGGACACGCCAATGGTGCACAAAGAGTGGGAAAAGCCGCATCAGGAGAACCTGACCGGCACCATGCTTGCCTATGCGCCCGCAGGGTCGATCCGCCGCGAAAAGCCTGCGGATCGGGGCGATTACGAGGCGTGGACGCCCGAGTGATACGCGTACTTGCCTTAGCACTTACGATTTTTGCCGTGGGTACGGCCGCACAAACGACAACCAATGGCCAAGGGGCTGTGCTGCGCGTGCTTGATAAAACCTCTGGCACCACAGCCGATCTCGAAATTCCTTCAGGTCAGTCGGTGGCCTTGGGGCGGTTGCAAATCGTGCTGAACGAATGCCGCTTTCCCGAGGGCAACCCGTCGGGCGATGCCTATGCCGCGATGGAAGTGTCCGAGATCGGGCGCGCAGGCACTGTGTTTAGCGGCTGGATGATCGCGTCGGCGCCTGCGCTTAACGCGATGGAGCATCGTCGTTATGACATCTGGGTCATGCGCTGCATCACATCATAAAGCGTAGAGGATTCAGGGGCGGTAAAGGATGCCGCCCGTGATTTCGCGTGTTCAAGTTTGGCGTGATACTGCGCACGGCTGATCTCCACCGCGCCAAGTGACGCGAGGTGATCGGTGATGAACTGTGTATCAAACAGGATGAACCCGCCCCGCCGCAACCGGTCAACAAGGCATGCAAGGGCGACTTTGGACGCATCCGTGCGCCGTGAGAACATACTCTCGCCAAAGAAGGCCGCCCCCAGTACAACGCCGTAGACACCCCCGACGAGGGTGCTGCCCTCCCAAACCTCGATGGAATGTGCCTGCGCGCGGGCGTGCAGCGCACTATAGAGCGCGCTGATCTCCGCGTTGATCCACGTATCCTCGCGGTCGGCACATCCCTCAAGGACGCCGTCAAAATCGCGGTCAATGGTGACTGTCCAATCGCTGCGCCGCATCCGGCGGCGCAAGGAACGGGAGATGTGAAAGCGGTCGAGTGGCAGCACACCTCGTTTTCGGGGATCGACCCAGAATATCTCCGGATCGTCCCTGCTTTCGCTCATGGGAAAGATACCGACGCTGTAGCCGTGCAGCAAAAGCTCGGGTGTCAGCCTCGTCATCAACCTCAGGCAGCGCCCAGATTTGTTTCCAGCCAATGCTCGAGCCAGTGGATGTTGTATTCGCCTGAATGGATGTCGGGCTCCTGCAACAGCGCGTGAAACAGCGGCACGGTGGTATCGACACCGTCCACGATCAATTCACCCAAGGCGCGGTTGAGCCGCGCCAGCGCTTCGGGCCTGTCGCGGCCATGTACGATGAGTTTGCCGATCAAACTGTCGTAGTAGGGCGGAATTTTGTAGCCATCATAAAGCGCGCTGTCCATCCGCACACCCAAACCGCCGGGCGCATGGTATTGCGTGATCTTGCCGGGACAGGGGGCGAAGTTCGGAAGCTTTTCTGCGTTGATCCGCACTTCAATCGCGTGGCCATTGATCTTGAGGTCTTCTTGCTCGAACGACATGGGCAGGCCTGCGGCCACGCGGATTTGCTCGCGCACCAGATCAACGCCAAAGATGGCTTCGGTCACCGGATGCTCCACCTGCAGACGTGTGTTCATCTCGATGAAATAGAACTCACCGTTTTCATACAGAAACTCGATCGTGCCGGCACCGATGTAGTTGATGTTGGCACAGGCGTCCGCACATACTTTACCGATGCGGTCCCGCTCGGACTGAGTGATCGACGGGCCGGGGGCCTCCTCGAACACCTTTTGGTGGCGCCGCTGGAGCGAGCAATCCCGCTCTCCCAGATGCACGGCACGGCCTTTGCCATCGCCAAAGACCTGAATTTCGATGTGACGCGGGGTGGTGAGGTATTTCTCGATATAGACTTCGTCGTTGCCGAAGTTCGATTTCCCCTCGGCGCGGGCCGTCTGATAGGCGCGCTCCATATCCTTGGCGCTCTGCGCGACTTTCATGCCTTTGCCACCGCCACCTGCGGTTGCTTTGATGATGACAGGGTAGCCGACTTCTTTACCGATGCGCTGCGCATCCTCAAGGGTTGGCACCCCACCATCAGAGCCCGGCACGCATGGCACGCCAAGGGCTTTCATCGTATCCTTGGCAGTGATCTTGTCGCCCATCACGCGGATATGCTCGGCCGTGGGGCCGATAAATGTGAGGCCGTGATCCTCGACAACCTGCACAAACCCTGCGTTTTCGGACAAAAAGCCGTATCCGGGGTGAATGGCCTCTGCGCCAGTGATCTCGCATGCGGCGATGATAGCAGGCACGGACAGATAGGATTGCTGGGACGAAGGCGGCCCGATGCACACGCTTTCATCGGCCATGCGCACATGCATCGCGTCACTGTCTGCGGTGGAGTGCACCGCAACCGAGCCGATGCCCATTTCGCGTGCTGCACGGATGACCCGCAGCGCAATTTCACCGCGGTTGGCAATAAGAATTTTGTTAAACACGGGCGGACCCTCCCTATTCGAGGATCACAAGAGGCGCGCCGAATTCGACGGCAGCCCCGTCTTCGACCAGAATGCGTTTGATCGTGCCCGCGCGCGGTGCGGGGATGTGGTTCATGGTCTTCATCGCCTCGACGATCAGCAGCGTGTCACCCTCGGCAACCTGTGCACCCACCGTGATGAACGCAGGCGCGCCCGGCTCGGGGGAGGTATAGATTGTGCCGACCATGGGCGATGATACCGCACCGGGATCTGCAGCCGGATCAACACTTGCCGTCGGTACAGGGGCCGCTGTAGCGGCGGGTGCGGCGACCATCGCCGGTGCGGCGGAAGTGGCATGCGGGGCCATAATCTGTTGGGGGGGCTTGCGGGAGACGCGCACATTCAGGCTGTCATCCTCGGCATAATCGCGTTTGACCTGAAGCTCGGTCAGATCATTGTCATTCAAAAGCTCTGCCAGTGCGCGGATAAATGCGACATCGGCGTCATGCGTGTTCTTTGTCATATAGGTCCTCGACCGTTGCGAAGGGGGCGGTTTCTTATGCCCGTTTGGCGGCACTTATATGGTATGGGCCCAAGCATGGAAAGGCGCGAGTTTACCATAGGGGAAGTTCGGGCGCAGGGGTGTGAAACAGGTGCAAAATTTCCAAGCGTGTTTTGCATCAGGGTAGGGTACGTGCAGGCAATAAAAAACCCGCCGTAGCGGGTCTTTAGCTGTCTTGCGATGTGCCTCGGCCCTCAGATCGCGAGGTATTCCGCGCGCAGGGTTTCATTGTCGAGGACCTCCTGTGCGGTGCCGTCAAACACCACACTGCCGGTATCAAGAATTACAGCGCGATCCGCCAGCTTGAGCGCGCGCTTGGCGTTTTGCTCTACCAAAATGGTTGTGATGCCCTGATCCTTGATGATCGAGAGTGTCTTTTCAATCTCGTCCACAATGACAGGTGCCAGCCCTTCGTAAGGCTCGTCAAGCAGTAGCACTTTGATGTCACGGCACAGTGCACGGGCAATCGCCAGCATCTGCTGCTCTCCGCCCGACAGGGTTGTGCCTTCCTGCTTTTTGCGCTCGCCCAAGCGGGGAAACAGCTCATACACCCGCTCCAGCGACCAACCGATGGGTGGGGCGATCTGTGCAAGTTTGAGGTTTTCCTCGACCGTTAGGCCCGCGATGATGCGGCGATCTTCGGGCACCAAGGCCAGACCATGTGCTGCCGCCTCATGGCTTTTCATTTTGTGCAGCGGTTTATGATCAAGCCAGACCTCGCCCTTGCGCAGTTCGGGATCGCCAATTTGGGCGATGGTGCGCAGGGTAGAGGTTTTGCCAGCACCGTTACGGCCCAACAGGGCAAGGATCTCGCCCTCGTGCACGTTAAAGCTGACGCCTTGCACGATATAGCTTTCGCCGTAATAGGCGTGGATGTCCCAGACCGACAGATAGGCAGGTGCGGAAGCCGCGTGATTGGCGTTTTTGTGGAGTGTTTCGGTTGTCATGTTCTGTGTCCTCTTGACGGGGGAGTGCGCGCGATCAAACTTCCTGCGTCTCGCCCAGATAGGCTTCTTTTACCTTCGGATGGCCTTTGATCTTGTCGGGGGTATCTTCGACAAGTGGTGTCCCTTGGGCCAGCACGGTGATCCGCTCGGCCAGTGAGAAGACGACGTGCATGTCATGCTCGATGATGGCGATGGTGATATCACGCTCTTCCTTGATCTGCTTGAGCAGGTCGATGGTGTTGTTTGTATCGGCGCGCGCCATGCCTGCCGTTGGTTCATCCAGAAGGAGCAGGCGGGGTTCTTGTGACAGGCACATCGCAATCTCGAGGCGGCGTTTGTCACCGCGCGACATGGACGACGCGTGCATATCGCGTTTGTCATATAGGTTCATTTCCTCAAGCATCTTTTTCGCCTTTTCGACCACGTCCTTTTCGCTGTCGATGCTGCCGATGGCATGCATGCTGAACCCGCCGTCCCGTTTGGCAAAACAGGGGATCAGCATGTTCTCCATTACGCTCAGATCACCAAAGATTTCAGGCGTCTGGAACACGCGACTGATGCCCATCTGGTTGATCTCGTAGGGTTTGCGGCCCAGTACGGACTGCCCGTCGAACATGACCGATCCCGTATCAGGGATCAGCTTGCCCACCAGCACGTTGAGGAGGGTGGATTTACCGGCCCCGTTGGGGCCGATAATTGCGTGGACCGTATTTTCCGCAATGCTGAGGTTCACGTCACCCAGTGCTTGCAGACCGCCGAAGCGCTTGTTTACGTTTTTGACTTCGAGAATACCCATCGTCATGCGCTCCTTATTCAGCAGGTGTGGTTTTGCCATCCGGCGTTTTCGGATCGGTCTTTTTGCGGCGGAACAGGTTGCCGATGCGTTGGCCGCCCTCGACCAGGCCACCGGGCAGGAAGATCACAACAGCCATGAACACCAGACCAAGCGTGAGGTGCCAGCCTTTGCCCACAAACGGGTAGACCAGTGTGACCAGCAGATCTTCGATGCCATCGGGCATGAACGCAAACCACTGCTCCAGAACGGTCTTGTTGATCTTGGAGACGATGTTTTCCATGTATTTGATGATACCAGCACCCAGTACAGGACCGATCAACGTACCTGCACCGCCAAGGATCGTCATCACAACAACTTCACCCGATGCAGTCCAGAACATCCGTTCTGCGCCCACTTGGGTATCCATCGCCACCAGCAAACCACCCGCCAGACCCGCATACATGCCGGAGATGACAAAGGCCGCCAGCGTGTAGGGTTTGGAGTTCAGACCGGTATAGTTCATTCGGTGCTGATTTGATTTGACCGCCCGCAGCATCATGCCGAATGGCGAGCGGAAAATGCGGATCGACAGGTAGAAGGCGATCAGCATGATCGCTGCGGCAACATAGTAGCCCGCATTGAACGTAAAGACCCAGTCGCCCAACCGCAGCTCTGTGGCGGCTTTCATGTCAAGGCCGAACAGGTTCGCCGTCGGTGTCCGCCCGTCGGGTGGCAGGCTGTCGAGGATGCGCGGATCGGTGTATTTGGGCTGCAAGCCCGTTTCACCACCCGTGATAGGCGTCAGCACCGAATAGGCCAGCGCGTAGGACATCTGCGCAAAGGCGAGCGTCAGGATCGAGAAGTAGATGCCCGAGCGGCGCAGTGAAATCCACCCCACCAGCAGCGAGAAGAGGCCCGCCACAATTACCGAGATGATGATTGCAGGGATCACGTTCATCGTGAGCAGCTTCATCATCCAGATCGCAGCGTAAGATCCGACACCCAGAAAGGCAGCGTGTCCAAAGCTGAGATAGCCGGTGAGGCCGAACAGAATGTTGAACCCGATGGCGAAGATGCCAAAGATGACCAGACGTTGCATCAGGTCGGGATAGCCCGCGTTGAACTGGGCCATGCCCGAGCTTTCAGGGAAGGGGTTGAGGATAAAGGGCGCAAAGAGGCACATCAGGGCCACGATGGCGAGTAATCCTGCGTCGCGTTTTGTAAGTCCGAGCATGTCTCTAGTCCTCCATCACGCCTTTGCGGCCCATCAGGCCACGGGGGCGCGTCAACAAAATGATGATCGCAACAAGGTAAATGATGATCTGGTTGATGCCCGGGATCACGTCGAGCACGGCTGCCATCGAGGCAAAGCTTTCAACAATGCCAAGCAGGAAACCGGCCAGTACCGCACCGGGCAGGGAGCCCATGCCACCGACCACAACAACCACAAAACTGAGCACCAGAAAATCCATACCCATGTTGTAGTTGGGTGAGTTGATGGGGGCATACATCGCGCCCGCCATACCCGTCACCGCCGCAGCAATACCAAACATAATGGTAAAGCGTTTGTCGATGTTGATGCCCAGCAAACCAACGGTCTCGCGGTCGGCCATACCGGCGCGAACAACCATCCCGAAGGTCGTGAATTGCAAGAAGGCAAAGACCGCACCGACCACTACAGCCGCAAAGCAGAAGTATATCAGGCGCCAGTAGGGGTAGATGATCGTGTTCGGATCAAACCCCAGCATGGAGCCAAAATCAAACGAGCCGGCAAATGCCGCAGGTGCCGGCGTAGGATATGGGTTCGCGCCGTAGAAATACTTGATCAGTTCGCCCAAAACGATTGCAAGACCAAAGGTCACAAGGATCTGGTCCGCGTGGGGACGGTTATAGAAGTGTTTGATCAGCCCGCGTTCCATGATCACGCCAATCAGGATCATCACCGGGATGGCAAACAGCACAGACAGCGGAACAGCCCAATCGACCATCCACGCGCCTGTTGTTTCCCCGAACCACTGGTTCACGTATAAAATATCATCAAACTTCGGGTTCCCGAGAAAGTCGGTGCCCGACGGCTCTGTGGCCTTGTGGCTCAGCGTGAGGATTCGCGAAAAGGTCACGGCACAGAAGGCACCGATCATGAACAGGGCACCGTGGGCAAAGTTCACAACCCCCAGCGTACCGAAGATCAACGTCAACCCCAGAGCGATCAGCGCATACGCCGAGCCCTTGTCGAGGCCGTTGAGAATTTGAATGAGAATTAATTCCATGGTCCGTCCCATCTGTCACAAATACACTGCGCCCACCCTGTTTGTCAGAGAAGTAAGCGGTTGACGTGCTTGCGGGCTGTTGGTGTGTTTTCGAGGTGCTGCAGGGCGAACGCGGTGGTCCGCCCTGCAAATGGTGTGCGCTTATGCGCCCGGGTTACATGTACCCAGTGAACCGCCCGCGAATTGTGGGTGGTCAGGTGCGTATGTGACCTGCTCGGTCGGGGTCACTTCGACGATTTCGACAAGGTCGAATTCGTTTTCAGGGTTCTCTTTACCCTTCACGACCAGCACGTCTTTGAAGCACTGGTGATCTTCGGCACGGTACAGCGTCGGGCCGTTGCCCAAACCGTCGAATTCGAACCCTTCGAGAGCTTCGACAACGGAGCACGGGTTGAACGAGCCGCCACGTGTGACCGCATCCGCATAAAGCAGTGTCTGCACGTAGCATGTGTGCGCCGCCTGTGAGGGGGGGAAGCCGTATTTTGTGCCGAAGGATTTAACGAAGGCGTTTGTACCCGCATAGCGTGCGCCCAGTTTGTCTTCGAGCGACCAATCCCAGTTTTGCGAACCGATGATGCCTTTGATGTTGGCACCCGCACCACGGGCCATCAGCTCGGAGTAGAGAGGAACAACGATCTCGAACTTCTTGCCGTTCACTTCAAGGTCGCGCAGGCCGAACTGGACCGCGTTCGTCAAAGAGTTGACCATGTTGCCGCCGTAGTGGTTCAAAACCAGCACGTCCGCACCCGACTGGATGACCGGCGCGATGTACGAAGAGAAGTCTGTGGCCGTCAGTGGTGTCAGAACCGTGTTTACGGTTTCCCAACCCAACGCTTCTGTGGAAGAGCGCACGGCTTCTTCTGTGGTGTAGCCCCAGTTGTAGTCAGCGGTCAGGTGATACGCCTTGCGGTCCGCACCATATTGTTGGGTAAGGATCGGCGCGAGTGCTGCGCCGGACATATACGAGTTAAAGAAGTGGCGGAAGCCATTGGCCCGCTTGTCTTTACCTGTTGTGTCGTTGGAGTGGGTCAGACCCGCCATGAAGATAACGCCTGCTTCTTGGCAAAGCGCCTGTACAGCAACAGCCACACCGGAGGACGAACCGCCGGAAATCATGACAGCGCCGTCTTTTTCGATCATCGACTTGGCAGACGCGCGTGCGGCGTCTGATTTCGTCTGTGTGTCGCCTGTGACGAACTGGACTTTCTTGCCCATGATGCCGGTACCGTCCAGCGCCTTGGAGCTGAAGGTTTGCAGCATGCCGCCGTCGCCTTCGCCATTGAGGTGCTCAACCGCCAGCTCGAACGCGCGCAGCTCGTCTGCGCCTTCGTCCGCGTAGGGGCCCGACTGTGGTACGTTGAAACCCAGTGTGACGGTGTCGCCCTGTGGTGCGTTGGTAAAGCCGGTGTGGCCGTCCGCGCGCAGGTATGTTGGCAGTGCAAGACCCGCACCGGCGACTACGCCGGTCTGGATCAGACCGCGACGTGTCGGATTGAAATTTGACATGGTGTCCTCCCGAAAGTGTTAAAACACGCACCACATCCTCCCACGGGTGTAAGTGCGGGCACGGAGTCCGTGCAAAGTCAGTATCGGTGGCGGGGCGGGGGGCTGCAATAAGACCCTTGATTGAATGGATTTATTTGTAAATAAATATACTCATGATTGGAAAGGGTGTAAATTTAGTGATGTTGCAGCGCAGAAAGCCTCTGATAACGGGCGCTAATTCGGCGCCATGGTTGATTTTCTCTCATGGGTAGCGGGGTCCTCACCGGTAGTCGCATCCGTGAGCGACGCGTGATGCAGGGCCTAAAGCAGGCTGACCTTGCCCGCGACAGCGGCATTTCCGCAAGTTATCTCAACCTGATCGAGCATAACCGCCGCAGAATCGGTGGAAAACTTCTGCTCGATATCGCGGCCGCGCTAAAGGTAGAGCCGCAGGCGCTGACCGACGGTGCAGAGGCCGCACTGCTGGGTGTTTTGGGTGAGGCGGCGGTTGCCGCAGACCTGCCTGAAGAGGACGCGCAACAGGCCGAGGCCTTTGCGGGCCGTTTTCCCGGCTGGGCAAAAGCACTCGCCACCAGCCAGCGGCGCGTCGCCATGTTGGAACGCACGGTCGAGACCTTGAGTGACCGCATGGCCCATGATCCGCATCTGGCGGATTCGATGCACGAGTTGTTGACCACAGCAGCCGCAGTACGCTCCACCGCAGAGATCCTTGCGGGGGATGAAATGCTTGAGCGGGAATGGCAGGACCGGTTTCACACCAACCTCGATGCAGACAGCCGCCGGCTGGCGCAAAGCGCGCAATCACTGGTGGGGTATCTGGAGCAAAGCAAGGGCCCCGCCGCCACCGCGAAATCCCCGCAAGAGGAAGTCGAGGCATTTTTGGCCGCACAGGGGTTTCATTTTCCGCAGTTTGAAAAGTCGCCGGAGACGGCATCCGTCGATGATATCCTATCCCAGAAAACAGCACCTTTGTCGGAGGCGGCGGTTTTTATTCTGCGTGGCGTGTTGGGGCAGGTGCGCGCAGATGCAAAACTGTTGCCACTAGCCGCACTCGAGGCGCAGGTTGCCCTGTCCGGTGCGGACCCCGTCCTGCTGGCACGGCATTTTGGGGTACCGGTGGCTCTGATCCTGCGCAGGCTGGCGGCGGTTGCCTCCCTTGATGCGGGACTGGTGGTCTGTGACCGCTCTGGTACCGTGATCTTTCGCAAATCGGTAGACGGTTTTTCTGTACCTCAATTCGACAGCTGTTGCCCGCTTTGGCCGCTTTTTAGTGCACTGGGGGCACCGGGTGCGGTATTGCACGAACGTGTTGGCCAACACGGGCGCGGGCAGGTGCAGTTCGACGCCTACGCCACGACCGAGCTTGTGATGGCCACGTCCTATAACGCTCCGGCACCTGCGCGCGGGATCATGTTGCTGTTGCCGGCACCCGTACAAGTGACAGTCGGCACGGTCCGTGCGGTTGGTGCGACCTGCCGGATTTGCCAGCAGGCCCAATGCGCCGCGCGCCGCGAGCCGTCGATCCTGACGGGCTGATCACATTCGTATTTTTTGACACGCCTGCCCGATAGGTGCATCGTATCTTCATGCCGCACAGGGCCGATCCGCCGACAGAGCGGAGGGGCCGTGTGGCGCAGACCTGACGGGGGGGAGCGCATGACCAAACATGTTGTGCTGGTGGAGGATGAGACGAATATCGCGGAAGCGATCCGTTTTTTGTTAAGCCGGGAAGGCTGGCGGGTGGAAACCCTTGCCAATGGGGGGAATGCGGCGGAGGTGATCCGCGCCGCATCGCCTGATCTGGTTATTCTGGATGTGATGTTACCCGGAAAGACAGGATTTGAAATTCTGGCTGAATTGCGCGCCGATACGGGCCTTGGGGATCTTCCTGTGCTGATGTTGACCGCGCGGGGCCAAGCACGCGACCGCGAGATGGCGCTTCAGGCGGGGGTGAGCCGGTTCATGACCAAACCCTTTGCCAATGAAGAAATGTTGTCAGCTGTGCGAGAGTTGACCGAAGGGCGCGTGACCTGATGGCCGAGACGCGCCTGTTTCTGGAGCGGCGCAGCTACCGGCGGCGTCGCATCATGGACGCGGTTCGAATGCTTCCGCTGGTCTGTGCCGTGCTGTGGCTGGTGGTGCCGATGATGTGGCCCAACGGTACCCAAGAGGGCGACGCGACCGCGCTGTCGACCGCACTCGGATATCTGTTCACGATCTGGGTGCTGGCGATCACTGCGTCCTTTGCCTTGTGGCGGCGGGTACGTCGGCACGACACCCGCGCGCAGTCGCAAAACTGATGGTCACCCTCAACCAGCTCATTCTGGTTTGTCTGATCTATGTGGCGGGCCTGTTTGTGGTGGCCTTTCTGGCGGAGCGGGCGGCATTGCGGGGCAAGGGCGGATGGCTGCTACGCTCACCACTTGTCTATACACTGTCCTTGTCGATCTATTGCACCGCTTGGACGTTTTACGGTGCGGTGGGATATGCGGCGCGGTCGGGTCTGGAGTATCTGACGATATATCTGGGTCCCTCGCTTGTGATGATCGGCTGGTGGTGGGTGCTGCGCCGCTTGGTGCGGATCGGGCGGGCACAACGGGTCACTTCCGTCGCTGACTTGATCTCTGCGCGGTTCGGCAAATCCAATCTGTTGGCGGTGATGATCACGATCATGGCGGTGGTCGGCGTGACGCCCTACATCGCTTTGCAACTGCAATCAGTCACGCTGTCTGTGTCGATTTTCGCAACGCCCGACCCGGGCAGCGGGCAAACTGCGCAGATCAATGACAATGCGGCCTTTTGGGTGGCAGCGGGTCTGGCGCTTTTCACGCTGCTGTTCGGCACGCGCAATCTCAACGCGAACGAGCGGCACCACGGCGTCGTCATCGCGGTCGCAGTAGAGGCGGTGGTCAAGTTGATTGCCTTGCTGGCGGTTGGGGCCTTTGTGGTTTGGGGAATTGCAGGCGGTGTGGCAGAGACCTTTGCGCGCATTGATGCCTCCCCAATCGGCACATGGCAGACAAGTGGGAGCCGCTGGACCGCGCTCATCATGATCTCCGCTGCGGCGTTCGTCTGCCTGCCGCGCATGTTTCAGGTCATGGTGGTCGAGAATGACGACGAGCGGCATTTGCAGATCGCAAGCTGGGCCTTCCCGCTCTATCTGTTTGCGATCAGCCTGTTTGTGGTGCCCATCGCGGTGATCGGGCTTGAGCTGATGCCTGAAGGGTCCAACCCCGATCTGTTCGTGCTCACCGTTCCGCTGAGTTCGGGACAAAGCGGGCTTGCGATGCTGGCGTTTCTGGGCGGATTTTCCTCGGCAACGTCCATGGTCATTGTGGCGACACTCGCGCTTAGCACAATGATGTCGAACCACATTGTCATGCCCCTGTGGCTCAAGCTGAACGCGCCCGGGGCGCAACAATCGGGCGATGTGCGTAATGTGGTGATCCGCGCGCGGCGGCTGTCGATACTGCTGATCATCTCGCTTGGCTATCTTTATTACCGCGCGTCGGGCGGGTCGGGCGCGCTTGCGGCGATCGGGCTTATTTCCTTTGGCGGGGTGGCCCAGTTTTTGCCCGCACTCTTGGGCGGTATCTTTTGGCGCGGTGCGACACGGCTTGGCGCGATTGCGGGGTTGAGCGTGGGGTTTGCCGTGTGGATGTACACGATGCTGCTCCCGAGCTTTGGCGTCGATGCGGCCCTGTCCGCGGCCGTGTTCGAGCGCGGCTTGTTCGGGTCGGGTATCCTGCGGCCTCAGGCGCTTTTCGGGATTACAGGTCTGGACCCCACCGTGCATGCGGTGTGGTGGAGCCTGTCACTCAATGCGCTGCTGTTCTTTGTCGTCTCGACCTTCACCTTTCCCACTCCACTGGAGCGGCTACAGGGCGCGCAGTTTGTGAATGTGTTTGATCACGCGCCACGCTCTGTCAAAGGGTGGGCCGCGTCCGAAGGCGGTGTGGATGATCTGATGATCATGTCGCAACGTATTCTGGGCGCGCGGGAGGCGCGTGCGTTTTTCGAGGCCCAAGCATTAAGTCAGGGTCGCGTCGCATTGCCGCCGGCACCCACGCCGGAGTTCGTGCAAGCGTTGGAGCGTGAATTGGCAGCATCTGTCGGGGCGGCGACAGCGAATGCGATGATCGGGCAGATCATTGGTGGGCAGGCGGTATCGGTCGAGGATCTGATGGCGGTGGCGGACGAATCCGCGCAAATTCTGGAATATTCAGGGCGACTGGAGGTCAAATCCCGCCAATTGACCGAAACAGCGCAGGAGCTGGGCCGGGCAAACGAAAAGCTCACGCAGTTATCGCTGCAAAAAGACAGCTTTCTCAGCCAGATCAGCCATGAATTGCGCACGCCGATGACCTCGATCCGGTCATTCTCGGAGATTTTGCGCGATATGGACGGGCTGAGTACGGCGGATAAGACGCGCTATGCCTCCATCATCCACTCCGAGACGTTGCGCCTCACACGTTTGTTGGATGATTTGCTTGATCTGTCAGTGTTGGAGAACGGTCAGGTGTCGCTCAATGCAGGCGAGGTGCGGTTGCATGACGTGATCGAGCGTGCGGTGATCACCGCCCTTGCCAGCGCGCCGCACAAACTGGTGGTGCAGCGGACGGTGCGGGACGAGGATGTGATGCTTTTGACCGATGGCGACAGGCTGGCACAGGTTTTCATCAATCTTGTGACCAACGCGCTGAAATACTGTGATGCGGAAAAGCCGGTGCTGGAGATATCAGTGCGCAGCCACGGTGATCAGATCACGGTTGTTTTTGCCGATAATGGCAGCGGTATTCCCGAGCAGGCCCAGAACCTCATCTTCGAGAAATTTGCCCGCCTGGGCAGTGGCGAGGGGGATGGCGCGGGTCTGGGCCTTGCCATTTGCCGCGAGATCGTCACGCGTCTTGGCGGGGACATCTCCTATGTTCCGCAACCTGTCGGTGGGCGGTTCGAGGTGCATCTGAATGCCTTGGCTATACGCGTGGGGACACAAGATTTGCTGCCCGCATAAATGCGCTGGTAACCATTGGCCCTTACGACTGCCGATGTAACGTTGTGAAGGGGTGTTGAAACGCCGGATCATAACGATGTGGAATATGGCAGCAGGATGCGAGCGAGATGAGCGCGGAAGAGGTAACATCGTTGGTGCAACGCAAGGCGCGCACGGGACGCGACGCCCATGCTGCGCGCGCGATGTCGCTGGGGCGTGCCTTGCGGTTGATGGTGGCGAAACAGGCCGATCACCTGATGGGCTTGCCGCTGAGCGTGCTGGGCGTGACACGGAAAAAGCAAACTGCGGCACAAATCCCAAACGCGCTTGGACCCGAGAAACTCACATTGCTTCTGGATGGTCCCAACGGGCAAGTCGGCGCTGCGGTCCTTGATCCCGTTCTAGCTGCGGGGTTGATCCAACAGCAGACGATGGGAAAAGTGCTGCCTGTGCAGGAAAACGCGTCCGAGCGGCGCCACACCGCCACGGACGCCGCGATGTGCGCGCCACTCATCGAGGCGTTACTGACGCGGGCGGCCTTGCTCCCTGATGAGGAAGCGGACCGAGCAATCCTACAGGGCTATAGATTTGGCGTCTGGGCAGAAACCCCGCGTCAGGCGGCGCTGGTTCTGGATGCCACCGACTATGAGATCATCGAGATGACGCTGGACCTTGCTGCCGGTGTGCGGGCAGGAACGCTCATGTTGGTGCTGCCGGAGCCGGTGCCTACGCCTACAGAAGTGCCCGAAGGGAAAGCCACCGAGGAAAACCCGGCTCAACAGCCGCACGGGTCCAAGCAAACCCTGTCTAACAATGTTCTGGGTCTCAAGGCGGACCTGATGATCGCACTTGCAAAAATTTCCTGTCCGCTGAGCCGTGTGACCGGTTTCACGGTGGGCGAGGTGGTCAAACTCGATATCTCCAGCATGAGCGAGGCGATGGTTCTGGATGCGGGCGGGCGGGTCATCAGCCGTGGCACGTTGGGGCAGATAGATGGGATGCGCGCGGTACAGGTCAAACACCGTGACACCGCAGAGCGGACGGAGCCGCGCAGACGCGAGAGCGACCACGAAAACCTTGACCTGCCCGATATCACCGCGCAGCGGCCGTCAGATCAGGCAGCGGCATCTCAGATATTTCAACAGATACCGCGCGCGGTAGATGTGCCACAGCTGTCTGATCTGGATATCTTTGGCGATATGGACGCGCTGCGGGACATGCCCGACATGGACGAGGCTGCACGCGCCGCAGATGCAAAGATGCAGCCATGGGATGAGGATGACACCGGCTCAGGCAGCAGCCCTGCGGCTGGCTTGTCCGAGAGGGCGGGATAATTCGGGGCGTGTGAGCTGTCCGATTTCGTCAAGCAAATAACGCGGCTTGGTTTCTATGCGTCACAGACTTGGCGTTGGCGAGTATCGCTGGTCCGGCCTAGTCGTGCTCGGAAGCTACGCGCGACAGAGATACTCTGTCACTTTTTCAATAATGTATTCAGAGACAGTCGACCTTTAGGGGTCGTGTTGGGCCAGATGCGGACGCATGTTTTCGAGATCATATCCGGCAGCTTGGGCCGCGGTGACAATTTCGTCTGCGGGCATGGTGCCGGCCTGTCCCAGTGCCCAAGCGATGCAGGACCGTGTCCCCGATGCGCAATAAGCCAGTGTCACACCCTCACACGCAACACCGATATCGCGGTTCCGCGCGATCACGTCATCGGTCATCGTTTGATGGGTGAGGGGTTGCAGCGCAAACTCGAGCCCTGCGGCCTGTGCCGCTTGCGCGATTGTATCGGCGCACAGGGAAGTGGGCACTTCTTCATCAGGGCGGTTGCACAGGATCCGGGTGATGCCTGCTTCTTTCAGCGCGGTCATCTGGTCCGGCGAAATCTGCGGGGCAACGTAATAGCGGGGGGTGAGTTTTCGAATATCCATGCGGTATCTTTAAATGCAGGGCGTGGGGCTGTCTAGGAGACTTGGAGGATGTCGCCCAAGTGGTTTCGTTTGATTGAGAGAGATAGGCGGAAGTCCGCAGTTTTTGGGCGATATTTGAGAGGAAGTGCAAATCATGCGACAGTATTGACCAGTTGCCTGCGCTTTGCAGTACGGGTGGGATCAATCACGATGGCTTATAAAAATATCTCAGAAAGTATGCCGCTCAGTTCAGAAAAATACCGACAATCACCAACATCAAGCCGATGACCGACAAAAGCAACGCGCCAAGGTTGACCGGCACTACTTTTTTCAGCTCCGCGCGCATTGTCTCATCATCCAGTCCGGCGCGTTTGGCGCGGCTGACGCGGATGATGCAATAAACCAGCCCCAACAGTCCCAGCACCGACAAAGCGGTGCCGCCCCAGATGATGGCGTCAAAGACGGTGAGGTCGGGTGCTGCATCTTGTTCCATCGGGCGGAGATAGGATAATCTGCGACCAGCTTCAAGAGCACCTTGCAGCATGTCAGGGCGCGCGTTAGCAAGGCGGCTGACCCCCGAGCCCAAGGAGCCTCCCATGAGCGATTTCAGCACCAATCCCGCCCCCTCCGATGATATTGTCGGGGATGCGAACTACCGTGTCACCGCAAATGAGTTGCGCCAGTTCGTCGAGCGGATCGAGCGCCTTGATTCTGAAAAGAAAGATCTGGCAGAGCAGCAAAAAGAAGTGATGGCAGAGGCGAAGGGTCGCGGTTATGACACCAAAGTACTGCGCAAGGTGATTGCCCTTCGCAAGCGCGACGCAAACGACATTGCCGAAGAAGAGGCCGTGTTGGACATGTATAAAGAAGCGCTGGGCATGTAGCAGGGCAGGTCGTGCGCGAAACGGCCCTTGCACGCCGCCGCGACCCCCCATAGAAGAGCACAAATTTTTCATCTTTTCGTCCGCGCGTTTGCGTGCGGCAAACCGCTATGGAGCACACATGCAGGTCAAAGAGACGCTGAACGAAGGTCTGAAACGCGAATACGCCATCACGCTGACAGCCGCCGAGTTGGACACGAAAGTGAACGAAAAGCTCAAAGAAGCGCAGCCTGACGTCGAGATGAAGGGTTTTCGCAAGGGCAAAGTGCCGATGGCGCTGCTGAAAAAGCAATTCGGCCAGAAAGTCATAGGCGAAGCGATGCAGGAATCCATCGACGGCGCGATGAACGAGCATTTCGAGAAATCGGGCGATCGTCCTGCGATGCAGCCTGATGTTAAAATGACCAATGATGACTGGAAAGAGGGCGACGACGTTGAAGTAGCGCTGTCTTACGAAGCGCTTCCTGAAATTCCCGAAGTCGATCTGACGGGCATCAAGCTTGAGAAGATGATCGTGAAAGCGGATGACGCTTCTGTCGACGAAGCACTGGCTTCGCTTGCCGAGACTGCACAGGATTTCAAAGCACGCAAAAAAGGCTCCAAAGCCAAAGACGGCGATCAGATTGTCATGGATTTCGTCGGCAAGGTCGACGGTGAAGCGTTCGAGGGTGGCTCTGCCGAGGATTATCCTCTGGTGCTGGGGTCAAACTCCTTCATTCCGGGTTTTGAAGAGCAGCTTGTCGGTGTGAAAGCCGAAGAGCAAAAGGACGTCACCGTCAACTTTCCCGATGACTATCAGGCCGAGCACCTCAAAGGCAAAGAAGCTGTGTTCGACTGCACCATCAAAGAGGTGAAGGAACCGGTTGCAGCCGAAGTCAACGACGAGATGGCTGTCAAATTCGGTGCAGAAGACCTTGCCGCACTCAAGGTGCAAATCGCCGAGCGTCTGGAAGCGGAATATGCCGGTGCGTCCCGCGCAGTGATGAAGCGCGGATTGCTTGATGAGCTGGACAAGATGGTTGATTTTGACCTGCCGCCAAGCCTGCTTGACGCTGAAGCGAGCCAGATTGCGCACCAGCTGTGGCATGAAGACAACCCTGAAGTAGAGGGCCACGACCACCCCGAGATCGAGACCACCGATGAGCACAAAAAGCTTGCGACGCGCCGCGTGCGTCTGGGTCTGTTGCTGGCCGAGTTGGGTCAGAAAGCCGAAGTCGAAGTCACGGACGCAGAGATGACCCAAGCGATCATGAACCAGGCGCGCCAGTACCCCGGTCAGGAACGCCAGTTCTTTGAATTCGTGCAGAAAAACCAGCAGATGCAACAGCAGATGCGCGCACCTATTTTTGAAGACAAGGTTGTCGATCTGGTATTTGAAAAAGCGACCGTCACAGAGAAAGAAGTCTCTAAAGACGATCTGCAAAAAGCTGTGGAAGCACTCGAAGAGAACGACTGAGCCACACATCGCGTTATTTATGAGGAAGGGCCACAGCGATTGCTGTGGCCCTTTTTTGTTGTGCGTATCCAAATGAAGTGGGCCACCGCATCGGGTGGCCCTTTATTTGATCTAAGCGGCTGGAGTGACCGACATCTCGTCGGCCAGCTCATGGTTGCGGTCACGGTGGCCTGCCTCATCGGCGCGCACGGCGATGACCACATCGCGCAGGGTGGCTTTTTCACCCAACTCCCAATAGTCGATGGCGATCTGCGGGGCGGGGACGTTTTCAACCTTACCCGCGTCGATCTCCGCGAGATATTGCGTATAGCTGATCACGGCTTCTTCCTCGAGATAACCGACGACCCTGTGGGCCACGCGTGGTGCAAACAGGTAGAGGAAGAAGTAGATGTTATAAAAGACGGCCTGACCCAGCATGATAAGCGTCCGCTCAAAACGTGACGGCTCTGCGATTTTGATGAATGTCATCAAGTGCATACGCTCGTTTTCAGCCTCGTCCAGAAGCTCCCTGATCCACCCTTGGTCGTCGCGGATGTGGCGGACGGATTTAAGGTGCTGTAGAAGACCGCCGACCATGCCGGGCACGGCCGCCACTGTTTCGAGAACAACAGCGCGGTGGCCATAACGTTTGGCGAAAAAGCTGTCTGCTACCACGCGCATGATCTTGACGGTGCGCAGGGCGACACGGTCCTTGAAATCTTTCGGCGGTGTATGCTTTTCCAAATCACCATCGTGGCGGTTGGCTGTCTCGAACATTTCAGTCTCCATTCATTGCTGTCAGACCTGAAATGGGGGCAGGGATCGGGGATGCAATATGATGCGTCAATATGCGCAGGACCACATCATCTGCACGATATCAGCCGCTTCTGAGGCCTGTCTCAACCAGCATGCCACGCCGCTTTGCCTCGTAATAATAGCCGCGCGAATACCATTTGATGGCGGTCGACTGATCCCCGTCAGACAGCAACCATGCGCCACGCAAGTATCGCAGTGCGTATTTGAGGTTCGTGTCGGCATCAAGCAGATCACGCGGTGCGCCGCGAAAGCCCATCGACTTTGCGGTTTGCGGCAAGATTTGTAGCAGGCCGTAGTAAGGCCCGTTACGGGCGGCAGGATTGTGGGTGCTTTCGCGGATCGCGAGCCGGTGCACAAGGCCGCGTGGGATGTCGTAATGATCGGCCCATTGGTTGATCGAAGCGCGCAGTGCCGGTGTCTCGTTCGGGTGCAAGGGGAAGGCCGGCAGGGCAGGCGAGGATTGCGGTGGTGTTGGTGCGCCACAAGCGGCGAGGCTTGATATGCCCATCAAAAGGAAAGTGCGGCGGGGGAAAGTTGCCATGGTGTGTGTCCAGAGTAGTTGATCTGGAGCGACGTTAAGGGGGAAATTCGCGCGGCGACAAGCGTGCAGTTTCAGGCTCGGCAGGGTTCCGCGTATGGTGCTATAGCGCACCCTTTTCGTGCATGTAGTGCCGCATGGCGGGGCGGTAGGCGGCAAGTTCGCTGGCAACAGCGGAATGTTCGGTCATCTCGCGGCGGTAGGTGCTGACGGTTATTGGCCATTCAAGCGCCGGAATGACGGTGTTTTCGAACATCGCGATCCATTCAAGCGTCACAATGGTCCCGCAATCGCCCATCCAAAGCGTGTCGCGGGGCAGGTCGGCGCGGTCGAGCAACTGGCCAAGTGCGATCAGCTGTTTCTGGATTTGGCCGAAGGCATGTGTGATGGCGAGTGGGTCACGGGTTTGGGGTGCAACATGGGGAAATGTGAGGCGCAGGGCAGGCTCCAACCGCGTGTCCGAGAACCGCGACCGTTCGCGCGACTGCGCCCGCCCGATCAGCGTATCGGGCAGCATCGCGATGTCGGGGTGTTTTTCTTCGAGGTATTCAGCAATCGCTTCACTGTCAGCCAGAACCAGATCACCATCGACCAAAGCAGGGATATTGCCCGAGGGCACCCGTGCCAGATATTCATCGGAGCCACCACCACCGGGCGGGGGCGCTTCCTCATAGCTCAGCTTTTTATGGCGCAGCAGGATGCGTAGTTTTGCACAGTAAAGGGAATGGTCCGAGACATAGATGAGCATCGCAGGGCCTGTTGTGAGGGCGTGTGGCATCCTGTTGATATCAAAAGGGGAGGTTGGATGCAAAACGCCGCGCAGGGGTGCTGCGCGGCGTTTGTTCGTATACTCGAGGATCGCGAGGACTTATTTGTCTTCGGTCTCTTCTGTGGCTGGCGCAGGCGCTTCGAGTTCGTCGTCGTCTTCCGCGGCAGAGCCGAGGTCGTCAAACAATTCCGAAATCTCGAATTCGGCTGCAGCTTCTTCTTCTGCGGCCAGTTCCTGAATGGATTTACCAGCTGCCTGAAGCTCGGCTTCTTCGACGGAGCGTGCAACGTTCAGCTCGATTGTCGCGTCAACCTCGGGGTGCAGAACAACCTGTACCTCGTGAATGCCCAGATATTTGATGGGCGCGGTCAGCACGACCTGCTTGCGGTCTACGGTGAAACCTTCGGCAGTTGATGCCTCGGCCGCGTCACGGGTGGTGACAGAGCCGTAAAGCGCGCCTGCGTCGGACGCAGAGCGAATCACGATGAACTGCTGACCGTTGAGTTTGTCAGCCATTGCTTCGGCTTCTTTCTTGGTCTCGAGGTTCTGAACCTCAAGCTGGGCTTTTTGGCCCTCGAAAGCAGTGATGTTCGCCTTGGAGGCGGACAGTGCCTTTTGCTGGGGCAGCAGATAGTTGCGTGCATAGCCCGGTTTGACATCTACGACGTCGCCCATCTGACCCAGTTTTGCAACACGTTGGAGAAGGATAACTTGCATGATCTCTACTCCTTATTTCACAGCGTAGGGCAGCAGGGCGAGGAAGCGTGCGCGTTTGATGGCACGGGCCAGTTCACGCTGCTTTTTCGCAGAGACTGCGGTGATACGGGAAGGCACGATTTTGCCACGCTCAGAGATGTAGCGTTGCAGAAGACGTGTGTCTTTATAGTCGATCGCCGGTGCATTGTCGCCCGAGAAGGGGCATACTTTGCGGCGGCGGAAAAATGGTTTTGCGGCCATGGTTTAGGGTCCTTTCAACAGGCTAAAATCAGCGACGCTCACGGCGCTCTGGGCGCTCGTCACGTTTTTGCATCTGAACGGAGGGCAGCTCTTTGTGCTCGTCCATTTTGATGGTCAGAACGCGCATGACGTCGTCATGCAGGCGCATCAGGCGTTCCATCTCCTGCACGGCAGTTGCCGGTGCATCGGAGCGCAGGAAGGCATAGTGGCCCTTGCGGTTCTTGTTGATTTTATAGGCCATCGTTTTGACGCCCCAATACTCGCTGTCTACGAGTTTCCCGCCGTTGTCGGACAGGACGGTGCCGAAATGTTCGATCAGGCCTTCGGCTTGTGTATTGGACAAGTCCTGGCGTGCGATCATGACATGCTCATATAGCGGCATGTGTGCTCCACTTATATCAAAGCGCATTTCATAGGCAGGGCATATGGTCCTTTGCTGCCCCGTCACGAGAGTCTGCGCGGTTAATCCGATGTGCAAAGGATTTGTGGCGTATACACCGTTTGCAGTGCTGTGCAAGCGTTGTGGCGCGCAGGGCAGGTGCAAAACCGTCTGAGGGCAAGCACATGCCGCAACAACGCCAAGGGTGCGCCGTGATTTGGTCGTTTTCATCCACCATGGTTGTGAAAAGACGATCAGAGGACCGCATCATGACATATGCCCTAGATTACCCTGAAGTGTTGAAGCCAACCATCGGTGTTCCATCCAAGGTGGATGGCGGGCGCATGTTGCTTCGAGCGGGTGCGCGAATGGGTGCTGCGGTATTCGTACTTGTGGCGGCGATGGTTTGGGTCGCACCGGGGGCGTCATGGGAAAGCGACGTTATGCTGTTTAAGCTGTTGTTGTTTGTCGTGTCGCTCATGGCATCGCTGGGACTGTGGCAGGCAGGGATGCCGCCTGTGCCGCCAACGGTCGAAGTTGACGTGGCCAACCGCGAAGTGCGTCTGATACGGTCCTGCGCGCCTGTGCAGAAGCGGGTCATCGAACGCTGTACTTTCAGCAATCTTGAGGCTGTTGATCTGGAGGGACGCTGTATCACCTTCTGGGCCAAGGGCGGTCGGTTACTGGCACAGATTACACTGAGCAACGCGGCGGCGCATGCCTCCTTGCTTGCCGCATTGCGCGGTGCGGACAAACTTGCCTGAGCACGAATTTGCCGAATTGGGTCCATTGTGCGCTGATACGCACAATATGTTGAAGTCTGCAGGATTGTGTTTCGACGCAATATAGTTGCGTAATCACTCATGTTCAAAATGGAGTGTTCTACATGAAATCTTTCGTTCTCGCTGCCCTGTTGTCCGCATCCGCATCTATGGCGATGGCCGCCGACAAATACGTGCTGGACTCCAGCCACAGCCAAGTGCTGTTTTCCTATAACCACCTCGGTTTCTCGACCACATATGGTATGTTTTCCGGCTTTGAAGGTGAGATCAACTTTGACGAGGCAAACCCTGCCAACTCGACAGTGACTGTCTCGATGCCCACAAAATCCATGTTCACAGGCTGGGAAGCGCGTGAGACGCACTTCATGTCTGATGATTTTTTTGGTGCGACAGACGATGACGTGATCACATTCACATCGACTTCCATCGAAGTGACAGGCGACGACACTGCTGCAATCACCGGTGATCTGACGCTTAACGACATCACCAAATCCGTTGTTCTGGATGCCAAACTGAACCAAGCGGGCACAAACCCGTTGGCCAACAAGCCATGGTTGGGTTTTGACGCAACAACAACTCTGATGCGGTCCGATTTCGAAGTCGGCAAATTCGCACCTAACGTCAGCGACGAAGTTGAAGTGCGCATTTCGCTGGAAGCAATGAAAGTCGAATAAGCGATACCACGCTTTACGACGGGGCCGCGGAGATCACTCTCCGCGGCTTTTTTACGCGTTATTCAGATGGGGCGCGGGTCGCGGTGAGGGTGATATTTACGTCCACCGCAAACGCAAGCGAGCCTTCGTCGGGCATGTTGTCGCCAATGCCGAAGTCGCGCCGATCAAGCGTTAGCTGCGCCTGCATATCGGCTGTATCGCCCTCCACCGACAGGCGGAACGGCATATCGAGGGGCATTGATGTATCCTTGATCGTGAGCGTCCCTTGGGCGACAAACCCGTCCACACCGGCAATCAGATCAGCGGTATAGGTGGCGGTCTCGAAATTCTCTGCGTTGAAGAAGTCCGGCCCCATCGCCTGATCCGTGACAGACCCGAGGGAGAGTGAGCCGATGGAAACGACAACTTCGACGTCGCCCACCTTGCCCGACATGACATCCGCATCATAGCTGATGTCGGCGGTCCAGTCGGCAAAGCTGCCCTCTACCACGGAGCCGAATTGCGTCACGCCGATAGTAATGGTGCCGGACTCTACCGCCCAGTCGGACGTCACCTCTTCGAGGGCTGCGGCCTGTGTTGTGCTGCTGTGGCTTGAATAGAGGCCGAAGGCTGTCCCGCTGAGCAAGACGACGGCCCAGACTGCAAGTGCGGCCAGAAGTGGCATTTTGGCGTGCGACGCGGGCGTTGGTGCGGCGGTAGATGTGGCTGCGGAGCCCATCATCCGCGTGAGTGTTGCATCCTTGTCGATGAAGTGATGCTTGAGCGCGCCTGCGATGTGCAAAAGGATCGTGGCCGCCATGACCTTGCCAAAGACCCAATGCAGGCCTGCGGTGAGGGCGGAAAGTGCCTCCGACTTGGGGATGAGGGGTAGGTTTTGGCCGAGCGGCCACCAGATTGGCGCGAACCCAGCAGTGGAGGCATGGTGGATCCAGCCCGAAAGTGGCGCAAGAATGAGCGAGCCGTACAGCAGCCAATGTGCAGTTTCCGCCAGAAATGTCTCGGCGCGCCGCTCAGGATGCAGGGACGCGGGTTTGGGTTGGGTCACGGTCCATAAGATCCGCAAGATTGCCACGAAAAATACCGTAACCCCGAGTGTTTTGTGCAGCGAGAACAGCCACGCTTTGCGGGTCAACTGCTCGGACGTGTCATAGGGAAGCTCGTTCGCGATGACGGCCAGCGGAATGATCGTCAGGATCAAAAGGGCGGTCAGCCAGTGAAATGCGCGCGTGACGCTGCCGTAGGTGGTTGTGGTATTGCTGCGGGGCATCGGGGCATCCTGTTTTGGTGTATGTGGCTATATCTATTGTGATCTCAGGGCAGCGCAATGGTCGTTTGCGCGCAGGGTTTGTGCGCACTTGTGAGGATGCGCGCGCTTCGCTAAACCGTTAGCGGTATAATTAAGGGGCAGTTTCCATGAGCATAGCATTCGTATTTCCCGGACAGGGCGCGCAAACAATCGGAATGGGTCGCGATCTGGCAGACGCCTATCCGGCGGCAAAGGCCGTATTCGACGAGGTTGATGATGCGCTGGGGCAAAAGCTGAGTGCGTTGATTTGGGATGGCGATATTGCCGATCTGACACTGACTGAGAATGCACAACCCGCACTGATGGCTACGTCCATGGCGGCGATGCGCGCGCTCGAGGCTGAAGGGATTACCGTTGACCGCGCGGCGTTTGTGGCCGGTCACAGCCTCGGGGAATATTCGGCACTGTGTGCGGCGGGGGTGTTTTCGCTGTCTGACACGGCACGGTTGTTGCGCACGCGCGGGCACGCGATGCAATCGGCGGTGCCTGTGGGGCAGGGTGCAATGGCGGCCATTCTGGGTCTGGATGCGGATGTGGTCGCAGCCGTGGCAGCGCAGGCGGCGGGTGATGAGGTGTGTCAGTTGGCAAATGAAAACGACCCGACGCAGAATGTGATTTCCGGTAGTACTGCTGCGGTGGAGCGCGCGATTGTGCTGGCAAAGGAAGCGGGTGCGAAACGTGCGCTGGCTCTGCCTGTGTCTGCGCCGTTCCATTGTGCGCTGATGCAACCTGCGGCGGAAGAGATGGCGCGTGCGCTGTCCGAAGTGACAATGAACAATCCGTCCGTGCCACTGGTCGCCAATGTCACGGCGGAGCGTGTGGATACCAGCGGGCCAATCGCGCAGTTGTTGGTGGATCAGGTGACGGGCCGCGTCCGCTGGCGGTCTTCGGTTGAATATATGGTGGCGCAGGGTGTGACCGAGTTCTGGGAGATTGGCGCAGGCAAAGCTTTGTCAGGTATGATCCGGCGGATTCACAAGGACGCGGTTCTGCGCAATGTGGGTGTGGCCGACGATGTAAAAGCCGCAACCGAGGCCTGAGATGCTGCGGCGGACGTTCATTTCCGGCGGTCTTGCCCTGCTGGGTGGATGCGACAGGGTCACACAGATGCGTCAGGGGCTGGAGTTTTCAGTCAATAACACACGGCTTTTGATGCGCGGTGCGGTCAACAGGCGCACGCCGCGCGCCTTTGAAGATGTGCTGGCACAAATCCCCGAAGTGAGGACCGTGGTGTTCCAAGACATGCGCGGCAGCCATAATGCACAGGCGGTGCAGGAAATGGGCGGTATGATCCGCACCCGCGGGCTTGATACTGCGCTACAAAGCGACGGTGTGATCCATGGGGCCGCTATCGGGCTTTTTATCGCGGGCGTGCAGCGGCGGATGGTTGAGGGGGCAGAGATCGGACTTGGGCATCGTGCGGTCGGGGATGATGGTGCGTTTGAAGCCCTTGGGGGAGCGTATGTCCAACAGATGCTTGGCTCGGACGCGTTTTACCGGTTTGCATTGCAAGCGGGCACTGCTGACGGGATACACGTAATGACGGAAGATGAAATTGCGCAATACGGGCTGCTGACGGCGCCAGTGCAGCGGTTTGAATAAAAAAGGGGAGAGATATGTTTGATCTGACAGGAAAAAATGCGCTGGTGACAGGTGCATCGGGCGGCATCGGGGCGGATATTGCGCGGGCGTTGCACAGGCAAGGCGCCACGGTGGGGTTGTCTGGTACGCGGGTGGAGCCGTTGGAGGCGCTGAAGGCGAAACTTGGGGAGCGCGCGCATGTGCTGCCTTGCAACCTGAGTGATATGGAAGCGGTGAAGGCGCTTCCAAAGCAAGCAGCGGAGGCAATGGGATCGGTTAATATTCTGGTCAACAATGCTGGTATCACCCGCGATAACCTGTTCATGCGAATGTCCGACGACGAGTGGCAGTCGGTTCTCGACGTTAATCTTACGGCGACGTTCCAGCTGTGTAAGGGCGTTATGCGCGGCATGATGAAAGCGCGCTGGGGCCGAATTGTGAACATCTCGAGCATTGTGGGGGCTACGGGCAATCCCGGACAGGCGAACTATGCGGCCTCCAAAGCGGGGATGATCGGCATGTCCAAAAGCCTTGCCTATGAGGTGGCGAGCCGGGGGATCACGGTGAACGCAGTAGCGCCCGGATTTATCGCAACGGCGATGACCGACAAGCTGACCGATGATCAAAAGTCAGGCATTATGGGGCAAATTCCGGCGGGCCGGATGGGCACGCCGGAGGAGATTGCGGGTGCTGTTGTGTATCTCGCAAGCCCGCAAGCCGGCTATGTCACCGGAGCGACCTTGCATGTGAACGGCGGCATGGCCATGTTGTGAGGCAGTGCGGTGAAAGCGTTTGCCAAGCTTGCATCATATGCTAAAGGAAGCGCAGAATACCGCTGACGGGCGCTTGCAAGTGACCCGCGCCTTGTGCGAGCAAGGCAAACGAGCCGCCTTTGATCTTTGATCGGAGGCACCTTCTGACCCGCAATCCTTGGACGCGGACAGAATCCCAATAGGGCCGCAGGGCCCGCTGAGTGAGGACTAATAGTATGAGCGACGTCGCAGACCGCGTTAAAAAGATCGTTGTTGAGCACCTTGGTGTTGAAGAAGACAAAGTAGTTGAAAATGCTTCTTTCATTGACGATCTGGGTGCAGACAGCCTCGACACTGTCGAGCTGGTAATGGCATTCGAAGAAGAATTCGGCATCGAGATTCCTGATGATGCGGCCGAAAACATCCAAACCTTCGGTGATGCGGTCAAGTTCATCAAAGAAGCCTCCTAAGTTTAGGTTTCCGCCGGGTCCGCTCGGCAAAAATACTCTGAAACGGCGCTTTGATCTGCGGATCGGCGCCGTTTTTGATTCTGGGATGTTTTTGACCTTGTTCCTGCGGATCGGCGCGGCAAATGTGATGGAAATATAAGAGACCTCAATCGAAGGCCGCACACGATGTCCCGAAGCATTCCCACAATCAATACATCGCGCGTCACCCTGCGCGGGATGCGGCGCGAGGATTTTGACCGTTTTGCGCAAATTTGGGCCAATCCGGAAGTTGTGAGCCATATCGGTGGCGAACCGAGGCCGAAATCGCGCAGTTGGGATTCGTTTTTGCGCAATGCAGGGCACTGGCAGATTGCAGGCTTTGGCCAATGGGGCATTCAGATCCACGGCAGCCCCGAGATTGCCGGACAGACCGGCTTCTTTTTCGGTTCGCGCGGGTTGGGGGATGATTTTGATCCCTATCCCGAAGCGGGCTGGATCCTTGATCCCACGTTTCAGGGGCAAGGTTTGGGCCTTGATGCGGCAGCGGCGGCGCATGATTGGTTTGATCGTGTCATGGCAGGCCGGACGGTTTGTGTGATCAGGCCGTTGAACGAGGGATCGTTGCGGATTGCACGCACGTTGGGATATGCGCCGTTGCGCGATGCGGTTCTTGAGGGCGAAGATGTCATGTTGATGACGCGCAAAGGCCCGCCTGTCTGAAAGCTGCGCCCGTTGGACAGGGCAGTGGTGAGGGATTTCACAAGGCTTGAACTTGGGGCAGGCGGCAAGCTATATCCGAGACAAGCACAAATACACCAAAAGGGCAGAGCATATGCGCAGAGTGGTCGTTACGGGATTGGGTCTGGTTACACCGTTGGCAGACGGGGTCGAAGAGAGCTGGCGCCGGATTTTGGACGGACAATCGGGAGCAGGGCCGATTACCGGCTTTGATGCGAGCCGGTGTGTCACGCAATACGCCTGCGAAGTGCCGCTGGGCGATGGCAGCGACGGCACCTTCAACGCCGACACGTACATGGCGCCCAAGGACCAGCGGAAGGTCGATACCTTCATCATGTTCGGGCTGGCCGCTGCACAGCAAGCTGTGGAAGACGCAGGCTGGATGCCGGAAGATCGCGAAAGCCTTGAGCGTACAGGTGTGCTCATCGGGTCGGGGATCGGGGGGCTGAATTCTATTGCGAATACAGCCGTCATGATGGCGGAGAAGGGCCCCAAGCGGGTCAGCCCGTTTTTTGTGCCCGGTGCGCTGATCAACCTGATCTCGGGTCAGGTGTCGATAAAATACGGATTTAAAGGGCCAAACCATTCGGTTGTGACGGCGTGCTCTACCGGTGCGCATGCGATTGGTGATGCAAGCCGTTTGATCATGTTCGGGGATGCCGATGTCATGATCGCGGGTGGTGCCGAAGCGGCGATCTGCGAGATCGGGATTGCGGGTTTCAACGCCTGCAAAGCGCTTAGCACCAAGCGCGGCGATGATCCGCAGAAAGCCAGTCGACCCTATGACACGGACCGCGACGGTTTTGTCATGGGTGAGGGCGCAGGCATTGTGGTATTGGAAGAGTACGAACACGCACGCGCGCGCGGCGCGAAGATTTATGCCGAGGTGATCGGCTACGGTCTGTCGGGCGATGCCTATCACATCACGGCCCCGTCCGAGGACGGTGAGGGCGGCGAGAGGTCGATGCGGGCCGCGTTGGGCCACGCAGGGCTTGAGCCTAAGGACATTGATTATATCAACGCGCACGGAACCTCCACGATGGCGGATACCATCGAGTTGGGTGCGGTTGAGCGGATGATGGGCGCATATGCCGACAAGGTCACAATGTCGTCCACGAAATCCGCGACGGGCCATTTGTTGGGTGCTGCAGGCGCAATTGAGGCGATCTTTTCGATCCTTGCAATCCGCGATCAGATTGCGCCACCGACGATCAACCTTGATAATCTGGCGGTTGAGACGAAGATTGATCTGGCGGCGAATGCCGCAGTGAAGCGCGAGATCAAGGTAGCGTTGAGCAATTCGTTCGGCTTTGGCGGCACCAACGCGAGTGTGTTGTTCGGGAAGGTCGAATAGATGTGGCGACACGTTGCGGCCAACGCGATCACCTTTTTGATCGTTGCCCTGTTTCTGACGGGTGGTGTGATCCTGTGGGGAAAGGGGCAATACGACACCCCCGGTCCATTGAGCGAAGCGGTTTGTCTCCAAGTTAAAGGCGGCAGCAATATGCGCCGCGTAAGTGCGGATCTGCTGGAGCAGGGGGCGGTGACGTCCGGACCGATCTTCCGTATCGGTGCAGATTATGAGGAAAAGACCGGTGAATTGAAAGCGGGCAGCTTTCTGATCGAGCCTGAAGCCTCCATGAAGGAGATCGTGGATGTAATCACGCGCGGCGGGGCAAGCACCTGCGGTACCGAGATCGTCTACCGCATTGGCGTCAATCAGGTGAGTGTGCAGGTCCGAGAATTGGACCCTGCGACGAACCGTTTTGCCGAGCTTGCGACCTTCACCCAAGGTGAGGATGCGGTCCCTGCGCAATACAGCGAGACGCGTGATCAGGCTGATGTCCGGTTCCGCGTTGCGGTGGCCGAGGGCGTGACAAGTTGGCAGGTCGTGAATGCCTTGGAGGGTATGGATATTATGGACGGTGAGGTCGCAACGACCCCGCCGGAAGGATCGCTTGCCCCCGACAGCTATGAGGTGCGCAAGGGCGATGACCGTGGTGCTCTGCTTGCGCGGATGCAGGCGGCGCAGGAGACGTTGTTGGCGGCCGCATGGGAGGCGCGGGCGGATGATCTGCCGGTGGAGAGCCCTGAGGAGCTGTTGACGCTGGCGTCGATCATCGAAAAGGAAACTGCGGTGGCCGATGAGCGGCGGCAGGTGTCGAGTGTTTTTGTGAACCGTCTTAACCAAGGGATGCGTCTGCAGACGGACCCGACGGTTATCTATGGGATCACAAACGGCGAGGGCGTGTTGGGGCGTGGTCTGCGGCGTAGTGAGTTGCGTGCAGAGACGGCTTATAACACCTACGTCATTCCCGCCTTGCCGCCGACGCCGATTGCAAACCCCGGAAGGGCAAGCCTAATGGCGGCAGCGCAACCGGACGAGACACCGTTCATCTTTTTCGTAGCCGATGGCACGGGGGGGCACGCATTCGCGGTGACTTTGGACGAGCATAACCGCAATGTGGCCGTCTGGCGCCGCATCGAGGCAGAGCGTGCAGCGACAGAAGGTGCCGAAAACTAGGACCCTGTTGCGGGTGCGCCGTACGGTGAACTGAGAAACGGTCAATCCATATTTGATATACCTGTCTCATGCTAGGAGATTTGGGACGCGGCCCTGACGAATAGTCGGGGCCGTTTTTTCATGTTTTTCGATTGGAGGAATCCAAGCGAAAGGACCGATACCATATGACCACCCAACCGGTGCCACAGCTGGATGAGTTGGCGGAGGCAGAGGCGATGTTCGCTTCCGTCCACCGCTCGCTTACTGAGCTACGAGAAGCGTTAGAGAGCCTGAAACAACAGGCAAATGCCGGAGAGGAACTCGATGCGACCACAACGTCAAAGACGGTTGCGCAATTGTCCGAAACAGTGGCGCGTTGCCAAAAAGCGGGAATGATCTTGTATGACTGCCGAAACAAACAAGCCGGAATTGCGCGTGGGGGTTACGCCCTCGATTTCGACAAAGCGCGGGCTGATATCGGGTGCAAGCTTGATCGGCTCCGCTGTTCCATGGGTTCAGGAGAAATTCCTGAATGAGCTGGATGAGGGAGAGCTTCGTGCTCTCCCTTACTTGTTCGATTTCTGGGCGATGCCGCATCAGATCGCGCCGCAGGGGGCATGGCGGTCATGGGTGATCATGGGCGGGCGTGGTGCGGGCAAATCGCGCGCCGGTGCAGAATGGGTGCGCAGTCAGGTCGAGGGGGCGAGGCCGCTAGATGCCGGGCGGTGCAGGCGTGTGGCGCTCGTCGGAGAAACGATCGAGCAGGTGCGCGAGGTGATGGTGTTTGGAGACAGCGGTATTCTTGCCTGTTCCCCCGAAGATCGCAGGCCTGATTGGGAAGCCACCAGAAAGCGGCTGGTCTGGCCCAACGGGGCGATTGCTACCGTACATTCCGCGCATGATCCTGAAGGATTGCGGGGGCCGCAATTTGACGCGGCGTGGGTGGATGAAATTGCCAAATGGAAAAAGTCCCAAGAGACGTGGGATATGCTGCAGTTCGCGCTGCGGCTGGGGGATTTGCCGCAGGTTTGTGTGACGACGACGCCGCGCAACGTAGGCGTTTTGAAGACGTTGCTTAAATCACCCTCGACCGTGGTGACCCATGCGGCGACAGAGGCGAACTGCGCCAATCTTGCCGCCTCGTTTCTGGAGGAGGTGCGCGCGCGGTATCGCGGGACGCGGCTGGGGCGGCAGGAGTTGGACGGTGTGTTGATGGTCGATGCCGAGGGTGCGCTGTGGAGCAGTGCGATGCTGGAGGCGGCGCGGGTGCGAGAGGTGCCGGAGTTGGACCGCATCGTGGTGGCGGTTGATCCTGCGACCACATCGGGCGCTTCGTCGGATGAATGTGGCATTGTCGTTGCAGGGGTGCAATGCAGTGGCCCGCCGCAAGACTGGCGCGTCTATGTGCTGGCCGATTGCACGGTGAGGGGCGAGGGCCCCAGCGGTTGGGCGCGTGCCGCGATCCGCGCGATGGAACAGTTTGGCGCAGACCGGCTGGTGGCGGAGGTCAATCAGGGCGGGCAGATGGTGCAGGAGGTCATTCGGCAGGTCGATCCGCTGGTCCCCTACAAAGGTGTTCATGCGACCCGCGGCAAGGTCGCGCGCGCGGAGCCGGTCGCAGCCCTGTATGAACAGGGCCGCGTTTTTCATGCGGGTGATATGCACGAATTGGAAGATCAGATGTGCCGGATGACGCGGCGCGGCTATGAGGGGGGTGGGTCGCCGGACCGTGTCGATGCACTTGTCTGGGCGCTGCACGAATTGATGATCGAGCCTGCGGCGACGTGGCGGCGACCCGGTGTGCGGTCTTTGTAGGCGGATACTGTGGTGCGGAAATGGGGGGCTTTGGCCTCCCTTTTTTTATTGGAGGGCGCGGGTGTTGCGCAGGTGGCGCACGCTTTGGTGGCGGTGTCTTAGGCTTTGAATGAGAGATTGTTTTCAAGAGCGATGAGACAGCGGGTCTGTCACGGGACATGAGATGGGGAGAGCACGGGTGTTTGATTTTCTAAGACGCGGGACGGTGGAAGTTGCGGAAGTGAAGGCATCGGCCACGGGGCGCGTGGTGGGTGTGCAGACGTCCGGCCGTGTGGCGTGGAGCCCGCGCGATACGGTCTCGCTCACACGGACGGGGTTTGCGGGCAATCCGGTTGGGTTTCGCTCGGTCAAGCTCATCGCGGAGGCGGCGGCGGCGTTGCCCCTTGTTTTGCAGGACGCAGAGCAGCGGTTTGATGTGCATCCCGTGCTGGCGTTGATCGGTCGGCCTAACGCGGCGCAGGGTAGAGCGGAACTTCTTGAGGCGCTTTATGGGCAGCTGTTGTTGTCGGGGAACGCATACGTTGAAGCGGTAGGTGCGGACGGGGGTGCGCCACTTGAGCTGCATGTGTTGCGTTCGGACCGGATGTCGGTTGTGCCCGGTGCGGATGGCTGGCCGGTCGCATATGAATACGCGGTGGGCGGGCGAAAGCACCGGTTTAATGCCACGCAAGGCACGCCGATTTGCCATGTGCGTAATTTCCACCCGCAAGACGACCACTATGGCTTTAGCCCGATGCAGGCGGCGGCGACGGCAGTTGATGTGCACAACTCGGCCTCACGTTGGTCCAAGGCGCTTTTGGATAACGCGGCGCGTCCTTCCGGTGCGATTATCTACAAGGGCGCGGACGGTCAGGGCACGATGACCAATGATCAATACGAGCGTTTGGTAAGCGAGATGGAAAGCCATCATCAGGGCGCGCGCAATGCGGGGCGTCCGATGCTGCTGGAAGGGGGGTTGGATTGGCGGCCCATGGGGTTCTCACCCTCGGATATGGAGTTCCAGAAAACCAAGGAGTCGGCAGCGCGCGAGATTGCGTTGGCTTTTGGTGTGCCGCCGATGTTGATCGGTATTCAGGGCGATGCGACCTATGCCAACTACCAAGAGGCGCACCGTGCGTTTTACCGTCTGACGGTTTTGCCACTGGCAACGCGTGTGACGGCCACGTTGGCCCATTGGCTTTCCGGTTTCACGGGCCAAAAGGTCGAGTTGAAGCCGGATCTGGATCAGGTGCCTGCGCTGGGTGCAGAGCGGGATGCGCAATGGGCGCGTGTGGCGGGTGCGGACTTCCTCACCGATGCTGAAAAGCGGGCGCTGTTGGGCTTGCCGGTGGTCGCTGCCGATGAGTGAGTTTCCGATTGAGCGTTTTCAATGTGCGCCTGGTATGCGGCTTCAGGCGCACGAGCAGATGACGGCGATCCATCTCGTCAACCTCAACAAGCGGTTGGACCGGATCGAGCAGATGATCGAGCGCCTAGAGCGGCGGTTGTGGGTCGCAGTTTACGGTGTGGCGGGCGTGATTTTGGCCAAGGTCTTTCAGACGGTTTTGACTTCCACGCCGTTCAGCTGAGGCAATTACAGGAGAACACCATGACTTTGAATGGAAAAGACTGTGCACATGCTGCGCAGGTCGAGGAAAGTTTGCCCGAGCTTGAGCGTAAGTTTGTGCAATTAGATGAGGTAGCGACAGTCGCGGATGGCGTCGAGATCAAAGGCTATGCCAGCTTTTTCGACGCGGTCGATCAGGGCAATGACGTGGTGCAGCGCGGGGCGTATGGCGCCAGCTTGACCGCACTTAGAGCGGCCAAACGCAGTGTGAAAATGCTGTGGCAGCATGATCCGGCACAGCCCATCGGGGTTTGGGACGAGGTGCGCGAAGACACACGCGGTCTGTTTGTTAAAGGGCGCATTTTGCAGTCCGTTGAGAAGGGCCGAGAAGCGATCGCGTTGATTGAAGCGGGTGCGATTGACGGCCTTTCCATCGGCTACCGTACGGTGAAAGCCACCAAGAATACGAAGGGCCAGCGGCTCTTGCAGGAACTGGAGCTTTGGGAGGTGTCGCTGGTGACCTTTCCGATGCTGTGCAGTGCGCGGGTGGGGGCGAAGGCGGAGAGCTTTGTGCGCCTTGATGATGTCCTGCGCGAAATGGCGGGCGTGTTCGATGCGGCAAGCGCCGACATTGGCATGCCATCCAAGCAACAAAAGGGGAATGCGCAATGAGCACTATCGACAACCACGACGCGGAGCTTTCTCCCGCAGAAGACGTGCGACGGGCCGTGACCGACTTTGTCAAACAATTCAAAGGCTTCCAATCCGACGTAGAGACAAAACTTCAACAAACAGAAGAGCGAATGACCATGCTGGATCGTAAGACACTGACTGCTGCGCGTACGCCATTGGCGGGGGCCATCGAGGCAGGCGCGCCGCACAAGAGAGCCTTTAACGCTTATGTGCGTTCGGGCGATGATGACGGGCTGAGGGGGCTCGAGCTGGAAGGCAAGGCGCTGTCGACGGCGGTTAATTCCGATGGTGGCTATCTTGTGGACCCGCAAACGTCGGACATCGTGAAATCGGTGCTGAATACCACGGCTTCGATCCGCGCAATTGCGTCTGTCGTAAACGTCGAGGCGACATCCTATGACGTTCTGGTTGATCACTCGGACGTAGGTGCGGGTTGGGCGACTGAATCCTCCACTGTTGGGGAAAGCGACACGCCACAGATCGACCGGATCACCGTGCAGCTGCATGAATTGAGCGCGCTGCCAAAAGCGTCACAGCGTCTGCTTGACGATTCAGCGTTTGATATCGAGGGCTGGCTGGCGGGGCGCATTGCGGACAAGTTTGCGCGTGCAGAGGCCGGTGCGTTCATCAACGGGGACGGCATCGACAAGCCCAAAGGGTTCTTGGCGCATAATAGCGTCGACAATGATGTCTGGGTCTGGGGCAATCTGGGGTACGTGCCGACGGGTGTGGCGGGCGATATCACGCCTGATGCCATCGTGGACGTGATCTATGCGCTGGGGGCGCAGTACCGTGCCAATGCATCGTTTGTCATGAACTCGAAAACGGCGGGCCTTGTGCGCAAGCTCAAGGATATGGACGGCCGGTTTCTGTGGTCGGACGGTCTGGCAGCGGGGGAGCCTGCACGTTTGATGGGTTATCCCGTACTGATCGCTGAGGACATGCCGGATGCGGGTGCGGATGCGTTCGCCATGGCGTTTGGTGATTTTGCGGCCGGTTACACAATCGCCGAGCGTCCGGACCTGCGTATCTTGCGCGACCCGTTCAGCGCCAAGCCGCACGTCCTGTTTTATGCGACCAAGCGTGTGGGCGGTGACGTCAGCGATTTCGCAGCCATCAAGCTTTTGAAATTCGGCACAGCCTAGAGGCGGTGTCGAAGCCGGAGCGGGCATTTGTCTGCTTCGGTCCGGGCGTGTGCCCTGACCAATCTTCCGCATTGTCTAGCTGCTCCCCTCCGATCGAGCAATGCGGGGGTGGGGTGCGCGTCCGGGAGGGGAGACCGCCGGTGCGGGAAATCAAGTTTGAAAGAGGCTTTGGGATGTTGATCGAAGAAACGAATGTACCGGATGCAGCATTGCCGGTTGCGGCGCTCAAGTCGCACATGCGGATGGGCACAGGGTTTGCTGATGACACGTTGCAGGACGGTGTGCTCGGCAGCTTTTTGCGTGCTGCCATGGCCGCGATTGAAGCGCGCACCGGAAAGGTGCTCATCGAGCGTGAGTTTACTTTTGTCGTGACGGGCAGGCGTGCGGATGGTGCGGTGGTGTTGCCGGTGGCCCCTGTGACGGTGATTGCGCAGGTGCAGTTGGTTTCCCGCAGCGGTGTTGAAACAGACATTTCACCAGAGATTTTTCGGCTGGAGCGTGATGGTCATCTGCCCTGCCTGCGCGCAGCGGGAGGAACGTTGCCGATGCCGGAGACGGGTGGCGAATTGCGTGTGCAGTTTCTGGCGGGATACGGCCCCGAGTGGGACGATGTGCCCGCAGATATGCAGCAGGCGGTGCTGATGCTGGCCTCGCATTATTATGAGTATCGCCATGATACCGCGCTGGATGGCGGGTGCATGCCGTTTGGTGTCACTGCGCTGATCGAGCGGTTCCGCATGTTGCGGCTGGGCCGCAGCGGGGCACAGGTATGAGTGCGCCGCGTTTGAACCGGCAGTTGGTTCTAGAAGCGCCGGATGTGCTGGCTGATGGTGCGGGCGGGTTTGTCAACGGCTGGGTTCCGGTGGGCATCCTGTGGGCTGAAGTGACGCCGCGCACGGGCAGGGAGACAGCCCAAAGCGGCGCACCGATCAGCCGGATGGCCTACCGCATCACGGTGCGTGGCGCGCCTGTTGGTAGTTCGGAACGTCCTGCCGCACAGCAGCGGCTTCGTGCCGATGGGCGTATTTTCACAATCGAAGCAGTCGCGGAGATGGACCCGGAGGGGCGCTATCTCACCTGCTTTGCTCAAGAGGAGCAAGTCGTATGAGCTATGCAGTTTCAGGCGCGCTTCAGGCGGCGATTTTTGCGGCGCTAAGTGCGGATGCGGCGTTGTCCGCGTTGGTGGGCAATGCGGTTTATGACGCGGTGCCCTCGGGCAGTGTGCCGGCCCTTTATGTGCAGCTGGGTAGCGAGACCGTGCGCGATGCCTCGGACCAAAGTGGGACGGGATCGGTTCATTTCTTCACAGTTTCAGTGATCACGACAAGTCCGGGGTTTGCGTCGGCCAAAGCGGCGGCGGCGGCGGTGAGTGATGCGCTGCAAGAGGCGAACCTTGCGTTGGCACGCGGTAGATTGGTGTCGATGCGGTTCGAGCGGGCGACGGCGCGCCGTATTGATGCGGCAAGTGCGCGACAGATTGATCTGCGGTTTCGGGCGCGGGTTCAGGACGACTAATTCTCAACGCCGGTAAGGCATTATGTAGGAGCGAAAACTATGGCTGTTCAGGCAGGTAAAGACCTTTTGGTCAAAGTAGATATGACCACGGACGGAAATTTTGAAACGCTTGCCGGGCTGCGGGCGACGCGGATCAGTTTCAATGCTGAAGCGGTGGATGTGACCGCTCTCGATAGTGAGGGGGGATGGCGCGAGTTGCTGGCGGGTGCGGGTGTACGTTCTGCTGCGATCAGCGGGTCGGGTGTGTTTCGTGATGCAGCCACGGACGAGCGTGCAAGGCAGCTGTTGTTTGATGGTCTGTCACCCGAGTTTCAGGTTGTGATCCCGGAGTTTGGGATCGTGCAGGGACCGTTTCAGGTGACGTCGCTTGAATACGCGGGCCAGCTTAATGGAGAGGCGACCTATGAGTTGGCATTATCCTCGGCTGGACAGTTGCAGTTCATCCCGCATGTCGATGCGGTTCCCTGAGTATGGCAAACCGCTGGCGGGGGGAGGTGGTGCTGGTCGTAGATGACCAGCACCACCGGATGAAGCTGACGCTGGGCACGTTGGCGGAGTTGGAGGAAGATCTGGCCGAGCCGTCGCTTATGGCGTTGGTGCAGCGGTTCGAGGCGGGTGCGTTCAGCACGCGTGACGTTCTGGCACTGTTGTGTGCGGGCCTGCGAGGTGGCGGTGTTCAGATGGACCCTGAAGTTCTGGAGCAGGCCGAGATCGAGGGCGGGCCTATGCGGGCCGCACAAGCGGCAGCGGAATTGCTGGCGCGGGCGTTCATGGTGGAGCCGTGAGCGACACTAACGGCACTGGGTTTGGTTGGGCTGGGCTGATGCGTGCGGGCTTGCACGGTCTGGGTCTGCATCCCGATGCATTCTGGGCGCTGACGCCTGTGGAACTTCGGCTGATGCTGGGTGCGGATACGGAGCGTGCTCCGCTTCTGAGTGACGGTTTGGCGGCCCTCATGGCGGCCTATCCCGACAAAAAAAAGGATCATGAAAATGAGTAACGATGACAGTTTTGCGGATTTGGGAACGGATGCGGGCGATCTGAACCAGACATTGGGGCAGACCAGCGTACTTGTGTCCGGTTTCGACAGTGAGTTGCGGCGGATGAGCACGTCGCTTGCTGCGACAGGCAAGGATGTGGCGACCCTTGAGAAGGGGTTGAGCCGTGGGCTGCGCCGTGCGTTCGATGGTGTGGTGTTTGACGGAATGAAGCTGTCGGATGCGCTGGGATCGGTGGCGCAATCGCTGTCGAGTACAGCGTTCAATGCCGCGATCAAGCCGGTAACAAATCATGTGGGCGGTTTGCTGACCCAAGGGATCGGTGGGTTTGTGCAAGGTATTTTGCCCTTTGCGAACGGTGCGCCGTTCAGTGCGGGACGGGTGATGCCGTTTGCCGATGGCGGTGTCGTTTCACAGGCAACCCATTTCGGTATGCGCGGTGGCATGGGGGTCATGGGGGAGGCTGGACCAGAGGCGATTATGCCACTGGCACGCGGACCTGACGGCAAGCTGGGTGTGCGCGCAGGCGGTGGCGGCGCAAGTGCGCCAACAATCGTGATGAACATCTCCACACCTGATGTGGCGGGGTTCCAACGCTCGCGGGGGCAGATCGCAGCACAGATGAGCCGCGCACTCAGCGCGGGCCAGAAAAACAGCTAACCGGAAGGAAGTGATGATGGATTTTCATGAGGTACAGTTTCCGACCGACCTGAGCTTTGGCGCACTTGGCGGGCCACAGCGGCGGGTGGATGTGGTTGCTTTGGCAAACGGGTTTGAAGAGCGCAACACGCCTTGGGCGCATTCGCGCAGAATATATGATGCGGGTCTGGGACTGAGATCACTGGACGATGTCGAGGCGGTGATCGCGTTTTACGAGGCGCGGTTCGGTCAGATGTTTGGGTTTCGGTGGAAAGACTGGTCGGATTTCAAATCTGCAAAGCCGTCGGTGGCGACGTCGAGGGAGGATCAGGAGATTGCAGTTGGTGACGGCGTGACTACTGATTTTCAACTGATCAAGAACTACCGCTCTGGTGGGCACACATACGCGCGGCCCATTACCAAGCCTGTTGCGGGTACTGTCATCATAGCTGTGGAGCAGGACGACAAGACAGAAGGCGTTGATTATGCGGTTGATATCACAACGGGTCTCATC
>JBATTJ010000051.1:0-45468 GCA_049670485.1 Sulfitobacter sp.
CATTCACACCGCTCGCATTACCGGCGGTTACTGTCAGATCAGGGCCATTCACGCCCGTAAGCTGCGACAGTTTTGCAGCGTCGGTGCCGGGGCGGGGATGCTCGTCCGTGTCGAAAATGACGGCCGCGCCCTTGCGCTGTGGCACTGCGACGGGACACAACTCTTCTTTGAAAAAGCCCGCCTCATGCGCGGCGGCCCACCGCGCTTGGGAACGGGCGGCAAACGCATCCTGATCCGCACGGCTCACGTCATAATCCGCGGCCACATTATCAGCCGTCTGGGGCATTGAATCGATGCCGTACTGGTCTTTCATCTTCGGATTCACAAAACGCCAGCCGATGGTCGTATCATAGACAGCATTCGCGCGGGTGAAGGCACTGGTGGCTTTGGGCATCACAAACGGTGCGCGGCTCATACTCTCGACGCCGCCGGCGATGGTCAGATCATAATCGCCCGCCTTGATCCCCCGCGCGGCAAAGCCGACCGCATCCATACCACTGGCGCATAGCCTGTTGACCGTCGTGCCAGGCACATCTACGGGCAAACCCGCCAAAAGCGCCGCCATCCGCGCCACATTGCGATTGTCCTCACCCGCCTGATTGGCAGAGCCGTAAATCACATCATCGACCAACGACCAATCCACGCTGGGATTGCGGGCCATCAATGCGGAAATAGGAAGGGCTGCAAGGTCATCGGTTCGGATTGAGGACAGTGCACCACCATAGCGACCAATCGGTGTCCGGACGCCATCACAAATTAAAGCATCCACCGATACGCACTCCTGAATCCGCTGCTGTTACCTGCCAGATATACGTGCCACAGGGGCGTTGATCAACTATATTGTTACTATATATTTATATTAACAAAAATCAGTAACGTATCTTGTAAGCAACCCAAATGTGCCGACGCAAGACATAAGCCGATACGTCTTTGGTGGCCTTGCTCTGCCATCAAATTGGGTACTTTGAGGAATGATAAATTGGGGCGCTAAAGCAATATGCAACCACCAAGGCGATCCCGTATCCGACTTTAGATCAGAAGCTCAACTGCGATTTAAACTGTTAATCATCTACCAAAAAAGGGGAAATTTATGCACTATTGTGCAGTGCGTGTAACATCTTCGTAACAATTGACAATGAACAACCTTAATTCCCCGTGAAGAAGCAAAGTAAGTCGTGCATTATTTTGGTAAATGAAGCACACGGCATAAACGGCTAAGGTGCTGATAAAACTAACAGGCTGCAGATGCCTGCGCGGAAGGATCATAGATGGTTAAGTTTAGCGGTGCCGCGTTTGCAGCGGTTACAGCCTTGTGCGCAATCGTCTTTGGTACTCAAAAGGTTAACGCGACCCCGTTTACGACAAACGTGCCGGGAACAAACATCTCACTGCCAAGCGCGTATCCCGAGGCAGGCGGCGTTGCCATCGTTATGGAAGGCGTGAACGGCCAGATATATTTCCAGTTCAGCGACCCAAATGGCGCCTTTCGGGGATTTAACTCGAACGGGCAACCGCCACAGTTTCGCGGCAACCCGTTTACCATCAACAACGCGATCCCGCTCAACTGTGGTATCCGCTCCTGTACGGACTATTTCGGCGGCGCGATTGCGCGGGTTTTTGTCCGGTTTTCTGCCTTCGACGGAGACACGCAACCGGGTGGCTTTGATGAGAACGACATCAGCCTTATCCTGAACGGCGTCAACGTCGGCAACTGGTCTGGTCTAACGACCGAGCGGACAAATAATGCGGGCACAGTCAGCCAAGGATTTGCAACCGGTTTCGGGAACAACACATTCAACACCGGATGGTTTGAATCGAACAATCCAACGCTTTTGAACAGCCTGCTGACAACGGGCCGGACAACGACACAGGTTCTGGACCGTGATCCAGACGATAACTTCTGGGATTTCCGGCGTGGCAACAGCCTACAGAATGAGGCGCTTCGCACGATTGCGCCTGGCTACGAGTTTGAAAAGACCACGGCAGCGACAGATTATTCCTTTGCTGGTCAAATCATCAGATATAACTACGTCATCACCAATATCGGATCGGTCAACATCAACAACCTGACCGTTTTTGATGATCAGGTGGCCGCACAAGGTGGGACCGTAACCTGTGACAGAACTACAATCAATCAGACGACGGGCGGTGGTCCGGCGCAGGTCGCAACCTGTTTTGCCGACTATACCGTCACGCAAACGGATATCGACAACGGTAGCCTGACAAATATCGCCCGCGCGAACGGGACTCCCGAATTTGGTCAGCTCGGGGAAGTCGTAGATACTGTCACACTGCCCGGTCCCACGGCTACGCCTGACCTGACGCTGACCAAGGTTGCGCGCCAGACGACTTTTGCTGCTGTAGGCGACGTTGTTACTTATGACTACGAGGTTGAAAACACCGGCAATACAACGCTCACCGATCTGTCGGTCACAGACAACCTCATTCCCTCTTTGACCTGCGCGCAAGCGACACTTTTGCCGGATGCTACATTGGCGTGTGTCGCAAGCTATACAGTTACGCAATCTGATTTGGACCAATTCGCATTGAACAATCTGCCATTGACCAACACGGCAACGGCATTGGCACAAGATCGCGGTGGTGCCACCTTGACGCGGAACGTGGACGAGACGGTTGATGGTCCTGCCGCTGCACCGGCGATTGTAGTGACCAAGACAGCACTGCAACAGAACTTTGACGCCAGTGACGCCGTGCTGCAGTTTCGGATCGAGGTGACGAATACCGGCAACGTTACATGGCCGGGTCCACCTGTGATCACCGACGCTTTGATCACGAATGCCGGCGGTGCGGTCAGCTGTCCTGCCGGTCCGGTTGCGCCCAATGGCGCTGTGATTTGTACCGCTGACTTTGCCGTAGATCAGGATGATTTGAATGCAGGTCAGGTCATAAATGAAGCAACAGCCAGCATAACGGTCGGCGGTGTGCCCGTCAGCGACACAGACACAATCACGGTTCCAGCCGTTCAGCGTACGGGCCTGACATTGGTCAAACAATTGAACGTGGGCAGTGCGACAAGCTTTGGTGCGCCGAACGTGATCCTGATCTATGACTATGTGCTGACGAATACCGGCAACGTCACGTTGACCACGCCGCGGGTGACGGACGATCGTGTGCCCGTTAACTGCACAGCATCCGAGATTTTGCCCGGCCTGTCTGTCACGTGTACGTCGGACAACTACCTCACGACCCAAGCGGATGTGGACGCGGGCGGTGTGACCAACATCGCAACCGCAGCAGGCGATTCACCCAATACCGCAGTAGTCACAAGCAACACTGATCAGTTGACCGTCGATGCCAACCAAATGCCCGAACTGACCCTCGACAAACAAGCGCCGGTTCTGTTGCCTGCCGCGTTCTTTGCAGGTGAGACAGTTACGTATACCTACCTGATCACCAACACTGGCAACACGACCTTCACCGGACAGATCAACGTCAGCGATAACCGCTTTACCGACCCGATTGATTGTGGCGACGCCGACCTGCCGCTTGGCGGCTCCCGCACGTGTCAGGCGATCTATACGGTCACCGCCGCAGACGAGGCGCAGGGTTTTGTGACCAATACCGCGACAGCAACAGACGGAACAACCACATCGAACGCCGATACCGAGACAGTTCCACAAGAGGGCACTGACGCTTTGGCGCTGACCAAAGTTGCGGATCTGGCAACGGTTTCAAGCATATCGGACCTGATTACCTACACCTTTACCGTGACCAATGTTGGCGACCGGTCTATTGCGCCAGAGCGCACCATTTCGATCAATGACCCGCGCGTAGGTGCCGTAAGCTGTGTGCAGCCTGTGCGTATTTTTCCTGTAGGGCAGGGGACGCCGAACTCTATCACCTGTACGGCCACTGCCACACCTACCCAAGCAGAGCTGGACGCAGGCGAAGTCGTGAACACAGCCACAGCGCAGTTCACGCGACTTAATGGCGGCATTCCGTTCGATGTGATCTCTCCCTCGGCGCAATCGACAATACCGGTCGCAATCACGCCTGCCTTCACACTTGGTAAATCCGGCCCTGCGCAATTCACCAGCGTCGGCGAGCAGATTACCTATACGTTCCAAGTCACCAACAGCACCGAGCAGACCATCGCCACCGCCACTGTGACAGATCCGCGTATTCCCGGTCTTGTGTGCGATTTGACGAATATCGGCTCGCTAGCGACGGATCAATGTACCGGAGTTTATACCGTCACTCAGGCGGACCTTGATGCCGAAAGCATCACCAACACCGCGACTGTCAACGGTACGTCGAGCACAGGTCAAACCCTTGATCCCGCTATGGGCACCGCGGTGACACCTGTTGATCCTGCCGCTGCAACCCAATCCGTGGCCCTGCTCAAAATGGCAAATGTCACTGCGTTCAACGCTGTGAGTGACCAAATCCTCTATAGCTTTGAGGTGACTAATACGGGCACGCAAACCCTTCGGAACATATCCGTTAGTGATCCGCTGGTATCCCTCACCTGCACCATTCCCGTCCTCGCACCAAACAGTTCCAACAGCACGACCTGTCAGGCAGTTTATAGCGTCACGCAGTCCGATCTGGATGCGGGCGGCGTAGACAATACCGCAACACTCGTAGCTCCCGGCACACCCGGAGCTAGCAGCACATTGACGGTACCAGCCGCCAACCGGAACGCCGATTTCACTGTCGACAAAGTTGCCGATGACGCCGTGAGCGTAGTCGAAGGGCAGGTGGTGACCTATAGCTACCGTGTGAGAAATACCGGCAATGTCACACTGTCCAATGTTGCGCTGAGCGATACCCATACGAGTGCCGCAGGTGCACAACCACTGCCGATTTCGAACAGTGGCGAAACGGGCAGCATCGCACCGGGTGGCCTTGTGACATTGACCGCGACCTATACGGTTACCCAGGCCGATATTGATGCAGGCAACCCGCTCACCAACACGGTGAGCGGTACAGGCACGCCACCCGCCGGGTTAGTGCCGCCAACAGATACAGATACAGAGACTGTCACCGTGCAGGCCGCAGCGCCACAGGTACGCGTGGTCAAGACAGAGGTTGATGGCAACGGAATTTTTGGGGCTCTTCCCACCACTGAAGTTTACACGTTCGAGGTCTTCAACGACGGCAATGTCACTCTGAGCAACCTGTCGCTGCGCGATGATTTGACCGGTTTCACCTGTACGCTGACCAACCTGCTGCCCGGTGGATCGACAACGACTTGTGCAGATGGGACGACTGCATTGGGCGATACATATATCGTCTTGCAAGGAGACGTGGACGCACGGTTCCTGACCAATGAAGTCAGTGTGACAGGCCAAGCGCCAAGCGGGGCCGCCGTCAGTGATACCGATAGCGTGACGTTGAGCGGTCCGACCCAGACACCCGCCATTACCATGACGAAAACAGCAACAGCGGGGGCAGGTTTCTCTGCCGTGGGTCAGGCGCTGACCTATGAGTATGTGGTGACGAACGCGGGAAATATTACGATCACGGACGTGGTCACAATCGCGGACGACCGTACTCCTGTAGTCTGTCCTTCACTGCCATTGGGCGGCATTGCTCCGGGCGGTACGTTGACGTGCACGGCGTCCGATACGGTAACGCAAGCCGATCTGGATGCGGGTACCGTGACCAATTTGGCAACGGCCAGCGTCACACAAACTGTTGTGCCTGATACCCTTGGTGGCCCAACAGAGATTACTGCAAATTCCAGCGAAGAGCGCGTTGATTTAAATGCTGCACAGGCATCAAGCCTCACAATCTCTAAGGGGTTGGCTGCGTCATCCAATAGCAGCTTTACCGCTGTAGGGGATGAAATCACCTATGAATACACGGTGACAAACAACGGTAACGTCACACTCATCGACACCATCAACGTAAGCGATGACCAGATCGCAGCAGGTGTGCCGCAGTTCTGCTCGGACACTGATCTGGCACCGGGCGCCAGCCTGACTTGCCAACTGGTCTGGACCGCAGATCAGCCTGCGATTGATGCGGGTAGTATCACGAACGTGGCCACGCCGGTCTCGACCTTTAATGGTGTGGCGGTTCCGGCAGCGTCGGACACACTGACAGTTCCAGCCGTACAAACGCCCGCGCTGACAATGCTCAAGGAAATTGTGACAATCCGTAACGCAAACGCGCCTCCCATTGTGGGCGGTTTTGCAGCCGGAAACGATGTTATCTATCGCTATACTGTCACCAATTCCGGCAATACGACGATCACGACACAACCTGTCGTCAATGATAACTTGATCCCCACCAGCGACATCACCATTGATGCGCCGTTTCCAGCGGGCGGATTGGAGCCGGGCGATATCATCACTTATACGGGCGAATACGAGCTGACGATTCCCGATATCCAGCTTGGCAGTGTCACCAATAACGCAACCGCCACCTCCGGTGGCGTGACCTCCAACCCCGACGCGGAAACCGTGCCAACCGGTGCCAACCCCGCGCTCAGCATCGTGAAATCTGCGGTGCAAACGTCGTTCACAGCCGTTGGCAACGTCATCGACTATGAATATCTCGTGACCAACAGCTCACCCGGCCCTGCAGCGCCGGCCCTAGCCAACGCGATTACCGTTGCCGATGACCGCACGACCGTGACATGCCCCGCAGCTCCCGGTGGCCAGCTTTTGGTTGGGCAATCGATCACATGTACCGCATCCTACACCGTGGTTCAGGCCGACCTTGATGCCGTAGCAGCGGGCCAGCCCGGCGGCTTTGTCACCAACGTAGCGACGGCAAACACGATCTTTTCCGGCCAGCCGGTGCAATCGCCAGCCGGCGTTGTCACCGTGCCTGCGGTCAACGATCCTGCCCTGACTGTGGCAAAGACCGTATCGGCGGGTCCGGTCGGCGCGGGCGATACGGTCACTTACTCGATCCTGACCACCAACAGTGGCGACACAACAGTCAACGGTGTCGACGTCAGCGATCCTTTGCTGGCCAGCCTCAGTTGTTTTGCCGGTGCAAGCAACGCCGGCGCTGCCGTAGTTCTGCCAACCACCTTGGCACCCGGTGCGCAACTGCTGTGTGAAGGTAATTACACGGTCACACAGGCCGACATCGACGGGCAAAACCTTGTGAATACGGCCACTGCGCGAGGCACGACACCCGGTGGTGCGCTTGTTTCAGCGAATGATTCCGTAACAGCCCCGCTTGAGACTGCAGTTCCTGCGGTTGAGGTCACAAAAGCGCTGAGTGCGAGTGAGCCTGACAGCAGTTTCAGCATCGTGGGCCAAGTGGTCGAGTTTACCGTGACCGTGCGCAATGCGGGCAACATCACGTTAACCTCTACGACCGTGACGGATGATCTGGTTCCGGGCGAGACGTGTCCGGTGCCGAGCCTTGCACCCGGAGCCGAGGACGCCAGCTGTACGTTCAGCTACACCGTGACGCAGGATGATGTCGACAATGGTGAATTTACCAATGTGGTACGCGCCAGCGCGATTCCTGCAAACGATCCGAACAATCCGGTAGAAGATGATGGTTCATTGCTTGTTGATGGACCGCCTGCCGAACCCGCTTTGAGTGTGGTTAAGACCGCGGATATCACGAGCTTTAGCACCCCTGATGTGACGATCCTCTACAGCTACCGTGTGTCCAACGTGGGCAACGTAACGCTAAGGGCGGCTCCGACGGTAAGTGATGACAGGATTGCATCCGTGTCCTGTCCCGCCCTGCCCACGGCCGGTTTGGCGCCGCAAGACAGCATCGTTTGCACTGCCAGCTACCTCACGACCCAAGCGGATGTGGACAACGGGGGCGTAACGAACATCGCCACCGCACAAAGCAGTGAAGTGCCCTTTGACCCAGCCGATCCCAACAGAGCCGAAGCGACCGAGACCGTGCCCGCGGTCCAAGGTCCGAACTTCACGATCACAAAAACCGTCGATGATTTTACCGAAGTCGTAGCGGGACAGGTCCTTAGCTACAGCTACCGTGTCGTAAATACCGGCAACGTGACATTGACGGACGTGACCCTGACCGACAACCACACAAGTGCGGCAGGCACGGTTGTCCTACCGCTCAGCAACGGGGGCATCATCACGACCTTGTTGCCCGGCGCTGAAGCGACCCTGACGGCAACCTTTACTGTGACCCAAGCGGATATTGACGCAGGCGCCAACATCACCAACGCCGTGACTGGTACCGCAACCCCGCCCGGCGCATTGGCGCCTGCAACAGCCAATGACGCCGCGACTGTAACAGTTGCCGCCCCAACGCCCCAGCTTACCGCACTCAAAGTAGTCAGCGCGAGCACAGGCACAGGCGTAGGCGACACGGTCACCTTTGATATTACCGTAACGAATACCGGCAACGTGACACTCGACACGGTTACCCTGACGGACACATTGCGGAACGGAAACGGGCAGGCGATCACTCCCGCACCTGTACCAGCCCTAACGGTTGGTGATGGCGTGATCCTCGATGTAGGTGAAAGCTGGACTTATCAGGTTACGCATGTGCTGACGCAGCCCGATATCAACAGCGGCGGGCTCAGCAACTCTGTTCTGGTGCGGGCGCAAGACCCGAGCGACACACCCGTCAGCGATCTGAGTGACAATGGCATTCCAGCCGATGGTGCGAACAATCCAACCACTTTTGCGCTCCCTGCGCTTGCCGAAGTGACAGGGCTTAAATCCATTACCTCAACAGGTACGAATGTGGGCGATACCGTGAGTTTTGCAATCACGGTCGAGAATACCGGCAACGTCACTCTGACGGGTGTTGCTGTGGCCTCTGACACGCTTGAGCGTCAAGACGGAGCAACACTCACTTTGACGTCGGGTCCAACATTCTCATCCAATGATGGCGGGTCTACGCAAGGTGTGCTTCAGGTCGGTGAAACCGCAACCTTTGCGGCCACATACGTGCTGGTACAAGCAGACCTTGATGCGGGCGGCATCCGCAACTCCGCCGTAGTCTCGGGGACACCGCCGCGCGGGCCACCGGTAACGGATATCACGGACAACGGTGTGGCCGGAGACGGGGATGACAACGCGACCGTTTTGCCGATCACTGCAGCCCCTGCCTTCAGCTTCGAGAAAGCATATACTGGCGCTGACGCGAGCTTTGATGCAGTTGGCGATATCCTCGACTACACCTTTACGCTGGTGAACACGGGCAATGTGACCCTGACTGCCGCCATCTCGATCACAGATACTCTCATTACCCAACCGATCGTCTGTGATCCGGTCTCAGTAACTGCTCCTTGGCCCCCGACGGAAACCCGCACCTGTACCACGACCTATGCGGTCGTTCAGCAAGACATCGACAACGGCGAGATTGTGAATACCGCATCCGCCGCTGTGGGTGCCGCTGCTCCCGTCCAGACCGACAGCGTAACCGTGCCTGCCAGCCAGACACCCGCGCTCAGCCTTATCAAAGTAGCAGACAGCGTTGATCCCGCGACCGAGTTTTTCGTCGGTGCCATCATCAACTACACCTATACTGCAACAAACACCGGCAACACGACGATAATAGCGCCCGTCACCATTCGGGACAATTTGATCCCCGCGGGTGATATCACGTGCCCCGCTTTCCCGACGAGTGGCATTGCGCCCGGCGGCACATACGTCTGTACCGGCGAATATACTGTGACTTCGGGTGATATCGACCTCACAGTCGTGACAAACCTCGCGACAGTGACAGACGGGACCACGACCTCCCCTCAAGTGACTGAAACCATCCCTAACAACGCTGTACCGGCCCTGAGCGTGACAAAGGAATTGCTGCGCGTGACCGACGCCGCCGATGTCGAGCGGACAGGTGGTTTTGAAGTGGTCGGTGACAAGCTGCTTTACCGCTTTACTGTCGTGAACTCTGGCGGCTTGGCCTTTGTGAATGACGTGGTCATCAATGACGCACTTCTGGCCGCCCCGCTTGTCTGTTTTACCAGCTCTGGCGGCGATCCTGATTTCCGTCCTGGTGAAACCGCGACCTGCGAGACGGATGCGGCGTCCGCCTATGTCGTGACGCAAACTGATCTGGACGCAGGCCAAGTCTTCAACGAAGCCATTGCACAGACCAGTGCGACCGGACTAACGGCGCCTGTGATTTCGGATGTCTCGACTGTGACGACGCCCGCTGCAACAGATCCGATGTTTGAGCTGTCCAAAACCACAACTACAGCATCCTTTGCAACTGTGGGTGAGACGATTACATTTGACTTTGTACTGCGCAACACCGGCAACCAGACGCTGACCAACCTTGTGGTGACGGACCCCTTGATCCCCGCACTTGTTTGCGAAGTGGCCACTCTTGCACCAACCGCCGAGCTTAGCTGTGCAGGGGATTACGTCACCAGACAGGTAGACGTTGATGCAGGTTCGCTGACAAACACGGCATCGGCGGCGGGCATCAATCCGGCGGGCACGGCCGTCGCACCGGTAACCGGCACAGCGACTGTTTCTGGTCCGCTGACCGATCCGCTCAGCGTGGCCTTGACCAAAACGGCAACACCGTCGCCCTTTGGTGCAGTGGGCAGCACGATTTCGTATGGCTTTGCGGTGAACAATACCTCGCGCTTCACACTTGTGAACGTGACGGTGACAGACCCGCTCATACCGGCGTTCAGCTGTGTGATCCCGCGCCTCAATCCCGGCGTGACGGATAGCTCCAGCTGTACGGCACCCTATACCGTGACGCAGGCAGACGTTGACCGTGGATCGCTGGCCAACACGGGTCAAGTGAGTGCTGCCGACCTTTTAGGCACGCGGTCTGTTACAGTGACGGACACGATCACAACACAGGGTCCTGCACGTGTGCCCGCGCTCGAAGCGACCAAAACGGCGAACATCACCAGCCTCACGGCGGGGTCGACCATCACCTACACGTTGCGGGTGGCCAATATCGGCAACGTGACGCTGGACGTCACCAATATCACGGACACGATGAACCGGATCAACACGGGCGTACCAACGTTCCTGACGACGCCATTTGCCTTGGTTGCCGGTGATGCAAACAGTGATGATCTGCTGGATGTGAACGAAGTCTTTGAGTACCGCGCCACCTACCGCATCACCCAGTCTGACGTGAATGCAGGCGGCGTGCAGAACACTGTTCTGGTGACAGGTACAGGTCCCGCCGGCACTGGGTCAGTCAACGACAGGTCCGATGACGGGGACGATGGGGACGGCAACGCAACCGATGACCCTACAATCGTCGCGATCACGCTTGCGCCGCGTCTTGATGTGACCAAAACGGTCGTGACGACAGGTGCCCGCGCGGGCGATGTCGTCGTGTTCGAAATTGTCGCAGCAAACATTGGCAATGTAGACATCACCGGCGTTTCCATCTCCGACACGCTGAGCCGAGCTGACGGTGTGAGCCTCGGTGCGCAAACTGCGGTGCCGGTCGGTCCGATTGCAAATCCGCTGTCTCCGGGTGCAACAGCTGTTTGGCGCGTGTCCTATGCGCTGACGGCTGACGACATAGATGCAGGCGGTCTGTCAAATGCGGTTGTCGTATCCGGCAGGGGCCCCGGTCCGGGATTGCTTGCGGTGAGTGATACCGGCGATGATGGCGATGACACCGACGGCAACACAACCAGTGATCCAACGGTGCTGTCCATTACGCCGCAACCCGATCTGCAAGTGACCAAAACCTCCGCCAATCAGGCGACAACACCCACCGCATCGGGCGAAACCGTCACCTTTGATATCCTGATCGAGAACTTGGGCAACGTGACGATACGCGACCTCGTCTTCACCGATACGCTCACACGGCTTGACGGGGTGACACTTGCACTTGATGCGCCGACGGTGGCGGGACTTGCCGCACTTGGCGCGGGGGAGCGCACAACGGTAACCGTTACTTATACCCTGACGCAGGCGGATTTTGACGCAGGTGGCGTGCAGAACGTGTTCGAAGCACGGGGCACAGACCCGCTGGGACTGCCGATTACGGATCTCTCCGATGATGGAGACGATGCTGACGGCAATGCACTGAACGACCCGACCCAAATCGTGATCCCTGCGCTCAGCTCTGTTGTCCTGGCCAAGGCGGCTGATGTGCCGACGCGTATTCTCGGCTCTGTGTTCGAGGTTGTCTTTACCCTGACGCTGGAGAACACCGGCAACGTGACCCAAGCAGATCTTGTGCTCGAAGATGATCTGACGGTCTTTGCGGCCCCCGCAACGCTGACAAATGTGGCAACACCGGTGGCGGCAGGCTTTACCACTGGTGGGGCGAATGGCGGCTATAACGGGCAGGGCGTCACAAATACGCTCACGGCCGACACGTCATTGGCACCGGGTGAGACCGCCACGGTTACAATCGTGGTGCAATATGACACCGCCGCAGGATCACCTGCAGGCGCGAACACGGCAACACTGACCTCGAACCGGATTGCAGGGGGCATAAGCGCGTCCACGACTGTGGCCAGTTCCGAACAAGCATCTGATATCGTTGCAGGTAAACGGCTGATCAGCGGGGGTATCGTGCAACGTGGATCAGTTGTCACCTTCGAGCTGACATTCGAGAACCGCAACACCACAGCCGAAAGCGGTCTCACCTTGGTCGATCAATTACCACCGGGGCTACTTTATCTGCCCAATTCGGCCACGTTCAACGGTGCGGCAACACCTGCACCCACACTTGCCGGTCGCTCTGTGACATGGCCCAACCAGTCATTGGGCGCAGGCCAGTTGATTACGATCCAACTCAGTGCGCGACTGACGGGTGGTCCGGGTGAATACACCAACAGCGCCTTTGCCATTGGTCCCAATGGTGCGCGGGTGTCCAACACAGCAACTGCCGTGCTGCGGGTCAGCCCTGAGGCGGTGTTTGACTGTGGAGATATCATCGGGAAGGTGTTCGATGACCTCAACGCTGACGGCTATCAGAATCCGCCAAGGACGATCCTGCGTGAGGGTAACACGGCCGCAGTGCGCCGCTTGCTTGATACATGGACACCAAACGAAATCCAGCGTGACGGGGGTGAGCCGGGACTGCCGGGTATCAAGTTGGTCACACCGCGTGGCGATATCATCACCACGGATAAATATGGCCGCTTCAATGTGCCTTGCGCGCTACTGCCCGACCAGCGGATCGGCTCGAACTTCTTGTTGAAGCTTGATGATAGATCGCTGCCGACAGGCTACCGCGTCACCACAGAGAACCCGCGCGTCATGCGTGTGACCGCCGGTAAACTGGTCGAGATGAACTTTGGTGCGCGACTTGGCAATCTGATCGAGATTGACCTGACTGCCACGGCATTTGACGGCAACGCACCAAGTGGCGCGTTGATGCAGGGGCTGTCCGGTTTGGTTGCGCAAATTCAGGATGAACCATCGGCTATCGTGCTGCGCTACTACCGTGGCGACGAGCCGGTGGATACAGCGCGCGCACGTCTGCGCGCCGCTGAGGATGTGCTGCGCAAAGCGTGGCGAGGGGCGGGAACCTATCGGCTTGATGTCGACAGGTCCATCAGGCGGCTACAATGAGGGTTGTGAGTATGAAACGGGCCATTGTAACTACAGCCTTTTTGTTAGGTACAACTGCGCTTCCAGTATTGGCGCAGGACGGGTTTGTCATTCAGCTGAACGGCGACAAAGTTGCGGGCAATGATCCCGTTCTCGAGCGCCAGATCAAGCGGGTCGATGAAGTTCTGGAGCGCGCTGATGTCCGCGTCCAGTATGACGGTCTGGATGTGACACCGCGCCTTGATCTCGAGATTGAGGGATCAGATGCGGGCCGCAATGCCGGAGATACGGTCACGCTGCAATCGGCGCTGAACTACCCGGGTTTTGTTAAACGGGGCGAAGTGCTGATATTGGACCTGAACGCGCGTGGCGGTCCAAAGACACTTGGCCGCTATGATATCACCCCGAACGGGCAGGTCAGCGTGCAGGTACCTGAAGGTGAAAATATCGTAGCCGTTCACCGGGTCTATGACGCATCGGGGCGCTTTGACGAGACTTCGCCCTTGCGGATCAGTCGCGGGGATGACCGTGACCTTGTTGACGGTGTCGAGGACGGGAATGATGCGACCGCACGCCGCCGTATTCCGGTTCATGGTGGCGCAATTACCGTGTCGGGCAGTAGTGTTGCCACCGGTGCGCAGGTCAGCACATTGGGCGAAGTGATCACACCCAGCCCGTCAGGGGAGTTTGTGATACAACGCATTTTGCCCCCCGGCGATCATGCGGTTGGCATTCAGGTGCGCGGCCCCGGCGCCGAACCGGTTGATGTGGTCCGTGAGGTCCAAGTGCCCCGGTCCGAGAGTTTTTATGCAGCACAACTCGATCTGACCTTGGGTGTCAGCGACGGTGATCTGGACGGGCGCGACTACTATCAACGCGGCCGTGTTGCGGGCTATTTTAATGGCCGGTTTGCCAACGGTGTTGAGCTGACCGCACAAGTCGACACAGGTGAGGGCGATCTCAACGAGATTTTCTCGGAGTTGGGAGAGCGGGATCCGCGCTCGACCTTCTTGAGGCTCGATCCGGATGATCTCTACCCGACGTATGGCGATGACAGCACGCTGGTCGATGATACGCCGACCTCCGGCAAGATCTACCTGCGCGCGCAGAAAGACAACAACTACGCGATCTGGGGCGACTGGCGTGCCAATATCGCCAACACCACATATCTGCGCAATGACCGCACGCTTTATGGCGCGCGCGGGCATTTGGAATCCAAAGACACAACATCCCAAGGCGAAGCACGCTGGCAGCTTGACGCCTACGCAGCGCAGCAGGACACGCTAACACAGCGCGATGTGTTCCGTGGTACGGGCGGGTCGGTCTATTTCCTCAGCCGTCAGGATTTGACCATCGGGTCCGAGACGTTGCTGGTGCAGGTCCGCGATGCAAGCACGGGGCGGGTGATCTCGACCCAATCGCTAGTCGCAGGGCGCGACTATACCATCAACCATATCCAAGGGGTCATCACGCTCGAAGGGCCGCTACAATCAAGTACCGGTTCCAACGGTCTGGTGGTCACGGATGTTGGCGGTTCGGCGGATGTGAACCTGGTTGTGCAGTATGAGTTTACGCCCGACGCTGGTGATGTCGATGCCTTCTCTTACGGCGGACGTGGTGAGGTTTGGGCAACAGATCGCCTGCGGTTCGGCGCAACCCTGCAAAGTGAGCAAACGCCATCCGGCACACAAGAATCCCGTGGCGTCGACCTGCGCTATCAGTTGAACGAAGATACATATCTGTCGGCTGAATATGCGCAATCTGATGGTCCGGGTTTCAGCTCTGATATTTCGACGGATGGTGGTTTGGTTTTTGACCCGACAGCAATCGTTGCAGGCAGGGGTGAGGCATACCGGATCGAAGGGCGTGCGGCACTGGTCGATCTGGGCATTGCCGCCGAGGGTGCGATCAGCGCTTATTTCGAAGAACGCAGCGCGGGTTTCACAACGCTCGACTACTCGACAATCGCAGATGAGACGCTGTGGGGCATCGCAGTTGATGCTGCCCTTACAGATCGCCTTGATATCGCGTTCTATTTTGACAGCTTCGAGCAGGACGGCGGAAAGCGGGACCGTGAGGGCGGTATCGAGGCCAATTATGCGGTAACAGACCTGCTGACCCTGAGTTTCGGTGTCGAAAACCTCGAGCGCGAAGGTGTCTCTGGATCAGGCAACGGTTCACGCACCGATGCCGTTGTGCGACTCAGCTTTGCGCCATCCGAGGATCTCAGCTGGTATGTGTATTCGCAGCAAACGCTCGAGCGCTCCGGCACGCTTGAGAATAACGACCGCGTGGGCGTGGGTGGGCGGACCAAATGGGCTGATCGCTGGGAGCTTGAAGGTGAGCTGTCCGAAGGCGATGGCGGAACCGGCGGACGTCTGCTGGTGCGCAATGACCGGGGCGAGGCGGGCAATACCTACTTTGGCTACGAGCTTGATCCCAGCCGCGAAATCTCGGGACTGAGCCGGTCCCAGACGGGTCGATCACAGGGTCGTTTTATCGCGGGCGGCGAGCGCGAGGTCAGCGGTACCGTAACCATGTTTGGCGAGAACGCATACGACCGGTTTGGCCGCTACAACAGCCTGACATCATCATACGGCATCACTTATGAGCCGACTGAAAATGTGTCATATATCACCGCCTTTGAAACGGGGCAGGTGCGCGACGAGATAAACGGTAACTTCGACCGCTTTGCATTGTCTTTGGGTGCCCAGTACCAATCCGAAGTTTGGGAGGGCAAAGCCCGTCTTGAATACCGCAAGGAAGACGGCTCGGGCGGTGTGTTGAACCGCGACAGCGACACATGGCTGTTCACCGGATCGGGTAGCTACAAGATCGACGAAAGCCAGCGCGTGGTTTATTATGCCAAGCTGTCAGACACCGATGGGAACGGAGGCATCGCCCCCGATGCCAACTTCACGGATCTGTCTGTGGGCTATGCCTATCGTCCGATCCATGACGAGCGTTTGAATGTTTTATTCCGTTACCGTTTTCTTGATGATGAATTCGGTCAACGTGTGCGCGATAGCGATGTGCCCGGTCCGGTCCAACGCAGTCATGTGTTCAGCATGGACGCGGAATATGATCTGACCAAAGAATGGTCTATTGGCGGCAAAATCGGTGCCCGTTTCAGCGAAAGTGCTGTGACAAGCGGTGCCGCCTATACCTCCAATGATGCGGTTTTGGGTATCGTAAACGCCCGCTGGCACATGCTGAAAAACTGGGATGCGCTGGTCGAATTGCGCGCACTCGAGTTGCGCGCGGCCGGAACGACAGAAGTTGGCGGTCTGGCAGCGGTCTATCGCCACGTCGGCAAAAACGTAAAGCTGGGCATTGGCTACAATCTAACAAGCTTTAGCGATGATTTGACCGATCTGACGTATGATGATCGCGGCGCGTTCATAAACATTGTCGCAAAATTCTAAAAGTAATCACTGCCGGCGACACTCAAGAGAGGCGGTAGCGTGTGCTTCATGCTCTGCGCTTTTGCGGACGTGATAGATACACATGTCTGAAAATTGTGTGATCCCTCCATCTGTAGCTGCTCTTGGCATTGGTTGGTGCACACTCCAGCGCGGCCAAAACCCGTTTGGATAGGGTAATGCTGCTTTGTAGGAGGGTCGCAGCACTGCCTCTGGATTAAAAGCTCCGAAATTCAGATGACGGCATTATGTGGGTTTCGTTGTGTAGGAAAGCCGTTGACAGAAAATTGGTATGCTGGTCTAATGACCAGACCAATAGGCCACAGTGATCATGAAATATCTGACTGGGAGGGGAGATATGGGAGACACATTCTTTCTTTCGTCGCATGCTGCGCCTCTCGAGAAAGTGGCGCACCGCAGCGTAAAAGACGAGGTAGCAGAACGTTTTGCGACGTTGATCGCGTCAGGCGTACTGCATGTGGGCGACACACTGCCGAGCGAGCGGGACCTTGCCGCGACGATGGGGGTCAGCCGTGAAACCATTCGTGGCGCGCTGCTCATTCTTTCTACCAAAGGGATTGTCACGATTGTGCAAGGCGCCCGTACCAAGGTCGCCTCGGTCAATGTGGGTGATATCGGTATGTCCGCCCTGTCAAATGGCCGTGTGACCGACTACAGCCTTGATGATGTGCACGAAGGGCGCTTGATGGTTGAAGGACGGCTGGCTCCTTTCGCGGCAATGCGGATTGACACTAAAACGCTGGATCAGCTTGCCGATCTGATCAAAACCCAAGAATCCATGGCACACGATCCGGTCAGCTTTCTAATCGCCGACCGCGCATTCCACACAGCCGTTTATCAGTCTTGTGGCAATGCGGTGCTCTCCGATCTTGCCGCCACATTGTACTCGTACCAACTTAATCATCGCAGACATGCCGTGAGTGCCGCAGGTGCGATTGAGCGCAGCATTGCCGATCACCGCGTTATTCTGGCTGCGCTAGAAGCGCGGGATGCAGACGCTTTGATCAAAGCCCTCGGTGTCCACGAACGCCGGATTTACGACAGCACCCGCGCACTGCTTTCGCGCACAACACAAAAGGTTGCCTCATGAAGCTTGCAGTTATTGGCGCAGCCGGCATGATCGGGCGCAAACTGGTAGAGGGTGTCGCCGCCACAGGACAACTCAACGGCCAGCCGGTTACGGCGATGACCCTTGTTGATGTTGTAGCGCCCACGGCGCCAGAAGGGTTCAACGGCATATGTGACACTTATGCGGCGGATCTGACCGATGAAGGTGCGCCCGCGCGTTTGATCGCAGATCGTCCTGATGTGATCGTCCATCTGGCGGCCATCGTCTCGGGGGAGGCAGAGGCGGATATGGACAAAGGGTACCGCGTCAATCTTGATGGCACGCGGGCTTTGCTGGAGGCGATCGGATGTATCAACGGCTATTGCCCCCGCGTGATCTATGCCTCGTCACTCGCCGTATTCGGCGCGCCGTTTCCACCAAAAATTCCGGATGACTACCACCTCACACCGCTCACGAGCTATGGCACGCAAAAGGCGATGGGGGAGATGCTGCTTAACGATTATTCGCGGCGGGGCATGCTGGACGGTGTCGGCATCCGCTTTCCCACCATCTGCATCCGCCCGGGCAAACCGAACAAGGCGGCATCAAGCTTTTTCTCTAGCATTCTGCGCGAACCACTCAATGGGCAAGAGGCAATCCTGCCTGTGGAAGACGATGTGCGTCACTGGTTTGCCAGCCCGCGTGCGGCGGTCGGATATATCGCGCACGCTGCCACGATGGATACAGGCCCCTTGGCTGCGCAGCGCTGCATGACCATGCCCGGTGTGAGCGCAACAGTGGGAGAGCAGATCGAAGCATTGCGCGCTGTTGCAGGCGATGCCGCCGTAGCATTGATCCGCCGTGCGCCAGATCCTGCAGTCGCCAGCATCGTCGCGGGCTGGCCACGGGATTTTGACACAACACGGGCGATCAGCCTTGGCTTCGTCGCAGAGAGTTCATTTCAGGAGATCATCACGGTTTATCTGGAAGACGAGATGGGCCACCGGCCCTGACAGGTGCCACGCATCAGGCATCAAAAAGACTGTGCCGAAAGTGCAGCAAAAAGTAAGATAATTTTTCACCCTTGGGAGGAACCAAAAATGAAACATACTATTTTCACATTTGCTGGTGTTGTTGCTACTTTGGCGGCAACGACGGCCTATGCTGAACGAAATATCGTTGTCGGCCATGCACTGTCCCCGACATCGCACTATGGCATTGGTGCAGATGCGTTCATTGCCAAATTGACAGAGCTGTCTGGCGGAGAATTCACAGGATCCCAGGCACCCGCAGGTCAGCTTGGTGGTGAGCGGGATATGATCGAGGGCCTGCAAATCGGCTCTATGGATGTGGTGATCACCTCCACAGGTCCGCTGGGCAACTTCGTGCCCGAGGTCTTCGCGCTTGATCTGCCGTTTCTTTTCCATGACTACGACCATGCACGCAACGTGCTCGATGGCGAGATCGGTCAGGAGTTGTTGGGCAAGATCAACGAGAACCAGTTGGTCGGCCTTGCGTGGTCCGAGAACGGATTCCGCCATGTAACCAACTCCCAACGCCCTGTGCGCACGCCTGCGGACCTCGAAGGGCTCAAGCTGCGGACGATGGAAAACCGCGTTCACATGGAAGCCTTCTCTGAAATGGGTGCATCGCCCACACCAATGGCCTTCCCCGAGCTGTTTACAGCGCTCCAGCAGGGTGTTGTGGACGGTCAGGAAAACCCTGTCACTGTGATTACCGCGTCCAAATTCTGGGAAGTGCAAGGTCACGTATCGCTGACTGGCCACGTCTATTCACCAGCGGTCGTCTTGTCCTCCCCAATCCTGTTGGACGGCATGACGGACGAGCAGCGCGGCTGGTTCATGGAAGCGGCCAAAGCATCCGCAGCGGCCACACGTGCGGAAGTGAACCGTTTGGAAGAAGCAGGCGTAGCCTTGCTGCGCGAGAACGGCATGGAAGTGATCACCGACATCGACAAAGCACCCTTTGCCAAGTTGGCCCAGCCTGCGTACGCGGTCTACACGGACCAGTATGGCACCGAGTTGGTAGAGCGTATTCAAGCGGTCGAATAAGTCATTTCAGGCAGGCGCAAATATTCGCGCCTGCCTGTTTTCATCCCCTTCTCCAATATCAATGAGGCACGCCCATGCGCTATTTCCTGCGTCTCGAGGACTTCACAACAGGCGTCGCACAAAGGTTGTCCATTGCATTTCTGGTCATCGCAGCAAGCCTTGCACTCTATCAGGTGATCACCCGCTTTGCCTTTGGGGCGCCCTCCACATGGTCTGAAGTTATTACCCGCACCGCCATGATTTGGTCGGTGTTCCTGGGCGTTGCTGTCGCATTCAAACATGGTGCGATGATTTCGGTCGAGGTGATCCAGAACGCGCTGCCCCCACGCATTGGTCTGGGTCTCTATCTGTTGGCGAGTACCGGATCGCTCATCTTTTTTGCCGTTCTGCTATGGCAGGGCTATCTCATGACACTGCGCGTAATGCCGCAAAGCCTTGCAGCACTTGATATCTCTATCGCATGGGCTTATGCGGCGCTGCCTGTCGGCTCCGGCTTTATCTTGATTGCGGTTCTGGCTGCGATGGTGCGCGCGGCGCAAGGTGACTGGCTCATCGCGCGCAATGCGGAGGACACATAATGAACAGCGCACTAGGCCTTTCCCTCGCGATCCTTTTTTTGATGGGCGTGCCGATTGCGGTCGCCATCGGGCTTGCCTCAGTTATCGGGATCGAAGCGCAGGGCAATCTGCCGCTGCTTTTGGTTGCCCAACGGATGTTCACGGGCATCGACAGTTTTCCGCTCATGGCGATCCCGCTGTTTATCCTTGCCGGAAACCTGATGTCAGCGGGTGGTATATCACACCGTCTGGTAGAGCTGGCAAAATCGCTGGTGGGCGGTATTCAAGGCGGGTTGGCCTGTACTTGCGTATTGACCTGTATGCTGTTCGCCTCTGTATCCGGCTCCTCTGTTGCGACTACATTCGCCATCGGCGCAATCCTGATTCCCGCGATGGTCAAACATCACTACCCCAAACCTCTCGCTGCCTCGATCCAAGCCTCCTCTGCCGAGCTGGGTGTCTTGATCCCGCCCTCCATTCCACTGATCCTTTATGGCGTTTCGACCGACACCTCCATCGGGAAGCTTTTTGTCGCGGGCCTTGGGCCGGGGCTTGTGGTTGCGGTGTCACTTATGGCGCTTGTGCTGGTGATTTGTCGCTTGCGCGGCATCGGCAAGGAAGACGGGATGGACCGCGCTTCGCCCGGTGCGGCGTTCATCTCTGCTCTACCTGCACTGATGGTGCCGGTCGTGATCCTTGGCGGTATCTATTCCGGCATCTTCACTCCCACTGAAGCCAGTGCCGCAGCCGTTGCCGCCGCACTGATCGTGGGCATGGTCCTCTACCGCGAACTCAAATTCCGTGATCTTCCGGAGATACTGAAAAAGACCATCATCTCGACCTCTGCGATTATGATCATCATTTCAGCGGCGGCGCTGTTCTCGTTCCTCATCACGCGGTCCGGCCTGCCGAACGAGATTGCCGCGTGGTTCAAAGAGATTTTCGAGAGCAGGATTGCCTTCCTCCTGGCGGTGAACGTCCTGCTCCTGATTGTCGGCATGTTTATCGAGACATCCGCCGCGATCCTTGTGTTGGCCCCGATCCTTACACCCATCGCCATGAGCTATGGCGTGGACCCCGTGCATTTTGGCTTGATCATCGTGGTCAATCTGGCGCTGGGGATGATCACGCCACCACTGGGGGTAAACCTGTTTGCCGCTTGCGCTGTGGCAAATTTGCGGGTGGAAAAGATCATCCCGCAACTGGTCTGGTTCGTACTTACCGTCTTTGCGGCATTGATGATCATCACCTATGTGCCAGCGATCACACTTTGGCCTGTAGAATGGGTTTTTGGAGAATAAATGATGCTTGTTGATTTTGTAGGGCTCGGCTCAATGGGTCTTGGGATGGCCATCAGCTTGGTGAAAGCCGGTCACTACGTGCGCGGGTTTGATCCTGCTTCCACGCAGGTTGATCTGTTGATTGCGCAGGGCGGCAGCAGTTTTGGCAAGGGTAGCCCGCAAGCTGATGCGGTGGTCTGCGCCGTGCTGAACGCGGATCAAACGCGGACGGCATTGTTCGGTGAGCAGGGTGCCGCGCAGCGTTTGAGTGCGGGCGGCGTGATCATTTCTTGCGCCACTGTGGCCCCCGCTTTCGCTGCCGAGATGGAAGCGGAAGCAAACGCACGCGGGCTCGTTTATCTGGATGCCCCAATCTCGGGTGGCGCGATAAAGGCCGCTGCGGGGCAGCTGTCGATCATGGCATCTGGCAGTCCAGCAGCGTTCAAAGCTGCAGATCCGCTGCTGGAGGCAATGGCAGAAACCGTGCACCGCCTTGGGGATCATGCCGGCCCCGGATCGGCCATGAAAGCAGTAAACCAACTGCTTGCAGGAGTTCACATCGCCGCCATGGGCGAGGCGATGGCCTTTGGTGCGTCCCAAGGGTTGACGCCTGCGCAGGTTGTGAATGTCGTATCGGTCTCGGCGGGAACATCGTGGATGTTTGAAAACCGTGGGACACATGTAGTGGAAGGCGACTACACCCCTCGTTCCAAAGTGGATATCTGGCTCAAAGATCTTGGCATTGTGGGTGATATTGCTGCCAGTGCGTCGTTGCCCGTACCGATATCCGCCAACGCATTGGCACAGTTTCGCGCGGCTTCAGAGGCGGGGTTAGGCAACGAAGACGATGCCGCCATCGCCAAATACTTTGCACGCCAGGGCGGCGTGACCCTACCGGGAGACAACTGATGATATTGGGCTGTATCGGGGATGACTTCACCGGATCGAGTGATCTGGCCAATACACTGGCCAAAGCGGGCATGCGCACCGTGCAATACAGTGGCGTGCCAACGGAGGATGCGGGTGAGGATGTTCAGGCAGGTGTTATCGCCCTCAAATCACGCTCAATCGCCCCTCAAGACGCAATAAAGCAATCACTGGATGCGTTGAAATGGCTACAGGATCAAGGCTGCCAGCAAATCTTTTTCAAATACTGCTCGACGTTCGACAGCACAGCAGAAGGCAATATCGGCCCTGTTGCCGATGCACTCGCGGAAGCACTTGATGCGCATAAAGTGATTGTTTGCCCTGCGTTTCCGGGGGCAGGGCGCTCCGTTTATCAAGGGTATCTTTTCGTCAAGGACACACTACTGAATGAAAGTGGAATGCAGAACCATCCGCTCACCCCCATGAAGGACGCCAACCTGCGCCGCCTGATGGCTGCTCAAAGTGCGCATTCGGTCGGGCATGTCGCTGCGGATGCTGTGTTCGCGGGGACCGAGGCGATTGCCGATGCCTTGGAGACGCAACATACGGCGGGCCATAGAATGATTGTCGTCGATGCCCTGCGCGATCTGGATTTGATCGAGATTGGCGCGGCGGCGAAGGGTCTGCCGTTGATTACAGGTGGATCTGGCGTTGCTTTGGGGCTGCCTGCAAACTTTGGCCTGACCCCTTCGCCCGTGCCATGGCAGGGGCAACACGGCAAGGCTGCGGTTCTGTCTGGCTCGTGCTCGATCGCGACGCGTGGTCAGATCGCACATCATATTGCACGCCACCCCGCGCTCAAAATAGATCCGGCAGATGTGATCAGTGGCGCCCAAACACCTCAATCGGTGGCGCAATGGTTGTTTGAGACAGACGGTCTACCACTTGCCTACAGCTCTGCGGATCCGGACGAAGTCGCAGTAACCCAAAAGCAATTTGGTGGGGCCAAAGCCGCACATGCGCTCGAAACTTTCTTTGGTGAAACTGCCGTTTGTCTGCGTGATCTCGGTATCGCCCGTATCCTGACCGCTGGTGGGGAGACGTCCGGCGCAGTTGTCGAGGCGCTGGACATCCGCACGTTAGAGATCGGACCCGAAATTGATCCCGGCGTTCCAGCTTTGCGGGCAAGCGACACATTGGTGATCGCGCTGAAATCAGGTAACTTTGGCAGTGTCGACTATTTCGAGAAGGCCGCGCGCATTTTGGAGAATTCATAATGCGCGATATTATCCTGCGAGAGCAAATCTGCCTTTTGGCGAAGTCGATGTTTGATCGTGGCCTCACAGGTGGCAGCACAGGCAATATCTCTGCGCGGACCAGTGATGGCGGGCTGTTGGTGTCGCCCACCGGCACCAGCTTTGGCCGCTTGGACCCCGCCCGCCTGTCGCATTTTGACGCCAAAGGTGTTTTGATCGATGGCGATAATCCGACCAAGGAAATGCCGCTGCATCTGGCATTCTATGACACCCGCAGCACCGCAGGTGCGGTTGTGCATTTGCACAGTTGCCATTCCGTCGCGTTGTCGATGCTGCCGGAAACAGACCCCGATAACTTTCTACCGCCCCTTACCCCCTACGGCATCATGAAACTGGGTCGGGTCAAACTGTTGCCGTTCTTCATGCCTGGCGATCCGGGTATGGGCGATGCGGTGCGCGGCCTTGCCGGCAAACGTAGTGCAGTCATGCTGGCCAATCATGGCCCCGTTGTTGCGGGCAAAGACATCGAAGCTGCCTGTAACGCGGTGGAAGAATTGGAAGATACGGCACGTCTCGCCATGATGCTGCGCGGCATGAATGCCCGCGCGCTCACCGATGATCAGGTGCAGGGGCTAATCACCAAGTTTGACATAGAATGGGACGACTGATGAAATTTTCGGCCAACCTCGGATTTCTCTACACCGATCTACCGCTGACGGAGGCCGTGTATGCAGCCAAGGCGGACGGTTTTGACGCACTGGAATGTCACTTTCCTTATGACACACCGCCTGCCGATCTGAAGGCGGCGCTCGAAGCAACCAGCCTGCGAATGCTGGGTATGAATACACGACCCGGTGATCGCGCCGCAGGTGATTTTGGCCTGGCCGCACTGGTGGGCCGTGAAGCAGAAGCACGCATAGAAATTGATCGCGCCTTTGACTATGCCGCTGCTGCGGGGATTGAGGCGGTGCATGTAATGGCAGGCCGCACCGATGGTGGAGCTGCCGCAGAAAATTGCTTTCGCGCCAATCTCAATTATGCCTGCGATCTTGCCGCAGAGTGCAAGATCACCGTGTTAATCGAACCGATCAACACACGCGACGTTGCAAACTATCACCTATCAGGCACAGGCCACGCCGTGCGGATCATTGACGATCTCGCGCGACCCGAGCTAAAAATCATGTTCGATTGCTATCATATGCAGATCATGCAGGGGGACCTTGCGCATTCTGTTGAGGAGCTATTACCGAAAATCGGTCACATCCAGATTGCTGCCGTACCGGATCGTGGTGAACCGGATCGTGGCGAGGTCAACTATGCCTGGCTTTTGCGCCATATTACCAACCTCGGATATGACGGATATATTGGTGCGGAGTACCGACCGCGCGCGGGGACCAGAGATGGCTTAAGATGGATGGCCAACATAGCTAAAGCTACTGCTTGCTTATAACTCCAATCCAGATGCTGTTTATGCAAACAATGACCTGAACCTCAGTGCACTATTTCATCGCAAGGCCCAAAACATCTCGGTGCCGAACGACCTTGTACTTGCAGCCTACAGCAGCCTTGAGGCGTGCTGATCCATCAGCGCAGGACGCACCACCGTATCAAGACCCTGCGACGAGTGGGCCACTTGGCAGGGTTAGTTGCACATCAGCAAACAGATGAAGAGATAACGCGTAGCACAAGCTGGGTGCGCATGGGCCTACAATGATGGGAGTGCCCCCTCGAGCTGTATGTAAACGCCATTCAGAAATGTCACCGGATGCGCAAAGCAGGAATGTCACCATAGGCGCTAACGGTAGCGCAGCCTGACAGTGCGTAGACATCAAATATCGGAGCTCTGGCTGGCTGCGCGGGCTTCTCGTTCTGCGCGCTTGCGAGCGTAGTACGGCTCCATCTTGGACGGACCCCCAGGCGGGCGTCGCCCTGTCTTCACGTAACCATTCTTAGCGCTGACTGGCTTAACCTTCGGCTTTGGCGCAGGTTTGTCTTGTTCTGCTTTGATATGTTCAAGAACAGCGCTGAGCCGTTTGTTCTCCGTGATCGCCGCATGGGTGATCCTGCGCTCAGGGTTCAGGATTGAATGGGGCAGGACAACGCCGTTGGCACGCACCTGAATACGTCCACATCCATACTCATAGATATCGATGTATTTGCCAACAAGGCCACGGGTCAGTTCATTGACTTCCAGCTTGATGCGTTTGCGGTCGTACTTCAGCATGAGATCTTTGGTGACATGACGCTTGTCGCGCAAACAGAAGACTTCGCTCAGTCGATCTGGTTCGATGTTCAGCGCACGATGTAGATTGTTTGGCTTGGCGGGGGCCTTTGCAAACTTAGCGTTAAAGCGCTCTGTGAACCCCGGCAGGAACGCGTTGCCTTCATCCATGTTTGAGATGCCCGCAAGGCGCAGTTCTTTCACCAGCCGGTCCTGCAACGTCCGGTTCGCACGCTCGACGCGGCCCTTCGCTTGAGAACTGTTTGCGCAGAGAATCTCGATGTTTAGCTCGGCCAATGCGCGCCCGAATTGCGTCATACCGGTCATGTGCTGGTTGGGCTTTGCGACACGGAACACTGTGTGCTTGTCACTGTAAAACGCAACGGGACGACCGTGTTTGAGTAGATAACTTTCTAGCGCGTCGAAATAACTGAAGGTGCTTTCCGATTGAACAAATTGCAGCTTCATCAACATGCTGGTCGCGTCATCAATGAAGACGAGTAGGGTGCAGGAGTTTGCACGATCCTCAAACCAGCGGTGATCAGAGCCGTCGATTTGAACCAGCTCTCCAAAGCATTCTCGTCGTAATCTGGGCTGATGGAATGTACGCCGTTGTTTGCGCGACAGCCATAGACCGTCGTCGGCCATCCACTTGCGCAATGTCTCGCGTGAGACCTTGAACCCATGATGTTGCGCCAGCATCTCGGCCGCCAGCGTGGGTCCAAAATCTGCGTAGGTCTCTTTGACCAGGGCCACGGCGTAGTCACGCTTCGCGGTGTGAATCTTGTTGTTTGGAGTTTTACCGCGCGCCTTATGTCGGATCGCAGCAGCACCGTCAGTGCGATACGTCTTCAACAACCGGAACATTTGCCGCTTCGTAATAGCTAACATGTTCGCGCCATTCTGAACGCTCAAGCGTCCGTCATCGACCTGCGCCAACACCTCAATACGATTTAACTCGCGCTCGCTCATCATCACCCATCCCATGTCCAAACTCCCGTTGTTCATTTGAACAAGAGAGCGACATTCCTGCTTTGCACAGGGGTGACATTATCGCTTTGCGGCTACAGCTGTAAAAAGTTGATAAACATAGTTATGTTAAAAATCATTCCAACACATGTGTCCCAAAGCACTTCTGATACATTTAAATTTCTGAAGCCTCACAATGAACCCAATCTACTTCGTGATCTAGCCCCGGTAAGGCTGACATTCCGGACTGTAGGGATTTTCTAACCTCGCTTTTGAAAACCGGTACTTTAATTTTCTCCTGCACCGTTATTTACATTATACCGCTTTAATCCCTCGCGCAGATCATTGCCGATTAATACTTGGCATATGGAAAATCACCAGTCGATCAATTTACTACCTTGATAATTATGGAGAATACCGGAGTAAACGCAATCTTGTCTGCCACTATGTCAACTGCTGCTGAGGGCCCACTCAGATTAACGATCTGTGCCACCATACAAAGTGAATGAGCCACATCCATGGGTATTTTTGGACTATTTGAAAGCAACTCTTTAGCATCCAAGAACCCGATGTTCTGCTGCAACCGACGCGTGGCCTTAGCAGGGCCCTGCTGCGGCTCTCGAAAAAATGGTACTAAGTGGGCTTGCAAACTTCAATTGCTGCGTAAGTTTTGTAGAGTACCTGTCTAATTGCGACGGCCCATGCTTCGTCTTTGCATTACCGAAAAATCGGCGCAGATATGCAACGACGCACCTCACTCCAGTACAACGACCCGCCAGCTTTGCCTATTTCCTGCCAACCACTCGAATGTATCGACAAATCGAACGCACACAAAGAACTACGTGCCTTTTTGGGTTATTGGAAACCACTTCAGCGAAAGGTCCGTTCTGAACTGCTTCCAACAACATCATTTATTTGATCATCTGCTATCTACTTTTGATTTCAGCGTCTGAATTATTCAGTTAGACAATCCCGACATGTCCAACAGAATTACGGCCGTTTGCTCTGACAGCCGCCGCAATTCTTATTTCCGCAAAATCCGCCAGCTGAGATACCCCAACAGCAACGCGCCACTCGCCATCGCCAGGTGTCGGGGGCGGATACCTTGTCCGGCGGATGCCTGCTGTCCGGGAACATAGCGCGGGTCCATCAACCGCGTATCCGCCAAAATGCCGGTGCGCAGGTTTTCGATCCGACGCTCTATCGCGCGCAGACCCCTACTTTCCGGATCGTTCAGCGCCTCGATCACCGCAATGAGTGAGCCTTTTTCCGCAAAGCACTTCTCGAATACCTCGGCTGTCACACCCAGATGCTCAGCGATAAGTCGTGTGCGAAATTCAGCGATCAGCGACTGCGGCGAAGACACCGCGACATTACACTCCGTATCAAATCCCAAGGAGCGATCATTCAGGTTGCTGGACCCACAATTGAGGATTTTGGTATCAGCAATCATAATCTTTGCATGGATATATATAGGCTCGCCCGCTGTGGTGACCGGATGATAGATGCGAAATCTGTCTTCATGATCGACCCCTTTCAGCCGCTCTATGAGACGGTCCCGTAACCCGTTCATCGCATCATCTTCAAAGCTCGACAGGGACACTTTTGGATTGATCACAACAATCTCGGGCCCGCCTTCCTCGATCAGCCGGGCCTCCAACGCATCGCAAATAGTTTGAGCGGTAAAGTATTGAGACTCGATATATATAACGTCCTTGGCAGAGCGGATACTATCGAGGAACATATGCTCGATCTCGTTGATGAGCAGCTCTCCGTCATAGGGTGGTTTGGTCCGCGAAATCGCAACTTCGACGTTCTGGGCATCTACGTTCAAACCCTCGGGCCAAATCGCTGCATCACTTGTCTGCGGCACTTCAAGCTCTTCACCAGTGGCGCGGTACCAGCGTGTGCGCGACAGCGCGGCCAACGCACTTGCAGCCGGACCGGTCAGGGCAGTTGTTACATCGTGCCACGGTGTTGAGGGTGTTCCGTCTTTGTGAACGCGGCGTGGATCATTCGGCAAATGCTCGGACGTATCCCAGCGGTTTTCCGTCATATCAATGCCGCCGCAGAAGGCGAAACCATCATCCGCGATCACAATCTTCTGATGGTGACACGCGCCAAATGGATGATGGCCATCAAGGGCGAAATGAAGGTGATCATGGCCGAATATCGTGAGGGCCAGCGGCGGTATGACCTGACCGGGTGCAACCAGCACGGCACCGTTCCATTTGAGGACATAGATGTGCAGATCGGGGGTGTGATCTACCAGCGCCTCGAAAAACTTGCCCAGCTTGTTCGGCATCCCGTCGGGCGCATTTCCGTTGCTATCGCTTTGGCCCGGCATCATCTCGATCTGAAAATCGAAATCCCAACCGATCAGCAACAGCTCATGTTTGGCCGCCATACAGACCTTGCGCAACGCCGTGAAATAATCAGCACCATCCACAACCATCGAAAACCTTTCGGCCTTCTCGATCCGCCAGCAGTTTGTCTGGGTATCGAAAACGGGCGCTTGGGATGCGTCCGTTCTCAGGTCCGATGCCGTTGGATGTTGAATAATCTGCTGAGCCACGCTTCATACTCCGCGCCGTTTAAAGGAATGTCAGTATCCATCTGAAAAGCAGTGCGTGGTCCTAAAACCGGCACTGCTTCTCAAAACGAACAATCTATTTTGATCGAAGGGGCGACTTTGACAACGTCCAATTGTCGCCCCCGTGACTTGTTATCGCGACGCCGACCGCAGCAACCCGGTGATATTGCGCACAACTGCACGCCGGTTCGCCTGCTCCGCCAGTTCAGTCTGCACTTTGAGTGCACTTTCACCGTAACCTTGGGTGATCATGTTCTCTGGTGGCACGTCAAAATACTCCGTCAGGGCAAGTGCGATGGTTTCCGCACGACGGTCTGACAACGCGAGGTTGTAGGTTGCATCACCTACCGCATCCGTGTGCCCTTCGATCAGGAACACTGTGCGCGGATCATCCGCAATCAGCTCGCGCAGGGTGTTGCCAACGCTGACAAGGTTGCGCGCCTGCTCCGGTTCAATCGCTGCCGATCCACTGGCAAAACGCGCCGCATCAAGCTCGATCGGGGGGGCGAGGGCACGGACCTGATCTACTTCACGGATCTGGCGAAGCGAGAAGCTGCGTCCGTCACTCGCACGCTGCTCCGCGATCAGGGCCTCTCTGAGGTCACGTTCGTTGATGCTTCCGGCTTGCTGGGTAATGAAGTTCGCACGCGGCAATTCACTCACGATGATCGCGCGCTCTTCGGCCAGATCATTGAACAACACGGTCTCGTTGCCATTCGCATCAAAACGAATGCGGCGCAGAACTGTGCCATCACTGCCGCGGATGGTCACGATGCGGCTGCCATCAGGCTTTTCCACGGTCTGACGTGTGGAGCCATCGCTAAACTGCTCGGTGCGCACTTCGTCGCCCGGTCGGCGCAGCAATGCATCATCATCCTTGAGAACGCGCAGCTGACCGCTCTCGTCTTCGACCACAACGCGGTCGCCGGAATTGCTTCGTACCGTGCTGCCGTTTCTGAGCACCGTGCCGACAACAGCAGCCCCCAGTCCAAGGAGCAACGCTTTTTCAAGCTTGCTCAGACCATCGTCTTTTTCGGGGGCAGCAGCAGTGCCAGTGGCACTGGTTGCGAAATCTTCGCTCGATTTGCGGGTGTCTTCAGTTGTGACCTGCTCGGTTGTGACCTCAGCTGTCTCTTCTTCCAACGCTTTTTGTGCGGCCGCACGCTCTACTTCACGCTCGGCCTGACGCTCTGCTTGGCGGGCAATTTCGGCTTCCTCGTCAACCACTTGCGCCTCTGGCTGAGCTTCTACCGCTACGTCTGCACTCTCCTGAGCTGGTTCAGCCTCGACAGCTTCGGCAGTTTCGGGTGCAGGTGCAGGTGCAGGTGTCTCGGCGGCGGGCTCTGCAACAGGCGCAGCTTCTTCCGCAGCCTGTTCTGTTGCCTGTTGCTCAGCTGCCTGTGCTTCGGCAGCAGCGGCATCCTGTTCTGCTTGCAATGCATTTTCCAGCTCAGCGGCTTGCGCAGCTTCGGCTGCGGCCTGCTGCTCGGCTTGCTCTGCTGTTGCTTGTGCGGCATCAGCTTCTGCCTGTGCGGCCGCGGCTGCTTCCTGCTCTGCTGCTTGTGCAGCCTCCGCTGCGGCAGCGGCCTCTTCATCTGCAGCGGCTTGCGCTGCTGCTTGATCTGCGGCGGCGTCAGCTTGTGCTTGGGCAGCAGCCTGTGCTTCGGCTGCCGCCTGCTCTGCTGCGGCCTGTTCTGCGGCTGCTTGTTGCTCTGCCGCAGCAGCGGCCGCAGCCGCTTCCGCCTCAGCCTGTGCCGCCAAATCTCCGGCGGCTTGTGCAGCTCTGAATGCTGCAAGCCCCTCACCGTTCTCGATCAGCGTGCCATCTTCAACAGCGCAGGGAAAAACATCCTGCTCCCCGGCTGGCCCGCAAACAGCGGCATCGCCCGATTGCGCCAACGCCATTGTTGGCAACGCACCGGGAACGATCAACGCCACACACAGCGTAAGAGAGGTGGTTGATTTGAGGAGATTTTTCATTCGAATATCCTAGCTTGGTTTATGCCGCGCAAAGCTGGCAGTCGTGTCACAACGTCGCATAACATGCTTCGGTTCCACACCACTGAACGGATGAGGGGCGGGATCTTGAGATTGGGTGAATTCCGGCGGATTTACGCCGCTCTGGCCAGCAAGCCGCGTGGCGTTCAGTCGTCGCCGCCCGATTTCAGCAGGCCGTATTTGCGCAACTTTACATAAAGCGATTGCCGCGACAGGCCCAACATCTCGGCGGCGGCAACGCGGTTGTTCGACGTCAACTCCACCGCAGTCTCGATGCACATCTTCTCGACTACATCTGTTGTCTTGGCCACAATCTCGCGCAGCGATTGACTGCCGATCAGCTCGATCACCGATTGGATATCAACCTCACCCAACTGTTGGGTCTCGGTGCGCGCATTGTCGATGCGGCTCACATCGCGCAAAACAAGCGCAAACACAGGCTCCGCGCCCGTTTGCACGTGGGTTGTCGATACCTCGACAGCACGCTCTGCACCAAACTCACCCGTGACGCGTGTGGTGTAGGACCGCATCGCCCCACTGCGCGCCGCATTTTCGAGCATCACGTTGAGGTCAACACTCCCACGACCCAAAAAATCTACGATAGAACGCCCTTTGAGCGCCTGTCCGTGGGTCACATCAGCAAGGTTCAGAAATGCTTCGTTCGCACTCAGGATCACGCCCGCCGGATCGACGAACACAATCGCCTCGGCACCACGTTCATAAAGGCCGGTCAGGTTATCCTGAAGACTGTCGGATTTAAGTACTTGGGGCGCTGTTGCCGTCACACGGCACAGCATCGCCTGATCGCCTCCGCTGCGGAACAAAACCGGACGCAGCATCACCATCCGTGCCGGTGCGCGCGCTTTGAGCGTGATATTGGGTTTGCCACTTTCGCTCGCAAGGCCGATCAAATGGTCCAGCAAATCATCCTTACCTTTGCCCTCGAATACTTGATTGAGCGAGACGCCCACCAGATCGCCACCCTGCTTGCCCAGCAGAACACGGGCGGCGGGGTTACAATCCTTCACCATACCCGACGGCAAGGACACAAATATCATCGCATCCTCGATCGACGCCATAAGCACGCGGAACTGCATGTCATGCGCGCGCCGCGCCTCGTAATCTTTCTCGAGCGTGAGTTGCGCCGCGACAAGCTGTTGCTGCATGTCCGCAATGGGCCGCAGATCACGACCCAACAGCAGGATTTTCCCGCTTTCGCCGACTGCATGAAAGCTATAGCGCACCGGAAATGTCGGGCTTGAGCCCGCTGCCGTGTGGTTGAGCTCGATGGTATAGCTCTGCTCGGGATCGGCCAAAAACTCCGCGATACGCGCATCGAATTTAGTGACACTTTCCGGCGTGAGCGTATCGCGCATCTGCGCACCCTCAAACCGCAACAGCGCATCTTTGGGCCGGAAACCGGGGCTGGCAAACACACCAAGCACGTCTCCCTCGGCCGTGATCATCACGCCAAGGTCAGCGCTTCGCGCAACGATATCCTTGAAATATTCAGGCTCAATCGAGGGGATCAAGCCGTTCGTCCATGAGGTCGCCATCTGGGCCATCACACTACTGCTCTGGTTGCGCAAAACCCGAGTGCGGTCTGCCAGTCATTTGTCGCCATATCCGCGCCGATCATTGCACTCACATCACACTCACGGTCCAAAACATTTCCGCCCACCAAAATAGGTACCCCAGAATTGCCTTCGCGCACCTTCTTCACAACCGTGCGCAGAAAATCAAGCGGCTCCCAGAGAGAGGCTGAAATCATCACCCCTATCGTCTCGGGCGCGCTGACAAATTGGGCAATCTCGTCCACAGCCAAATCCGTACGCAGCAAAACATCATAGCCTGCGCGCCGCATCTGGCCTGCAAGTATGTTGGCCCCGATCGAGTGCTGCACCCCTTCAGGCACGATAATGCAAATCTGGCCCAATGTGCCGAACGGCGCGCGCTCGGGCGAGCACCAGCTGCTGTCGAGACTGCGCAGCATGGTATGCAGATTTGCCATACCAATCGTCACTTGTGTAAATTCCATCGTATCCGTGACCCATGCTTCACCCAGACGGCGCGCCACAACAGGGATATAGAAATCCGCAATATCCGCATCACGGATGCCCGAACGGCGCATCGCATTGAGAAGATGGGTAATGGTGTCCGGATCAGGCTGTGTCATCGCCGCCTGCATCTCATCGAGGTAGCGAACCAGAGCGCGCGGCGGCATGTCAGGATAGATCAGCCGCAGCTCACTGGACAGCACAGACAGCACCTGACGCGCAACGTCGCCCACACCATTAAGGGGTGAGACGGCGGTGTCTGTTGAGTCTCGTGGCATTAACACCTCCGCGTGTCGATCAGGCTTGGGGAAGGCAGCATCTTTTCAAAGTGATTGCCGCTCATGGTCTATCTCACCCATACTATTGTCAATTATTATTGACATGCAGTTTAATGCATAGGGTAATTTGTATATTTTACAGGGGTTACGCCATATCACAGGAAACTGCAATCAATCTCCAATGTGTAAATCAAAGTTGACACTTGTGGGATTCGATGTCATTTTTCTTGGATAGGATTTCGCCTGAGGACACCGATGAGAAACGCGCCACACACCGCCGGACAGTACCGGCCACTCTACACTCCCGCGCAACGGATGCGCCGGGACGCGTCGGTGTGGACGCTGGTGCAGGGGATTCTGGCGCCTGTGCAATTCGTGATCTTTCTGGTTTCTCTTGTTCTGGTTCTGCGCTTCCTTATGACTGGCGAAGGATACGCCGCCGCGACTGTGTCCGTGCTGGTGAAAACCGCCGCTCTCTATCTCATTATGGTGACCGGCGCGATTTGGGAAAAAGTCGTCTTCGGACAGTATCTTTTTGCCCCCGGTTTCTTCTGGGAAGATGTGTTCAGCTTCGTGGTGATCACCCTTCACACCCTTTATTTGTATGGGTTGATCACCGGATCTATCGCGCCACAAACGCTGATGCTGATCACCCTCGCCGCCTACATCACTTATGTCATCAACGCAGGTCAATTCCTGTGGAAACTGCGCGTTGCGCGGATGCAATCGGAGCTTGCCGCATGAACGATCTGACGCCCCCACCACCGGCACTTGGCTGTCGCACGTCGCCTGTTCTCAAGCAGCGCGGACAGCGTGAAGTCTTCTGTGGTCTGACCGGAATCATCTGGCTGCACCGCAAAATTCAGGATGCCTTCTTTCTGGTGGTCGGCTCACGCACCTGCGCACACCTGCTGCAATCCGCCGCCGGTGTGATGATCTTTGCAGAGCCACGTTTTGGCACAGCGATTCTCGAAGAATCGGATCTCGCCGGTCTTAATGACGCTCACAAGGAACTGGACCGTGAAGTCGCCCGCCTTCTGGCACGCCGTCCCGACATCCGTCAGCTGTTTCTTGTCGGCTCCTGCCCGTCCGAAGTGATCAAACTTGACCTAAGCCGCGCCGCCGAGCGTCTGACCAAAGAATTCGCACCAAAGGTGCGCGTGCTGGAATACTCCGGTTCCGGCATCGAGACGACATTCACCCAAGGTGAAGATGCATGCCTTGCCTCCATGGTGCCGGTCCTGCCCGCCTCCGATGCGCGCGAATTACTGGTTGTGGGTGCGTTGCCCGATGTCGTTGAGGATCAAATGCTGGGCCTGCTGGACGCGATGGGCATCGGCCCCGTTCGTGTCCTGCCCGCGCGCAACATCGACGATGAAATGGGCATTGGCGAAAATACCGTCTTTGCCCTGACCCAACCTTTCCTCAGTGACACGCATGCGGCACTCGAGCGTCGCGGCGCACGCCACATCGCCGCCCCCTTCCCGCTTGGTGAAGAAGGCACGACAGCATGGCTTGCTGCTGTTGCCGAGGAATTCGGCGTGGACCGCGCGTTGTTCGATCAGGTTACCGAGGCACCGCGCCGCCGTGCGCGTCAGGCTGTTGCCGCTGCCGCACAGACGCTGACCGGCAAATCGGTTTTCTTTTTCCCCGACAGCCAACTTGAAATCCCCCTCGCCCGCTTTCTCGCGCGCGAATGTGGCATGATCCCGCTCGAAGTGGGCTCTCCCTATATCCACGACGCTTTGCACGGTCCCGATCTGGACCTGTTGCCCGAGGGGCCGCAGATCTCTGAAGGGCAAGACGTCGATATCCAGCTTGACCGCTGTCGCGCTGCCCGTCCTGACCTTACTGTCTGTGGCCTTGGCCTCGCCAACCCGCTGGAAGCTGAAGGCCTGAGCACCAAATGGGCCATCGAACTGGTCTTCACACCGGTGCATTTCTACGAACAAGCAGGCGATCTTGCGGCCCTTTTCGCACGCCCGTTGCGCCGCAAACAAACGCTCAGCCACGGTGAGAGCAATTCTGATCCGATGTTCAAAGAGGTCCGCGCATGAAGCTGACTGTCTGGACATATGAGGGGCCGCCACACGTTGGTGCCATGCGCGTTGCCACTGGCATGAAGGGTTTGCACTACGTTTTGCACGCCCCGCAGGGTGACACCTACGCCGATCTGTTGTTCACCATGATCGAGCGGCGCGATCACCGCCCGCCGGTGACCTACACTACGTTTCAGGCCCGCGATCTAGGCTCTGACACAGCGGGATTGTTCAAAAAAGCCTGTCAGGATGCATTCGACCGCTTCCAACCCGAAGCAATCATCGTCGGCGCGTCCTGCACTGCCGAGCTTATTCAGGATGACCCCGCCGGTCTGGCCGAAACCATGGGCCTGCCTATTCCTGTGATCCCGCTTGAGCTGCCCTCCTACCAGCGCAAAGAAAACTTTGGCGCGGATGAAACGTTCCTGCAGATTGTGCGCCATCTGGCCAAACCGATGGAAAAAACCGCGCGCGTGTCGTGCAACATCATCGGGCCAACAGCGCTCGGCTTTCGCCACCGCGACGACGTTCAGGAAATCACCAATCTGCTGTATGAAATGGGGATCGAGGTCAATGTGACCGGCCCCATGGGCTCCACCCCCGCCGACATCGCCAAAATGGGTCAGGCGCATTTCAACGTGTTGCTCTATCCTGAAACGGGCGAGCAGGCCGCGCGGTATTGCGAAAAAACATTTGGTCAGCCCTATACGAAAGTCGTGCCAATCGGCGTCGGCGCCACCCATGATTTCATCGCCGAAGTACGTGAATTGTCCGGCAGTACCGCCGAGATCGACATGAGCGGATCGCGCCAGTCATGGTGGAGCCGTTCGGTCGACAGCACCTACCTCACCGGCAAACGCGTGTTCATCTTTGGCGACGGCACCCATGTCGCTGCTGCTGCACGGTTCGCCCGCGACGAGATGGGTTTCGAAGTGGCCGGTATGGGCTGCTACAATCGCGAATTCGCCCGCCCCATCCGCGCGCTGGCCAAAGATTACGGGCTTGAAGCCCTGATCACCGACGATTACCTCGAAGTAGAAGCCGCCATTGAGGCGCTACAACCCGAGATGATCCTTGGCACCCAGATGGAGCGTCACATCGGCAAGCGATTGGGCATTCCCTGCGCCGTGATCTCTGCCCCTGTACACGTTCAGGATTTCCCCGCCCGCTATTCCCCGCAGATGGGATTTGAGGGCGCGAACGTCCTGTTCGATACATGGGTACATCCGCTGGTCATGGGTCTCGAAGAGCACCTGCTGCACATGTTCCGCGAAGATTTCGAGTTCAACGATGCCGCAGGTCCAAGCCACCATGGCGGCCATGCTCCAGCATCAAAGACATCCACGCCCGCGCCCGAGTTGACCCCCGAAGTACAACCCTCAGGCGAGATTGTCTGGCAGCCTACAGCAGAAAAAGAACTCAAGAAGATACCCTTCTTTGTGCGCGGCAAAGCGCGGCGCAATACCGAAACATATGCATCCGAAAAGGGCATTGCAGAGATATCGGTTGATACACTCTATGATGCAAAGGCCCATTATGCGCGATGAACTAGCCGTCCCAAGCTATAACTTTGTGATCATCACATTGGACCGGCACGCCGCCGGACCTGCCGCGCGGGTCGCCCCTGCGCTGGCGATGGATTTCCCCGGTCTGAACATCAAAATTCACGCCGCAGCCGAGTGGGAAAAAGACCCCGCAACGCTTCAAAACGCTCTGGACGATATCGCCACCGCAGACATTATCGTATCGTGTGTGCTGTTCCTCGAAGATCAGGTCCGCGCGATCCTGCCCGCCCTCAAAGCGCGCCGCGATCACTGTGATGCGATGATCAATGTCGTCTCGGATCAGGAACTGACCCAGCTGACGCGCATGGGCGATCTGGACATGTCACGCCCCGCGACGGGCGCCATGGGCCTGCTGAAAAAGCTCAAACCGTCCAAATCATCCGGCAAATCCGGCGCGGGCCAGATGAAGATGCTCCGCCGCATCCCCAAAATTCTCAAGCTGATCCCCGGCAAGTCCCAAGACTTGCGCGCGTGGTTCCTGTCCATGCAATACTGGCTCGGTGGCTCCGACACCAACATCGAAAACATGATCCGCTTTCTGATTGCGCGCTATACCACCGTGCCGGAATGGCGCGGAATCAAAGCCGCAGAGCCTGTCGAATATCCTGAGTGTGGTCTGTACCACCCCGATCTGCCGGACATGCACATCACCACCGATCTGGCAGCGTTGCCGGTTAAGGGCGACGGCCCCACCATCGGCATCGTCATGCTGCGCAGCTATATTCTGGCCGCTGACACGGCGCATTATGATCACGTCATTCGCGCGTTCGAGGCCAAAGGCTGCCGCGTGATCGCGGGCTTTGCTGGTGGCCTTGACGGTCGTCCCGCCATCGACGGCTATCACAAAGGTCGCATTGACGCGCTGGTCTCGCTCACCGGTTTCTCGCTTGTTGGCGGTCCCGCCTATAACGACAGCGATGCCGCCGTGTCCGTCCTCAAAGAACTTGATGTGCCCTACCTCAACGCCCAACCGTTGGAGTTCCAAACGCTGGGCCAATGGGCGGCAGGCGGTCAGGGCCTCAGCCCGATCGAGACAACCATGCTGATCGCGCTACCAGAACTTGACGGTGCGACCAACCCCACTGTTTTCGCAGGCCGTCACGGTATCGACGGATGCAGCCATTGCCCCACGCCCTGCCTTGCGCAAGGCGCGGTCAAAGCCATGGCACCGTGCTATGAACGGATCGACGCGCTGGTCGACAAAGCCATGCGTCTTGGCACCCTGCGCCGCCAGCGCAACGCCGACAAAAATGCTGCAATTGTCCTGTTCGGGTTTCCGCCAAACGCCGGCGCTGCGGGCACAGCCGCCTATCTTTCGGTATTCGAGAGCCTGCACAACACGCTGCACGAGATGAAGCGCGAGGGATACGATGTAACACCCCCCGCAACCGTCGAAGAACTTCGTGAAGTTGTCCTCAAAGGCAACGCCCAAGTCTATGGCCAAGAGGCAAATGTCGCCGCAACCGTGACCGCCGACCAACTGGTCAAGCGCACGCCATGGCTGTCCGAGATCGAAGCAGTCTGGGGCCCTGCCCCCGGCAAGGCACAAGCAAACGGTCGCGAAGTCTTTATCCTTGGCGCACATTTCGGCAAGGTTTTCGTCGGCATCCAGCCTACCTTCGGCTATGAGGGCGATCCGATGCGGTTGCTGTTCGAGGGTGGATTTGCCCCGACACACGCGTTCAACGCCTTCTACCAGTATATCAAGCAAGACCTCAAAGCCGATGTTGTTCTGCATTTTGGCATGCACGGCGTGCTCGAGTTTATGCCGGGCAAACAAAACGGCGTCGGCTCGCACTGCTGGCCTGACCGGATGATGGGCAACCTGCCCAACGTCTATCTTTATGCCGCCAACAACCCGTCCGAGGCAACACTTGCCAAACGCCGGATCAACGCGACCATCGTGACATATCTGACGCCACCGCTGCAAAATGCGGGTCTGTACAAGGGGCTGACGTCGCTCAAAGAATCGCTGAACCAATGGCGCAGCACCGCACCCGGCACCGACCGCAGCGATCTTGAAGAGCTGATTGCGGCACAAGCAGAAGCTGTCGATCTGGACGCTGCAAACCTTGACACGCTCTGGCTCACACTGCTGGAAACCGAGGCGAGCCTGATCCCCGAAGGTCTGCACATCGTCGGCAACACCGGCACGGCCGCCAATATCGAGGCGACGCTGGACCAGATGGAATTCAACACCGCCGAGGGTCGCAAAACGGCCCATGCGCACCTGAGCAAAGATGCCGAATTGCCTGCGTTGATCCGTGCGATGAACGCACAATATATCGCGCCGGTTGCCGGTGGCGATGTGATCCGCGCACCTGAAATCCTGCCCACGGGCCGCAACATCCACGCATTCGACCCGTTCCGCATGCCCACCGCACAGGCGATGATGAGCGGTGCAAAACTGGCAGACGAGTTGCTGCGCACCCATGACTGCATGCCGCGCACGGTCGCATTGGTCCTATGGGGCAGTGACAACATCAAATCCAACGGCGGCCCGATTGCCCAAGCACTGGCGCTCATGGGCTGCACCGCGCGGTTCGACATGAATGGCCGTTTGTGTGGTGCCGATCTGGTCCCACTGGAAAAGCTGGGCCGCGCCCGCATTGATGTGATCATGACGCTTTCGGGCATCTTCCGCGATCTGCTGCCGCTGCAAACCAAACTGCTGGCCGATGCTGCGTATCAATGCGCCATGGCGGATGAGCCTTATGCCCTCAACCCGATCCGCGCGCATGCCCTCGCGTTTATGAAGGCGCAGGATTGCGATATGAAAACCGCCGCCTTGCGGGTCTTCTCCAATGCCGAAGGCGCCTATGGCTCCAACGTGAACCAGCTTGTCGACAGCTCCGCCTTCGAGGACGAGAGCGAGTTGGCCGATGCTTATCAGGCACGCAAAAGCTTTGCTTACGGCATGGATGGCGAGGCGAGCCAGCAAACCGCCTTGCTTGAAGATACGCTGAAGCAGGTGGATCTGGCCTACCAAAACCTCGAAAGCGTCGAGTTGGGTGTCACCTCCGTCGATCACTATTTCGACACGCTGGGCGGCATCGCATCTGCGGTCAAACGCGCCAAGGGTGGCATCGATCTTCCGGTTTATATCGGCGATCAGACCACCGGCGGCTCGCGTGTCCGTACTCTGCGCGATCAAGTCTCGCTCGAGACGCGCGCGCGCAACCTCAACCCTGCCTTCTATGAGCCGCTGCTCAAGCATGGCCATGAAGGTGTGCGGGTGCTCGAAGCGAATGTCACCAACACAATGGGCTGGTCCGCCACCACCGGTAAGGTTGATCCGTGGATCTACCAGCGTCTGTCCGAGACTTTCGTACTCGATGACGTGATGCGCAAACGCCTGTCCGATCTCAACCCGCAAGCGTCCATGCGCATGGCCAATCGCCTCATCGAGGCATCTGATCGCCAATACTGGACACCCGACGACGCAACACTCGCCGCGCTGCAAAACGCCGCAGACGCAATAGAAGATCAACTCGAGGGCATTGCAGCCGAATGACCTCATCGACACTAAATAAGGGAATACAACATGAGCCCACTTGATAAAGGAATGCCGAACCTGCGTGGTCAGGACGGTGAAGGATCGGTTCAGGTCCACCAGGACGCCGACGCACAAATCGAGGGCGCAAAAGTTTTTGCGGTCTACGGTAAAGGCGGGATTGGCAAATCGACCACCTCCAGCAACCTGTCCGCCGCCTTCTCCAAGATGGGCAAACGTGTTTTGCAAATCGGATGTGACCCCAAGCATGACAGCACGTTCACGCTGACCGGTCGCCTTATTCCCACCGTCATCGACATTCTCAAAGAGGTGGATTTCCACCCCGAAGAGCTGCGTGCTGAAGACTTCGTTTTCGAGGGGTATGGCGGCGTGAAATGCGTGGAGGCCGGTGGCCCGCCCGCAGGGACAGGCTGTGGCGGCTATGTGGTGGGTCAAACCGTCAAACTGCTTAAACAGCACCACCTGCTGGAAGACACCGATGTGGTGATTTTCGACGTGCTGGGTGATGTGGTTTGCGGCGGTTTCGCCGCACCCTTGCAGCATGCGGACCGCGCACTGATCGTCACGGCCAATGATTTCGACAGCATCTATGCGATGAACCGGATCATCGCCGCGGTCGAGGCGAAGTCGTCCAACTACAAGGTCCGCCTTGCCGGTTGCGTCGCCAACCGCTCCAAAGACACCAACGAAGTGGACCGCTATTGCGAGACTGTTGGCTTCAACCGTCTGGCCCACCTGCCCGACCTCGACGCCATTCGCCGCTCGCGCCTCAAGAAAAAGACCCTGTTCGAGATGGATTTGGACGACGACATCGCCGCCGTGCAAGCAGAATACATCCGTCTGGCGCAAACCCTCTGGGCGGGCACCGATCCACTGGCACCCAAATCTTTGCCAGACCGCGAAATCTTTGACCTGCTCGGATTTGATTGATGTCATATGAGGCCACAAGAAACCGCGTCGAGACATACTTCGACCGGACCGCGACCAAGACATGGGAGCGTCTGACATCGGACGCACCCGTGTCAGGCATTCGCGCAACGGTCCGCAAGGGGCGTGACGAGATGCGCGAACGGATCATCGCGGCCCTGCCCGATGACCTGCGCGGCGCGCGGATTCTGGATGCAGGCTGTGGCACAGGCGCGCTCGCGTTTGAGCTGGCCGCGCGCGGTGCGGATGTAGTGGGCGTGGATATCTCTCCCCAACTCATTAATATCGCGACTAAACGGACCCCACGCAAGCTTGACCGCAAGATCACGTTTTCCTCGGGTGACATGCTCAACCCTGCGCATGGACGCTTTGACCATGTCGTCGCGATGGACAGCATGATTTATTATACGGCAGACGATATCGCCGATATTCTGGACGGCATCGCACCGCGTTTGTCGGGCACGGTGGTCTTTACCGTCGCCCCGCGCACGCCCCTGCTGATGTTGATGTGGCGGGCGGGCAAATTGTTCCCGCGCTCCGATCGCTCTCCGACCATGGTGCCACACACCCCCGCCGCCATCGCCGCCAAGCTCAAGCGCGGCAAGCTGCGGGATCTGGGCCGCGTCACGTCCGGTTTCTACATCTCGAATGCATTGGAATTCACATCATGAAGCTCCAGAACGCCATCAAGAACATGACCTTGAAGAATCTGCCTTTCGCAGATGCCATCAGTGAGGAACTTCCGCTCAAGCAGCTGTTGCGCCTGTCGCTGTTTCAGGTCTCGGTCGGGATGGCGGCAGTGATGCTTCTGGGCACACTTAACCGCGTAATGATCGTGGAATTGGGTGTGATGGCGTGGATCGTTGCAGTGATGATCGCGATTCCGGTGCTTGTGGCCCCCTTCCGCGCGCTGCTGGGGTTTCGCTCCGACACCTACCGCTCTGCCATCGGGTGGAAGCGTATTCCCTATCTATGGTTCGGCAGCCTTTGGCAGTTCGGCGGCTTTGCCATCATGCCATTCGGTCTTTTGCTTCTTAACGGAGAGCAGGCAGTCGGTCCTGCGTGGGCTGGTGAAGTCGGTGCTGCGCTCGCCTTTTTGCTCACTGGTCTGGGCATGCACATGACCCAAACCGCCGGTCTTGCCCTCGCCGCTGACCGCGCCACGGACGAGACACGGCCACAGGTCGTTGCCCTTCTTTATGTGATGCTGCTGGTGGGCATGGCTGTTGCTGCGATCATCATCGGCACATTGCTACGTGATTTCAGCCAGATACGCCTGATTCAGGTTGTCCAAGGTACCGCCGTCGTCACAATCGTCCTCAACGTCATCGCCCTATGGAAGCAAGAGCGCATGAACCCGATGACCAAAGCAGAGCGCGAGGCGGCCAAGCCTACATTCTCCGATGCATGGCGCGATCTGACCACCAATAACTCGGCCAAGCGCTTGTTGGTCACGGTCTTTCTCGGCACGCTGGCCTTTAACATGCAGGATGTCCTGCTCGAGCCTTATGGCGGTGAAGTACTGGGGCTTTCGGTCTCCTCGACAACGCTGCTCACCGCAATGTGGGCGTTTGGCGCCCTCATCGGCTTCGGCTTTGCCGCGCGGTGGCTACAAACTGGAATGGACACACATATGATGGCCGCACGCGGGTTGCTGGTAGGAATTCTGGCGTTCTGCGCCGTGATCTTTGCCGCCCCTCTCGACAGTGGCACACTCTTTTTTGCAGGCGCGTTCGGCATCGGCCTCGGCTCGGGGTTGTTTGCGATCTCGACGCTGACCGCCGCCATGACGCTTGAGACAGGCAGCCTTGCCGGCAAGGGCCTTGCCCTCGGCGCATGGGGCGCTGCACAGGCGACGGCCGCAGGGCTTTCGATCTTTATCGGCGGCGCACTGCGCGATGTCGTCGACAGTGCCGCCATGGCAGGCAGCTTTGGCCCCGGCATGCAAAACGCCACGACCGGCTATTCGGTGGTTTACCACATCGAAATCGGCCTTCTTTTCGCGACGCTCATCGCGGTTGGTCCCTTGGTACGGACCCGCCGGATGGCACCTAAACAGGCAGGGCGCGTAGGCCTTGCCGACTTCCCTACGTAACTATCCACCCAACACGGAGGACCCCCTAATGGTTGGCACTGAATTTTTTGGAAACTTCGATCTGGCGAGCGCGGCAATCTGGCTCTTCTGGATCTTCTTTGCGGGACTGGTGTATTATCTCCAGACCGAAAACATGCGCGAAGGCTATCCTTTGCAGACCGACGACGGCCAAGAAGCGCCAAACCAGGGACCGTTTCCCGTCCCGAAAGACAAGACGTTCCACCTGCCCCACGGGCGTGGTGATCTGGTCTTGCCATCGGGCCAACGCGGTGACCGCGATGATCTGGCACTGGTGCAAACATCACAGGCAGCCGGCTCCCCGTTCGAGCCGACCGGCAACCCGATGATCGACGGTGTCGGCCCCGCATCCTGGGCGCCGCGCAACGACTGGCCCGAGCTTGATGCGCACGGTCATGTCAAAATCAAACCGATGAGCATGCTCGAAGACTTCAAAGTCTCCGCAGGCACAGATCCGCGCGGCAAACCTGTCGTTGCCGGTGACGGCGAAGTCGTGGGCCGCGTCAGCGATATGTGGGTCGACGTACCAGAGCAGTACGTGCGGTTCCTGACAGTTGATCTCAATCCAGAAGGCTCTGGCAAAACCTGCCTGATCCCCGCCAACTTTGCCAAGATCAAGTCGGACCGCGTTGTCGTCCGCTCGATCTACGGCGCGAACTTTGCGGATGTGCCATCCATCAAGGCCGCTGATCAGGTGACCTTGCTCGAAGAAGAGAAAATCATGGCCTACTACGGTGGCGGCACACTTTATGCCGATCCGAAACGCCTTGAACCACAAATCTAAACAGAAGCATCCGGGCCAGCACAGCCACTGGCCCGGACACCACATTAGGGGACGAAAACATGCATCACGATGACTTCAAATTCGAACCGGTCCACGGACTTCCCGAAGCTTTGCCCGAGGGTGAACATATCTTGTGGCAGGGCGCGCCAACGCCACTGCGTCTCGCCAAGGAAGCTTGGAAAATGAACTGGATCATGGGCTACTTTGTGGTGCTCGCCATCTGGCGCGCAGTGGTCTCTTCGGCCTCTGTGCCGCTGCCTACTGCGATGGGTCACGGTATTCCGCTCCTGATCGCCGGTGCAGTCGCCTGTCTGGTGGTCTATGTCATGGCCTATGTTCAGGCGAAATCGACCGTTTACACACTGACCAACAAACGGGTTGCCATGCGCATCGGTGCGGCCCTCACGATGACCCTCAATCTTCCATATGTCGCCATCGGTAACGCGGGCCTCAAATC
>JBATTJ010000052.1:0-35469 GCA_049670485.1 Sulfitobacter sp.
ACGCCGCTCCGACCCTGCTCAATGCGGCGTCAATTTGGGCTGTATTGAAGGGGTCGCCACGTGGGAGCATGAGCCGGTGGTATGGACAGATGGACAAAACCACCCCTCAGACCGACGCTGACTTCAGCCGCGCACTACCTTTGCAAAACCGGTAAAGATCGCTTCATTCGCAGCCACAATCTCTCCATCTCCAAGAATGTCACCACGCGGATTGAGCGGCTCTACCAAGCCCCCTGCCTCACGCACGATGATCACACCTGCCGCTAGATCCCATGCGTTCAAACGACGCTCCCAAAAGCCATCGTAGCGGCCTGCCGCGACATAGGCCAGATCAAGTGCTGCTGAGCCCCAGCGGCGGATACCGGCGCAAGTCGGTGCAAGCCGTGCAATATCCTGCAACGTCTCCGGCAGGTCCGAGCGGCCACCAAAAGGAATGCCCGTGGCAAAGATAGACTCGATCATTTTGTTGCGCCCCGACACCCGCAACCGGCTGTCGTTGAGCCATGCACCAGAGCCTTTTTCGGCAAAAAACATCTCGTCCTTGGCGGCGTCGAACACCACACCGGCGACAACTTGTCCCTTATGCTCGAGCGCGATCGAGATTGCCCAATGTGGCAGTCCGTGCAGAAAATTCGTCGTGCCATCCAGCGGATCGACAATCCAGCGGCGCGTGGGGTCTTCACCCTCCTCGGCGCCACCTTCTTCAGCGATCCAGCCATAGGTCGGGCGCGCAGCGCGCAACTCATCCTTAATGATCTTTTCGGCGTTGATATCGGCGCGGCTTACAAAATCACCAGCCCCTTTCATCGACACCTGAAGCTGCTCAACCTCGCGAAAGTCCTTTACCAGCGCACGGCCCGCTTTGCGCGCGGCCTTGATCATGATGTTAAGATTTGCACTGCCTACCATGTCACTGCGGCCTTTCGTGGTTGGATTTCCGCCCTCTTAGGACGTGCACCCCGGAAAGCCAAGGGCCGTGACGCTGCGTGTTGCTTGTCAGTGTGCTATACTTCGCTACCTTGCCCGAAAACAAATGGAGTTCAAGATGTCAGACACGATGAAACAGATCGTCCTTGCCAGCCGCCCCGACGGCGCGCCGACGCCCGCGAATTTCCGCCTCGAAGAGCACCCTGTGCCGCAACCTGCCGAAGGCGAAGTGCTGGTGCGGGTGCACTATATGTCGCTCGACCCCTATATGCGTGGCCGCATGGATGATGCAAAATCCTATGCCGCGAGCATTCCCGTTGACGGCAAGATGGAGGGCGGATCGGTCGGTGAGATCATCGCCTCCAACGCAAAAGGCTTTGAAGTGGGCCAGTTTGTTATGGGCGGCTTTGGGTGGGCGACACATGCAGTGGCACCCGCACAGGGCCTTGCCAAAATCAATCCCGATGATGCGCCCATCACCTATGCACTTGGCGTGCTTGGCATGCCGGGGCTGACCGGCTGGTACGGCCTGACAGAGATCGGCAAGCCGAAAGAGGGTGAAACCCTTGTCGTTGCCGCAGCGACCGGCCCTGTGGGGTCAATGGTAGGACAGATTGCCAAATCCAAAGGCCTGCGCACTGTTGGCATCGCGGGTGGTCCTGACAAATGTAAAATGGCGGTCGAGCATTTTGGATTTGATGCCTGCATCGACCACCGCGCCTACGACACCGCCTCCGACTTGCGCAAAGCACTCAAAGAGGCTTGCCCCGATGGCATCGATATCTATTTCGAGAATGTCGGCGGCAAGGTCCTCGAGGCGGTTATGCCGATGATGAACCAGCACGGCCGTATTCCGGTTTGTGGCATGATATCATGGTACAACGAGGGTGGCCTTGGCGCTGATGCGATTGAAAAAAACCTGACCGCGCCCAAACTGTGGCGCACCATTCTGGTGAATTTCCTGTCCGTGCAGGGTTTCATCATTTCCAACCATTGGGACCGGATGGGCGAATTCCATAAAGAAGTGGGCCCGATGATTGCCGATGGCAGCATCAAGGTTCAGGAAGACATCACCGAAGGTCTCGAGAACGCACCTGATGCGTTCATTAAATTGCTGACCGGCGGTAACACCGGCAAAGCCATGGTCAAAGTGATCTGATTTATCGCTGCGCGCCGCATTGCCGTGTTGCGCGCAGCCCGCTACTTTGCCTCATTGGGCTTGAAGCTTGCGTGCCTCGATGCCCGCTAACGACAGCAGTTCCTGCATAAACGGTTTTTCGCGATCCTCGGTCCGGATCGCGGCATAAAGCCTGCGGGTCACGCCATTTTCCGTCAAAGGGCGCGTCACATAGTCGGACGAATACTTGACCTCCCGCACGACCCAATCGGGCAGGACCGACACGCCACGATTGGACGCCACCAGCAATAAAATCACCGCCGTCAGCTCTACCTGACGGATACTGGCCGGCTCGACCTTTGCGGGGATGAGCAATTGGCTGAACACATCCAGACGTGTCCGCTCAACCGGATAGGTGATGAGCGTCTCTGCGCGGAAATCCTCTGCCTCGACAAACGGTTTATCCGCCAGCGGATGCGCGCGTGCGGCCACAAAGACAGCCTTGTAATCAAACAGCTCGATAAACTCGACACCGGCGATCTTTTCGGGGTCAGAAGAGATCACGAGATCCACCTCCTCGCGCAGCAGCGCAGGCAACGCGTCAAAGGCAAGGCCCGGACGGATGTCCACATCAACTTCGCCAAAGCTACGGCGGAATTGCTCCAGCACCGGAAACAACCACTCAAAACAGGCGTGACATTCGATGGCGATGTGCATCCGTCCGGTGCTGCCATCGCGCAGGCCGCTGAACTCTTCTTGCATCGCGGCAATCTGCGGCAACACCTGCTGCGCCAGTTTCAAAAGCCGCTGACCTGCCGGTGACAGTTTAAGCGGTTTGGAGCGGCGCACAAAAAGCTCCACCCCCGCCTGATCCTCCAGCCCCTTCACTTGGTGGCTGAGCGCACTTTGCGTGATGTTCATGATCTCTGCGGCGCGTGCCAAACCACCCGCCTCATGGATGGCCTGAATGGTGCGCAGATGGCGAAACTCAATGTGCATGATAAAAACCTAATATGAGCATCAGCTCATGTTAAAGATGAAAGTTATGAATTTGTTTCACACCAGCAGGCATGCGACAAGAGGACAAATCACAAAGGATGCCCGCCATGAACACTCCTGCCGTTTCTTTCGAGGTCTTCCCGCCCAAGACCGTCGATGCCGCCTACCGCCTGTGGGATACCGCACAAACGCTGGCACCGCTGGCACCGCGCTTTTTCTCGGTGACCTATGGCGCCGGTGGCACCACCCGCGATCTCACCCATGACGCCGCGCTTGTTCTGCGCCGCACATCCGGCCTGCCGGTTTGTGCCCATCTGACTTGTGTCGGTGCCAGCGTGGCCGAGACGATGGCCGTAGCGGAGAAATTCCATCAGGCAGGCGTTACCGACATCGTTGCACTGCGCGGTGATCCCGAAGGAGGCGGTGACCGGTTTGAGCCGCACCCAGACGGTTTTAAGAATTCGGTCGAGCTGATTGAGGCGCTTGCCCTGTTGGATACTTTCACCATCCGTGTGGGTGCCTATCCCGATTGTCACCCAGAAGCGGCGAGCCAGCATGCAAACATCCAATATCTGAAGCGCAAATTCGACGCAGGCGCAGATGAGGCGATCACGCAGTTCTTTTTCGAACCAGAAACATTCCTGCGTTTCCGCGATCAATGTGCGGCAGCAGGCATTACCAAACCCATCATTCCGGGCATCCTGCCGGTGAGCAATTGGGAGGCGGCGCGCAAGTTTGCGGTGCGTTGCGGCACAAAAATCCCTGCGTGGATGGACGAAGCCTACCGCGCAGCGGCACGCGACGGGCGCACCGATCTGCTCTCCACCGCGCTGTGCACCGAAATGTGTGACGAATTGGTGGCGGAAGGCGTAGATTCGCTGCACTTCTACACGCTCAACCGACCTGATCTCACACGGACCGTTTGCCGCGCGTTGGGCGTGCTACCGGTCACGACCCTGTCAAACGTGGCGTAAGCTATTGCAGCCAAGGCGCAGGCGGTTCTAGGGTCAGGCAATACCAGCCCAAGTCGGAGCCGCCTGATGCCACGCCTCGCCACCTCCCCCGAAGAGCTTTTGACCCGATCCGAAGCGCTCGCCCTCTCGGGGCTCGAGTTCATGCAGAAAATTCTCGATGGCACCAACCCCGGCCCGCCCATCGCTGCGACCATGGGTTATACCTTGCAAAGCGTCGAAGCGGGCCGCTGCGTGTTTCGCGGCGCGCCTGAATTCAATGTAACGAACCCCATGGGCACGGTGCATGGCGGTTGGTACGGCACCCTTCTGGACAGTGCGATGGCCTGTGCCGTGATGACACGAATACCCCGCGGATCGGTTTACACGACGTTGGAATACAAGATTAATATTCTACGCGCGATCCCACTTGGCATGCAGATCGACTGTATCGGAGTCACGGACCACGTGGGCCGCTCAACCGGTGTCGCGCACGGCGAAATCAGAGGTGTGGAAGACGGCAAGCTTTACGCCACAGGCTCGACCACCTGCATTGTGATGACCATCGCCTGAGGCTTGGGTTCGAACGCGCTAGTGCTTGCAAATAAGCTAGATCACCTGCTCTTTTGACTGCACCTGCGCCGAGGGCGTGGTTTTTTCGCCCGAAATGCTTTCATGCAAACGCTCGGACGGATCCGCGCCGATCACCCGCTTGCGCCGTGTGACAAACAGCTTCCCCCATCCCGCCCATGTCCCTATCGACGGGGCGGAGACATCCTGTACATACCGTGACTGCCAATCGGGGGGCAGCGGCAGACCGAGACCTTCCGCCTGCTCCAGCATCCAGACCAGCGGAATATTGGACAACGGGCGCGCATAGTGCCGCCCGTTCAGATGCCCGCCCACGTCGCCATGACTGCCCCGAAACCAGACCTGCGCGATGCGATCCGATTTTTCAGCATCACTTTCCCAAAGCACCGGCCGATAGACGACGCGCGTCTCGTCCCGCGCCAGCGCATGAAACCCCCGTTTGACGCTGGCGCCAAGACTGTGGTTGTGAAACGCGTGGCGCGCAACGCTCAAACGCCAAAGCACAGGTGCATTGATGCCCAGCGATTTCACCGTATCCCAAATGCCGATCATCTCAATGGACACATCCTTTTTGCAATGGGCTGCGGAGAAGGCCTGCGCCGCTTTTCCTTCCGGGGCGCATTCATACAAGCGGTATGCTTGTTTGATATTGCGTTCAGTCGCGTGATCACGCGACAGTAATCCGATCTGATCCACCATCCCCGCGAGGGAGCGGACGGCGTAGGCTCCACGCGAATATCCCATCAGAAAAATCTTGTCTCCAGGGCGGTAGCGCGATGCAAGGTAGCCATAGGCGCGCCTGATTTGCCGGTTGATCCCGCGCCCCGTTGCTACATCGCGCACCGAGCGCCAACTGTGCCACTGCGGTCCCGGCTCGTAATAGATGGAAATGGCGTTGCCCATCTCTTGGGCCAGAAGATAGCTCAGACCCGCGTTCGTCTCACAGCCCGGGGTGAGCGTGGACATGGTGCCGTCCAGAATAACAAGGTGGGTCTGCGCGCCCCGCACCGGACTGAAATCGGTATCGGGGCGCGTCCAGAACCGGCCAAACAGCCGACCAAGCATCGTGGCTTTTTGTTTATTCGGCGGCGATGGCCTCACCTTGCAGCAACTCCCAAACTTTATGCGGCGTGAATGGCATATCGACCTGCCGCACGCCATGCTCCCACAGTGCATCCTGCACTGCATTCGACACCGCCGCCAACGCGCCGACGGTCCCCGCCTCACCGCAGCCTTTCATGCCCATGACATTTGCCGTTGAGGGCACAGGCTCGCTCGTGAACGAAATGTTGGGTACATCCACTGCCCTTGGCATTGCATAGTCCATAAACGATGCCGTGAGCAGTTGTCCGTCCTCGTCGTAAACCACACGCTCCTGAACCGCCTGACCGATGCCTTGCACGACGCCGCCGTGGACCTGCCCCTCGGCCAGCAATGGATTGATAAGGTTTCCAAAATCATCCACCACGGTATAGCGGTCCACCGTCACAATGCCGGTTTCGGGGTCGATCACAACTTCGCAAATATGCACCCCATTGGGATAACTGCGTGCGTCCAGTGTTGCGCGTTCTTGGTGGCTCATCAGGTCGTCACGGCTTTTTTCGCGCGCCATCTGCGCCACTTCGAGCATGGTTGGCGTCAGGTTCGAGCCATCCGCGCGAAAACGCTCGTCGTCAAAGCTGATCTCGGCGGCGGGAACGCCCATCTCATCAGCCAAAAAGGCGGTGAAGGCGTCCTTGATTTTGCTCACTGTGGCCAGTGTAGCGTTATTTTGGGTCGTAACGGAGCGGGAACCGCCCGTGCCACCGCCGGTTTTGATGCGGTCGCTGTCGCCCTGAATGACCCGTATCGCCTCAAGCGGGATACCGGTCTGATCGCTCAGAAACTTGGCATAGACCGTCTCATGGCCCTGCCCGCCCGATTGTGTACCAACCAGGATCTCAACACTGCCATCCTCAAGGAAGTTGACTGTCGCGCCCTCGCTCGGGTCGCCCAGAATGCTCTCGATGTAATAGCAGATACCGGTTCCGCGCAGCAGGCCATGCTTTGCGTCCGCCTCTTTGCGCGCAGCAAAGCCCTGTGTATCCGCCTCGGCGGCGCCCCGTGTCAGCACTTTGTTGAAATCACCGACGTCATAGGTCTCGCCGGTCGCACTGGCATAGGGGAATTGCGCGGGCTTGATGAAGTTGATCCGCCGCAGCTCCCATGGGTCTACACCCAACTCACGCGCCGCGCGGTCCATCATCCGCTCCAGCACATAAATCGCCTCCGGCCTGCCTGCACCGCGATAGGCGTCTACCTGCACCGTGTTCGTGTAGTAGCCGTCCACCTGCAACCACGTGGTCTGGACGTCGTAGACGCCCATCAAAACACGGCTGAACAATTGCGTCTGGATGTATTGGCCAAACTGGCTGTTGTACGCACCCAGATTGCATTTGGACCGCACACGGTAGGCGGTAATTTTGTTGTTCTCGTCAAACGCCAGTTCCGCCACCGAGGTCAAATCGCGCCCGCCATTATCGCTCAGCATCGCTTCGGTCCGCTCCGACATCCAGCGCACAGGTTTACCCAGAACACGCGCGGCGTGGCTGATCACGAAATACTCGTGATAGGACATCCCCTTCATCCCGAAGGCGCCGCCAGTGTCGGGATTTGTCACGCGCACATCGTCTTCGCTCAGCCCGAACGCATTGACCAGATTGGATTTGTGGACCCAGACGCCCTGCCCGTTGTTGGCCAGATGCAACCGCTTACCGTCCCATTCGGCATAACAGCCGCGCGGCTCGATCGAGTTTACGATGATCCGGTTGTCACTAACTTCCAGTGCGACAGTCTTTGCCGCAGCCTTGAACGCCGCCTGCGTGGCCACCTCGTCACCCATGCCCCAATCAAAGGCACAGTTGTCCGTCGCTTCGGCGTGGATCGCCTCGCCGCCCCGCGCCATGTCCATCTTGGCGGGCAGCTCATCAATATCGAGCATGATCAGTTCCGCCGCATCGCGCGCCTGATCCAGCGTGTCGGCCACGACCATCGCCACCGGCTCACCCACGAAACGCACGCGGTCTTTGGCAAGAATGGGACGCATGGGCGCTGCTGCGTCCGATCCATCGCGGTTCTTGATTGCAGCACCGGCGATGGCGATGTCCACACCCGCCGCTTCCAGATCGGCGCAAGTGATCACAAGGTGCACACCTTCGGCCTGCGCTGCATCACTCACGTCCAGCTCTGTGATGACGCCGTGTGCAACAGGAGAGCGGAAGACAAAGGCATGCAGCGCGCCGTCCGGCACGATATCGTCCACATACCGTCCGTGACCGGTCAGAAACCGCACATCCTCGACCCGTTTGATCGACTGGCTTTTTCCGAATTTTTCCATGTGATGTCTCCTGATGGTCCCGCAAATTTCCCTGTAAGAACAGTAGCGGGCGCGGTGCCGATGTCCAGAGCAGCCACGCGAATGAGTGGTGCAGAATCTGCTTTGAAGAATGCGGTTCATACCGACGGTCAACTCTTGGGCAACTCACACCCTGCGCGCACCTCGGTGCCGTAGCCCTTCCCCTCTGCGCCGTCCTCCGCTACATCAGCATCAACTCAAAAAGACGGGAGCCGGATCATGGCACTGGACAAAAAATTCGATGCGGCAACTGCCGAAACACGCCTCTATGCAGCATGGGAGAACTCCGGCGCTTTCAAGGCGGGTGCGAACGCTTCCCGGGACGATACATATTGCGTGATGATCCCACCGCCAAACGTCAACGGCTCGCTGCACGTGGGCCATGCGTTCAACAACACGTTGCAGGATATTCTCACGCGCTGGCACCGCATGCGTGGGTTCGACACGCTGTGGCAGCCCGGTCAGGATCACGCCGGCATTGCCCTACAACTGGCGGTCGAGAACAAACTGGCCGAGAGCGGCCTCAAACGCGCCGAGATAGGCCGCGACGAGTTTCTCAAGCACGCGTGGGCATATAAAGAAAGCACCGCCGACACGATTGTCGGTCAGCTCAAGCGGTTGGGCGCGTCATGCGACTGGTCGCGCAACGCCTTCACCATGTCCGGCGCGCCGGGCGACACGCACGTAGGCCACGAAAACTCGCCCAATTTCCACGACGCAGTGATCAAGGTCTTTGTGCAGATGTACAATGACGGCAAAATCTATCGCGGTAAACGTCTGGTAAATTGGGACCCTCGGTTCGAGACAGCGATCTCCGATCTGGAGGTGGAAAACGCCGAGGTGCCCGGTCACATGTGGCACTTCAAATACCCGCTCGCCGGTGGGGCGACTTATGAATATATTGAGCGCGACGAGAACGGCAACGAGATCCTGCGCGAAACGCGTGATTACATATCAATTGCGACCACGCGTCCCGAAACCATGCTGGGGGATGGTGCGGTTGCTGTTCATCCATCAGATGAGCGTTACGCGCCAATCATCGGAAAACTATGCGAAATACCCGTTGGTCCGAAAGAGCATCGCCGTCTGATTCCCATCATTACAGACGAATATCCCGACAAGGATTTTGGCTCGGGTGCGGTGAAAATCACTGGTGCGCATGACTTTAACGATTACCAAGTAGCCAAGCGCAACAACATCCCGCTCTACGCGCTTATGGATACGCGCGCTGCGATGCGCGCTGACGGTAAACCCTATGCCGAAGAAGCCGCCGTGGCCCAGAAAATCGCCAACGGCGCGCTTGAGTTTGACGAGGCGATGATCACCGCGATGAACCTTGTGCCCGAAGCCTATCGTGGCATGGACCGGTTTGCGGCGCGCGACGCTGTGGTGGCCGACATCACCGCCGAGGGGCTTGCCGTGATGGTTCCCGCCCACGATCCGCGCCTTGGCAAAGCGGCGCAAAAGCCCCTCGCCCCCGAAGAAGGTGGCGAAGCGCGTGAGGATATCCTTGTGCCGCTGGTCGAGAGCAAACCCATCATGCAGCCCTTTGGCGACCGGTCCAAAGTCGTGATCGAGCCGATGCTTACCGATCAGTGGTTCGTAGACACCGACCAGATCGTAGGCCCCGCCCTTGATGCCGTGCGGGGCGGCGACGTCAAAATCATGCCCGAGAGCGGCGAGAAAGTGTACTACAACTGGCTCGACAACATCGAGCCGTGGTGCATCTCGCGCCAGTTGTGGTGGGGGCACCAGATACCGGTTTGGTATGGCGCGCGAAAAGCTGAAGATGGTAATAGCGTTCGCTCTAGCAATTCAAACTATTCAGGTCGAGACCGAAGCACGGCATGGCAACCATTTTGTGCGGTATCAGAAGAAGAAGTTGTTCGCCAAGCAAGAGAATACTACGGAAAGGACTTCGCGCCAATTAGATGTAAGTTCTACGCTAGTGAGCAAGAAGCCAGTGAGCACGCAGAAGAAGATTTGGGGAACGGTCTTTTTCAATTTTATCGCGATCCCGACGTCCTCGACACATGGTTCTCCTCCGGCCTCTGGCCCATCGGCACGCTTGGCTGGACGGGCGACGACGAGGTTGATGCCAAAAACGCAGATTTGAACAAATACTTCCCCACCTCCGATCTAATCACAGGTCAGGATATCCTCTTTTTCTGGGTCGCCCGCATGATGATGATGCAGCTCGACACCACCGGTAAAATCCCGTTCGATACCGTTTACCTCCACGGCCTTGTGCGCGATGCAAAGGGCAAAAAGATGTCGAAATCCGTAGGCAACGTCATCGACCCGCTCGAGATTATCGACGAATACGGTGCCGACGCCCTGCGCTTTACCAATGCGGCCATGGCGTCATTGGGCGGCGCACTCAAGATGGATACCGCGCGCATTGCAGGGTATCGCAATTTTGGAACCAAGCTGTGGAATGCCCACCGCTTCGCCGAGATGAACGAGGTGTTTCAGGACACGCCCGCCGCGATGCCACGCCCTTCAGCCACGCTCAATAAATGGATCATCGGGGAGACCGCGCGCGTGCGCGAGGAGGTTGACACCGCACTCGAGACGTACCGCTTTAACGATGCGGCCAGCGCGCTTTATGCCTTTGTCTGGGGTAAGGTTTGCGATTGGTACGTCGAGCTGTCCAAGCCGCTGTTGCAGGATGATGACGGCAAGGGTGCTCAGGCGCAGGAAACCCGCGAAACGCTGGCGTGGGTGCTGGATCAATGCCTGATCCTGCTGCACCCCATCATGCCCTTCATCACCGAAGAGCTGTGGGGCGAAACCGCGACCCGTTCCAAACACCTCATTCATGCTGATTGGCCAACGTATACGACCGCCGATTTGCTGGATCAGGCGGCGGATACGGAATTGAACTGGGTCATCACACTGATCGAGAACATCCGCTCCGCACGTGCGCAAATGCATGTACCTGCGGGCCTCAAGGTGCCGATGACCTTCACCGATATGAACCCCACAGCGCAAGCCGCATGGGACAATAACGAAGCGATGATCAAACGCCTCGCCCGTGTTGAAACGCTCGAAAAGACAGACAGCTTCCCCAAAGGCACAGTGGCGATTGCCGCTGCAGGCGCGACATTCGGCCTGCCGCTCGAAGGGATCATCGACGTTGCCGAAGAGAAGGCACGCCTGCAAAAATCTATCGACAAACTAGCCAAGGAAATCGGCGGGCTCAAAGGGCGTCTCAACAACCCTAAATTCGCCGCCTCCGCCCCGCCGGATGTTGTCGAAGAAGCGCAGTCGAACCTAGATGCGCGCCAGCAAGAGGCCGATCAACTCACTGCAGCCCTGAGCCGCCTGTCAGAGATAGGATAGCAACGAGCGCGCGGCCATCACACCGCGCGCGCTTTCGCCTATTTAAAGACCGCCGCGCGCTTTGCAAATGTGGCGGCAATGACCTCCATCTGGTGCGGTTTTCCTAGCAAATCAGCCTGCATGCGCGATTCCGCCTCAAGGACAGTTTGTTCATCCACCGTCTCAGCAAGTGTAATCAACCGCTTTGCCGCGCGGATGGCCGTGGGGCTTTTGCCCGCGATGGTTTCTGCCAGTGCCTGTGCCGCCGCCAACGGATCATCGGCAATCTCGGTCACCAATCCCCACCGCTCTGCCTGCTGTGCATCCGCCGGCTCCGCCGTATAGGTCAGGCGGCGCAGCACATCCGAGCGTACCAAGCGCGGCAGCAATACCATACCGCCCATGTCTGGCACGATGCCCCATTTCATTTCCATAATCGCAAACCGTGCGTCGGGTGCTGCAATCCGGATATCTGCGCCCAACGCCAGCTGAATTCCCGCACCAAAACACACGCCCTGCACCGCCGCGATCACTGGGATGTCCATCCGCGACCAGACCATCGCAAATTCCTGCCATTGGTTTGTAGTGTTCCGACCATCTTGCCCCGCCCCGTGGGTGCGCGGCATCAGCAGTTCTGCGGGATCTTTTCCGATCATCGCGGACAGGCCCGATATATCGATTCCCGCACAAAACGCTTTACCCTCGCCCGACAGGATCACCACCCGCGCGTCAGAGGCGGCAACCTCATCGCCCGCAGCAATCACGGCCGTGATCATCTCCTGATCAACCGCGTTCATTTTGTCCGCGCGGGTCAATCGCACATGGGCGATGTGGTTTTCATAGGTGATCGAGACGCGGGACATAGGCTTTTCTCCAGAATGGCAGTTGCACTGTACAACAGCAGACCGGCGCATGTCACACCAGCAAAACGTGGCGGCAGTATCATGCGCGCGGGACTTGCGCACTCCGCACCCGCGCAGGTGCCGGAACAAGGCTTGCCCTCCCCGCAATCCCTGCATTAACTGGCGCGTATGACACAATTTCCCCTTACCCCGCTTGCCCGCTCCCTTCCCGATACTGTGCCTTTTGTCGGACCCGAAACACAGGAGCGTGCGCGCGGCGCTGCGTTCGATGCGCGTCTTGGCGCGAACGAGAGTGTTTTTGGCCCGTCTCCCCGCGCGATTGCAGCGATGGCGGAGACGCCGCAATGGATGTACGGCGATCCCGAAAGCTTTGATTTGCGGCACGCACTTGCTGCTCACCACGGCTGCCTGCCGGAAAATATCATGATTGGTGAAGGCATTGACGGGCTGTTGGGGTATCTGGTGCGGCTGATGATCGGCCCTGATGATTGCGTAGTGACCTCCGCGGGCGCGTATCCGACGTTCAACTACCATGTGGCGGGCTTTGGCGGGACGCTGCACACGGTTCCGTTCAATGACGATCACGAAGACCCCGCCAGCCTGTTTGCAAAAGCCGCAGAAGTGGGCGCTAAGCTGGTCTATCTTGCCAATCCAGACAATCCGATGGGCACCCATCACAGCGGCGCAGAGATCGCGCTGGCCATGGACAACCTGCCAAGCGGCACTTTGTTGATCCTCGATGAAGCCTATGTCGAATGTGCGCCCGAGGGCACCGCACTGCCCCTGCCAACAGATGACCCACGCGTGGTCCGTATGCGCACGTTTTCAAAGGTCTACGGGCTTGCCGGTGCGCGGGTCGGGTATGCGATCGGGCATCCCGACCTCATCACCGCCTTCAACAAGGTGCGGAACCATTTCGGTATGAACCGCGCGGCACAAGCGGGCGCGCTGGCGGCCCTTGAGGATCAAGCATACCTGAGCAAGGTTCAGGACCAGATCGTGCAGGCGCGCGGCGAAATCGCACAAATTGCGCGCAACAACGGGCTGTTACCGTTGCCCTCGGCGACGAACTTCGTGACGGTGGATTGCGGGCGCGATGGTGCGTTTGCGAAATCCGTGCTCGATGGTTTGCTGGCGCGCGGTATCTTTGTGCGTATGCCCTTCGTGGCACCGCAAAACCGCTGCATCCGTATCAGCTGCGGAACGCCCGAGATGCTGGATCACTTTGCAAAAGCACTGCCCGAAGCAATTCGTGATGCAGAAAACACCTGACGTCTGAAATTCTCGCGCTAAGGTGTCTGCAATACCAAGGCGATGAGGCGCACAATGAACAACCAACCGGGCACCGCACCAAACTTTCGAAACGCCTGCATTGTGATGTTTGGCGTGAACGTGACTTGGGTTTTCGTGGCGATTTGGGCAATCTGGGGTCTTATCGCGGTGGCCGCCATCGGCTGGTGCATCAACCTCGTCATTTCCTACATGGACGCACGCCGCGGCTGAGACTGCCTCAGGCGCCGCCGATTACGTCTGCCGCCGCCTCAAGCGCGCCGCGCCCGTGCGCAATGCCAAGGCCCGACAAACCGGCTTGCATCCCGCCCAACATGCCCATAACCATCTGCCCGTTAACGTGACCCATGTGACCCAAGCGGAAATAGGCATCACGGGCGGGATCGCCCACCTCCGCCATGCCCAGCCCGATCCCGAGGGTCAGGCCCACTTCATGCTCCACCCAGTTGCGGAGCCGCGTGCCGTCATTGCCCCCCAGCCGCAAGGAGGTGACAGCCGTGCTGCGGTATGCGGGATCTGAGATATTGAGGCGCAGATTACCCTGCGCCGCCCATGCATCACAAGCAGCCCAGATCGCGCGCGCCAAAACACTGTGGCGGGCCCAAACATTCTCGAGGCCTTCACCGTGGATCATATCGAGTGCGACGCGCAGACCGTAAAGGTGATGCGTAGGCGCTGTTCCGTTGAAATACTGCCAGAACTCCGTCGCAGTACTGCGCGGGGTCCAGTCCCAATACCGGCTGACGCGGGGCATCGCGTCGCGCACCGCTTGGGCGCGGTCATTAAAGAACACGAACGAGCAGCCCGGCGGCACCATCAACCCTTTTTGACAGCCCGTAACCATGACATCGACGCCCCATTCGTCCATCTCGAAGCGGTCACAGCCCAGCGATGCAATGCAGTCTGCCATTAAAAGTGCCGGATGCCCTGCCGCGTCCATCACATCGCGTAGTGCCTTGATGTCATTGAGAACCGAGCTTGATGTATCCACATGCACCGCAAGGATCGCCTTGATCCGGTGGTCGGTGTCCGCATTCAGCGCTTGTGCGATCCGCTCCATATCCATCGGGGAGGATTTGCCGAAATCAATCACCTGTACATCTGCGCCGACGCCTTCGGCCATTTCACCCCAACCGATGCCAAACCGGCCCGTCGCAGGCACCAGCACACGGTCACCGGGCGCGATCACATTGCTCAGTGCAGCCTCCCATGCGGCGTGGCCGTTCCCGATATAGATCGCTGCATGATGCTGGGTACGAGCGACGCGTTTGAGATCAGCCATGATCCCCGGCATCATATCCACCAACTCACCTGCATAAATATTGGGCGCAGGGCGGTGCATCGCTTGCAACACTGCTTCCGGCATCACTGACGGGCCCGGAATGGCAAGGTATCCGCGTCCATGCGACAGGTTCGTCCGGTGTGTCATGAAATTTTCCTGTAAATTGCGCGCACTTCAATCGCGTGGCGTGTTCAAGTCCTGTTGAAAGGCACAATAGCTTTCGCATATCCGCCGTCAATCAGACTACGGGACGGATACAGGGATTGCGGTACGCCTACCCCTCGCCGCGGTATGACCGTGCCAGTCTTTCCGGCGATGCGCCAACGCAATACCGCATTAAGGTCCACAGGTTCCGGCTTCCGCGCCGCAGCCATCCTTGGGTGCGGTATTTCTCGGCGCATGTTACGGCAACTGCGGGCAGCGGTATCAACCGACCCCGCAAGGCCCGCGCGAGTGCTACGTCCTCCATCAACGGCTGATCGGGAAAACCGCCAACTTGTGCATATAGATCGCGGTGAATGAGCAACCCCTGATCGCCGTAAGGTAGCCCGAGACGACTGCGAAGATTTGCCCAGCCTGCAACGATACGCGCCGCAATACCACCGCCCGCAAACGCCAGATGAAACCATCCTGCCTGTTTTGGCTGCGCCAAATGGGCCATTACGGCTTTGGTCCAACCTGTGCTCAGCACTGTATCTACGTGCAAAAACAACAACCAATCACCCTGTGCGACCGTGGCCCCACGCCGAAGCTGCCCACCCCGTGACGCCGTACCTTCAAGCACCTGCGCGCCCCAAGCTTGCGCCGTGGCACAGGTGGTGTCGGTCGATCCTCCGTCGCTGACGATGAGTTCACGGATCACCCCCTGCTCCAACCCTTCCATGAGCGCGCGCAGACACTCACCCAGCGCGTCACCGGCGTTGAGGGTTGGAATAACAACAGAAATCTGCGCCCGCATGGCGATCCTTTCGCAATGCCCCTGTAAAGCGGGGCGTGAGTTGCTATATTCAAAACAGCCCCGAAAGGACAGTCCATGCAAGCCCCTACCCGCCGTATTTTGCGCCTTATCGGTGCCGACACCCGTGAATTCTTGCAAGGGTTGATCACCAATGACATCGCCCGAATTGACGCAGGCCTTGTCTATGCCGCGATCCTGACGCCGCAGGGCAAGTATATGGCCGACTTCTTTCTTGGTGCGGACGGCGATGATGTCTTGCTTGATGCGAACGCCGCACAGGCGGAGATGCTCGCACAGCGTTTGGGGATGTATAAACTGCGCGCAGATGTACAGATCGAGATGACCGACCTGCATGTCCACCGTGGCATTGATGAGTTGCCATCGGATGCATTTGCCGATCCCCGCCATGATAGGTTGGGTTGGCGCGCGTACCGGAGTACAGCGCAGGAAGTGGATACGACCGATTGGGACGCGCTTTATGTAGCACACATGATCCCGCAAACCGGCGTTGAGTTGTCGCCGGACACTTTCATCCTCGAGGTCGGGTTCGAGCGGTTGAACGGCGTTGATTTTCGCAAAGGATGCTATGTCGGGCAGGAAGTGACCGCGCGCATGAAGCACAAAACCGAGCTGCGCAAAGGGTTGGCGAAGGTCAGTATCGCAGGCGATGCGCCCACGGGCACAGCCATCACCGCAGATGGAAAACCGGCGGGCACACTCCTCACACGTTCGGGCAACGACGCACTTGCTTATCTGCGCTATGACCGTGCAACCGACGTAATGGATGCGGACGGGTCGGCAGTGACACGCACCGCTTGAACGCAAAACGCAGCCTCGAAGGGCTGCGTTTTATCAAGAGTAGAAAAGTAGCTCAGGCGCGCTCAACGTATTCCATCGTCTCGGTGTTCACGATGATGTCCTCGTCCTGCCCTACGAAGGGCGGCACGGAAACTTTGACACCACAGTCAAGGATCGCAGGCTTGAATGAATTCGCGGCGGTCTGGCCTTTGACCACCGGCTCTGTCTCGGCAATTTTGCAGGTTACTTTCTGCGGGAGGGCGGCATTGATCGGCTCAGCGTCATAATACTCGACCACGATCATCATGCCGTCTTGCAAGAACGGGCGCCGCTCGCCCAGAAGATCAGCAGGGAGTTGCACCTGATCATAGGTGTCCGTGTCCATCAGCACCAACATGCCTGCATCTTCATACAAGAATTGCTGGTCTTTCTGCTCAAGACGGACTTTTTCGACTTTATCCGCGCTGCGAAACCGCTCGTTGAGTTTTGACCCGTTGCGCAGGTTCTTCAGCTCGACTTGCGCGAATGCACCGCCTTTGCCGGGCTTTACGTGATCGACCTTTACGGCAGCCCAAAGGCCACCGTTGTGCTCAAGCACGTTTCCGGGGCGAATCTCGTTTCCGTTGATCTTGGGCATATGTCAAAACTCTGGCAAAAGGTTGATGAAAGGATGGTAAATCCTATATCTTGTAGCAGACAAGCCCGCAAGGTGACCTGTTTGGTTCAAATAGCGACTAAGCCATGCACAATGATCATGGGTGCTATGCATAAACAGGGTATTCGAATCGCTCTTTTTCTGTCAGAAGAGGCAAACGCCAAGAATGACAAGAGCAAGAATAATGGAAGGACGACGAGTTGAAAGATTTCGTTGATGGCACCGCCTTTAATAACGAGCAAGGCAACCGTGCCCGTAAACTTTTTGCAGCCGTAGTACTGGCTGCACTCGATGATGCAATCGCAGACGACAAAAAATACGGCAACGGCCCTGAGCAGATCGCCCGTTGGGCGCGCTCGCGAGATGGCCGTGAAGTTCTTAGCTGCGCTGGTATCGACCCGAACGAACGTGTTGTGACCGGCCTGATGGATTTCGTGGGCAAAGGTGTGCGGACTTCCGTCGCCCTGTCGCGTGAAGAATCGGAACGCCGCAACGCCGCACAACAGGCTGAAGCCGCGTAACAGCGCAGCCTGTCGTACCACCAAAAAAGCGCAGCTTTCGAGCTGCGTTTTTTTGTGTCTTCTCGGTATCGAAAATATCTTAGGCGCTGAACACGAACACCCAAATCCATGTCACGCTCAGCTCTGCGAACAACAGTACTGCAACCGCTGACATGATCCGCAATCCGGGTCGCAGCAGCCACAACCGCACCGCAGCCGCGACGCACAGGGCCCCTTCCAGTGGTGATATCCATCCTGCACCGTGCCCCACGTCCCAATAGCTGAAGGGGCTTTCGAACACCCAACTGCTCAGCGGCCAGAAATGTGCGCGTCCGTCATCATGATGCAGCGGGAAATCCAGACACAGGTGCAACACCCCCGCACCGGCAAACGCCACGGCCCATGGCACCCTACGCCACAGGGCAAGCGCCAGCAGCGCACCCCAAAGGAAAAACGAATTGTCGATGGCAAAGACCGTTTGCCAAAGGTCGGAGAAATAAAGCTCGCGAAAGACGATTTCTGGTGGAATGGAAAACAGGTAGAGTGCGCCGCCCGCCATCAGATAGAGCGAAATATCAGGGGCCAATGCACCTGCGAATGCGGCCCAGATTACAGCACGGTGACCGGTCGTGCCGCGACCTATCCCGCCCATCACAGCAGCCCCGATCAATAAATGCGCAGGTGTATTCATGAAATTCCCTTTTCCTTGCACGCAGATTGCGCCAGTTTGCCGATCAAAGGCATGAGGCCAAACAATGACAAAAGCGATCATGATACAAGGCACCGGCAGCAACGTGGGTAAATCCATGATCGTTGCGGGCATTTTGCGGGCCTTACGCGCACGCGGGCTGACCGTGCGCCCGTTCAAACCGCAAAATATGTCCAACAATGCCGCTGTTACCTGCGACGGCGGCGAGATTGGCCGCGCCCAAGCCTTGCAAGCGCGCGCGTGCGGAGTGGAGCCGCATACCGATATGAACCCTGTGCTTCTCAAACCGCAAACAGCAACCGGCGCGCAAGTAATCGTTCAGGGACAGGTTGCAGGTCATCAGGAAGCCCGTGATTTCGGGCGCAATAAGAACGCCTTGATGCCAGCGGTTTTGGAAAGCTTTCAGCGCCTTGCAGCACAGTGTGACGTGATCGTGGTCGAGGGTGCAGGCTCGCCTGCTGAGACGAACCTGCGCGCGGGTGACATTGCGAACATGGGATTTGCACGGGCCGCCGGCGTGCCGGTCATCCTGATGGGCGATATTGAACGCGGCGGTGTCATCGCACAGATCGTTGGTACCCACGCGGTGCTGGATGATGCTGACAATGCCCTCATCAAAGGGTTTTGCGTCAACAAGTTTCGCGGCGACCGCAGCCTCTTCGACGGTGGGCGTGACGATATCGCCGCGCGCACCGGCTGGCCCTCATTGGGTGTATTGCCGTGGTTCGAGGATGCCGGACGCCTACCTGCCGAAGACGTGATGGACCTGCCCGCACGCGCACGCTCGGGTGGGACGGGGCTGGTGGTTGCTGTGCCGCAACTGCCCCGAATATCGAACTTCGATGATCTCGATCCGCTGGCCGCCGAGCCTTCCGTTGATTTGCGCATGGTCACGCGCGGCATGCCCCTGCCCGCCGAGACCGATCTGGTCCTGTTGATCGGGAGTAAATCAACAATTGCCGATCTCGCAGATTTGCGCACTCAGGGTTGGGATATTGACATCGCCGCGCATATCCGGCGCGGCGGGCATGTGATGGGCCTGTGTGGCGGTTATCAGATGTTGGGCAAAACCATTTCTGATCCCGCAGGAATCGAAGGGCCTGCGGGCACAGTCGATGGGCTGGGCCATCTTGATGTCGACACGGTTCTCGCACCTACCAAGAATCTGTCGCGGCGCAATGGCACGCATATTCAAAGCGGCACGCACCTATCGGGCTACGAAATTCATATGGGTGCCACATCCGGTTCGGACTGCGCACGCCCGTGGCTGAGTTTTGCAGGAAATGATGAAGGGGCGATGAGCCACTCAGGTCGCGTGTCGGGCTGCTACTTGCACGGTATTTTTGCGTCCGACGCCTTCCGCACGGCATATCTTGAGGCACTGGGTGCCCCCTCAACCGTCACATTCGAAAGTAGGGTAGACGACACGCTTGATGAACTTGGCGCTCATATCGAGACGTATTTTGACCTCGACGCTCTCTTGGCCGCTGCGGCAGAGGTCAATTAGCGGTTCAATCCAACTCTTGCGCGGTCAAAGCGCGGTGGATTTCACGTCGGACCAACTTGCGCACATTGCGTGTGATCCGCTCACCCAACGCACCTTGCAGTTCGGCGCGAACTATCTCGCTCACCAGATCGCGGAGCGCTTCTTCATCCATCAGCTGGTCATCACCACCAAAAGCTGCGGCAAGCGCGGCGTTATGACCGTCGGATGCGTCCTGCGCGGGCGCTGTCTCGGGCTCCGCAGGTGCAGCTTGCTCAATTTCGGGTGCGGATACGGGCACGCCTTTTGCATCAAGCTCGACATCATCTTCCCACACCATCGCTGGCACGGCGGACGCGCCAAAAGCTTCTTCTTCATCGCCGTCGGGTTCAAACTCTTGTGCTATACTGCTTGCCGCGGTTTCGAGTGCTGCAAGCTTCGCAGTCAGGTCTGCAGCCATTGAAGGCCTGTGCACTTCAAATTTGCGCTCCGGTGTCTGGTTGTCGTCGGCTGCCTCGTTGCCACGTGTGCGTGGTTCATCGACCTGCTGATGGTCATCCTCGATCCGATCTGTTGTATCGGACGCCTCTAGCTTGTGGTCGTTGCCCGCCTCTGCGGCATCCTCTTCCCAATAACTCTCATCGCTATAGTCACCATCTTCGAGCGGCTCATCCACGCTCTCGTCCTGCGCGCTATTTTTCAACGTGTCCTGCACCAAAGCATTGAGCGCGCCGCCCTGCGCCTCGTCAGCCGGTTGATCACTGATCTCGTTTGTAGCTTTAGGTTTAGCATCCGGTACCAAAACCAAAGGCTCTGCTTGAGTGGCATCATCTGGGTCGGACTCTGCCCACGTCCGCTTTGCCACTGAACCAAGGTCCAGCGGTCCTTCATCTACGCTTTGTGCTGGTGTCTCGTCGGCGGCAGTCTCGACACGCAACGACGGGGTCAGTACAAATCGCTCAGCATCCGCGTTTTTTGAAGGGGCGCTGCTCCGGTCTGCATCAGCCGCCCGGGGAGCGGAACTGGGCATACCTGCAAGGGGGCGCTTATCCTCGGATACCAGACGACGGATTGAAGACAGAACGTCTTCGACCTCCTCATTCGTGACAGATTTAGACATTGTTCACCACTCATTGCTCGGGTCGGAAGATAGCTTGCATCACGGAATCCCACAATGGGGCGAAAACCTTTGAAAAATATAAAGTTGGCCTGTTGCCCACGCGCAGGGATGGATCAAGTGCGCATTTCTGCATAAAGCTCGGCTGCTAAATACGCCATAAATCAGCTCAATTCCGCTGTAACCTCTTGAGAACACGGTCAAGTTGCTCACCTTGCTCAGATCGAGACGTCGGGCTTTCCTTAACCAAATTATAGTATTCAGTCACATCATAAAGTTGTACCGGCAGGCGCAAATCGCGCGCAGTCAATTGGCCCGTCGATGCGAGAACTGAATAAGCTGCCACGTACAACTGCGACTGTGCCGAAATGCGCGTGGCTTCGGCGTTGAGCAATGCCTGCTCGGCGTCAAGCACATCAAGTGTTGTGCGCGCGCCAAGTGTGGCTTCTTCCCGCACGCCTCTGAAGGCGATGCGCGCGGCGCGAATTTGCCGGTCCGACGCTTCAAGGGAGGCCCGTGCAGAGCTTAGCTGCGCATAGGCGATGCCTACATTTTGCTGGATATTGTGGCGAACCTGATGCAAATTGCCCCGCTGTGCATCACGCTGCGCCTGTGCACGACGCACCGCCGAGGACCGCGCGCCACCTTGGTAGATCGTGCCACCCGCGTTCAGACCAATTGACGCGCCCCGATTAAAGCTGCTGCTGTCGAGGTTCTCGCTCAGTGAAAGCGTCCCTTGAGCGGTCACGGTCGGGCGTTTTAGCGCCTTGGCCTGACTGATCGCCAACTCTGCGGCGGCGACTTGATGCTGTACCGCGCGCAGATCAGGGTGATTGCGTACCGCAAGTGCCTTGGCGGTGTCGATGTCCGGGCTGATGGTGGGCAGACGCGGTGGCGGCGACAACCGGCCCGGTTTGCGTCCAATCACATTCCGGTACTCTTCAATCGCGATGGCCAGATCACCCTGCGCGCCCGCCAATGCACTGCGTGCCTGCGCGCGCTGCGCCTGTGCGAGTGCGACGTCGGTGCGGGTCACTTCGCCAACCTCGAACCGGTTTTCCGCAGCGCTCAATTCTTGGTTGAGCAATGCCAAGTTATTGCGCTGCAAGGCAACAAACTCACCCGCTTCGATCACACCCATATAGGCCTGTACACCGCGTATCAAAATCTGTTGCTCGACACTGATGAGCGTTTGACGGGTCGCCAGCACGGATTCCTTGGCTACCTCGACGCCCAGCGCGGTTGCCCCGAAATCGTACAGCAGCAACTCCGCAATCAGCTGACCTTGAACAACAAGACTGTCACCGCTTTGCGCCCCAAAAAGCGTCGAACTTTGACCGCGCCCCAGGCTTTGCGTGATCCCGGCAGTCCAGCGCAGTACAGGCTCCAACGCGGCATCCGCTGCCGCGACATCCTCATCAGCAACCCGCAAAAGCGCGCGGTTCTGATCCAGCAAACCTGAATGGGTATACGCACCAACCAGTGCATCCGCCAATGTATCTGCCTTTGCTACCGGTGCTGTTGCTGCAAACGCCAGCACTGTCAGCCCCGACAGACAACTGATCCGAAACCGGCGCAGGGCGCTGTATGTGTGCGTATTTCGTTTCATCAAAAGCTCCGGATCTGGAAAGAGGGCCGTAATGGCTCCTCACACCAATATACCACAGCTGATCTGCGGTACACGCGACAATTAGAACGTAAACGACATCTCGCGCTCAAAGCCCGGCAGCACCGGCGCCGTTGCGTTGAACGACAACCGCCAGCTGATGTGGCCCGCACGTTTATAGCCAATCCGCACTTCACCCAACGGTCCATCCATGAACAAGGCGGCGATGCGGCCCCCTTCTTTGAGCTGGTCGGTCAGGATGGACGGTATTTCGGCCACACCACCCTGTAACAAAATCACATCATATGGGCCGTGCTGTGCCGCGCCCGCGCGCAACTCGCCCTCATGAACAACGGCATTGTCTGCGCCCGCAGTCATCAGCGCATCCTGCGCCTCGCGCGCCATCGCATCGTCCTGCTCAACACCGACAACGGCCTGCGCCATACGCGCAATAACGGCCGTGGAGTAGCCAAACGCACATCCCACATCCAACACCAGCGCATCATCCCCGATGGCCAGCGCATCCAGCATTTTCGCCAATGTGCGCGGCTCAAGCAGAACACGCCCCTGCCCCAAATTCAGGTTTTCCCCGACATATGCGGCTTCGCGTTGAGCCGTCGGCACAAAGTTCTCGCGCGCGACACTCAGCATCGCGTCGATGATCGGAAATTTGGTGACATCAGAGGGGCGTACCTGAGTATCGACCATCATGGTGCGTCGGGCAGTAAAATCGGTCATGGGGTATGCTCGTCTATGCAGAATCCGGTTGGCGCCAGTGTGCCACAAGCCACGCAGCACGGCAACGCCGCATCCTATGCCATCTCACTCCGTATGCGCTGCAGGTCGCGCTGATGCCAACGCACCGAAACGGGCGAGTAATTATCGGCAACTGAATGGGCATCACGCGCTTTTCCTGTGCGTGGGGCTGTACGCAACTTTGGAAAAATATGGAGGCGAGTAGGAGAATCGAACTCCTGTACACGGATTTGCAAAAGAACTACAATTATTAAAATGATTTAAAATCAATGAATTAGCATGTAAAAAACCTTGTGTGCACAGTAAAGTGCACCAGCTAAGATAACTTTGCAAGCATTTTGAACCAGTACTCATGTACTTCCTTAGCACTGTTCTCAAAATCTACCTTTGTTCCGTCATCATCAATAACTACCACTCCTCGTCCGTACTTGCTAACGCCCCAAACACCTTCTCCCCACTTACTCTCAATCGCGCTCGTATCCGATATGTGTTTTGCTTGAGTTGATGCCGAATGTAGTGATACGTGCTTGGACGCATTTGCTAAGTCGCGCATATATCGAAACGCAGGGCAGGCGGTTTGGATATGATGGTTGAAGGCTGACTTACTGCTCAGAATAATGCCCAACTCTGCTTCCAACTTTTCTTCATATGTTTCCCATACCCATTCATGCATACTGAACAATGCGTTTGCTAGGTTGTATGCGGCGGGAAGGCTTGATGGTCGTTCATCGTATTGCGTTAAGTTAAAGCTTATCACCTGTTCAAAGTAGTCACGTGCTGTTTTAATCGTCATGTCGCCTCCAGAATGTCTTCTAGTCCTACAAAAGGCACCTCTGTTAAAGTTATGATTTGTCCGCAATCCTCCAAATTTCAAAGCGTGCCATTTTATCCAAAAAGCAGTTGCACAGACTGTGTGTCAAATCAAAGCTTTTCCAAACCCAATTGTGGCGTTACAAAGCTGGGGAACTCGGAGATGACGCATTTTTGGCAATAGTGGCACCAATAATTGGGGGAGCTCAAAAAGCTAAATATTTCATCGCACCATGCTCAATTAATGTGCTTGATAAAAAGAAATTATAAGAACGGACAAATATTATGCCTTTATCCGAAAAATTTCAATACCTAGCGCTGAAAATTCTTCTTACTATATTGTCTATTACGTTTTCAATCTTTGCTGTTCATGCTACTGCAGATGAAAAGTTCCAGATAAGAGAAATTCAAAAATCTTTGAACTTTCTCGGCTATAACGCTGGGTCACCTGATGGCTTAAGTGGACCAACTACCAAAAATGCTATTGAGAGCTTTGTATCAACATTAAAAGATTTTGATGATATTGATTTAATGAAGAATCTTTCAAATGTCCTGCGTGACGAAACATCTCCAGCAGAAGTGAAATTTCTGTCTAGCGGGCAAACTGAAGAATTTGTCTTAAAGCTGCAAAGTCTTAAAGGTTTGAATAGATATCTATATCCCGTTGATTTAAATAATGATGGGGTGCATGAATTGATTATTGCAGGTTTTGAAAGTCAATCACAGAAGCACACGGACTTGGTTGGGGCAAAAGTTGGAATTTTTGAATGGAAAGATTCCCGCTTAGTATTGGCAACGGATAACTGGTTAAACAGCGATGACCAAATTTTTATGGGTGTCGGAGATATAGTTACCGGAGATTTTAATGGTGATGGGTTGATAGATTTATTTTTGAGTGCGTATACGGATAGTGACACAAGCGTAAACGCCTATGTCCTTTATAATGAAGGTGATTCTTTCCGGCGCGCTATCATAGATGTTGGCAATTGGCAGCATGGTGCAACATCAGACGATTTAGATGGCGATGGGTTTTCCGATGTATTTGCTAGCGGGTATCACAAAAGTGATGCGCTATATTTAGGGTCAAAGGAAGGACTTAAAAAATACACATGGCGGGGTAGTGATTACACTGGTGGCTCCGGTGCAGCGTTTGGGCGATACCTGTCTGACGATGGTGTTCAGATAGTTCTTGTTGACAATGCACGTCATACAGAGGCGCCAGAAATGGACACCAATTTATATAGCATCATTGTAAATAAGCAAGATAAGACAGCTAGGTTTAAAAAGATTGCAAGCCTTCCAGTTCCAATTTTTGAACGACGTGAATGGGACTCAGCCTTTACCAAGCGTTCAGACAGATCCCATGAAGTTAGAGCTAGAAGTATAGACTTTGATGCAGATGGACTCTTAGATGTATTGGTTTTCTCAACGAGCATACCAGGAACAACATCTTCGAACGGTCGCCACTCTTTAATTCAGTTTCTTAAAAATATGGGTGGTGGTGTTTTTGAGGACGTGACTGACGAAAAGCTAATTGGCTTTAATTTTAATACAAACCCTGCTTATGCGCCTGTATTGCGAGATTTAGATGGAGATGGTGATATTGATATTTTTTTGAGTGAACATGATTACGATGGTGAAGCAGATTCCACAGACATAATGCTGCAGAACTCGCAAGGACAATACATTTCTGTGGGAAGCAAGAAGTTTAGCGAAGCATTTCCACCGTCTGCGGGCGAAGATATTGCTACAATCCTAAAAGGACCGGGTGGGCGTGAATATTTTGTGAGGCATACTCAGACAAAAAGGGGCTATGGCGGAAAGGACATACTAAAATACTACGAGCTACAGCTAATACCGCGTAATACGCAGTAGGGAACGGCTCTTTAGCGTTTCTCCAAGTAGCTGCTGGTCAGGATATTACTGATTTTTTTTCAACCAGAGGATTGATTTCGCTAATTTAACTCAATCGCATTGCGCAGTTTACTCTCATTGTAGTCAATGTAACGCTGCGTAGTGCTTATGTCCTTGTGCCGAGCAAGCGCCTGTATAACCCGCACATTCACGCCCTTATCTGCAAGCTCAGTCAAAAACTGTCGTCTGCCGCTATGTGAGCTGGCACCTTTGATGCCTGCTGCCCCGTAAAACTTAGCGAACAGGTTCACGATAGTTTGTGCACTAAACCCATCGCGCTTTGCGCTGAAAAACAATGCTGAGTTGGAATTGTTGATGTGACGTGGGTAGGTAGCTGCAAACGCCAGCAGTGATTTCTCCAAACGTTTGCTTACAAGCACAGTATTTGCCTCATCACCCTTCGTTTGTGTTGCTGCCAAATAAATCGTGTCCCGCACTGCGCCGTTCGCATCAAACACATCGCCAACTTTCAGCGCTGCGATTTCACACGCGCGGAGTCCCGCGTAAAAGCTAAAGGCGAAAATTGTGTGATTTCTTGCACTGTAGCGGTGCGCATTGATAAGCGCGTTAACACGCTTTTGTTCTGCCTGTGTCAGTAGCTTTGCTTGTTTCATATTTCACCCAAAATGTGTTGTTTTGTCTTAATTCATTGTAATTCCACACATTTTACAAATCGATCGAAAAAGGCATTTAGGCTAAGCCTTTGTAATCAAATGCCGTTCAGTTAAAATGTTAGATATTATGAATTTCATAACATTTGTCCTCTGCATTCGCGTCAGCCGCAATCTCCGCAACCTTGTGTTTGTGCAGCAAGTAGTCGCTCAACAACTGCTCCACTTCTGCCAAACCGCGCTGCCCTGCTTTGTCCTTCCGCTCTGCGAATCGCAGCCTTGTCTGCGCCAAGCAGTTTATTGCAGCGTCTATGCTAAAGTCGTGTCCTGCGTACTTTTGCCAAGCAAACCAATTTCTGTTCTTGTTACACCAGTTCTGGCTTAGCTCTTCTGCCGTATAAATTTCTTCAATCTCAATCAATTTCATATATGTGTAGTTTAGTAATTTCATCTGTTTATCCTTTGTTCGAAAACTTCGTTTGTTTGCTTTGAAGTTTTGATTTGGCAAAAACTTAGGATTAGCTACAAACGAACGTTTGTAACTTCCAGCGTTCTCGCCCACTGCGCCTCATCAAGCTTTGCTGTGTTTCAGCGCTCGCAGTTACTGTCTGCTATGTTCTACACTGCGCGTCATCATCTTCAGCGCCGTATATCATTTCGTCTGTGCCGTAGCTTTGCAACTTCAACAGCCTGCGCAATTGCGGCAAGCGGCGATATTGCATTGGGCTGCATGCTGGTGAGCTGAATGATGATGCTGATAGGCAAATGCTGTCTGCGCCAAGCTTTCCATATTCGTGCAGCACGTAAGTTGATGCGGCCCTATTGTTGCGTACCAATCCAATCATCGTGTCATCAACCCCCATGGTCCATGCACTCATTTTTGCCCACTGCTTTTTTGCTAGCTCTGCAAACAAGGCAGCATCGCTGTGTGGTTTGGCAAGGAAGTGATAATGCAAGTTTGCTTGGCTTGTGCCCATATGTTTGAACACAATTCTATTGTGCCTCATGCCCACATTCGTCACAGCATTTCCATAGTACGTTCTATCCAGTGCACAGAAAAACTGCCGCACAAGCCGTTCACCAGCAGCGTCATGTAGTGCAGTTCCATCTGTACTTTTGAGCGTCCCAAAAACAGTAAAGTCTCTTGCCGCAAGCCAAGCTGCCATAGCTTGCCGCTGTTGTTCATTTTCTGCGTAGTTCATTTTTGCTCGTTGTTTTTACTGGCTTTAGCGGGGATTGCGGACTTTGCGCGTTTGACTTGCGTGTCAGTTTTGCGCGTGCTTTTTCAGCATGTGTCCGTTTAGCTGAGCCTGACTTTGCTGTGCTTCCTAGCTCAGCGAGTCGTTGTTTTTGTCCGCTGCTGTCGCGCAGCATCTTTCGTAATAGTGTCACAGCCATTTCAAATGCTGCATGTTTTCCATCGCCGTCCAACTTCAAGTAACTCGAATAAGCCTGTTGAAGATGTTGTTTGAATTGCTCGATATTTTCCATAAATGCCTCCCAGTCTATTTATGCTTTGGCAACAAAGGTTTGAGGCTGCTAAAAGGCAAGGTTTAGTTGATTGCATCATGCGCATTGGCGAGTTTCTGCATGCGTGATTTGTAGCCAAAAGCCCCAACGCTTGGCTGGGGCTTTTCGTTCTTATTTGATAATTTTCAGAAGAGAGGTGGGTGGTTTTGGTGCCTGACTCGAAAGGTAAGTTGCAGTTGGTAAAATGTCTCGCCAACTTCCATCGCTCATTCGAATGATGTCGTCAATTTCGTCATTACCAAGCTGCAATCCATCTTTGCGCAAGACTTGTTGTACGCGCTTGCGGATAGCTTTCGGTTCAGCTGCATTGAAGTTGACTTTGACGCAGCGATTCAACAGACCTTTGTCGATTTGTTCCAAGTAATTTGTTGTAAGTACGCAAACTATGTCAGGCGTGTTGAGGAACGCTTTGAGTGCCTTTTGTGCGCCATCAGTCAGGTTGTCCACTTCGTCAAAGATGAAGTAGTGATAGCCACTCTTGTTGAGCGAGATGTGTTTTGTCATTGCTTGACACCTCGTAAGCGTACTGTTGATGGCTTCAGTTTTTTGGCACGAAACAAAGTGCGTGCTAGCAGCCAATTCAACGCTACTTTTCGCAAACTCAAACTCTTTGCAGAAGATGTTGGCGTATGTTGTTTTGCCCGTTCCATACGTCCCATACAAGCACAGCGCAGATTTTCCGTTTGCTGGAAATGGGTACTTGCCTGACAAGATGGCGTTGATTTGGCTTACTGTCGTGTTGTTGGCGAAGACCATATCAGCGGTTGTGTGTGGTGTTGAATTTGTCATCATAATTCTCCTTACGCCGCCTGCTTCGTGTCAACTTGTGCAGTGCTTGTCGCACCCTCATCGAACACACTATTTTTTGCGTCAGCATCTGTTTCCGCAGCCTTGCGCTTGGCGTCCTTCTTGTTTGCTTTTGCGGTGGTGCTGTAGAGATTTGACAGAGCGCCAGACACAACAGTTTTGCCTGCAATGCGTTTTTCACAAACTTCATTTTCAAATACTACGTGCATAACGTCCACGTTCCCTTGCGCATTCATTTTGCCCAATAGGACGACGTACTGACCTTTGGCTTTTGTTGCGTACTGGGCAAGCTCGTCGCTAGCTACAACTGCGATGGCGCTTGCTGCATCTGCAACATTACGCCCTTCCGACGCACGCTGCTTGGGTGTTTTTGTATTTTTGGCAAGCGCAGAACGGATTTCTTCGATGCCGCCACGTTCATTGATGTAATCCGCAATGCCGTTGCCGGTACCTACACCCTCTTGTGCTGCACAGCTCAAAACACGAGCATATGAGTTAACGCGTCGGCTGTCAGTATCGCTGTTGCTAAACACATGCTTTGTGATGAGCTGGATGAAGGTTGGGTTTTTGGCTGTGGGGATGTTGCGCTTTTTTACTTCTTTAAGCAGCCAATCATACTTTTGTGCGTCAACGTCACTACCGTCCTTTGCTTGCAAATATACAGTGTAGATGTCGCCAAGCAGTTGATAGAGGCGCTGGTTTGCTGTCGCTAGCAAAGTAGTCTCCCACTCCTCACGCTCGGCGAAAAGCGTGTTAACACGCTTTTGAAATGCTGCGAGAGTTGTGTTTGCGATATTGAGGTTTGTATTTAGGTTAGTCATTGTTTTAGTTCCTTTTTTGGATTAACACGCTTGTCATCAAGCGATGAAACAGTTATCGCATGTTCCGGCTCTGTTAACTTCAAGCAAGGATTGAGTACTTTGATGGTTGTTAACACATGAGACGTTTTTTTATGTCTCAGCACCCAACTTTTGGGAGCTATAAGAATCCTGTGCCGTTTAAGGTCGAAGCATCACCGTATTATTGGTGGTGGTATGCGCTAACGTTGAATGAGGGTTACAAGAACGCCTGCAGGAATCGCGGCTCTGGCTTTGAACAGACATACGCTGACTTTGGCGATGTGAGTTATGAAGGTGAGCATCACCATGCGTTTTGCACCTGGTGGCGCGAGCGTGTTAACACGCTTGAAGGGCGTGGCGCTTATCTGTTTGCCGAACCTGTCATACGTGGCAAATCCGTATCTGTAATAGACGATGAGGAAATTGCAGCTGAAGTCATAGCTGACACAAATAGACTGCTTGTCAGCATACCACTTGATGCGCAGCGCAAGCACATTGATTGGCGCTTAAATAACATACTGAAAAAGTATCTAAAGCCAGAAACTGGTCGTCTTATTCGGTCCGTCAAAAAGAGCAAAGCACGTTACAGCATGCACAAACCCGTTGTGCCAGCTGCGCTCAAAAAGTGTTTTGACCTCTATGATGCCAAGCTGGACGCAGTCGGCAAGGGCGAAGCTATCGGCAACTTTGAATTGGCAAAACGAGCTGGCATTAGAGTGCAGGAGCGCGAAAAGGCAGACGAAGTAAACACTGTTGAAAATTATCGCCGCACAGTGTCAGCAACCGTGTCGCGCTACATCAAACAAGCTGAAAACATGATTGAGAACGCCGGACGCGGTCAATTTCCCTGAGTTTCTGGTTTAGGTCGTATTTTTGATACGAGACAGCAGACTTATGTGAGCAACATAAGGAGCAAATTGATGTCTGTACTATCTAAACTCACCGTCAAATCCGTTACCCGTGCAAACAAGCAAGACCCTGTGCAGCAACGCAGGCAAAAGCTTATCGCAGGGATTGAGGAGCAACTGAAAGCGGCGGCTGCCGCACGGCAGGGCGAAAGCTATCAAGTTCGACGCAAGGTTTGGGTTAAGAATGCTGATGGCGAAAAGGTACTTACGGAGCGGATGCGCAAAGTGCGGGCTTGGTTTTTTGAACAAGATGGCGGCTGGTATGTGCAGTGCAAGTACGGAAGCAAGGCGCTGGCACTGGGCAAAGATGGAAACGCTGTGTTTGTGAAGGTGCTGGCGGAGGTTGAGGGGGCGCTGGAGGCTTTGTATGCGGCTGCGGCTAGTGGAGAACTTGACGAAGCTGTTGCAGCAGCAATGCGCAAGCCCAAAGCAAAGTAACATGGAACGCCTAGCGCAGCGCAAAGCTGCGCTGGCTAGCCATTCAAAATGCGCAACAGTGTTGCGCTTTCAATCAAGCCATCACCCTTTGCCGCCACAGCTTTCATCGCAATTTCTTCTGTCACGACGTAGCCGTCGCGCCCAACGCCAATTGCAGCTAGCAGTTCAGTTTCAGCAAGCTTGCCTGTTGCCAGCATGCCAAATGCCATATCCACCAATCCAACATCCGCAGTCTTAGCAACTTCCTCAACGGCCTTGCGCATGTTCCTGCCGCTGTGCATCTCAGCGTTTAGAAGTGGGCTGTATTTGCTGTAGTGTTTGTCCAGCATCGCTGTGCTGTTGCCCATCTGTTTGCTCAGAGCGTGAGTGCTGACACCGCGTTTCAGGTCGCGTGTCGCATAGTAGTGCCGCAAGCTGTAAAGCGTTCTTGTTTTGCCGTCAGCGCCCAGTTTCAAATCCAACTCGTCCAGCAAAGCGTTGAATGCGCGGTTCAAGTTGAAAATGGTGGCAACTTTGCCAAAGCGCGTTGTAAACACATATTCTTCGCTTTTAGCTAAGACAAGCTCATCGAAGCTGTCAAAGTTGATAGTTGGGTTCAGCTTACTTTGCCTGTCCAAGTAGTTTTCAACTGTATCTCGTGTGACTGCGCTACGCTTACGCGTTTTGCCGTCCACATTCACCACCAAATACCGTTCTCCTAAGCTTTCCTGCCATTCAACGTTGCGCCAGCGCAGCCCAAGCGCTTCTGTCCCGTGCCGTACACCAGTGTTAGCCAAAAACAGTACATAATTGCGTAACACCTCGCGCGTTGCTGCCGCTTTCGCATTATTGGTTTTCTTGTGCCATGTGCGAAGAGTCGTATAAATCTTCTTGTACTCTGCGTCCGTAAAGCTGCCTCTACTCTCGCTTTTTACGCCTTTGTTTAACAGGGTAGGGCGCAGTGATTTCACAAGCCAGCCATGCAACTCGGCTTCGTCAAAAACACGGTTAAGTGCCGCGTTGTGATTATTGATGCCGCTTTGGGAAAATGGCTTCTTGTTTCTTTCAGTGCGCCACGCATCAAACGCTGTCAGTGCAGCCATGTCGATTTTTGCGACGTCGGTTGCTTCAAAGTAAGGTATGAACCAACGGCGCAAAGCGGAAACATAGTCATTGTAAGATTGTTTGCCAGCACCCTCGTTTAGCTCATTCTGCATTCGATTGATGGCGAATTCAGCTACATGCTTAAATTTACGGGTTTGTGCGGGGAGTTTATTCTTTATGCGTGCCTGCGTTTCGTAATATAGTTCAAGCGCACGCTCCTTAGCTTGTTCTAAATCATCTGTTTTTGTGCTTTTTACAATGCGTTTGCCGTTATCCAACGTCAGCCGTGCATACCAATTTTCGCTACCGAAGCGCTTATCCAACCTGAGTTTCTTGTGCACATGTATTGTGCTAGTGCCGTAACTCATTGAATGTTGCTCCCGCTAAGTACCTATTGTTAAACACTATACGCTAAAAATCAGCGCAGCGTAGAAAAAACTGCACGCGGACTGTGTACGAGTTGTGTACGAAACGAAATTTACAACATCCTGTGAGATGTTTTGTAAGTTGCGCTATATATTGTGGAAATTTGGAGGCGAGTAGGAGAATCGAACTCCTGTACACGGATTTGCAATCCGCTGCGTAACCACTCCGCCAACTCGCCACCGTGGTTGTTTTTACGGCTTTAAGGCTACTCGCAATGAACTGCAAGACCCCTTGTCCCGGAGTTGTACCCATGTTTGAGGTCCGTATTCGGCGCAGGTATCTGCCAATAGGCGGTATGCGACGTGGGCGATCAGCCTACTGCGGAGCATCCATCCTCATTCAGCCTCCTTCGCATCAGAAAGCCAAACGCGCCAACCATTAACTTCAAACTTAAAACATTTTTACTTGAAGTAATATCACCCCTGCCCTAGCATTTTCATATCTTGAGCTTGTGGAGGGTTTGTCTGTGCGGATTGCGTGTCTTGGTGGTGGCCCTGCTGGTTTGTATTTCGCCATCTCGAGCAAGTTGCGAATGCCCGATGCGGAAGTTGTCGTTTTTGAGCGCAACAAGCCGGACGATACATTCGGTTGGGGCGTTGTGCTGTCTGATGAGACACTGACCAACCTTGAAGCAAATGATCCTGTAAGTGCCGCAGAAATTCGTGCCCATTTTGCCTATTGGGATGATATCGCGCTGCTTCATAAAGGGCAAAAGCTGGTATCAAGCGGTCACGGATTTTGCGGCATCGGACGCAAGAAACTACTGCTGATCTTGCAGGCCCGTGCCCACTCCCTCGGGGTCGACCTGAGGTTCGAGACGAATGTGGGATCGGCTGCGGATTATATGGACGAGTATGATATCGTCGTTGCTGCAGATGGCCTGAATTCAAAGACCCGCAGTGATTTCGACCATATCTTCAAACCCGACATCGACATGCGCCGGTGCCAGTTCGTTTGGCTGGGCACGCACCAAAAATTTGATGATGCTTTTACCTTTATCTTTGAGCAGACGGACAAAGGCTGGATTTGGGTCCATGCCTATCAATTCGACGATGACACTGCGACTTTCATCGTCGAATGCAGCCAAGATACGTTTGATAATTTCGGCTTTGGCGAGATGAGCCAACAAGAAACTATTGCGATCTGCGAAGAGGTTTTCAAAGACCATCTGGGCGGTCATGCGCTGATGACCAACGCCAATCACATCAGGGGGTCTGCTTGGATACAATTCCCCCGCGTGCTGTGTGAAAACTGGAGCCACGAGAATGTCGTGCTGTTGGGCGATGCATCGGCTACAGCGCATTTCTCGATCGGGTCAGGCACGAAGCTCGCACTTGAAAGTGCGGCCACCCTGGCTGAAACGATTGCGACCGAAGCCACGCCAAAAGAAGCCTTTGCCACCTACGAAGAACTGCGCCGCCTCGAAGTTTTGCGCCTGCAATCTGCTGCCAGAAACTCTGTCGAGTGGTTCGAGGATGTCGAGCGTTATCTGCATCTTGATCCTGTGCAGTTGAACTATTCGCTGCTGACGCGCTCCCAACGGATCAGCCATGAAAACCTGCGCGCACGCGATCCGGCGTGGCTTGGCTCTGCCGAGGCGTGGTTCATGGAGCAGGCAGGCGGCAGGTCCAACGGCCGTGCCCGTGCGCCGATGTTTGCGCCATTCCGTTTGCGGGAAATGGAGCTGAGCAACCGCGTCGTTGTCTCCCCCATGGCGCAGTACAAGGCGGTCGACGGTGCGCCGACGGACTGGCACCTTATCCACTACGCGGAGCGGGCAAAGGGGGGCGCAGGACTTGTCTATACCGAAATGACCTGTGTGTCTGCGGATGGCAGGATCACACCGGGCTGTCCCGGTCTCTATAAACCCGCCCATGAGGCCGAATGGACAAGGCTCAACGGCTTCATCCACTCGGAGACTGCGGCAAAGACATGCTGCCAAATCGGGCATGCAGGTCGTAAAGGATCGACGCGTATCGGCTGGGAAGGCATGGACAAGCCGTTGCCCGAGGGTAATTGGCAGCTTTTGTCCGCCTCGGCGATTCCCTGGTCGGCTGCAAACAGCACGCCAAAGGCGATGGACCGCGCGGATATGGATGCCGTCAAAGCCGAGTTTGTGTCTGCAACACAGATGGCGGATCGTGCGGGCTTTGACATGATAGAACTGCACGCGGCCCACGGCTACCTGGTCTCCTCGTTCATCTCGCCGCTGTCGAACAACCGTACTGACGAGTATGGCGGAAGTCTGGAAAACCGCATGCGCTATCCGCTCGAAGTACTCAAGGCGATGCGCGCCGTCTGGCCCGAAGCCAAACCGATGTCGGTTCGGATTTCGGCCAATGACTGGGCAGGCGATGATGGCGTGACACCAGACGAAGCCGTGCAGATTGCAAAAATGTTCGAGGCTGCTGGTGCGGATATCATCGACGTCTCCGCCGGACAGACCTCAACCGAAGGCAAACCGGTTTATGGACGCATGTTCCAGACCCCGTTCTCGGACCGGATACGCAATGAGGCCGGGATCAAAACGATGGCGGTCGGGAACATCTATGAGGCCGACCACGTGAACTCCATCCTGCTGGCGGGCCGCGCCGATCTGGTGTGTATCGCGCGCCCGCATCTGGCCGATCCTTATTGGACCTTGCATGCCGCGACCAATCTTGGGGACCGCCACGCGCAATGGCCCCTTCCCTACGATGCAGGGCGCGACCAGGCATGGCGCCTTGCGGACCGCGATGCCGAAATGACGGCAAAGACATGAAAAAACTGCATGTGGTCATAACG